>JBAVYM010000054.1:0-42742 GCA_049698775.1 Gammaproteobacteria bacterium
CCACAGCACTAAGAAATGAAACCAAAACCAAACCCGAATACACAAAATCTAAGACACCCTCACTGCCACCGCTGCCGACGGTAGCACAGCGTTCACCTGGCAGGTGAACGTCACCACGGGTGGCAACAGCAGCGTCGGCACCATCTCGACAAACGGTTTGTACACTGCACCGGATCTTCCTCCCCCGGGCGGCCAGGTCACCATCACCGCCATCGAGCAATCTAACACGGCGCTGTCCGGCACGACGACACTCAGCATCGGTTATTCAAATGCATCATTGAACGGGGCCTATGCCTTCAATATGAACGGACTTAATAACGGAGCTCCCTGGTCCGCAATCGGCGAATTCAACGCCAATGGCGCGGGACAACTGGGCAATGGCCTGGAAGACATCAATGATGGAACAACACCTGTCCAACCAAAGACTCCTTTTGCCGGAACATATGCCATCAATCCTGATGGGCTGGGCACAGCAGTTCTTGGAACCGTTGATATCCAGTTCGTTTTGCTGACCGGCGGCCAGGCAAGTCTGATCAGCACCGACGCCGGCACTGTGATAGCAGGCAACATCTCCCCACAAAGTCAGGCGGCCGGCAGCGTGACGAATCTTGGCGGTCCGTATGTTTTCAGCTTCAGCGGCGAGAATACCTCAAATCAGAGTATCACCATGCTTGGCCGCGTCATCGCAACCACCGGGGGTGCATTTACCACTGCCGGGACGGAAGATGTGAATGGCCCGAGTATCTTGTCGAATATCCCCGTGTCGGGCAGCTACAGTTTCGATGACCAAAATCATGGCACTGCGACCCTCACCGACATTGCTGGATCACATAATTACAGCTTTTATGTGGTTTCTGCATCTGATATCGAATTCCTCTCCTCCGATTCTGCCCAACCCCTGAGTGGCAACCTCTCACCTCAACAGCCCATTACTTTCAGCGATGCCTCCCTGAACGCTCCCTATGTGTTCTTCCTAGGCGGCAACAGTCCAACCAGTGCCTATATGCAGGCAGGGCAGTTCAATCCATTCGGAAGTGGAAGCCTCGGAACCATCACCGAGGACGTCAATACATTAGGTAGTGTTGGAACATACACGCCCACCGGCACTTATACATTCGACCCTTCAGGCAATGGCCGCGGCACGCTCACCATAAACAATCAGGGTGCGAATACTCCCACCACATACGTGTTTTACATGAGTTCCCCGAGCCAGGGACAATTCATGGCGACCAATAGCAACATCGTCGCAAGCGGTCTTATCATTTCACAACAGCAGGGTACCTCGTTTAACACTGACTCGCTTGAGGCGCATTATGGATTTACCTTATTCAGCGCGGCAGGACCGGCATCCCCATCCCTGGGTCTCGGCACTCTTGCCCTGGATGGACAGGGTAACCTCAGCGGCAACCTGCTTCTGAACGCGATCGGCAGTATTCCACCGGTGCTCTCCCTGACTGGTACTTACATGTTGAACACCAGCGTGCGCGGGACCGCCACGCTCAACAGCAGCGGCGGCGGTAGTTCGCCTTTTGCCGTTTATCCGATCACGCCGGATGAGTTCGTGCTGATTGGCACCAACGCTTTGAGCCCATATCTTGGCACGGCAATCATTCAATATTGATTCACGAGATAGCGCGTAACCCGTCAGTCGTGCCGATATCATTCCAAAACCCGGAATATCTCTGACCACTTACACGCTTGGCCTGCATGGCCTTCTGCCACCACGGCAACAGCGGGAATCTTCCCGGCACGCAGTCCCGGAAAAAATCAGGATGATGCACGCCGATACCGGCGTAGGTAAGACGCGGTGTGCCTTCGGCAAGCAGATGGCCACTGGAATCCAGGTGAAAATCACCCTGCGGATGATGCGGTGGATTCTGAACCATCACCAGGTGGGCGAGATCACCGTCCCGCAGTGCGGTTTTCAGGGTCTCAAAAGGGAAATCCGTGAGGACATCGGCATTCACTATGAGAAAAGCTTCGCTGCCCAGCAGCGGCAACGCCTTGAGCACGCCGCCGCCCGTTTCCAAGGCTCCTTCCGGCTCTTCGGAATAATGGATGCGCACGCCAAAACCGGAACCGTCACTCAGGAAGCTCTTGATCAGATTCCCCAACCAGGCAAGGTTGATAACGATCTCGGAAAACCCGGCCGCACGCAGTCGTTCCAGATGATGCACGATGAGAGGCTTGCCTTTCACTTCCAACAAAGGTTTCGGCGTACTGTCCGTGAGCGGACGCAACCTCAGGCCGCGTCCAGCCGCCAATATCATCACTTTCATGTGGCCGCCATCCTGCCTTGTGTACGCTGCTCCAGCGCATCCAGCAGTTTCAACAGCGGCGTAAATTCCTTGTAGAGTTTGCCGGTCTCGTGCACGTAATTCAAAAATCGCGGCGTATCCTTCAAATAAACAGGCTTGCCGTCACGATAATTTATACGCGCAAAGATACCCAGCACCTTGAAATGCCGCTGCAAGCCCATCCAGTCGAAAGCCCGCGTGAATTCTGAATATTTCTGCACCGGCAAGCCGGTCTGCTGCGCCCGCTCCCAATATCGCCGCCGCCAAAATTCGATACGCTCGGTTCCCCAGGAAATGAAGGCATCCTTGAACAAGGAAACCACGTCGTAGCTGATGGGGCCATAGACCGCGTCCTGGAAATCCAGCACGCCTGGATTGGGAGTGCTCAACATGAGATTGCGCGGCATGTAATCGCGGTGCACGAAAACCTGCGGCTGCGCCAAGGCACTGTTTTCCAGCAGGCTGAAAACGGACTCCAGGATCGTGCGCTCTGCAACCGTGAGTGTGACATTCAAGTGGCGCGCCACATACCATTCCGGGAACAGGTTCAATTCGCGGCGTAGCAGCGCCTGATCATATGGCGGCAACACACCAGGCAGGCTGGCTCGCTGCCATCGGATCAACGCATCAACGGCATCGGAGAACAACGCATCGGCGTTTTCGTCATTCAGTGCATCCAGATAACTTTGCCGGCCCAGATCACTGAGCAACAGAAAACCGCGGTCCAGATCCTGAGCCAGGATATCCGGAGCATGCACACCGGCGGCTTTCAGCAATCCAGCCACATGCACGAAGGGCCGGCAGTCTTCCCTGGGTGGGGGCGCATCCATGACGATGCTGGAGCGGCAGCCGGTCTGGATGCGAAAATAACGGCGGAAACTGGCATCCTCGGATACCGGCTCCAGTTTCACGGCCGACAGCCGCAAAGTTTCTTGCGCCCAGACTTTCAGCTCCTCAAGCCGTTGCGACATCCAGCCATCTCCCGGTTTGAACCCGTTATTAAAGTGTGCGATTGTACCCCGCGTTGCATACCGGTTCAGGAGTCTGTTGGTGAATGTGAGCCGCGCATTGGTCTTGGCCGTTACACTGCTTGCATCCGCGCCGTTGTTCGCCGATAGCCCGCCTGGCACCATCGGTTATAACCAGTGGGCCACCTGCCCGATCCCGCCTGCTGCCGTCGCCAGTGTCACACCCGCTCCCGCGGCCGGCGCCAATCCGCCCACCCACATCAGCGCCGATTTACTCAAAGGTTATGTGCATGGTGAAGCGCTGCTTACCGGCCACGCCCAGGCGATCCAGGGTGACAAACGCTTGACCGCCGAGCGCATGCAATACAACAGCGTGACGGGGAACACCCACGCCACGGACAATGTGCATTTCAGTTCACCCACTATGGATTTGCGCGGGCCATCGGGGGATTACAATCTCAATACCGGTAGCGGCACATTCAATGATGCCAATTTCTTCCTGCCGCAGCGTCATGGCCGGGGTACAGCCAAGCTTTTGAGAGCACTGGACAAAAACCATGATCTGCTCACCGATGTGCACTACACTACCTGCCCCGTGGGGCGACGCGACTGGGTGCTGAATGCGCCCGACCTGGAACTGGATCAGACCACCAATACCGGTGTGGGCCACAACGTCATCATTGATTTTTTCAACATTCCCATTTTCTGGACACCCTATATCAATTTCCCGCTGAACGACGACCGCAAATCCGGGTTCCTGGATCCGGCCTTCGGTTTCTCGACTTTCACGGGCACCGACCTCAGCACACCGTATTACCTGAACCTGGCACCGAACTATGATGCGACGCTGACACCACGCATCATTACCAAGCGCGGCTTCGATATGAGCGGCGAGTTCCGCTATCTCACCGATTCAAGCAAGGGTCTGATAGACGTCAGCTATCTGCCGCATGACCAACTTGCCGATCAGGAACGCGGCCTGCTAAATTTCTCGGATATCACGCAACTCTGGACCGGCTGGAACTTCAATACCGCTTACAACTGGGTGTCGGACAACAATTATTTTCAGGACCTGGGCGATAGTCTGGCCACCATCGCCACCACCAGTCAGGAACGCCATGCTGCAATCAGCTATAGCCAGCCGAATTCGGGCTGGACGTTCATGAGCCAGGTACAGGACTGGCAAATCGTGGACCCCACTATTCCGCCCAGCGCGTATCCCTACAAGCGTCTGCCCCAGACACTGCTCGCCTGGCAAAGCGATCCCACCAGCGGCGGGCCTCAATATGCCTTCAACAGTGAACTGGTACAGTTTCAACAGGACGAGCAAATAGGCGCTCTGCGCCTGGATCTCAAACCCACCGCTAGTTACACCTTCGGCAATGCCGGTTATTACTTCACGCCCACAGCGGCTCTACGCGTCACCGAGTACAACCTGGATCAGAACGTGCCCACCGGCACCCAAACGGATTTGTCCCGCGTGACGCCCATCGTCAGCCTCGACAGCGGTCTGTTTTTCCAGCGCGAGGTGGGCGATAGCGGCAATTATATACAGACACTGGAGCCGCGGCTGTTTTATCTCTACGTGCCTTACCGCAACCAAACGCAGATCCCGATTTTCGATACTATCCAACCCCAATTCAGCTACTTGCAATTGTTCACGGACAACAGCTTCGACGGTGGCGACCGTCAGGCAGACGCCAACCAACTTAGTTATGCGCTAACCAGCCGCCTGCTGGATGCCTCCGACGGTTCTCAACTGCTGCAAGGAGATATCGGCCAGATTCGCTATTTCCGCGACCGCGACGTGCAGTTGCCGGGCGTGGCCCCACAGACCAATTTGTTTTCCGATGTGGTGGGCGACATCACCTTGAACCTTAGCAAAAGTTGGTCCACCAGCTATGGCCAGCAATGGGATCCGACCACACGCCAGACGGACTCGGCTTCCATCGGTGTCCAATACCATCCAAGCTTCCATCAGGTCATCAATCTGGCTTACAGTTACAACCGTGACCTGAACCTGAAACAGACGGATCTGTCGTTTGCATGGCCGCTCAGCAGCCACTGGAGCATGGTGGGCCGCTGGAACTACGACGTGCAAAACAAACTCACGCTGGAGAGCTTCGCGGGATTTGAATATGACAGTTGTTGCTGGGTTTTCCAGATTGTGCACCGCCGTTACATTACCCAGACCGGCCAAGCCAACACGGCGATTTTCTTTCAGTTGCAGCTCAAGGGTCTGGCCACCATCGGCCGCCGGCTCGAGGATTTCCTGCAAAATGGTATCCTAGGCTACTCCGACACCACCCAACCGCAATAAGCAAGGTTCACATTTCATGCTGAAATCCGCTCACCGTCTGCTGGCGGCGTTTGCCGCCATCCTGCTGCTCTGCGCTGCCTGTGCCTCCACGCCCAAGCCGAATCCCAACGTCAGCGCCACTGCGGTGATGACACCGGCTCCGGCGCAAGCCACTGCTGTGGCTGCGGCCATCGCCAAGGCCTCCTCCACCGGTACGCTGCTGGACCGGGTCGTAGCCGTGGTGAATGATGAAGTGATTTTGAAGAGCGAACTGGACCAGCGCGTTGCGGAAATCACCCGGCAGATCCAGGCCGAGGGCACGGCTCTGCCGCCGGGGAACATCCTGCGTAAGCAGGTGCTGGAACAGATGGTGATGACGCGGCTGGAACTGCAAATGGCGGCCAACAAGGGCATTAATGTCAGCGATGACACGCTCAATCAGAACCTCAGCCGCATCGCGGAACGCAACGGCCTGACCCTGGTCCAGCTACCCGAGAAACTCCAGCAGGAGGGCATAATTTACGCCGACTTCCGTCAGAATTTGCGTAATCAATTGATCATCAACCAGATAGAGCAGCAGGTGGTCAGCGACCAGATGCACATCACACCGCGCGAGGTCGAGGCGCAGATCGAGGCAGATGCGGCCAACGGCAACGCTAACACGCAATATCATCTTTCCCAAATCCTGATTGCCATCCCCGCGGATCCCACACCGGCGCAGGTGGCTGAAGCCCGCACCAAGGCTCAGAGTGTCTATGAGAAGCTGAAAAAAGGCGCGGACTTCGCCGCCACGGCGGTGGAATACTCACAAGGTCAGCAGGCCCTCAAAGGCGGTGACCTGGGATGGCGTAAAGGCTCGGAACTGCCCACCATTTTTGCCGATGCCGTCCGTCAAATGAAACCGGGTGACATCAGCGAACCGCTGTCGAGTTCCAGCGGATTTCATATTGTGAAACTGGATGAATTAAAGAGTGCGGAAAACAAGGTGGAAATCACCCAGACCCATGCGCGTCATATCCTGCTCCAGTCCAGCGCCATCATGACCGATGCCGAAGCCCAGGCCAAGCTGGAGGAATGGCGCAAACAGATCCTGGCCGGCGCGGATTTTGCCAAGCTCGCCAAGCAGTATTCCGAGGATCCCGGTTCCGCCAGCAAGGGCGGCGATCTGGGCTGGGTTGATACCGGCGCCACGGTGCCTGCATTCCAGCAACAAATGGACAAGCTGCAAGTCGGGCAGATCAGCGAGCCGTTCAAGAGCCAGTATGGCTGGCACATCGTGCAGGTGCTGGGTCGTCGCAAAGCGGATCAAACCGCGGAATACACCCAGAACAAAGCTTACGAGGCTATCTACTCGCGCAAGTCCGAGGAAATCGTCCAGCAGTGGATGAGCCAGCTCAAGGATTCCGCTTACATTGAATATCATCTGGAAAGCTGAGCAAGCGATCCGCTGACCGTATCCATGTCCGCTCTATTGCCCCGTATCGCGCTCACCACCGGCGAGCCGGCGGGCATCGGCCCGGATATTTGTATCAAGCTTGCCCAGACTGCCCATGCGGTGGACCTTGTCGCCATTAGTGATGCGGACGTACTTGCCGCACGCGCCCAGACGTTGGGATTGCCTGTGACACTCACAACGTATAAGCAGACTGATCGTTTTACGCAGCAAGCCAGCCGATTGCGCGTCCTGCCGGTAACAGCGCGCGCACCGGTACAAGCCGGTGTACTCAACACCGCCAATGCACCTTACGTGCTTGAAACGCTTGATCGCGCCGTGGGCGGCTGCTTGAACGGCGAATTTGACGCCATGGTGACCGCGCCGGTGCACAAGGGCATCATAAATGACGCTGGCTTTCCCTTTACCGGACACACGGAATATCTTGCCGCGCGTTGCCATGCGCTGCCGCCGGTGATGCTGCTTACCGCCGGCACACTGCGTGTGGCGCTCGCCACCACGCATCTGCCGCTCAAGGACGTGCCCGGCGCCATCACCAAAACCTCACTCAAACATACTTTGCGTGTACTGCATGCGGACCTGCAAAAGCGTTTCGGCATTCCACAACCGCGTATCCTGGTACTGGGGCTGAATCCGCACGCCAGCGAAGGTGGCCATCTGGGCCGCGAAGAAATCGAGATCATTGCACCGGTTTGTGAAAAATTGCGTGCCGAAGGCATGGCATTGACCGGCCCGGTGTCCGCCGACACCGCCTTCGACAAAGAACGACTGAAAAACGTGGATGTCGTACTCGCCATGTACCATGATCAGGGTTTGCCGGTGCTGAAACACGCCGGCTTCGGCCACGCCGTGAACATTACGCTCGGCCTGCCCATCATCCGCACCTCGGTGGATCACGGCACCGCGCTGGAACTCGCTGGTACCGGCCGCGCCGAGCACACCAGCCTGGAAGCTGCCTTGAGTCTCGCCATCGAAATGAGTCGGCGGGCGTGAATCCGCCAAGCACCGCACCAGACCATCAACCTCGCAAACGTTTCGGTCAGCATTTTCTTCACGACCGCAACGTCATTGGCAAAATCCTGCTGGCTGTTGCTCCGGCGCCCGATGATTTTCTTGTAGAGATCGGTCCCGGCCTCGGTGCACTCACCCTGCCGCTGCTGGAGCGTTGCGGAACACTCACGGCCGTGGAACTGGACCGCGATGTGATTCCACGCCTGCAGGAACAGGCGGCAGGCAAAGGTACACTGCGTATCATTCAAGGCGACGCGCTCAAAACCGATTTCCGCGCGCTGGTCCCGCCCAATCGGAAAATCCGGTTGGTGGGCAATCTGCCCTACAACATTTCCACGCCTTTGCTGTTTCACGTGCTGGATCAGGCGGATGCCATAACTGACATGCACTTCATGCTGCAAAAGGAAGTGGTGCGGCGCATGGCGGCGAAACCGGGCGGCAAGGAATATGGCCGGCTCACGGTAATGTTGGCCGCGCGCTGCCGGGTGGAACCGCTGTTCACCATTGGCGCGGGTGCCTTCCGCCCGCCGCCGAGAGTGGAGTCGAGCTTCGTGCGGTTAATACCCCACGTCATGCCGCCTTTCCCGCTGGCGGACCCGGTCCGCTTCGCCCAACTCGTCAGCCAAGCCTTCAGCCACCGCCGCAAGACCCTGCTCAATGCCCTGTGGGGGCTGTCCGACGAGGGCGACATCCGCGCCGCGGGCCTGGACCCCCGCGCCCGCCCCGAAACCCTGAGCGCCGGCGATTACGCGCGGCTCGCGGCACACTGATTCCCAGGCTGGCGCTCGCGCCACCCGTCCGTATACTTGAACGGTTCCACACCGGAGGATCACCCATGAGTGGATACCAACACATTCTCATCGCCGTGGATCTTTCTCAGGATAGCGAGACCGTGGCTCGTCGGGGCCAGGAGTTGGCCGGCCGCTATAACGCCAAGCTCAGTTTTCTGCACGTGGTGGAATTCATACCCGTGGATCCGGCCGGCGAGGCACTGTTGCCGCCGCCGTTGGATATGGAGGGCGAACTGGTCCAAGGTGCGCATCAGCGACTCGATTCGTTGTGCGCCAAGCTCGGACTGCAAAAAGCCACCCGGCGGGTAGAGGTGGGCAATATCAAGGCCGAGATCCTGCGCGTGACCGCTGAGGAGCATGCGGATCTCCTGGTGCTGGGCAGCCGCGGGCGCCACGGCTTGGCACTGCTGCTGGGTTCCACAGAGAAATCCATTTTGCACAAGGCTCCTTGCGACGTGCTGGCAGTGCGCTTGAATTAGCAAACACTGACCCATCCCTGGGGGGCAGATCGGCCATGACATCCCTGTCATGGCGCTTGGCCGGGCGGGAATGTCACCGGCATTCCCGCATCAATCCCGGCCTCGCCCTGGCGGTGCGCTTGAGCTGACCGCTCGGTCGCGACTACGTTAAAATAGAGCCCGTTCCCCGAGGTTTCTCCCCCATTCATGAGCAACATGTCACAGAACAGCATCCACGTGGACGTACAAACGGCCTTCGTGCCAGCGCAATCCGATCCTGAGCAAAACCGCTTCGCGTTCGCCTACACCATCACCATCCGCAATGAAGGTTCGGTGCCGGCCAAACTGCTGACCCGCCACTGGCTAATCACCGATGCCAACGGCAAGATCCAGGAAGTGCGTGGCGAGGGTGTGGTGGGCGAACAGCCCCACCTGAAACCCGGCGAAGGCTTCCGTTACTCAAGCGGCGCCGTCCTGGAAACCCCGGTGGGCGCCATGCAGGGCGCCTATCAGATGGTGAACGATCAGGGCGAACACTTCGACGCGCCCATCGCCCCTTTCCGGTTGGCAGTACCCGGCTTATTGCATTAAATGGCCGTCTTCGCCATCGGAGACATCCAGGGTTGTTACGACGAGCTGTGCCGCCTGCTCGAGCGCATCAAATTCAATCCCGCCGAAGATTCACTCTGGCTCACGGGCGATCAGGTCAACCGCGGGCCGAAATCCCTCGATGTTCTGCGCTTCGTAAAAAACCTCGGCGCGCACGCCGTCTGCGTGCTCGGCAATCACGACCTGCATCTGCTCGCGCTCGCTGCCGGGCAGGATAAACATAAATCCGCGGACACCCTGGACGCAGTGCTGACAGCCCCCGATCGGGAAGAACTGCTCGACTGGCTGCGTCACCGCCCGTTGCTGCACCACGACGCCACTTTGGGTTACACATTGATTCACGCCGGTCTGCCGCCGCAATGGGATATGGACACTGCCACAGCTTGCGCGCGCGAGCTGGAAACCACATTGCGCAGCAGTGACTACCGGGAGTTGTTTACACACATGTACGGCAATCAACCCGATCGCTGGTCGCCGGACCTGAGCGGCATGCAGCGGTTGCGCTTCATCATCAATTGTTTTACCCGCCTGCGGTATTGCACGGCGGAAGGCGTACTCAACTTGGCATCCAAAGGCGCGCCGGGAACCCAGGCTGAGGGCTTCATGCCCTGGTTTGAAGTGCCGGGTCGTGCCAGCGCGAATCTGCACATCCTCTTCGGCCACTGGTCCACGCTCGGCGAAGTGAAGGGTCAGAACGTCTATCCGTTGGACACAGGCTGCGTCTGGGGCGGCCGGCTTACGGCGCTGCGGCTCGACGGCGACGACAGTGGCGGCTGGTACTGCGTGGATTGCCCCGGCGTACGGCGGCTGCGAGCGGGTTGAGCCGCACTCCTTTAGAATCAGATTCCATGACCAGCGGCTCACCCATCCTGAACCTGCGACTTGACGGCAAGCGCGCGCTGGTCTGCGGCGCGAGCCAGGGCATCGGCGCGGCCGCCGCCCGCGCATTGGCCGAGATGGGCGCCAGCGTCACGCTGGTGGCCCGCTCCGAAGACAAACTCGAGGCAATGCGCGCACGTCTCACGGCCAGCGACAGGCAAAAACACGATTACTTCACCGCCGACTTCGACCAGCCGGATACACTGCAAGCGGCACTGAATGGTTGGCTGAAACAACACGCGCCGGCACATATCCTGATCAACAATTCCGGCGGCCCGCCGGGCGGCCCCGCGTACACCGCGCATCCCGACGAATTTCAAAAAGCCTTCACGCGCCTGCTGATCTGCGGCCAGATGCTGGTGCAGGCGCTCCTGCCCGGTATGCAGAGCGCGGGTTACGGCCGCATCATCAATGTGATTTCGACTTCCGTAAAAGAACCGATCAAGGGACTCGGCGTATCCAACACCGTGCGCTGGGCCGTGGCAGGCTGGGCCAAGACCTTGGCAGGCGAGCTGGCGCAATACGGCATCACCGTCAATAATGTTCTGCCGGGATTTACCAAAACGCCGCGCATCGAAAGCCTGTTCAAAACACGTTCTGAAAAGGAAAACCGCTCAATAAAGGAAATCGAAGCAGAAGCTCTCAAACTGATTCCCGCGGACCGCTTCGCCGAGCCGGAAGAAACCGCCGCTGCGATTGCTTTTCTCGCTTCGCCCGTCGCGAGCTATATAAATGGCATCAACCTGCCGGTGGACGGCGGCCGCATCCAGAGCCTGTAACATGCAGAAACTCTCCAACTATATAGATAGCAATCTGGTTCCCGCCGCTTCCGGCGGCTGGCTGGAGGACTTCGAACCAGCCACCGGCGAGGCGTATGCGCGCATCCCCGACTCGCACAAGACCGACGTGGACAACGCCGTCGCCGCCGCCCAGCGCGCGTTTCCCAAATGGTCCGCCACACCCGCCGCCGAGCGCGGCGAGTGGCTGCACAGGCTTGCGGCGCTGGTGGAACGCGATGAGGAAAAACTGGCGCGCGCGGAAAGCGTGGACTCCGGCAAACCGGTCGCGCTTGCTCGCTCCGTGGACATCCCGCGCGCCGTCGCCAACCTGCGTTTCTTCGCCGCTGCCGCCAGCCAGTTTGCCAGCGAATCCCACGCCATGGAATCTGGCGCCATCAATTACACGCTGCGCTCGCCGCTCGGCGTGGTCGGCTGCATCTCGCCCTGGAACCTGCCCCTATACCTGTTCACCTGGAAACTCGCGCCGGCGCTCGCTGCCGGCAACTGCGTGGTGGCGAAACCCTCCGAACTCACACCCATGACCGCGCATCTGTTCTCGGAATTGTGCATCGAGGCGGGCCTGCCGGCCGGCGTGCTCAACGTGGTGCACGGCCTCGGGCCGAAGGCCGGTGTGGTACTGGTGGAACATCCGGAAGTAAAGGCGATTTCGTTCACCGGCGGCACCAAAACCGGCGCCGACATCGCGAGCCGCGTCGCACCGAAATTCAAGAAGCTGTCGCTGGAACTGGGCGGCAAAAATCCCACCCTGGTGTTCGCAGACTGCGATTTCGAGCAAACCGTGGCCGAAAGCCTGCGCGCGGCCTTTTCCAATCAGGGCGAGATCTGCCTGTGCGGTTCGCGCATATTGGTGGAACGCAGCATATACGACCGTTTCCGCGGCGAGTTTGTGAAGCGCGTGCAGGCGCTGCGCCAGGGCGATCCCATGGACGATCAGACCGAGCAGGGCGCAGTGGTTTCCGAACCACATTTGCAAAAAATCCTGGGCTATATCGAGTTAGCTAAAAAAGAAGGCGGCAAGATTCTCTGCGGCGGCCGGCGCGCGAACCTGAACGGCCGTTGCGCCAAGGGCTGGTTCGTGGAGCCCACCGTGATCGAAAATCTGCCACCCGATTGCCGCACCAATCAGGAAGAAATCTTCGGCCCGGTGGTTACGCTGATTCCCTTCGACACCGAAGACCAAGCCGTTGCCTTCGCCAACGGCACGCCTTACGGCCTCGCCGCTTCGCTGTGGAGCCGCGACGTATCGCGCTGCCATCACGTCGCCGCACAGCTCGAAGCCGGTTTGATTTGGGTGAACTGCTGGATGCTGCGCGACCTGCGCGTGCCCATGGGCGGGGTCAAGCAGTCCGGCAGCGGCCGCGAAGGCGGCTGGGAGGCCATGCGTTTTTTCACCGAAGCCAAGAACGTATGCATAAAATATTAGAATAAGGTTGTAGTAATGCAGTACGTATTTGCCATCATATTTATTATTGCTTTCATCTCGATGTTCGTATTGCCGTTAATTACACTATATTTCCACATAAGAATAATGCGTATCATCAAAGCCCAACATCCAGACATATGGGAATCATTAGGTGCTCCATCTGTTTTCTCAAGCAAAAAAATTGGCGCGCAACTCTCTCTTCAGAGGTTTATATGGAAGAGAGAATATTCCGCTTGTAACGATCAAACTTTGATATCAAATTGTCAAAGACTAACGAATCTCTACAAGATATATATCGTTCTATTCTGCATCGCAATTATTTTCTATGTATTGGAATATAAATTCATTCCACACTAAACCAATGTAATGAATAATGTTTCTAAAACTGAATCTACTAGGGCTCCGGAACCCGTCGGGCTTTACCCGCATGCTCGGTGCGTGGGTAACCTGTTGTTTCTCTCCGGCGTGGGGCCGCGCAAGCGCGGCAGCCGGGAAATCCCCGGCGTAACGCTGGACGCCCAGGGAAATGTCATCGCTTACGACATCGAGGCCCAATGCCGCTCGGTATTCGAGAACGTGCGCCTGATCCTCGAGGACGCCGGCTCAAGCTGGGACAAACTGGTGGACGTGACCGTGTTTCTTACCGATATGAAGCGTGACTTCTCCACTTACAATCGGATATACGCCGAGTATTTCAGGGACAACCAGCCCTGCCGCACTACGGTGCAGGTAATCGCATTGCCCACGCTCATCGCCATCGAACTGAAATGTATTGCCACAATTTAATCGGCCTCACTCCAACACGCCCTCTCCCCCTGCGGGAGAGGGAGGGGTGAGGGGTAGAATATCAATCGGATTTACTGCACAGCAACGGTGGATGCGGGTATCGGCCTCGTGCGTCTGAACGGAGAACATCCATGTGGGATCTGACACCGATCAATTTCAAACAGTGGATAGATGACCACAGGGAACTCCTGAAGCCGCCTGTCGGCAACAAGCGCATCTACACGGAAACCGGCTTCGTAGTCCAAGTCGTCGGTGGTCCCAACTCGCGCAAGGATTTCCACGATGATCCGGGTGAGGAATTTTTCTACATGATTGAAGGCGACATGGTTTTGAAAACCATGCAGAGAGGCAAGCCGGTGGACATCCCCATCCGCGAGGGCGAGATCCTGCTGATCCCGCCGCACCTGCCGCACTCGCCGCAGCGTTTGACCAATACCGTGGGACTGGTTATCGAGCGGCCACGGCTGCCGGAAGAGCAAGACGGCCTGTTATGGTTCTGTGAGAAATGCAATAACAAGCTGTATGAGGAATACTTCCACTTGGAGAATATCGAAACCCAGTTCCCGCCGGTATTTGACCGCTTCTTCAGTAGCCTGGAAAACACAACCTGTAAGAAATGTGGTTCCGTGATGGAATCACCAAAAAAGAAATAGAACACGACGAATCTTCACCCTTCATCCCTCACTTCCTCACTTCCTCACTTTCAAAAAGAACGCATTCACATTCAAACAAGCGCATGCTGAAAATTGACATCCACACCCACATTCTGCCAGAAAACTGGCCGGATCTGAAAAAGAAATACGGTTATGGTGGTTTCGTGCAGCTGGAACACCACGGCCCCGGCTGCGCGCACATGCTGAAAGACGGCGAGTTTTTCCGCGAGATCGCAGCCAACTGCTGGGATGGCGATGTGCGACTGCGTGAATGCGACGCCAGCGGCGTGGATGTGCAGGTGTTATCCACGGTGCCTGCGATGTTCAGCTACTGGGCAAAGCCAAAAGATACACTGGATTTATCAAGACTGCTGAATGATCACATCGCCACTGTAGTGGCGAAGCATCCCAAACGTTTCGTGGGCCTCGGCACACTGCCCATGCAGTCGCCCGACCTTGCTGTGCGCGAACTGGAACGCTGCGTCAAGCAACTTGATTTTCCCGGCGTGGAAATCGGCTCGCATGTGGACGGCATGAATCTCGACGATCCTGGGTTGTTCCCGATATTCGAAGCGGCGCAGGCGCTCGACGCGGCCATCTTCGTGCATCCCTGGGACATGTTTGGCAAGGAGCGCATGAAAAAGTATTGGACACCGTGGCTGGTGGCCATGCCGGCCGAAACCTCGCTGGCCATCTGCTCGATGATTTTCGGCGGCGTGTTCGAGCGACTGCCGAAGTTGCGCGTGTGCTTTGCACACGGCGGAGGTTCATTTCCGGCCACCGTTGGCCGCATCGAACACGGCTTCCAGGTGCGCCCCGACCTGTGCGCCGTGGACAACAAGGTGCATCCCACTAGTTATCTGGGGCGCTTCTACGTGGATTCCCTCGTGCACCACGCCAGCATGCTGCGCTACATGCTTGATCTCATGGGCGCGGACAGCATCGCGCTCGGCAGCGACTACCCTTTTCCGCTCGGCGAGCACATGCCGGGCAAGCTCATTGAAAGCATGCCGCTCGACGACAAAATCAAGGATCGCCTGCTGAATGGTACGGCGCTGGAATGGCTCAAGCTCGACAAGGCGCGCTTCCTGTGAATCTTATTCATTTCGAGATTGACAATCGGCATTGCAACGTGGATCTCGCGCGCGGCATATCGCTGGCCATTCCCCTGCAATTCAACGGACCCCAACCGAACTTTTTCGGCGCGCCGGCCGCCGGTGCCGCGCCGCTGCAAGTGGACAGCTTCACCGGCGATACCCGCCGCGGCGGAAGCTGCAACGTGAGCCAATACCAGCTTGTCCCGCACTGCAACGGTACGCATACCGAATGCATCAGTCATGTGGTGGACGATGCCACTTCGATAACCGAGCAACTGCGCCTGTCGCTGCTGCCGGTGACGCTGGTCACGCTCGCGCCGCGCCACAACGTCATTGATGCGGCACTCATCAAGATGAGCTTGCAGCATCACCCCTTGCGGGGAATGCACACGGCCTTCATCATTCGTACTCTGCCGAACACCAAAGAAAAACTTACGCACCGCTACGATGTAGTACCGCCCGCCTACCTGACGGAAGACGCCATAACGCATTTGGTGGAAGCGGGTATCGAACATCTGCTGGTGGACCTGCCCTCGCTTGATCCCATGCACGACGAAGGGCGGCTGGCTGCGCACCGCGCGTTCTGGGGCCTGCCCGCCGGCAGCCGCCGGCAGACCGACGCCAAACGCCCGCACGGTACCGTGACCGAAATGATCTACGTGCCCGAGCAGGTGAAAGACGGTTATTACCTGTTGGACTTGCAGATACCCGCGTTCATGAGCGATGCGGCCCCCAGCCGCCCCATCATTTATCCGATAGACATCAAATGAGCTTCCGTCCCGACGCCGATTTCGCCGTTCAACTGGACCACAGCGATCCTCTGGCCGGCTATCGGGAGCGATTCCACATCCCGCAGCACAACGGCCAGGATGAAATCTATCTCTGCGGCAACTCCCTCGGCCTGCAACCAAAAATAGCCGCACGCTACCTGCAAGAGGAGCTGGAGGACTGGCGGAAACTTGCGGTCAAAGCGCATTTCTCAGGCCGCCGGCCCTGGATGCCCTATCACGAACTTCTGACCGACAAGACCGCGCACGTGGTGGGAGCTGAGTCGCAGGAAGTGGTGAACATGAACTCACTCACCGTTAATCTGCATCTCATGCTGGTGAGCTTCTTCCGTCCCGAAGGCGAACGTAACCGCATCCTCATCGAACGCGGCGCTTTCCCCTCCGACCGCTATGCTGTGGAATCCCAACTGCGTTTTCATGGACTCGATCCGGCCGAAACACTTGTCGAAATCGGGCCACGACGCCACGAAGAAATCCTGCGCACGGAAGATATTGAAACCGTGCTGGCGGAGGAAGGTCACAAGATAGCGCTGGTGCTGCTGCCGGGCGCGCAATACCGCACCGGTCAGGTATTTGATATGGCGCGCCTCACCCGCACCACGCATAAAGCAGGCGCCGTGGCCGGTTTCGATCTTGCCCACGCCACCGGCAACATCCCCCTGCAACTGCACGACTGGGGTGTGGATTTCGCCGTGTGGTGCAACTACAAATACATGAACGGCGGTCCTGGCGCGGTGGCCGGCTGCTTCGTGCATCAACGTCATCTCGGTCAACGGGATTTACCGCGTTTCACCGGCTGGTGGGGTCACGACAAAGTCACACGCTTCAAAATGGGTTTGGAATTCGTACCCTCGCCCAGCGTCGAAGCCTGGCAGTTGAGCAATCCGCCGATTTTCGCCATGGCGCCGGTACTTGCCTCATTGCAAATCTTTGATGCCGCCGGCATGCCTGCATTGCGGGAAAAATCCCTGCAACTGACCGGTTATATGGCCTACCTGCTGCAGGACAAGCTGCGCGATGCCGTTGAGATCATCACGCCGCTGGAGCCGGATGCGCGCGGTTGCCAGCTCTCATTGCGCCTGCACGCTGGCCCCGAGCAGGCACGCAAAGTGTTCGCGCAGCTCGAACAGACCGGCGTCACCGCCGACTGGCGCGAACCGGACGTGATTCGTGTAGCACCGGTACCGCTCTACAACACCTTCGCCGAGGTGTACCGCTTTGTGGAAATACTTGAAGAAGTGCTGCGTGCTGGGTCCTGAGTGCCGCGTAAAGATAAAGATATTTCAGCACGCAGCATGCAGCATGCAGCATGCAGCACAATGACAAAATAATGCTATCCAGTTCAATATCCGATGCACACTGAAAAAACGATCACAATCATTGGCGCCGGCCTAGCCGGCAGCCTGCTGGCGATATATCTCGCACGCCGTGGTTACGGGGTGACGGTGTATGAGCGCCAAGCTGACATGCGTCACCACGATGCTCTCGCAGGGCGCTCTATCAATCTGGCATTGGCTCACCGCGGCATCCGCGCCTTGCGCACGGTCGGGTTGGATGAGCAGGTGAGCAAGCTGCTGATCCCCATGCGCGGCCGCATGCTGCATGACCCCAATGGCAAGCTCACCCTCACGCCTTACGGCCGCACTCCCAGCGAGGTGATCCACTCGGTCTCACGACCGGGGCTCAACAAACTATTGATGGATGCAGCAGAAGCGGCCGGTGCGAGGATTCTTTTCGGACAGCATTGCAACGATGTGGATTTCCGCACCGCCACGCTGCATTTCACCGACGAAACAACCACTCGTCAGTACGCCGTCCAGGCACAACCGGCAATCGCTACTGATGGCGGCGGTTCGGCCGTGCGTCAAGCACTCGTCAAACGGCTTGGCGTGCAGGTGGCTGAAGACCTGCTGCCGCACGGCTACAAGGAACTGACCATCCCCGCCGGCCGAGGTGGCCGGCATCAAATGGAACACGAAGCGCTGCACATCTGGCCGCGAGGCGGTTATATGCTGATCGCACTGCCCAACCTTGACGGTAGTTTCACCGCCACCCTGTTTCTGGCCAACGAGGGTGCACCGAGTTTCGCCGCGCTCAAGGAGCCTGCAGCACTCCAGACATTCTTCCGGCAGAATTCCCCCGACGCACTGGAGCTACTACCCGAGCTGGAAAGTGAGTTCTATCGTCATCCCACCGGCCTCATGGGCACAGTGCACTGTCCGCGCTGGCACGTGCAAGATAAGGTGCTGCTGCTCGGCGACGCCGCCCATGCCATCGTGCCATTCCACGGCCAGGGCATGAACTGCGCCTTCGAGGATTGCCTGATCCTCGACCAGTGCATCGAGCAATACGGCGACGACTGGGCCAGAGTGTTCGCGGAGTTCGAACAGCAACGCCGGCCGGACACGGAAGCCATCGCTACCATGGCGCTGGAAAATTATGTGGAGATGCGCGACGCGGTGCGCGACCCAAAATTTCACCTGCAAAAGCAGCTCGGTTTCCTGCTGGAAGAACGTCACCCCGGCGTGTTCGTGCCGCGCTATTCCATGGTCATGTTCCATCACCTGCCCTACTCGGAAGCGCGGTGCCGCGGCGCCATACAGCAGGCCATCCTCGACGAGCTTATCCGTAACGCGGGTGGCATCGAACACGTAGATCTCGAGCGGGCTGATACACTCATCGCACAAAAACTCGGAAACGATCCCATACCAGCATGAACACCCATCCGTTATTGGCCGGCCTGCGCCAAAGTCCCGATTGCCTGCTCCAGAATCTGGATCTGGTGAACAAGCGCGGTCTGGTGCTGCGCGTCAACGAGGCTCTGTACCGCGAAGCCTCGTTCCTCGATGACCGCATGTTCAAGCCGAACATGGAAGGTTACTGGTTTCCGCTGGATGCAATACTTGAAACCCTCGACGGCCTCGCCGTCACGACGCCGTATTATATTTTCCAGGTAGGCCACTGCGGTTCCACGCTGATCTCGCGCCTGCTCGCGGAACTGCCCGGCGGCCTGCCGCTGCGTGAGCCGATGTCGTTGCTCACGCTCGCCATGACGCGGCGCGATCTCGGCCGGCCTTTATCGTGGGTGAGCGAAGCACAGTGGCAACGCTATTTTGGGCTTGCCAGCCGCACGCTTGCCCGAACCTACCGCCCCGGCGACCGTGCCATCATCAAGGTCACCAGCGCCGCCGGCAACCTGCTGGAATCCCTGCTTGCGGAACCGGCAAACATCCCGCAAATGCTATTCATGTATATCAGCCTCGAATCCATGCTGGCAGTGATGCTGCGCACGCCGAGCCTGCGCGACAGCATCCACGCTTATTCCCCCGCCTGGATCACAGATTTCTGCCGTCTCACCGGCCGTAACGACGTACGTCTGGCCGATCTCGACGACGCCCGGCAAATCGCGGTGAAGTGGTTGACACTCATACTGCTTTTCCATAAAACAAAATCAACTGTCCCGGGACAATGCAGGTTGCTGAACTTCGATACATTCCTAGACAGTCCTGCCGGACAATTCGCCAGTTTGGCAACACTGTTTGGCCTGGAGTGTACACCGGATAAAGCTCAATCCATTTTGAGCGGTCCGCTGATGAGGGCTTATTCAAAAATTCCCACGCAGACCTTCGACCTGGAACAGCGCAACCTGGAATTACAGACAGCACGGCAGCAGTTCCGGGACGAAATCCGTTCCGGCCTGCAATGGGCGGAAACGCTATGCCGGGAAACCCCTGAATTGGAACCAACAGGACTATATCTGCATAATAGCATCCAGACCGCATAGCGGGCATTGCAGTATTTTGTGGTTTGAGAATGAAAAGAGAGCAACCATAGTGGAAGAAACGACACTTGGCGCGACACCGGATAAAAACGAAGTCAAATCCGAGAACGTGCTGCCCAGTAGCTATGCTTGGCGTAGGTACTTCGCCCGAGCCGTGGATATGTCTGTGATCATAACCGTTATTATATTTATCTTGATTTTTTTCAGTACTATCGCGGTAATTCTTGTATATCGGGCAGGCGCGCACACATACCTCGGGTGGATACAGAGCCTTCTCAGTATCAATCACTTCCTAGACGTGTTCATCACCGTCACGCTCTGGTTGCCGATTGAGGCGCTTTTCCTGTCGAGCCTCGGCACGACACCAGGGAAGTGGGTATTTGGTATAAATGTGCGCACGCAAGCTGGAAAGAATCTCAGTTACTGGACCGCACTTTCACGAGCTGCCATCGTCTTCATTAAAGGGCAGGGTCTGACGATCCCCCTGCTTTCCCTGATTACGCTCATCGTTTCATACGATCGGTTAGTTAAGACGGGTTCGACGTCCTGGGACAAGGATTTGGGCACGACTGTCGGTTACGCAAAAATGACAGATGCGCGACTTGTATGTTGCATATTCGCTGTCATTCTATGGGCTCTCTACACGGGCGCAGGTCTTATCAGCTTTGTCGCCAAGTTGCGATGACGGATACCATGGCCGAAAACAGGAGTTCCTTGGGCATCGGACCGGCCTCAGGGAGGCTCGCCACAGCCAAAGCAAGTAATTTATTCCAAGCGGTAGTTCTTGCAGGATTGCGTGACAGAGTTGACTGCGATCTACAAGCTACAACCCGCAAGGACAATCACGCGATATTGGTAGGGAGACGCCTTTCCAGCATAAGAAAGGAATAGTTGAACGGATTGCGCTCATCGGAGCCGTGATCCTCGCGTGTCGCCTCGCGCCAATCTGCGGGATCGAGCGTCGGAAAAAAAGTGTCGGCATCAAATGCCGCATGCACACGCGTCAGATAAATGCGCTGCGCCCGTGGCAGCGCCTCGCGGTAAATCTCTCCGCCACCAATCACCATGATTTCCGGCACGCCGGCTGCGAGTACCAACGCAGCCGGCAGTGAGTGTGCCACTTCACAGCCGTCAGCACGATAAGCTTTCTCACGCGTAATAACGATATTTCGCCGTTCCGGCAAGGGCTTGCCGATAGCCTCGAAGGTCTTGCGACCCATGATGATCGGCTTGCCGAGCGTGATGGTCTTGAAATGTTTGAGATCCGCCGGCAGGTGCCAGGGCATCTTACCGGCCTTGCCAATTTCGTTGTGCTCGCCGATGGCGACGATGAGAGACAGCATCAGCCGAGCTTCGTGCCGTTCGGCACCGGCTTGTCCGGCACGGCCAGGACCACGCTGCCGTCTTCGCGGTAGAACCCGCAGATCAGGCATTCCGACACGAAAGGCCCGATGCGTTTGGGCGGGAAGTTCACCACGCCCAGCACTTGCCGACCGATCAATTCTTCCGGCCGATAATGCACGGTAATCTGGACTGAAGATTGCTTCACGCCGATGTGGGGTCCGAAATCCACTTTAAGCTTGTAAGCAGGTTTACGCGCTTCCGGAAACAGCTCAGCCGCTACCACCGTGCCGGCGCGTAACTCGACTTTCTCAAAATCCCGCCAATCAATACCGTTCATGCTGGATGCCTCGCCCCTCACGCCTCATGCCTCACGCCTCACTTCTTCTAGACCGCCACTGGCGCCTTGATGGCCGGATGGCTTTGATAGTTGACGATCTCGAAATCCTCGTAAACATAATCGAACAGGCTCGGCGGTTTGCGTTTGATAACCAGAGTCGGAAGTGGATAGGGCTTGTGCGACAACTGCTCCTCGACCTGTTCCAGGTGATTGAGATAGAGGTGGCAGTCACCGCCGGTCCAGATGAATTCGCCGGGTTGCAGGCCGGTCTGCTGTGCAATCATGTGCGTCAGCAGTGCGTAGGAGCAGATATTGAACGGCACACCCAAAAAAATGTCAGCGCTGCGCTGGTAAAGCTGGCAAGAGAGCTTTCCGTCCGCCACGTTGAACTGGAAGAACGCATGGCAGGGTTGCAAAGCCATCCGGTCCAGATCAGCCACGTTCCAGGCGCTCACGATCAGCCGGCGCGAATCAGGGTTTTTCCTGAGTTGTTCCAGAACCTTGCCGATCTGATCCATGTGCCGGCCGTCCGGTGCCGGCCAGGAGCGCCATTGATAACCGTACACGGGCCCGAGATCGCCGTTGGCATCGGCCCACTCATCCCAGATGCTGACCTTGTTGTCGTGCAGGTATTTGATATTGGTATCGCCGCGCAGGAACCACAACAATTCAAAAATGATAGAGCGGAAATGCAGTTTCTTGGTGGTGACCGCGGGGAAACCCTCAGCCAAATTGAACCGCATCTGGTGACCGAACACCGAGAGCGTACCGGTGCCGGTGCGGTCATTCTTGCGCGTGCCGTGGTCGCGGACGTGGCGCATGAGTTCCAGATATTGACGCATCAGGCTATCCCTGTGCTGCCTGTACGCCGATAGGCCCACACCAGTGCCCCCACTCCAATGATGATCAGCGGCAGCGACAGGATTTGCCCCATGGTCAGCCAGCCGAACGCCAGATAACCAAACTGCGGGTCCGGCAAGCGCACGAATTCCACTAGAAAGCGGAAACAGCCGTACAGCAGCGCGAACAGACCGGCAGCGGCCATGCGCGGCCGCGGCTTCATGCTGAACAGGAACAGCACCACGAACATCACAACGCCTTCCAGCAGAAACTCGTAAAGCTGCGTGGGCTGGCGCGGCAGGCTGTAGCCGTTGACTGCGTTCCGGCAATACTCACCACCCGAGAAGTGTGTATTGATGCAGGGAATCCGCATGGCCCAGGGCAGCGTGGAAATCTTGCCCCACAGTTCCCCGTTGATGAAATTGCCGATGCGCCCGGCGGCAAGGCCGATGGGCACTACCACTGCGGCAAAATCCGCTACGTCGAAATAGTGCTTCTTGTATTTGCGCGCGAACAGCCAGAGAGCAACAAGCACGCCAAGCAGGCCGCCGTGAAACGACATGCCGCCGTCCCACACCTGGAAGATATACAGCGGGTTCTGCCATTCCAGCCACTGGCCTTCGGGCGTGTAAGCGTAAAACAGCGTGTAGCCGATACGCCCGCCAATGACTACGCCGAGCGCCACGTAAAACAGAAGATCGCCGATCTGCTCTGCCGTCCAGCAGACTGCATAGCTTTTCTTTACCCGCACCAGCGCGGCCAGATAACAGCCGAGGAAACCTATCAGATAGGTGATGCCGTACCAGTGGACTTTGAGCGGGCCGAGGCTGAGAGCAACGGGATTGAAATCGGGATAGGTAAGCATGGGCGCGCAGTGTATCGGCTGTGCACTCAGGCGTCTAGCACGCGCACGAAAAATGCCTTCAGATAGGCAGTCTCGGGAATGGCGGGATGTATCGGGTGGTCCGCCGACTGTCCGCCCTGCTCCAGCAATTGCGCTTCACGGTTGAGATGACGCGCGCCTGTCTGGATCGCTGCCAGCAATTCCCCCGCCGGCAGGTGATGGGAACATGAGCAGGAAACCAGCAGTCCGTCGCGCTCCAACAATTGCATGCTCAGTTGATTCAGCCGGCGGTACGCCTCTCGACCGGCAGCCAGATCCTTCTTGCGCTTCACGAACGCCGGCGGATCGAGAATCACTACATCAAATTTCTCACTGACGGCGTGCAGGTCGCGCAGTGCAGCGAAGGCGTCTGTTTCACGCGTGGCAATGTTGACATTATTGAGGCTGGCATTGCGCGCGACCTGCTGCAAAGCGGACGCTGAACTATCCACGCACAATACCTCGCGTGCGCCGTGACTGGCCGCCTGGATGCCCCAAGCACCGACATAGCTAAAGACATCCAGCACGCGCTTGCCGCCGACATAACGCAAAAGCCTGCCGCGGTTATCGTACTGATCGAAGAACCAGCCGGTCTTCTGGCCGCCCGCCAATGCCACTTCGAATTTTTGTCCATGCTCTTCGACAGCCACAAGCTCGGGCACGGTTCCCTGTACCGTTTCCGTATAGAGCGGCAAACCCTCCAGCTCGCGGATGCCCACATCGTTGCGCAACAAAATGCCGGCCGGTTTCAGCACTTTTATCAGCGCCGCGACGATATCGGCTTTCATGTTCTCCATGCCGGCGGTGGTGATCTGCGCCACCAGAACCACGCCGTAGCGGTCCACCACCAGCCCCGGCAGGCCATCGGATTCGCCGAACACCAGCCGATAGAACGGTTTGGCGTACAACCGTTCGCGCAGGGACAGCGCGATGTTCAGCCGATGCACCAGCAGCGAACCATCGGGTGTATGGCGCTCATCCCGCGACAGGATGCGCGCCGCAATGAGTGAATTGGGATTGACGTAGCCGCTGCCGATGAAACGGCCATTGTGAGCCTGGATTTCCACCGGAGCGCCAGGTGTGAAATCTTTCAGCGGCGTGCGTGCGATGTCCACTTCATTGCTGAACACCCACAGATGACCCGCCCGCAGGCGGCGGTCTTCATTTTTCTTCAGTATCAGCGGCGGCAAAGACATGCTTTTATTCCCCCTCGCCCCGCTTGCGGGGAGAGGGATGGGGTGAGGGGAGCATCATCAAAGGTTTATAGTGTCTCGCATTCTACCAATCTCATACTCTAATGAGCGACCAGACACACACCAATAATCTCATCCGCGAGACCAGCCCTTACCTGCTGCAGCATGCGCACAATCCGGTGGACTGGCATCCGTGGAGCGAGACGGCGCTGGCCAAGGCGCGCACGGAAAACAAGCCGATCCTGCTGTCCATCGGTTATTCCGCCTGCCACTGGTGCCACGTGATGGCGCACGAGTCCTTCGAGAACGCGGACACCGCCGCGCTCATGAACCGGCTGTACGTAAACATCAAGGTGGACCGCGAGGAGCGGCCCGATCTGGATCGGGTATACCAGCTCGCCCACCAAATACTTGCCCAGCGCGGTGGTGGCTGGCCCCTGACTGTATTTCTCACGCCGGATGACCTGACGCCGTTCTTTGCCGGCACCTATTTCCCGTTGGCGGCGCGCTACGGCATGCCAGCGTTCAAGGAAGTATTGGAGCGCGTCGCCGGTTTCTACCGCGACCATCAGGAAGAGCTGCGCAAACAAAATGCCGCTCTGAAAGACGTGTTCAAGCGCATCGAATCCGAAACGGTCCGGGCCACGGGAGCGTTGGATAGCGCGCCACTGGGAAGCGCCTATCGCGCCCTCTCGGAGAGTTTCGATCCGCGTTTCGGCGGCTTCGGCGGCGCGCCCAAGTTCCCGCATCCCGCGAGCCTCGAATTCCTGCTGTGGCGCGCCTGTGATCCGAAGACCGACGCGGAAACGGCAAAGCACAGCCGAGAAATGCTGGAAACCACGCTCACGCGCATGGCCGAAGGCGGCATCTACGACCAGTTGGGTGGCGGTTTCTGCCGTTACTCGGTGGACGAGGAATGGACCATCCCGCATTTTGAGAAAATGCTCTACGACAACGGACCACTGCTGGCTCTGTATGCACAGGCTGCAAAATTTTCCAATTCTCTCCTGTACGAGAATGTCGCGCGGCAAACTGCCGATTGGGTAATAAACGAGATGCAATCGCCGCAGGGCGGCTATTACTCCAGCCTGGACGCGGATTCCGAAGGCCACGAAGGCAAGTACTACGTCTGGGACCGGGAAGAAGTCCGCCGCCTGTTGAGCACTGACGAATATGCAGTGCTTGCGCCGCGCTACGGCCTGGACCGCTCGCCCAATTTCGAAGGCCGCTGGCACCTGCATGTACAGCAAAACATCAGAAATACCGCGACATCGCTGGAAGTCTTGGAGAAAATCGAACACCCCTCACCCGCCCCTCTCCCCTCGCGGGGCGAGGGGGATTCTGATTTTCTCTCTCCCACAAGAGGAAAGGAGAATCTTAATTTCCCATCTCCAAAAATAGGAAAGGGTACTTTTAGTTTCCCCTCTCCCACAAAGGGAAAGGCGGCTATTAGTTTTCCCTCTCCCCTTGCGGGAGAGGGTGGGGGTGAGGGGGAAGTATTACTACAATCTGCACGAACAAAATTACTGGCCGCACGCCAGAATCGCGTTCGTCCCGGTCTCGACGACAAAATACTCACATCCTGGAACGGCCTCATGATCCGCGGCATGGCGCTCGCCGGCCGGCTGCTGGATGAACCACGCTATATCGAATCCGCACTACGAGCAACGGACTTCATCCGTGCGCATCTTTGGAAGGACGACCGGTTGCTGGCGACCTGGCGCGACGCACAGGCGAAACTGCCGGCGTATCTGGACGATTACGCTTTCCTGCTGGATGGCATATTGGAACTGGTACAGGCCCATTGGGATAGCGGATTGTTTGATTTCACGCGCAAGTTGGCGGATGCCCTGCTGGCACACTTCGAAGACAAGCAGCACGGTGGCTTCTGGTTCACGGCGAACGACGAGCCCACCCCACTCCACCGCTCCAAATCTTTCAGCGATGAATCCTTGCCAGCGGGTAACGCTGTTGCCGCCCGTGCTCTATTGCGGCTGGGCCATCTCTGCGCGGAACCGCGCTACCTAAGCGCGGCCGAACGCACACTCAAAGCCGCCATGTCCAGCATGACGCGCCAGCCCGAGGCCCATACCGCCATGTTGTTGGCGTTACGGGACGCACTCGAACCTCCGACCATGGTTGTGTTACGCGGAATTCCGGAGAAACTTGCTGAATGGCGCAAAGTCCTGGATCAGCGCTTCGATCCGCGCCGCATCGTGCTGGCAATTCCAGACGATGCCGGGAATCTAATGGGACTATTGGAGCAATGCGCGCTGCGTGGCGACATCTGCGCCTATATCTGCCGCGGAACGCAATGCTCCCTACCGATTACGAGAATTGCAGCGCCGTCGGAAATCTGAACTCGTTTGGGTTAGGAGACTCACCCAAACCTACCCGTACTATATACTGTGGTACCAATGAGAACCGATAAATGGCTCGTGGCTACTATGGCTGTAACGTGGCTCATTGCGGGAGTCATTGAACCACATTTGCCTGACCCTGGATATCCGTTTAATGCTGTGTACGTTCTCTGGACTATAGTGTCTGCAATTCTATTGTTTGCCTGGTGCAAAGCCCATGCGGCTGCACATCGTATCGCCCCACCCACAGCCGCGCCCTTGTTGGTTGGAATAATTCCACTTTTAGGTGTCCCATACTATTTCTTCCGTGGGTTTGGTTGGCGAAAAGGACTGCTCTTGCTCCTTATCGCCATTGGCACTTTTATCGGCTTCGACGTGCTGTACATTGCATCATATCTGTTGAGCGCTTTGGCTCACACCCCACACACGTAGATTGAGGTGAGAACATGCAGACTGGCTGGCGGCGCACAACGCAAAGTACAACAGATATGTAGAGTGCGTTTGCGCATCCTATGTCAGTCGAGCGTAAGTTCGGCTGAGCTTCAGCCAAAATCCAATATGCTTATTGTTCCGAAATTGTTGGAGTTCGCTCCGCTCACCCCAACCTACATATTAGCCGGCGCTTGGGTGATTCCCAGGTTGTAAGCCAGGAACGCCCACACGTCCGACCACTGGGCGATGCGCTTGTCGGTGGGCATGTAATTGTGGCTGGTCTGGGTTTCCACGCGGATCAGTACCGGGTTGTTGCAGCCCTGATCGTGCTGCATTTCCGCCGCGAACTTGTAGGAATGGCTCGGCACCACGCGATCGTCGTGGTCCGAGGTGGTGATGATGGTGGGCGGATAGCACACGCCCGGCTTCAGGTTCTGCAGGGGCGAGTAAGCATACAACCACTTGAAGGCTTTGAGATCAGCCGAGGTGCCGTATTCCGGCGCCCACAACGCGCCGCCGGAGAATTTCTGGTAGCGCAGCATGTCCATGACGCCCGCTCCCGCGTACACCGCGCCAAATAGTTTCGGATTCTGGGTGAGACTCGCGCCCATGAGCAGGCCGCCGTTGGAATAACCCCAGATGGCGAGTTTCTTCGGCGTGGTGTATTTCTCGCGAACCAGATACTTGCCGGCCCAGGCGAAATCATTGAACACGTTTTGCTTCTTGCCCAGCATGCCGGCCTGATGCCAGGCTTCGCCGTATTCCCCACCACCGCGGATATTGGCCACGGCGTACACACCGCCGAGTTCCAGCCACACCGGCACCAGCGGATTAAAGCTGGGCGTGATGCTAATGTCGAACCCGCCATACGCATACAGCAAAGTGGGATTCTCGCCGTTGAGTTTCAGCCCCTTCCGGTAGGTGATGAACATCGGAATTCGCGTGCCGTCCTTGGAGCGATAGAACACCTGACGGGTTTCATAGCGCGCCGGATCGAAGGTGAGTTTCGGCTTGAAGAATACCGTGCTCTTGTTGTCGGCGAGATCGTAACGATACACCGTGGTGGGATAAAGATAGGAGGTGAAGCCGTAATAAAGTCCTGGCGAATCATTTCGGCCGCTCAGACTCACCACCGAGCCGATGCCCGGTAGCGCCAAGGTGCCCTTGAGTTTGCCATCAGTGGCGAACAGCTTTACCTCACTCTTCACGTCCACGAGATACTGGACCACGACTTCGCGGTATGCCATGAGCGCATTGCTGATGACATTGCCGGTTTCCGGCACTACCGAGCGCCAGCGTTCTGGTGCTGACAGCTTGAACGCCACGATCTTGTCCTTAGGTGCGTTGCGCGTGGTTTGCAGGTACACGGTGTCGCCGATATTGCCGATGGGGTTGTAAGCGGCGTCGTTTTTTGTGAACAGCGGTTTAATCACGGCGCTGATATTCGGGTGCTGCGGATCGCCCAGATCGGCGTAGTACAGCTCGTTGTTGGGCGAGGTGCCGTTCACCAGCGCGATGAACAGATAACGGCCGTCCTCCGAAACGCTGCCGCCGACGATCCACTCCGGCAGATCAGACCGGGCGTAGATCAACTTATCAGCGTTCTGCGGCGTACCGAGTACGTGGTAGTACAGCGCCTGATTCTCCACCCGGTCGCTGATGGCTTGGCCGGCCGGCGGCGCGGGATAGCGTGAATAAAAAAAGCCTTTGCCGTCCCTGGTCCAGGAAATCCCCGAGAATTTCACGTATTGAATTTGATCGGACAAATCGTGTCCGTCGCTGAGATCGCGCACATGCAGGGTTTGCCAATCCGAACCGCCTTGAGACAGCCCGTAAGCAAGATACCGGCCGTCTTCGGAAGACGTGTATTGCAGCAATGCAATGTCACCATTGGGCGAGAGCGTATTCGGGTCAATCAACTCGCGCGGGGCAGTCGTGGCAGATTCCTGCTCGAACACCACTGACTGGTTCTGCAAGCCGGTGTTCTTGCTGAAGAACAGCCGGCCGGCCTCGGCCATCTGCGGCACGCCGACCTTTTCGTAATTCCATAATTGCGTGAGACGCTGGCGAACCCAGTCGCGCTCGGGAATTTTGTCGAGATAGGAGAACGTGAGTTTGTTTTCTGCCTCCACCCACTGTTTCACTTCCGGGCTGTTGAGGTTTTCCATCCATTGATAGGGCGCGGCGACTTTGGTGCCAAAATAGTTGTCCACCGCGCTGTCGCGCGTGACGGGCGGGTATGCCAGCTTCCCGGCGGGCTGCGCCGCGGCAAGGCCGGCCCACAACAAAACGCCACCGATGAATACCAAGGCAAGCTTCTTCATGGTTTTCTCCTGGAAGGACCCCGGAAATGCAACGCGCCGGCCTATGCCGGTAAGGCTGTGACAACGAACCCGATAATTGGTGCCCTGAGTTCCGGTCAGTGCCCTCCGCCAAATATAACCCCCTGCTCATCCGGCAGGCGGCGGTTTTGGACACCGCTTGAGGGTATATTTCCGGGTTATTTAAACCTTTCCCTCAAACCCACTATCAAACGAGTATGGAAGCCGCCAGCGTGCCACTGAGTCCCCCAGACACCCGCAGCCTGGACCGCGACGAGTCGGCTGCTCTGGCCGCCCGTGCCCGGGACGGCGACATGGCGGCCTTCGAGCAGCTTTACCGCCGCCACGCGGGCCGGATACACGCCGTGTGCCTGCGTATCACCACCGACCGCGGCGCGGCCGAGGAGTGCACCCAGGACGCTTTCGTGCGGGCCTGGGATGCCCTGGCCAGGTTCCGTGGCGAGAGCAGTTTCGGCACCTGGCTGACGCGCATCGCCATCAACGTGGCCTTGCAGCGGCTGAAACTGGAACGCCGCCACCTGCGGCTGGTGCAGCCGGGCGACACGGAGTTTATGGAAAGCCAGCCGGCGCCGGACGCCGCACCCGAGGCCGGCCTGGATCTGGAACGGCTGATCGCCACGCTACCGCCGGCGGCGCGCGCGGTGTTCGTGCTGCACGCCGTCGAAGGCTACAGCCACGAGGAAATCGCCGGCATGACCGGCATCGCCACGGGCACCTGCAAGGCGCATGTGCACCGGGCGCGGGAATTGCTGCAAGCGAGGTTACAGACATGAACACGCCATCTGACGACAAGCTGAACGCGCTGCTGAACAAGTTGCCGCGCAGCATCGAGCCGGTGCGGGATCTCTGGCCAACTATCGCCCTGCGTATCGCCAAACGTCGTGTTTACGCCTGGCCACAGGTTGCCTGGAAAGCCGCGGCAGCGGCCGCAGTCGTGGCTGTTGTCCTGGCCACCGCCTGGATCACACTGCCCACGCACGCGCCGGCGCCCGGTAACCCGACTGTCGCCGCCGTTACCCCATCCGCGCCACCCCACGTTGCGACTGAAGCCGTTGACCTGCTCGCCAGATTCGTGACGCAACTTGCCAGCGACACCAGCCTGCCGCCGAAGGCGCGGGACGCGCTGCTGGACAATCTGCGGATGATTCACACGGATATTCTGCGCACCCAGGCGGCGCTCAAAACTTATCCAAACGATGTAAACCTCCAGGCGCTGTTGTTCAATCTATATCAGCAACAAGCTCAACTCCTGAACGAAGCTCAACAGGCTCAGATTCAAGTTACCACGAGGACTGAAATATGAAACGCATATTGATTTATACCTCTTCTTTTCTGGTGTTGTTGTCGGCAATCGTCATCGCGGCTTTCGTGATGATGCTCACCGCGAATTCGGCCTATGCCTATCCGGCCAACGGCGGCAGCGTCAACGAAACCCGCAGCGCCACATCCAACGGCACGGTGCGGATCAACAACATAGCCGGCTCGGTGCAAATCCATGGCTGGAACAAAAACCAGGTGCAGGTCACCGGTACGCTCACGGATGGTGTAACACTCGACTTCCATGGTTCGGCCGACGATCTGGAAATCTTCGTGGCGTACCCGGAGAATTCCCATAATAATGCCGAAGCCGATCTGACTATCCACGTGCCCGTTGCCGGCCGCCTGACGGTAAACACCGTGAGCGCCAACATCAATGCCAGTAGCCTCAACGGCAGCGCGCAATTGAAAAGCGTGAGTGGCAACGTGGGACTGAATTCCACTGACAGCGACATCACCGCTACTTCCGTCAGCGGCGAAGTCGGCATCACCGGCTCTGCTGCCGGCGCCCACATTCTGGCTCACAGCATCAGCGGCGACGTAAAGATCAGCGGCGTGGACGGCGATTTACAGGCTGAAAGCATCAGCGGCACGGTCAAGGTGTTCCAAAGCCGCCTCGATCGCGCGCGCTTGAATTCCACCTCGGGTAATGTGGATTTCTCTGTCGCCATCGCCAAATCCGGTAGCTATACCTTCAGCAGCACCAGCGGCAACCTGTCGCTGACTTTCGCCAAGACTCCGGATGCGCGCTTCGACATCTCCAGTTTCAGCGGCGACATTGACAACAACTTTGGCCCGAAGCCGCAGCGCACCAGTGAATACGGTCCCGGCGTGGAGTTGCACTTCGTGAGCGGCCACGGTGACGCCCAGGTGAACGCCCGCTCCCTGAGCGGTAATATCAGCTTGCGCACACCCTGAAGCCGGTTTGCTGCCAAACATGCCGGTCCGCGCAGGACCGGCATGATTGTTTGAAGTTCCCGTCCCCCACGGGAAATTTTTTATCCGCTCGCTAAACCTTTGACTGTCTTGGTCCATCTGATAGGTAAACTACCGTGCGTCTCGCACCAGGAACTTTTCCATGCGCTCACCCCGTCTTTGGCCGGCAGCCTTGGCTTTGTCCTGTACACCACTGCTTTTCCCGCCCGCCGTCCGGGCCCAGCCGCCCGCACCGCCCACGGTCGAGGCGTTGCCCGCTTCCGGCCCCATCACCATTGATGGCAAACTCGACGAGCCTTCCTGGCAACACGCCGGTGTGATTGAAGATCTCACACAGCAAAGCCCGCATCCCGGTCAGCCCACGCCTTATCACACCAAAATTCTGCTGTTGCATGACGGCCATATGCTCTATATCGGCGTGATCGCCGACGATCCGGATCCGTCCAAAATCGCCACCCATACGCTGGTACGCGACGGCAACCAGGGCAACGACGACTACGTGGAATTTGTGATTGACAGCTTCGGCACCAAGCGCGTGGCCTATGTCTTCTCGGTGAATGCTGCCGGTGCCATGGAAGACGGCTTGCTTTCGCCCACCCCTGACATCAACAGCAACAACGGCGTGGATTACAACTGGGATGGCATCTGGCAGGCAGCGGTGCAGCACAATCCTCACGGCTGGACCGCGGAGATCGCCATTGACACCCGCAGCTTGCAATTCGGCAAACGGGTAACGGCCTGGGGATTCAACGTGACCCGCAATGTGCCGCGTGATCTGCTCACGCTCAACTGGTCCGGCACCACGCTGGACTCCTCGGTGCTGAACCTGCAACGGGAAGGCGCCCTCACCGGTATGCAAGACATGGAGCAGGGCCAGGGCTGGGATTTTCAGCCCTACGGCTTGGCGAAATACCAGACCGGCAGTGGCAGTACCAGCAATACCGGTTTCGATCTCAAGTACAACTTCACACCCTCCACAGCCGGCCTGCTCACCTACCATACGGATTTTGCCGAAGCTGAAGCCGACCAGCAGCAGATCAACACCGGCCGCTTCGCGCTGTCCTTTCCCGAGAAACGCCAGTTCTTCCTGCAGGGCTCCAACCTGTTCAGCTTCGGCTACAAGCTCGGCAATATTTCCAACTTCATGCCGTACTACTCACGCAGCATCGGTCTGGTGAACGGCGAGCAAGTACCGCTCGATGAGGGCGTCAAGCTTATCGGCCAGTCCGACAGCGGCTCGCTGGCGCTGCTCGACACCCAGATGGGCGGCACGGATGTATCCGACGCCACCAACCTGTTCGCCGGCCGCGGTACGTACAACCTGGACCAGAACCTGCAACTGGGCACGCTCATCACGCACGGCGATCCGCTGGGTGTCGGCAGCAACACTTTTGTCGGCACGGACGCGCTGTGGAAAACCGCAAGCTTCAACGGTGACAAGAACCTCAATCTGTCCGCCTGGGGCGGTCATTCCTCAGGTAACTTGCCGACAGGCAACAACAACGGCTACGGCGCCGGTATCGAATACCCCAACGATCTCTGGTACGGCATTGCCCAGGTCAACGTGTTCGGTGACGCGCTCGATCCGGGCCTCGGCTTCCTGCCGCGCCCCGGCACCCGTCAGTACTACACCGAAGCCGCCTATCAGCCGCGGCCGGGAGCCGACAGTTGGTTCAACTGGGTGCACCAGTTCTGGTTCGACGGGCACTATTCGGAAATTGACGGCTTCGGGACGCAGGACGGCGGCAGGCAGACCTCCGAATGGTGGTTCGGCCCGCAGATGCTCACCAACGGCGGCTGGTATTGGGAACTCGACGTGTACCGCGATTTCGACGCGCCCACGCAGCCCTTCACGCTCGCGGGCGTCACCGTGCCCGCCGGACCCTACACCTGGAACCGTGGGCGATTCGTGTTCGAGTCACCACAGTCCCAGCCGTTGGTATTCGAGTTCGTTGATTCCGAGGGAAGCTACTATGCCGGCACTTCGCATCATGCGCTGGTGCAAGCGAACTGGAACCTGCCTTCCGGCAAGCTGCAACTCAGTACTTCACAAGAATGGTTCTTTTATTATTCGCCCCAAGGCCACGGCGTCACCCGCCTCTCCACGCTCGGCGGCACGTATTCCTTCACGCCGAATCTATACGTCACCACTCTGGCGCAATACACCAATCAAATCCCCGGCGTAGGTTTCAACACGCAACTGCGCTGGATCGTGGGCGGCGCCAGCAACATCTACCTGGTCTGGAATCACGGCTTGGTGACCGAAACCAACGGCCTCGGAACCCTTGTGGTCGCTCAGGGCAACGAGGTGATCCTCAAGGTGCAATGGGATTTCCGCGGATGAATTTCTTGAAATCGGCTACGAAGCCAATCTCACTGAACCGGCGACTGGCTTCACACATCAACTGGTTGGCAATGTCATAGCCATAGCTCAGTGTAATCCCGTTCGGCAGCGTCAAGGTGGTGCGCCGGTTGGCATTGTCGTAGCTATAGTTCACGGAAGACTGCCCGGCCACGGGCATCTGCGTGCGCCGGCTCGCGGCATCGCAGCGGTAGCTCATGTTGTTGCCGCCGGACTAGGCCAAAAGATTAACGATACTTTGTGATGGCAGGAAGCAATATCAAACGCAAAATATATAAAGTCAAGACTCGACCCCTATTTTTTCGTTGTTGCGGGTTGGCGCGGTGTTTATCGTTCGCTGTCATCGTTCGCATGACAGCATCGACATGACGAACGATCTGCATCCGTTGTGATGCCGCCAACGTGTAATCAGATGACCTGCACAAACGGCTCGCTGTAACCCGTGCGCGCCATGATCTCGCCCCACCCCTGAGCCTGATACCCCATCTTTGGTGGTAGTCCCCGCCGTTCAGTGCCCCGAGACCTTTTCGCTGTTGCACCGGGCTCTTCGGTGGCTGACTGTAAAACGGCCTAGCCGAACCCGTGCCCTCATGAGTCAAGGCCAAGCCTGCGGCGCTTCGCGGCCTGTGACTCGGGCCCGGCTTGCGGCTCTGCGGCCCTTCGTCATCCACCTGACGGAGAGCAACAGTGAAACAGCAAGTCTTGGAACTCGGGGCATTTATCGGAGACGGCGCGGGGCGCTACACGACGGGACGGCCGGTAACGGCCGAGGAAGTGGTGGGGCTGGCGGAACGCATCTTACGGGAGCGGGTTGCGCGCGGTGAGCCGCTGACCGATCCCGTCCTGACCCGCCGCTGGCTGGTCACCCGACTCAGTGATCGGCCGCACGAAGTTTTTGCGGTGATCTACCTCGACAACCGCCATCGCGTGATTGCATTCGAGGAGCTGTTCCGCGGCACGCTGGACGGCGCTTCCGTCCATCCGCGCGAGGTCGTGAAGCAGGCGCTCCACCACAATGCCGCGGCGGTTATCTTCGCGCACAATCATCCGTCAGGCGTTGCCGAACCCTCGGATGCAGATCGCCGGCTCACGCAGCGGCTCAAGGATGCACTCGCACTGGTTGATATCCGCACGCTCGATCACGTCGTCATCGGCGGTGTCGAGACTGTCAGCTTCGCTGAACGGGGACTGTTGTGAGCGGCAGCAGCTCAGGATGCCGGTCAGCCGGTAATCCTCAACTATTCGTTCTGACACCATTCCCCTCTCATAAAGAGTCTTTGGATATTAGCATGAGGCAAGCAAACCAAATAGGTATGAGAAAGGCCAAATGGATAAACGCATACAATACATAACGACGTCTTGGAGTGCGCAGAATGATCAATGCTAAATGGTAGGCAATTGTTACTGGCAAAATCACCAATGCCGGATAAATATACCAACTGCCATAATCCGAAAACCGATACACTGCACCAGTCCACGCTAAAAGCAGCGCGGTCAAAATAACAGGGATCGTGACAATTAATTTCTTCACGGCAGGGGTAGCGGATGACCATAGCCAGGCTGAATCCCAGGCAATGGGGGCGGTGTGCCACCTGCCGCAATAATTACTCCGGCCGTATAGCTGTTGCTGTTGTAGTAAGGCCCGTAGGGAAACGGCAGATACGGGCTGCTATTCTGGTATGAATTCGCGGCCTTCAGCAAGGCGTTAATGAACTGAGTATCTGTCATACCTGACGGCGTAGGAACAGCAGTCAAGTTTTGCAATGGACCCGGCTGGCATGTGGTTCCAGGGCTATCCCCAGGATAGTTGGGTTCGCTTTGCAGATATCTGTAAAAAGGTGACAGCAAGTTTGGGCTTCCGCCAAATGGCTGCGCACCTAATATATACATATTATTAGGAAAATTAAAATCCGCAGGATTGTCCGGTTCAAGAACAATAGCAGTATGTTGGAATGGGTCGCCGGAGAAAAACCCTCCATGTTCACCGACATACACCGCCAAACCTGAGGGATCGGCGTAGCCAACCGGATTATCCAGAGCGTACGTATAAGTATTGATTCCACCCGCGAGCCCAATGGGGTCACTGCTGATAAATCTTCCAATCGTCGGATCGTAATATCGGAAGTAGTTGTAATAGAGGCCATCCCCGTCATTTTCCCGTCCTGTGTATTGCAAGGCATTAGTGCTGCTGACACCGCTGTCCGTGGTGTTGCCGTAGGGTTCGTAGCTGTAGCTGGTGCTGATGGCGCCGGCGGTATTGGTAAGCGCCAGCGTTGAACCCAGGTTGTCCGTCAGATAACTGAATGTCCCGGTGGAATCCGTGCGGCTGAGGGTTTCATCTATGCCGGCGCCAGTGAGGTAATTCACGGTGGGTGTCGTTCCGTTGAGTTCCTGCTCCAGGTTCAAGCCGTCATACAGAAAGTTCGTTGATGTGCTACTGATCGTCTTGCTCTCGCGCCGTCCCAGGGCGTCATACACAAAGCTCGCGGTGCTGCCGCCGCTGATGCCGGTCAACTGGTTGCGGGTGTTCCAAGTGTACGAGTTGGTGCCATCCCCGGTCAGATTGCCGTTGTTATCGTAGCTCAAGGTCTTGGCGCCCCACTGGGTAAGCCGGTTGTTGGCATCGTAACTCGCGCTGGCCAAGGTCGCGGGCAGGTTGGTGACATCGAAGCTGCCGCCGCGGGTTGCGATGCGCCCGTCGTTGTCATAGCCGTAGGTCATGTTGCCCACCGTACTCGCACCCAGTTTATAGGTCAGGCCGGTGAGCTGGTTAGCGTTGTCGAATCCGTAGGTTAGCTGAATACCGTTGGGCAACGTCAGCGTGGCGCGCCGATTCGCATTGTCATAGCTTATGGCCACACTGCTGCTGCCCTGAGTGATCCCGGTCAGCCGGTCGGCATTGTCATAACCATAGTTGACAGCGGTCTGGCCGGCCACCGTCATCTGGGTGCGGCGGCTGGCGGCATCGTACTGGTAGCTGACGCTGCCGTTGGTGGAGGTCTCACTGGTGAGGCGATTCAATCCGTCATAGTTTTCCGTCAGGCTGCCGCCCACGGAGTCATTTATGCTGGTCTCCCGATTGCCGGCGTCATAGCCGTACGTCACGGTGCTCTCGGTGGCGCCGCCAGTTTTTTTGTAGGTGACTTGGGTCAGACGATTCAAAGCGTCATAGCTCAGTACCCGACTCTGGTTCTTGCGGTCGGTGTGGCCGGTGAGATTATTATCCAGGTCGTAGCCGAAGCTCTCCTTCTGGCCCAGGGCATCGGTGCGCGAGGTCTCCCGGTCACTGGTGTCGTAACCGAACTGCGTGAGTCCGCTGCGCGCATCGGTCACGGAGGTAAGATTGCCATCCAAGTCATAGCCGAGCGTGGTGGTGGCTCCGAGGCCATCAGTAATTGAAGTCACCCGGTTCATGGGGTCGTAACTGTAGAGCGAGCGGTTACCGAGTGGATCCAGCAGGCTGATGACGCGGCCCACGCTATCTAGGTAGCGCGTGGTCTTGCGGCCCAGTGCATCGGTGACGGAAGTGAGATCCCCGCCCGTGTACGCGAGCGTGATGGCATGGCCCAGGGCATCGGTGATTTTGGTAGGCTGCCCGGTGGCGGTGTTGTAGGCAAGCGTCACGCTGTGATTTAGCGGGTTCTTGATGCTGGTGAGATCCCCGTAGCTGTCGTAACTCAGTGTGGTCTTGTGGTTAAGCGGATCCGTAAGGCTGGCGAGTTCATTGAAACTCGCGGTATAGGTCAGGGCATAACTCACCGCATTGGAGGTGCCCGCTAGCAGCGTTACACCGGTGAGATTGCCCAGGCTGTTATAGCTGTAGTTGCTGACGCGATTCAGCGCATCTGTAACCGACGTGATGAGGTTGGAACTCGGATCCCGGGTGTAAGTGGCCGTTTGGGCGATCGAGGTACCCGACGCTTGGGTTTCTGAAGTGATATATCCAGAACTATTGAAGTTGAGTACCCGAACATTTCCATTTGGATCGGTGATGGTGGTCTGGGTCACCTGATTGCTGCTGTTGGTGACATAGGCAAACTGATAGGTACCGGTATCCGCCAATACCTGCTTGGTCACCCGGCCGTTACTGTCGTACGTATTGGTGACCTGGGTCTGGCCATTTGGCAAAATGATGGAGGCAATCTCATCAGTAACGCCGTTGTAGGTGTACTGTTCAATTCCGCCGTCAGGATAGGTGACCTTGATCAGACGCCCACTGCTGTCATATGCGTAGTTAACCGATCGACCGCTGTCGTCGGTAATCTGTGTAACTCTAGTAGTGCCTGGGTAGTTCAGGGATTGGTACTGGAATGTTACCCAGTGCCCGTTGGGAGAAGTCATGGTCTCGATGGGTTCCTCGCTTCCAACGTAAGCAATCAGTTGCAGTGTTTGCCCATTGCGGTTGATAATTTCACGCAGCGCACGGCCTGTTACGGTTGCAAATTTGTATAGAGTACCGTCCTTTGTTGTCAATACGAGATACGTACCATCGTAGGTGATCATCGAACCATAAAACGATGTTGGTGTGGGTGCGCTACTCATCTGCAAGCCTGCTAATCCAGTTTGCGATGAGGATGCCGTACGCGTGTAAACAATCTGCGAGCCGTCCGCTTGAACCAGATTTAGAGTTTGGAAATTTGTCGCGCTTTCACCCACACTGGTGTACAAGAATAGGTTGTAAGGGTGAGCGAATCCTATTCCGAAATTTCGCCCATACGCATCACTACTCAAATAGGTCCTGGATATCACGATGGGTATCGTATCGGGCAGCACCATGTCCACATGGTTATATATAAATAACCCGGTATAGCAATCCACTGGATCACCCACCCGCCCTTCTCTGCAATCACCTGGTGGTGGCACAACGCTCGGTGGCGGTTGAGTACCGCCAGTATACGAGAATGCAGTAAAAATCGGCACATTGACCTTACGGTCGGCTTCGATCATGCCGCTCTGTGGGAAGACTTTGCCATGTCCATAGGCAAGCCAATTAGAGCTCCCCGGATCGTAATATAAATAGTTGACCGGGGTACTTGTCGGCAGGTTCCTCGAATTGGGGTAGACAATAGTGGCACCGACACCCTGTTCGCCATTAACCGATTCGAGATACGCGCCACCCGGCTGAATCACGAAGTACATCGGAAAATCTTGGGGTGTCGGAAACGGTGCGCGGTCAACCGGTACCGGCGTCAGGCTGACATTAGTGACAATATTGCCGTTGGGTTCGCGGATCACGACCCCTGCCGGAATCTTGAGTACCACGCCGGGCATTAGGGGCGTGGTAATGTCCACCTCTTCAGTTGTCGGGGATGGAATGTTCACTGAATGGGCCGTATCAATCACTGGCATCCAAATTGTGTAATCCAGCGTATTAGTGGTATTTGGTTGAACGTCAGCGCCAATAACGAATTGGCCAAACCGGGTTGTGGCGGTATTGACGGTGCGGCCATTGACAATGAACTGCACGTGGCCAGCGGAGATGTTCTGCACCAGGAACCGGCCGGCCGCATCCGTGACGGTGTGTTGATTACCGATGGAGACCGCTACGCCAGGCAAGGGCGCACCGTTTTGCAATAACGCCTGGCCCGAGAGCGCCGTCACACCCGGCGCGGCCTGCAACATCGGGACGTTCGCCTGGGCCGTTTCGGTTACCGGCCCCATGAACCAGTTGCCACCGTAGGCGCTGCTCGGGGGTTGCCAGACGCCAACCGAGGGCGGCAGCGGCGACTGGACCACCGAGATCGTTCCCGCCGAACTTGTAGCCGGAGCAATGGATGTGGCGGCACCCGCAGAAAGCGCGGCGGTCTCGAACCCCAGCGTGACGAGCGGCAGCGCACGCCCCTGCGGATCGCTCGCTCCGCGTATAAATAAGGTGTAATAGGAGGCCGGCAGCAGTTGCTGCGTGGGCGTCACGAACAACAGCATGCCCTGCTCCGCCGGCACCACCGTGGCGGCGACCTGACCGGACGGACCGATGAGCGTGACCGTCTTGGTAGTAAGCGTGGTGACCTGGAGGCGTTCACTGAACCGCACCGCAATAAACGCGGATACCGGGACATTTTTGTCGCCATCGCTGGGTTGCGAGTCAACCACGCTGGGCGCAGCGGCAAGATCCGGTGTCGCGGGCAACAGCGCCGAGCCGGTGTCGGAGGGAGCAAACTGATCGAGCGAAGGCACATACAGTTCGGCGCTTGCAACCGGCGCGCCGGTGATATCGGTACCGTCCCAGATCAAGACTGGACTTGTGGACAGCAGCGTGGACAGCGCATCGGCGCGCGGCACCCGCATGGCATTGGCAGCGGCTGTGACCTGGTTGGTGCGCGGATCCCAGAGCTCGGCGGGCGCAAACTCGGCCCCGCCGGCGAACAACACCAGCCCGTTGGTGAGCACGTTCGCGGTGTGATGGGAGCGGGGCGTCAAACCCGCAGCCGGCGCGAGCGAAAATCTCTGGCTGGCGGGATCGTAATATTCAGCCTGGGTGATCACATTGCCTGTTGCATCCACTCCGCCAAATATAAACACGAGGCCACTGGGTAGTACGGTGGCCGTATGCCAGGCGCGCGGCACGTTCAAACCGGCGGCGAGTGACGTCCGCTGGCCGCTCGCAGGGTCTTCGATGATCGCCGCGCCGCTGACCTGGCCCTTGATGTCACCGCCGAGCAAGAGCCAGGTGCCATCCGGCAATAACGTGGCGCTCTGGCCGTCCAGGGTGGCGGGCGGTTGCACGGCATACTGACTGGCCTCGGAGTTTGAGAGGTTCGCGGCGAGCGCGTGCGTGAACGCCATCACGCCCATCAGCGCCATCATGAGCACAACCGCCTTACGCGATGTCATGGTTGTCTCCTTGCCTGTGCATCCGAATGCCGGCCAGCCGCCACCCGGCGAACCTCCGACATGGGTTCGGCCTGGCGCGCGCGCTCATTGAATACGGCGGCTGATTTTCGGCTCGGCTCGGATGACAAGCTCTGTAAAAACGCAAGCAGCTCCTGTTTCTCGGCGCTGGTGAACAGGATCGGATGGCCGAGCGCAAGACCGCGGTAGTACAGTTCAATGTCCACCGCCTGGGCGAGCGTCGGGATACTGCCGTCGTGCATGTACGGGGCGGTGAGTGCCACATTTCTGAGCGAAGGTGTACGAAACGCGCCGATGTCTTTTGGATCGAGCGTCACTACGTAGCGGCCGAGGGCGGCGATTTGCGGATCAGACGCGATCTTCTGAAAACGTTCGGCCTGGCTTAGGTGTGCGACTTCGGCGGCAAGGTGCGCGAGCGCGGGTGTGACAGCCGCCAAACCCACGCCGGAACTGTGGAATTGGTTGTCGGTGAGCGAGGCGCTCTGCCCTGATATCAGATGGCAACTCGTACAATCCGCCTTGCCACGAAACACTGCCAACCCCTTCTGTGCGGCCAACGACAGGGACGAGTGATTACCGGCAAGATACCGGTCCAGGTTGTTTGGAGGCGCGATCAGTGTTCGTTCGTACGCCACAATCGCGTGGCTGATATCGGATAGCTTGAGTGCCGAGGGTGAGCCTTTATCCAGCGCACGAAACGCATTGACATAGCGCGGGTTCTGCTTCACGCGCGCGATGACTTGCCCAGGCGTTGAGAATCCACACTCGACTGCCGACAGGACCGTCAGATGCACTTGCTCATCGAGTGTCGTCGCCCGACCGTCCCAGAAGAAAGAGGTGTATTCACCGATTTCCAGCAGGCTTGGGGCATTGCGTGTTCCGTGCTGTCCGGCTACGCCGACAGATATCGGACGGGAATCGGAAAAAGCGTGGTCAGCTTGATGACAAGAGGCGCACGCAACTGTCCGATCAGCACTCAGATTCTTGTCCTGAAAGAGTGCTTGTCCGAGGGCCTGTTCACTGTCAAAGCCGCGTGCATAACTGCTCGTTGCAAATGCTGCAACTAACTGTAGCAATGCAATTGCAGCAGCCAATAAGCGAAAGATAGTAGAAGGCATCGTTTAACTTATATACTCACGGCACTAGTTCAACCGTCATAGTGGCCGTTGAGGCATAGTATGGGTCAAGCAGCACCTGATAAGTGCCGGCCGCGAGGTTCGTTAGATTGATGGTGGTCCCGGTTGAAGTAAGATTGACCCTAGTCAGCGGCGAACCATTCGGATTGAGTACATCAATAATCACACCGCTATTAGCGGGAACTGTGCTAATACCACTTACCTGTAATGCGAAGGATTGCCCCGCAGTTGCCGTAAAACTCAACATTTCTTCCTGTCCCGGTGTCGCTAAATTGACGTTCAGCGGGCTGTTGACCACCAACGTCCCCGTCACAT
>JBAVYM010000055.1:0-2753 GCA_049698775.1 Gammaproteobacteria bacterium
CCTGAGCACTCAAGCGCTGACACATCTTTGAGATCGAAAGCTCCAAGATGTACTAAATCTATATTGATCAGACGTGCCAGAATTCGCCGACCGTCGGCGGTGGTCGCTTCCACCGATGATCGCAGAACCTCGAATTTGGCTTTCGACTTTTGCAGGAATTGGTCACTCACAGCGGTCAAAGTGGCGCCGGTATCTACCATAAAAGCGGTAACCCGTGATTGACCGAGAATCACCGGCGCATAGAAATTTCCGTAGGTCTTCGACAACCGAATCTGGCTCTTCTCTTCGAACTGCTTCGGATCAGCCTGCTGCATATCCGATTCGATGGCGATTCGCTGTCCGGTAAAATACGGCTGCTGTCCGATGGCAATCAGATGGTCATCCAATGATGCCAGTAGCGCCAGGGCTTCAAAGTAACGCTTCTTCTGCACCAGCAGCTTGGCCAGATTGCCGCGCGCATCCACCAGAGAAGGGACAACGTCCAGTGTCTTGTAGTACCAGTCTATGGCTTGGTCGGTCTTGCCTAGATTGGCGAGGCTGTCCGCGTAGTAATAAAAAAGATCGTAGGTGCCCTCGCCCAATGCAATGGCTTTCTGGAATTGCACCACGGCTTGCGCATCTTCACCGCGCTGGTTTTGCACGATACCCAGGCTGGCCAATGCCTCTCCGTCATTCGGGCGCAACCGTACGTAGGCCTGCCAGTCATCTTCCGCGCACTCGAAATCTTGGTTGCGCATGCATTCGATCGCGGATTTCTTCAGTTCAGCCGGCGTTTTCGGGGTCTGTGAACAGCCAAGCAACCCCAATACAACGAGGATTACGGGAATAGCCGTAATAATCAGCCGCTTTGTGCCCCAGGTAATTGCCATGTGGACCTCACTCTTTTTGCAGACACCGGCCCGGAGTCGTTATCTTAGCAATGAAGGCGCCGTCATCCGTCCCTCGCGCTGGCATACATCCATGCATCCAATCCCGAACGCAATCTTGCTCGCACGCACTTATTAGTCATCCGTCGCGTAGGCATCCCCAGCGCGCAGTTCCTGCTAGGAAAAGAGCCGCTCTTTGTTGATATCCGTCATCGGACGGAACCTTTTAAAGGGTGCGATCAATTATAGTATCCATCCACGACACTATGGCCTAAAACACTACATGGTCGAAACCACCTCCGATCCCGATGAATTTAACTCCGACGAGTGGCTGAACACCCTGACACATTTCCTGGGGTTCCTGCTGGCGGTGGGCGGTGTGCCGGTGCTCATCACCCTTACGGTGATCATGGGTACAGGACGCGAGACCGTGACTTTCAGCATCTTCGGCGCGGCACTGATCTTCACCTACATGAGTTCCACCATCTATCACTACGTGCGACCGAGCGCTTTCAAGCGTTTCATGCGCCGCATGGATCACCTCTCCATCTATCTGTTGATCGCCGGCACCTACACGCCTTTCGTGTTGGTGGGAATTCGGGGCGCCTGGGGCTGGAGCTTGTTCGGCATTCTCTGGGGACTTGCCGCTATAGGCATCGCCGCGAAACTGGGCTTCGGCCATCGTTTCGACATCATCTCGGTAATCGCTTACGTGCTCATGGGCTGGATCGGGTTGGTGGCGATCGTGCCGTTGGTGCACGACTTGTCCACTCCGTCATTGATTCTGGTGCTGGCTGGCGGTGTGTCCTACACCATTGGCGCGCTGTTCTATGCCCTAGAAAAGCTGCGCTTCAACCACGCCATCTGGCACCTGTTCTGCCTGGGCGGCAGCGTGCTGCAATTCATCGCGGTGTTTTTCCTGCTGGGTCGCTGATCTCCGGGCGTGACGGGTACAATCCACGATAGTCCCGCCAAACCCTGAAAATTCATGGATATTCCAGCATATTCCCGATTTGTCAGCCTTCCTATTCCCGGGTTTATCAACCAAACTTTATCGCCGTCGTATGACTGACAACGAGGTAAATTTATGGCATTCCATGACAATCTGCGCACCCTGCGCTTGGCCCGCGGGCTGACTCAACCGGCCTTGGCTGAAAAAGCCGATATCGAACAATCCTATCTTTCGAAGCTGGAGAACGGTCGCTCGCGGCCCTCGGACGATGTGCTCGCGCGCCTGGCGCAAGCGCTGGAGACCGCGCCGGAGACGTTGCTGGGTAACGGTGATGAACACGACCTGCATCACGCCTGGTTTTGGCGCGCTTCAAAAGCCGCAGCGATCATCGTCATTCTGTTCGTGGGCTTCATCATTGGCCGCGCCACCGCCATCTATCCGCTCAGCACCAAACAACTGCTGGCGGGAGAAATGCCCGCGGAGGATCTCACCCAGCAATTCATGCTCATGGCTCCCACCGGTATCAACGTGATTGACATCAGCCGCAGTGGGGATGGAAACAAAACAAATATCTCGGGAAAAACCACGAGCGCTGTATTGGTAGGCGACTATATGAATGCCATCCGCAAAAGATATGGCGGCGATTTCCAGGAAGTGATGATCAGCCCGGCTGCGCCTGACGGTAGCAGTCACTTCTCGATTCTATACATTACAAAATGCCAACCGCTGAATCTGCGATTAAAGCAGTAATAACTGCTATCAACAGGTTGTTGAAAAACGCCATCCATGACCTTGTTCAACTCGAAAACTCAACAACCCTCGCCTATAAGGCGAGAGGTTGACGGATCCGTCGCCTCGAAGGCGACCGAAATGCGAAATGCTTTGCTTGCCAGCGCTATTACAGATTCAAATACTAGGCTCATGGGCTTCGCCCA
>JBAVYM010000056.1:0-5301 GCA_049698775.1 Gammaproteobacteria bacterium
CATGCCACTGCGGGACTGGAAGGCTGCCCTGAATAGATTTACCATCCAATATGAAGAGCGGATGCCACAGCACTAAGAAATGAAACCAAAACCAAACCCGAATACACAAAATCTAAGACACCCTCCCGACTTGACACTCGCACGTTCCGAGCGAAGTCCACAACGTTTCTATAGTATGTCGGCGCAGATTTGTGAGGACAAAAAGACCTATTACGACATCTTGGAAGCAACGCAGAAAAGTGGCCTCGAAATTACACCCTGGCTCGATTGGTTTCTAACCTGTCTTGATTGCGCTTTCGACGGAGCAGAGACAACCCTGGCGAGTGTGCTAAAGAAAGCCCGCTTCTGGGAGATACATACCGGGGAATCCTTTAATGATCGCCAGCGCAAGATTCTCAATCGTATGCTTGATGGTTTTGAGGGCAAGCTGACTTCATCCAAATGGGCAACAATTGTCAAATGTTCTCAAGACACCGCGCTCCGTGATATTGACGATCTTGTTAAGCGAGAAGTCTTGGTGAAGGAAGCTGCGGGCGGCAGGAGTACCAGCTATTTGCTGGCGCCTATTGCTCTGAAATGTGCAGTAAATTAATGAGACCTGACTAATCTTGGTATCAGCGCTCCAGAATCGCCGTCACGCCCATGCCGCCGCCGGTGTGTCTTTGGCTGTTACCCCATTTTGGGCGTGGTGAGAATCCGGGCAAGCTCATGCCGTGTGACCCCCAACATGAATAATGAGCGGACCAAGAGATCCAGGGACACACCGGGGTCGCCGGATTCCATCTTGACGACGCGGGACTGGCTGGAATGCAGTTGGCGTGCCAGTTCAAATTGCGTCAACGCCTTTACTTTGCGGCGTTCGCACAACCTGCGTCCCAGCCGCAACTTGAGATCGAGATAACGGGACTCGGCGGGTGTCAGTGCCAGGAATTCATCGGTGGATCCGATTTTCCAGCCCTGGCGTTCCAGCCGTTCCTGCCTGACTTTATTCATAGTCGCATTATTTCTGGTCCGTAATTCATTCAGCGCTCCAGAATTGCGGTGACACCCATCCCTCCACCAGTGCAGATGGAGATTAGCCCGCGGCCTTTGCCTTTCTGCGCCAGCAGCTTCGCGAGACCCGCAAGGATGCGTCCACCGGTGGCGCCGAAGGGATGACCGAGCGCTACGCTGCCACCTTTTACGTTGAGTTTGCTGCGGTCTATGGAACCGAGCGGTGACTGGCGGCCCAGGCGGACGCGGCAATAGTCCGCCGATTCCCAGGCTTTCAAAGTGCACAACACCTGCGCGGCGAAAGCTTCGTGGATTTCGTAGAAGTCGAAATCCTGGAGTTTCAATCCGGCGCCATCCAACATTCTCGGTACTGCATAGGTCGGCGCCATCAATAAACCTTCGCGGTAGGGGCTGGCCATGCCGGCGAAATCCACTGCTGCCACGCCGAAATGCGTGAGATACGCTTGCACCGGAAAACCGTGGGCCTTGGCCCAGTCTTCCGAGGCCAGCAGAACGGCCGAAGCGCCATCGGTCAGGGGCGTGGAATTGCCGGCAGTGAGTGTGCCGCCGCCGGTCTTGTCGAACGCGGGTTTGAGCTTGGCGAGTTTTTCGAGCGTGGTGTCGGGGCGCACGTTGTTGTCGTGGTCAATGCCGTTGAACGGCGAGACCAGATCGTTATAGAAACCTTCCTTCCACGCGGCCGCGGCTTTCATGTGGCTCGAATACGCAAGTTCGTCCTGTTCCTTCTGGATGAGTTTCCATTCCTTGGCCATGAGTTCGCAGTGCTCGCCCATGCTCAAACCGGTGCGCGCTTCGGTGACGCTCGGGAAGTGCGGCTTGAGATCGCTCGGCCGCCAGCGCGCCATGATTTTGAGTCGCTGGCCAAGCGTTTTCGCGCGGTTCAAATCCAGCAGCAATTGCTGGTAATGATGACCGAACACGATGGGCACATCGCTGGCCGAATCCACGCCTGCGGCGATGGCGCAATCGAGTTCGCCCACGGCGATGCGCGTGCCGAGTTCCACCGCGGTGGACAGCGAAGTGCCGCAGGCACGGTCCAGGTTGTGGCCGGGCGTGTGCGGATGCAGGCCGCTCGACAGCACCGCTTCGCGCGTCATGCTCCAGTCACGCGAATGTTTCATCACCGCGCCCGCGGCCACGTCGCCGAGGGTTTCGCCCTTGAGGTTGTATTTATCCACCAGCGCCTTGAGCGCGGCGCTCAGCATTTCCATATTGCCGAGCCGCATGTAGTTGGTGTTGATGCGGCAGAACGGGATGCGCATGCCGCCGAGGACGGCAATGCGGCGCGGGAGTTGGATCATGACACGCTCCTTATTGCGAAACACGGACGCCGCGTGAGGTGCGGCGGCGGAAGGGAATGACTTATGATGCCACAACCGCGGCGCGCGGGGGTCAGTTGCCTGTTATCATGCCGCGCCGCGCGCCGCACGACATGAACCCGCCAGCCATGGAACCCGAACCGACGACCGCCGGAGCGCTTGCGCCGCGCATGCAACAGCGCTGGCCGCGGCTGCGCGCCGAAGCATTTGCCATTCTCGCCATTGGCGGGCCGCTTATCATCCACAATCTCGCGCTGGTGGGCATGTCGCTCACCGACACCATCATGTCGGGCCTACTGGGCGCGAAAATTCTGGCGGCGGTGGCGGTCGGTTCCAACGTCTGGGCGCCGGTATTCCTGTTCACGCTCGGCGTGATCATGGCGCAATCGCCCATCATCGCGCATCTCTACGGCGCGGGCAAAAACCGCAACATTGGCCACTACGCGCGGCAGATGGCATGGCTGTCACAAGTACTCGGCTGGGGTGGATTTTTCCTGCTGCGCCACATGGCGCCGTTCATGCGTGCCATTCACATCGAGCCGGCGATCATTCCGAACGCCACGGCCTATCTCGACGCGCTCGCCTGGGGGATGCCGGGCGTGTGCCTGTACCAGACCCTGCGCTTTACCAGCGAAGGCATCGGCCGCACGCGGCCCATGCTCGCGATTGCACTCGGCGCGCTGGCCTTGAACGGAGTACTGGATTACGTGCTCATGTACGGCAAGCTGGGGTTGCCGGCGCTGGGCGCCGCCGGTTGCGGCTATGCCACCGCCATCAGCGAGTGGCTCATGTTTCTGGCACTGCTTATTTATATTCGCCGCAGAGTGCTCTACCGGCCTTTGGAAATTTTCACACGCTTCGAATGGCCGCAGTGGGCGCCGCAGCGCGAACTGCTCTGGCTGGGCGTGCCCATCGCCATCGGCATCTTCATGGAGTCGTCCCTGTTCGCGGGTGTGGGGCTGATGATGGGTACGCTCGGCACCGACATCGTGGCGGCACATCAGGTCGCGCTCAACTACGCGTCCTTCGTGTTCATGGTGCCCATGAGCATCGCGCTCGCCATTTCAGTGCGCGTCGGCCATGCGCTCGGTCGTGGTGATCCGGGCGGCGCGCGTCTTGCCGGAGTTGCCGGCATCGGCCTGTGTTTGTGTTTCGAGATCGTATCGGCGCTCAGCATGCTGCTGTTTCCGCACTGGATCGTGGCGGTGTACACGCGCGACGCTGCGGTCGCGCGCATTGCCGTGGGCCTGCTATATATAGGCGCCATTTTCCAGCTCTCCGATGGCTTGCAGACCAGCGCCGCGGGCGCGCTGCGCGGCTACAAGGACACGCGCGTGCCCATGTTCATCACCATCATCGCTTACTGGCTGGTGGGCTTTCCGCTTGCCTGGCTGTTCGGCATCCCTTTGCATCTCGGTCCGCAAATGATCTGGGTGGGGTTCATCGCCGGCCTCACGGTGGCAGCGATATTATTGCTGCACCGTTTTCTGCGCCTGAGCCAGCGTGCGTTGGTATTGTAGGTTGGCGGTGAGCGCAGCGAACCCCAACGAAGTAAACGTTGGGATTCGGAAACCCTCATCCCAACCTACATTTGTGGATGTAGGAGCACCTTCCAGGCGCGAATACAACTTCTCCGTTCGCACTGAGCGTAGCTCGCGGCAGCGAGCGGAGTCGCAGCGTCCCTAATCAATCAATACCTTTCGATCCTGACCGGCGGACGAGCTCAGGGCGGATGAGAAAGGATAAGATCTACCTTAGAGCGTCTAACAAAATGACCTGTTGTTCCCCCTCACCCTAACCCTCTCCCTCTCCCTCCAGGGGAGAGGGGGAAGGCGAAACACTGTGCATTTTGTTAGACGCTCTTAGGGTTTTACGCCGCTCACGATGGGCACTTGCCACACGGCATAACCATCGGGATCGCGGATACAGGCCGCCATGTCGTTGAAACCCGCATGGGCCTTCGCAGAACTCATGCCCGCCAGCTCTGCTACCGTGTCCGCAGAGGTGGCTCCGCTTTTTTAGACACAGGCATAAGTACCTAAGCTGCTCTATTCTTGGGTCATTAGAGAGAGGAGCAGACCATGAGACGACCGAGACGCAATCATTCGCCGGAGTTTAAGGCACGGGTGGCGCTGGAGGCTTTGCGGGGGGAGCAAACGCTAGCGGAGCTGGCGCAGAAGCATGAAGTGCATCCCCATCAGATTACCGCCTGGCGGCGGGAGCTGCTGGAGAAGTCCGGGAAGGTATTTGGGGCTGGCGATGGAGTGCCGGCGGACGCGGAGCGCCGGATCCGGGAGCTTTATGAGAAGGTGGGGCAACTCACACTGGAACGCGATTTTTTGGCGCGGGCGCTCGGACAAGTTCCCGGTCCGAGTGGCAGACGATGATTCAACGTGGGATAGCGCTGGGGGTGAAACGCCAGTGTGAACTGTTGGGCATCAGCCGCGCGTCCGTCTATTATCAGCCGCGGCCAGTGAGCCAAGAGGATTTAGTGCTGATGCGACGGCTCGATGAACTGCATCTCGAGCACCCTTTTCTGGGGGCACGCCGGTTGGCCGCTTGGCTGCAGCGGGAAGGCCGCTCTGTGGGCCGCCGGCATGTGACCTTCCTGATGCGACTCATGGGTCTGGAAACGCTGTACCGCAAGCCGCGGACCAGCGTACCGGCGCTTGGCCACCGGGTCTACCCGTATTTGTTATCGGGTCTGCCCATAACCCACGCCAATCAGGTGTGGGCCACCGATATCTGCTATTTGCCGATGGCACAGGGTTTCCTGTACTTGGTCGCCATCCTCGACTGGTACTCTCGCAAGGTTCTGGCGTGGAAACTCTCCAATACGCTCACCACGGATTTCTGTGTGGCGGCATTGGAGATGATATGGACACCCCCTCTCAATACGGCATCGTAATGTGCCAGAGTGGACACGATGTCATTCCACATCACATGAGAGAGGGCGCCCACATGAAGG
>JBAVYM010000057.1:0-4137 GCA_049698775.1 Gammaproteobacteria bacterium
CCTCCACACTGACTCTACGCCGCGGCGCGGACTGCGCACGACGCTCCGAAGACTCCACTGTGCTACGTCCGCTGCGGCTACCGCAGGCTCCTCGCCTCGGCGCTTCGCGCCTTCCATGGCTCGTCAATGGCGTCGGCGCCGTAGATCGAGGAGGCACCGTCTTTCAGCACCTCGATACGTTCCACGGCGTTCAGCGGAATGGTGTTCAGGTCGGTGAACGAGCGCTCGCCATCATCCGCCAGGGGATACGCGGTGGTGCGGCGGCCGTCAATCAGCACCAGCGTGGAGTTCACTGTCAGACCGCGCAGCGCGACGCCGGAGGAGCCGTTGGCAAAACCGGCGGTAAACGCCAGCGGAATGGTGCCGCTGTTGTCAGCGGACAAGCTGCGCACCACGTCAGCAATGGTGGTCAAGCCGCTTTCCTGGATCTGCTGGGCCGTGATCACCGTAACCGGGGAAGGCGTTTCAATGCCGGTGCGCGGAATCGCAGTACCCGTGACCATGATTTTGCCCAGCTTGACATTGCTGTTTTGCTGATCCTGGTTCTGGGCCTGATTTTGATTGTCGGTATTGCTTTGGTTGGCATCCTGCGCGAAAACTGCTGGCGCCGCCAATGCCATGGCCGCGCCCGCCACCAAGGCATAACGCACGGCTTTGCTGATAAGGTTGCTGTTCATGCGAAGACTCCCGAATAGTTTGAAATCCAAGCACCTCTTTGACAGGAGTGAACAAGAAGCTCACCCCGCCGAGGTCCGCAAACCAGACGTCCAGTCAGAATCGCCGCGGGGAAACCCCGTTTGTCCCTTTCAGGCTGTTCAGATATGAATCAAAAATGAATGCGGGATTAGGTATAGCACAAAAAAATAAAACTGGAAGGCGATAGTTGCACATTTACGACATTTGGAAAGTTGACAGTTTTAAACAAGATTTGGAACGGCCATCCACTAATCTCATGATATGTTGCTCCCCGGCAACAATACTGCACTACTGCACTTCCAATCCGCATTGGGCTTACTTGAAAGTTATCCACCGACGGCAGTCTTGTGACCTCCGGAAATCAGTTCTATCTGTCGTGGCCAAACTATCGGATTTGCCACAGCGTATTCTGCACGCGGGCGCGGAACACAACTGTTTGAAATGCTGATGAGCCGGGTTTATTGCTGAAGCTTGACTAACCCGGGCTAGTTGGACGCCGTTCTGTGGCTTGCGTTCCTGGGTACAATGAGGAGCAGCTGACTTGGTTGCGGATTGGTAGCGGACGGTAAACACGGTCGCCAGCCTGAAACCGGACTAAGTCAACACCACGGTGTGCGGGATGTATTATGAAAACTATTCGTTTGATGTTGGTGTTGATGCTGTTCTCGGGCTGCGCGAGCATCGCCGGTCACGAGCATGCGCACATGTTGAAACTGGCCGTTCAGGACGATCAAACCTGCCAAGCCCAGGGCTGGCGCTATCCGCAGCCACGCTACGTCACCTGCCGGATGCAATTGGACGACAAGCGCCAGTACCGGGACTGGATGAATCTGCAGCTCATGCACCAGACCAACTACCAAAATCCGAGCGCGCCTCCACCCTATCCCTACCAGGCAGTCTATCGGCCACTGGACCGGGACCATTACCACTGCCAGTTCCTGAGCGAAAATGACCACGACTACATCCTCTGCGGTGAAGACAGCCAGAGCTGACCTGCCCGTGGATGACCCTTGGAAATCCCCGACGGGGGACGACCCTTGGAAGTCTGGGCAGCGGGACGCCCCTGGGAAGTCCCTGTCGGGGGATGACCCTTGGAAATCCCCGCAGGGGGATTCCCTCTACGCGCGCATTTATGCCCAGGTGCGTGAGATTCCCCGCGGCCGGGTTAGCACCTACGGTCGCATCGCCAAGCTGGTGGGCGGCTGCGGTGCACGCCAAGTGGGCTATGCGATGGCCGCCCTGCCGGGCGGTTCACGAGTGCCTTGGCAGCGGGTTATCAATCACAAGGGGGAAATCAGTTGCCGCAAACACGGCGGTGGGGCCGACGGTCAGCGTTCCCGGCTGGAATCGGAAGGCGTCCATTTTGACCTCAAAGGCCGGATTGACCTGAAACGTTACGGCTGGCCGACTCCCTAAAATCCCGATCGTCAAAATTCTGCTGAATAATACTTGACTATTATTAAGTTAATACTATACATTATCTGGCAATACAGGATACCTAATAAAAGCCAGTGTGAGCGACCAGGAAAGCCATCTGCGCAAGTTCCAGAAGGAACTCAACGCCGGCATCGTTGCCTTGGTGCTGCTGGCAACCTTGGCGGAGGCTCGGGAACCGCAATACGGCTACCAGATCGCCAAACAATTGGAGCCGGATGAGGGAGAAAACAGTGTCATGAAGCAAGGCACCCTCTATCCAGTGCTGCGTTCCTTGTCCGCCGCGCGCCTCCTCGACAGTTATGTCGAACCCTCGGTTTCCGGCCCGCCGCGCCGCTACTACACCATCACCGAGGCCGGTCACACGGTACTCGCTCAGTGGAAAGACGCCTGGGTCAGCACCCGGGATTTTGTGGACACCATCATGAAGGACAGCCGCCATGACTAATTCCGTACCCCGCAGCATTCAGGACTATCTGGACCAGTTGCGCGCCGCCTTGAGCGGCAGCGATCCGGCGTTGATCCAGGACGCGCTCTACGACGCAGAGGAATATCTGCGCGGCGAGTTGCACGAACATCCGGACCAGAGTGAGGAGCAGGTGCTGGCGGCCATCGCCACCAGCTACGGCGCGCCCGAAGAGGTGGCTGACGCTTACCGGGCCACCGAGGTCAAGGTGCAGGCCGCTTTGCGCACGCCGCGCCCCAGGAAACGTCGCTCAGTTCTGGGGAAATTTTTCGGCGTGCTGGCGGATCCACGTGCCTATACTTCGCTGTTCTATCTGCTGCTGGCGCTGTTCACCGGCATTTTCTACTTCACTTGGGTAATGGCCGGTTCGGCCCTGTCGTTCGGGCTGCTGCCGCTCATCATCGGCATCCCGTTCTTCCTGCTGTTCCTCGGCAGTGTGCGCATGTTGTCGCTGGTGGAAGGCCGCATCGTGGAATCCCTGCTGGGCGTGCGCATGCCGCGCCGCCCGCCGCATCCGGGCGGCTCCGTGCCCCTGCTCACCCACATCAAGGAACTGATAACCGATGGCCGCACCTGGTCCACGCTGTTCTACATGGTGCTGCAACTTGGCTTGGGCATCCTGTACTTCACCGTGGTGGTGGTGTGGCTCGCCGTTTCGCTGGCGCTGATTTTTTCACCGCTGTCCCATATCTGGGGTGGTCTGATTTACATCAACGGACCGGTTGTCATTTCATGGTTCCTGACACCGGCACTGATCATTGTCGGCATCTTGCTGCTCATCAGCCTGTTGCATGCCGTGCGTGGCATCGGGTATGTGCATGGCCATATTGCCAAGGGTTTGTTGGTAAGGACTACGGATTGATTGGACGCTAAGAACGACTGCTGCAATTCTGCGGCTGCCTCGGCACTCGTTAGCCATTATGGCCAATCCTGTGCAATGACCGCGCGCGTTTCTTCCACTCCGGCGCGCCACAGAGCCAGCATGTCTTGGTCCGCGCGCCGGTAATATCCGCCAAAATTCCCGTCACCCAGGTAGCGCTTGGCTTCGACAGCGCTTAATTCGCGGATACGCGCAGTATCCAGCAAAGGCTTCTGTTCCGGCGGATAGCTGACACCCGCGAGCCGCGTCCACGGAAAGTTCTCCATCCACGAGGCGTGCGAAGCCACCGGATCAATCTCCATCACCTTCTTCCAGGTGGCCGGCGCTTTCCACCAATTGTGGAACTTCACGGCTACGCCCGGATGCGCGCCCAGCCATTCATCAATCAGGGACTGCACCGGCGCATTGCCGCCGTGGCCGTTGACAACCACGATGCGTTTGAAACCGTGGGCAGCGAGACTGTCCAGGATGTCGCGCATCAGCCGAGTATGGGTATCCTGCGCCAGACTGACGGTTCCCGGATAAGCCATGAAATAGGGCGTGATGCCATACGGCACACCCGGGAATACCGGCACGTTCAGGGGCTCTGCGGCTTCCACTGCCACACGCTCGGAAAGTATATAGTCAACACAAAGGCTTAACTGGGCGTGCTGTTCTGTGC
>JBAVYM010000058.1:0-90985 GCA_049698775.1 Gammaproteobacteria bacterium
TCCCACCAATGGTGAACAACCCGCTGTTGTTCACCGTCAGCGCCTGTGAACCGCTCACGGTTGAGACTAAATCAACTGCACTCCCTGTCAGGGTCACCGGTCCACCCAGGGTCACCGCGCTGTTATAAATCTGGCTGCCCACGGTGCTGAGACCAGTGGTGTTAAGTGCCGCTGTTCCTGTCACAGACAGACTCGCCAACGGGGTGCTGCCGCCCACCACACCGTTGAACACCCCATTGCCGGTCACGGTGAGATTATCGTTACCGTTCAGTGTGCCGTTGAATGTGACCGTGCTGCCGGTCAGATTAGTGTTGGCCGCCAACGTCGCCGCTCCGCCATAGGTTTGGCTGCCTATGGTGCTTATGCTTATGGTGTCAAGCGTCGTCGCACCCGTCACAGCCAAGCTCGCCAGCCGGGTGCTGCCGCCCACCACACCGTTGAATATCCCGTTGCCGGTCACGGTGAGATTATCGTTACCGTTCAGTGTGCCGTTGAATGTGACTGTGCTACCGGTCAGGTCGGTGTTGGCCGCCGCCAGCGTCACGGCTCCTCCATAGGTCTGCGTGCCGCTGGTATTGACCGCCGTGGTGTTGAGCGTAACCCCGCCCGTGACCAACAGGCTGTTCAAGCTGGCAAGGTTGCCTACCAGACCATTGAACACTCCGTTGCCGGTCACGGTGAGATTATCGTTACCGTTCAGTGTGCCGTTGAATGTGACGGTGCTGCCGGTCAGGTCGGTGTTGGCCGCCGCCAGTGTCACGGCGCTGTTGTAGGTCTGGGTGCCCGGAGTAGCGATGTTGTTATTGAGTGTGATGCCGCCGCTGGCCGTGACGTTCAGGTTTCCGTTTAATGCAAGGCCACCCAGATTGAGCGCACCACCGTCATTCAGTGTCACGTTGTCTGCGCTGGTTACAGACAGCAGACCGGTAAAGTTATTACTAGCATTATTCAAAGTGATGTTATTGCCAGCTCCCGCCGCCAGCATGGTCGTCCCGGCGATTATCAGTGCGCCACTCTGAGTGAGAGCACCGCCTGTAGTCACGTTCAGGTTACCGGTTAGTGTTGTACTCGGCAGTGTGAGCGCCGCATTCTGGAAATTGATGGTTAGATTGCGCAGCAACGTCGGTAATGCCGGCAATGCCGCTGCCGCATTGATGTTCGTCAGTGACAAATCACGCACATTACCGTTGTTGGTGACGGTGATCGCGCCGGCAAAGTTATTACCTGCGCTATTCAGCAGGATGTCGGAGTTCGCCGCCGTTACTGTAAACGTCGAGGCTCCGGAAACTGACAAGTTGCCAGTATTGGTGATGGTCCCATTCGAGGTCACGCCCAGCGTGCCGCTCACCGTGCTCGCTCCCAGCACCGTCGCGATGTTATTGGTCAGCAGTACGTTTTTGCCGGTGGTGATCCCCACCGCCCCGGTAAAGGCATTGCCGGCATTGTTCAAGGTGATGTTATTGGCCGCCCCCGCCGCCAGCGTCGTGGTTCCGGCCACCGTCAACGCACCGGTCTGAGTGATGGCTCCGGTGGTCGTGACGGCGAGTGCGCCACCTACCGTCGTCGTCCCGAAGCTCAGCGCTCCGCTGGTCAAGGTCAGGTTGCCACCGATGCTGGTGCCGCTACCCAGTGTCAGTGCATTCGCACCATTGCTTAACGTCGCGGCATTCGCACCGCTGTTGGTCAGCGTCACCGCGCCAGTGAAGTCATTGGCATTGCCGAGGGCGATGGCCCCGGCGCCGGCATTGATGCTGACCGCTCCGGCCCCTGCTGCCTGCGTAATGGTGCCGGCCGCGCCTTCGGTAATCCCAACGCTGGTCAGCGTCAACGTCCCGGTACCGACACTCGAAGCACCGCCCAGCGTCAGCAGATTGGCACCGTTGTTTAAGGTCACATTGTTGGCACCGCTGTTCTTCAGCGTCACCGCGCCAGTGAAGTCATTGGCATTGCCGAGGGCAATGATCCCGGCGCCAGCGAAGATTGCCACGGCTCCGGCGCCTGCCGCCTGGGTTATGGTGCCCGTCGCCCCTTCATTTATGCCCACGCCACTCAAGCCCAGTGTGCCGCTGCCCACCGAGACCGTCCCGATAGTCAACGCCGTACTGTTGGTGAGAGCAACGAGATTCGCACCGCTGTTGGTCAGCGACACCGCACCGGTAAAGTTGTTGCCGGCATTGTTGAGCGTGATGGCAAACGCCCCAGCGGTGAAGTTCGAGATCCCGGTCACTGTCAACGCACCGGTTTGAGTAATGGCGCCGTTCGAGGTTACGCCCAGGGTGCCGCTTATGGTCGAGGCACCAAGCACCGTGGCCCGGCTGTTCGCCAGCGCCACGTTGTTGCCGCTGGTCACACTCACCGCGCCGGTGAATGTGTTGATGAAGACGGGGCTGCTCAAGGTAATGTTATTGGCCACGCCCGCCGCTAGCGTTGTCGCCCCTTTGACCGTCAAATTGCCATTCTGGGTGATGGCGCCGTTCGAGGTCAGCCCCAAAGTGCCACTCACGGTGCTTGTCCCCAGCACCGTCGCAATATTGTTGGTCAGTAGCACATTGTTGCCAGTAGTAATCCCCACTGCCCCGGTGAACGCGTTCGCCGCATTGTTCAGGGTGATGTTGTTCGCCGCCCCCGCCGCCAGCGTCGTGGTTCTGGCCACCGTCAACGCACCGGTCTGGGTGATAGCCCCGTTAGAGGTCACGCCCAGCGTGCCGCTCACCGTGCTGGCCCCCAACACTGTCGCAATGCTGTTGGTCAGCAGCACGTTATTACCCGCGGTCACTGCCACTGTCCCCGTGAACGCATTCGCTACATTGTTCAAGGTGATGTTGTTGGCTACCCCTGCTGCCAGCGTTGTAGCCCCGACCACATTCAACGCACCAGTCTGAGTGATGGCGCCGTTCGAGATCACACCCAGGGTGCCACTCACCGTGCTTGCCCCCAACACGGTTGCAATATTGTTGGTCAGCAACACATTGTTACTGCTGGTCACAATCACCGGCCCGGTGAAGGCATTCGCCGCATTGTTCAAGGTGATGTTGTTCGCCGCGCCCGCCGCCAGGATCGTGGCTCCGGCAACCGTTAATGCCCCTGTCTGAGTGATGGCCCCATTTGCAGTGATGTTCAATGCAACAACGTTGCTCGCTCCCAGCGCCAGTGCTCCGCTGTTTACCAGCGTCACCCCGAAGTTACCGCTGTTGTTTAACGACACCGCCCCTGTGAAGCTGTTACCGGCGTTGTTCAGGGTGATGGCAAAATTCGGGGCATTGAAGCTCGTGGTTCCGGCCACCGTCAACGCACCGGTCTGGGTGATGGCGCCGGTAGTAGCCGCACTCAGATTCCCACCCACGGTCGCCCCACCAAAGCTTAGGGCTCCGCTTGTCAAGGTCAGACTGCCACCGATGCTGGTGCCGCTGCCCAGTGTCAGTACACTCGCACCATTGCTTAACGTCGCAGCGTTGGCACCGCTGTTGGTCAGGGTTACCACGCCGGTGAATTTGTTGGCATTGCTCAGAGTGATGGCCCCGGCGCCGGCATTGATGCTTACCGCCCCGGCCCCCGCTGCTTGCGTAATGGTACCGGCCGCGCCTTCGGTAATCCCAACGCCGGTCAGGGCAAGCGTGCCACTGCCCAGCGATAGTGTCCCCAGCGTCAGGACTCCACTGGTGGTGAGGGCCACGTTATTCGCGCCACTGTTGGTCAGCGATACGGCTCCAGTGAAGTTGTTGCCAACATTGTTCAGCGTCAGGCCAAACGTTCCAATAGAGAAGTTTGAGGTACCGGCCACCGTCAATGCACCTGTTTGGGTTATGGCACCGCTACCGAGGACACTCAGGTTCCCGCCTACCGTCGTTCCGCCGAAACTCACGCCTTCACTCGACAAGGTCAGATTACCGCCGACACTGGTGCCGCTGCCGATCGTCAGTGAATTGGAACCATTGCTCAAGGTAACTGCATTGGCGCCGCTGTTGGTCAGCGTCACCGCGCCGGTGAAGTTGTTAAGCCCATTGCCCAGCGTGATGGCGAACGCCCCGGTGCTGAAGTTCGAGGCCCCGGTCACGGTCAAGGCGCCTGTCTGGGTAATAGCGCCGGTGGTGGTCGCACTTAGATTCCCACCCACCGTCGTACCACCGAAGCTCAAAGCCCCGCTGGTCAAGGTCAGGTTATTGCCCACGCTGCTGCCATTGCCGATGGTCAGTGCATTTGTGCCGTTGTTCAGGCTGACCGCATTGGCACCGCTATTGATCAGCGTCACCGCGCCTACAAAGTCATTGGCTGCGTTGTTCAGCGTGATGGCATTGGCCCCAGCATTGAAGTTCGAGGTCCCGGCCACCGTCAAAGCGCCGGTCTGGGTGATGGCGCCGTTGCTGACGACAGTCAAATTCCCCCCGATGCTGCCGGCAGCCAGGAGCGTGGCCAAGTTGTTGGTCAGTACAACATTATTCGCACCACTATTTGCCAGACTCACCGCCCCGCTGAACGCATTGCCCACATTGTTCAGCGTGATCGGGTTGGCGCCGGCGGAGATCGTGGTCGTACCGCCCACGCTCAATGCCTGGGATTGGCTGATCGCGCCGCTGCTGAGGATATTGAGATTGCCGCTGCCGGTGGCAACAGCGCCATCGAAGGCCACACCGTTGGCCACGATATTCAATCCACCACCACCGGTGTTAATGCTGCCAATGCCGCCACCGCCGATAATGACCGAGCCACCTGCATTAATGGCATCACCGGTACGGATATCCACCAAGCCACCCGTGGTGGTGATGGCGGCATTGGCCGTGTTACCCACTATCACCTGACAGGTGGGACAAACAGTGTTACTGCTGTATGTGGTACCCGCAGCCGCACCGCCGTAGTTCGCCCACAAATACAGGTTGAGGGGGTCGGCACCGTCACTTGCGATGTTGGCGTTCAGCAGAATGCTGCCCACTGCTTCCAGGTACAGGGAGCCGGCGCCGCTGGCTGCAATCGGGCTGTTTACCGTGATGTTGCCGGTGTCCGTGCCATTACTCGCGGTATTGGTGAAAACAAAAACGTTGGTGCCACCGGTAAGTGCGGTATCTATAAGGGAGGGATCAATGGTGGAAGTGGCAGTGGCAGTGAACGGATTCGAAAATGGTGCACCGCCGGTTTGAATGGTGACGTTGTAAGGATCCAGCAGCCAGATACCGGGGGCGCCGTAGGGTGCCGCCGCATCCACGTGACCGAAGACATTGAGACCGGTGTGGGCGGAGGTTTCCACCCAGCCGCCATTACCGCCATATGCGCCGCCGCGTGCGCTGATGCTGCCATAAAAATTATCGGCCGCCGAACCCCACACCACCACCTGGCCGCCATTGCCACTGAGCGTAGCATCGGCGCTCAGGCTGGCATCACTGCCGATATACGTCGCTTGCGCAAGCTGCAAGTTGCCGGAACCATGCGCATCGCCACCGACCAGGATCGTGCCCCCGCCCGCGGCACCATCAGCATTGATCGAGGCGTTATCGAATAGTCCCACCTGATTGCCGAGCAATTCCACCGTACCGCCCTGGCCATTGATCGAGGCGACGTTGGCTATGGCATTACCTTGCATCTCGGTCGTGCCTGTGGACTGGAGAGTGATGCTGCCGCCGTTGCCATTTGCATTGCTGGCATCGAGCGTGCCGCTGTTCAAGACATCGCCGCCATTCCCGGTCAGGTAGATATGGCCGTTGCGGTTCTGAACGCCACCGGCCTGCACGATGCCGCTGTTGTTCACCGCCTGCATCAACACCTGTTCAGCGACTGCCGCCGTCATCACCACCGTGCCGCCGTTGGCTTCAATCCTGCCGGCATTAGTGACTGCCGCTCCGCTCTGGGCATCTACCATCTTGTGCAGCACCGCGCCGTTCACCTGGAACTGCATCAGGCCATCGCCGTTGAAATCCACGGTGACCGCGGAACCCGCTGCCATGTTCACTTGACCGAGATTGGCGATGATGATGCCGTCGTTGAACACGCTGCTGCCGATGAGATTGATGGAGCCGCCGTCGGCCGCCTGCAACACGCCATGATTGATGACGTAACCACCATCCTGGCCGGCGGGTGCGGCGAAGTTGAGTTTGCCGCTCATGAAATCGCTGTTGCTGATGTTAAGTCCGGTCGCGAACAAGCCGCCTACGTTCACCATGGCGGTCTTGCCGAAAATGATTCCGTTGGGATTGAGGAGATAAACCTGGCCGTTGGCGATGATGCTGCCGAAAATTTGGCTCGGGTTCTGGCTGAGGATGCGATTCAGTGCCGCCGCGGATACCGAAGGCTGATTGAATTGCACGGTTTCATTGGATGCGAGATTGAAACTGGTCCAGTCAATCACCAAGCGGTTCGATTGCTGATTGATGAGCGTGGTGTTCGCATTCGGGCTGGTAATGTTGCCCTGCCCGGCCACCACTTGTCCGCCCTGGGGTCCGGCCAGTGCCGAGGTGGAGCAAACGGCAAGACACAACAACAGGCCGGCGGATTTGCGATCCATTCTGTAATGGCGCAACCGTCGTGCCTGCGACGCTGCATCTGTAATTGCCCAATGCATCCTTAAGATCCTGGTTTCTTTATCGTTCAGCTCATAGAGCCGATATATCGTTAAATAGATTTTAGCAGGTGTAATAGCCGGGCTGGGAGTGCGCTCGCTACGTTCGTCGGATATTTTTCAGCTGATGTAACTCATTGATAATCGTAGAGAACCAAAGGAATGGCCTGGTCTTTAACCAACAGGGAATAGGCGTTTTGGCTGCCAGTGCGGCCTGCCGCGCAATCCACGGCCCCGATTCTTCAAAAACTGACCGTGATGTCGGCCCATAGCTGGGAGGCGTCCCGGATGGCGGTGGGATCATAAATGGACACGCCCGGCCGCGCTCCGCCATTGAGATGCGCCCATTGCAGGTTGGCGGTAAATTTTCCCGGCCAGGTGAATTCGACTCCCACGCCGTTGCCTTCTACCGCGATACGTTTGGTAATCGGATTCACCGGATTGTTCAAGATGCCGATGGCGGCATCCGTAAAGATGCGGAAACGCAATACCTGTCCCCAGGTGAATCCGGCGAATGCGGGTTTATCGGCAAAACCCGGTGCACGCACGCTGTATTCCAGTGAGCCGAACACTCCCTTGTCTGTCAGGAATTGCGAGGTGGGCACCGCGCGCACGCTGTCAGGACCGCCAATCACGAATTGTTCCAGTGAAGTCAACATGTTGGGAGAATACTGCCCGTCGAAACGGAACAGGATTGCCTGGTTGGCAGGCAAACTCTTGAACAACTGATAATCAATCGTCAGGCGCGTGAAATCCGGCAGCGCCGGCTGGCCATTTGCCCCGAAGCGGCTGGGTGGAGGTGATACCTGTCTATTTTCGATTTCGGAATCACTGGGCACACCCAGCACGCCCGATAAACCGCGTTCCAAGCGAATCGAACTGGTGTTGATGATTCCCCACGCCGAATTGATGGAATCATAATTGAGCTGGAACCCCAGCACCGCCATGTCATCGCGGCCAATGGTGTTGCCAAGAAATTGGGTATCGGCACGTTTGCGGCTCAGATCGAATGTGCCAATGATGTTTTGTTCCCGCGAGCGCATAAATGCGCGCTGCAATGACAGCACCGCTATCTTGGATATGCCACCGATCGTTCCCGGTGTCACACCCGAGCCGCTGACGTCGAATGTATTGCGGCTGATATCCACGGCGGCGGTATTGGCAGGATCGTAGAAGGGGTGTTCGTAGCGCAGATCTCCGAACAGGCCATTGTCGGGCGCGAAGGTCTTGAGTGCCGTTACCCGGAATAAATCCGCATCGCCGGTCGGATTGTTCCAATCCACCGTTGCGATCAGCCGATTGCGCCCGGTGAATTCCGTGCCGTCATTGTCCGCCCTTACGGTGGCATCGTAAGGATGTTCCTGCTGTACGTTGACAACCATGTCGGTGGTACCGACGAAGTCACCGGGGTGAAACACCCCAAATGCGCTCAGCCCCGGATATTGCGCGAGCGTAAGTAACGCATCCTCCGTCTGTTTGACGGTCACCAGCTTGCCCATGAGTGGCTGGAATGGTTTCGTCAGCACGGCACTGGAATAATATTTATTGCCGGTGGGAACCACTTTCTCCAGACGGCCTTCAAGTACGCGCACGTGCACTACGCCGTCATTGACCTCCTGCGCCGGAACGATGGCGCGTGCCAGAAAATACCCGCGGTCGTGGTAGTACTTAGTCACCACGTTCGCAACGTCTTGCAACTGCCCGATGGTCAGACCTTTCAGGCGTTCCAGGCGCTCAAGTTGCAATTGCTGGATGAATTGCTGGTAGGCCTGCTTCTGTTCATCAGGTGACTCGGTTTTCACCGCGCCCTGCATGAACTTCATGATTTTCTGCCGTTCTTCCGGCGTGAATCCCTCCGGACCCTGAGCCTGAAGATTCTGCAATTCCTTGCGCTGCTTGTCGGCCAGCGCTTCGATCTGCGCGAAACGTTTGTCCACCGCCGTCTGTATTTCCGCCGGTACAATCCCCGCCTGACGATCACCGATTACCCCGGTAATGACAAATTTCCTCACGAACACGCGCGCGCCCTCGCCGGCCTGCAGCGGCCGTTCCGCCACCGGCGGAATATTGATTTGCAGATTGGTTTCCGGCAGCGGCAATACCGGAGGTGGCACGAGGGGTTGTGCGCCACCGGGCTGCGCACCCGCCGGAAGCGGGGGCGGTAGCGGTGGTGGCGCCGCCACTACCATAAGCGGCAGCAGCACGCCCAACACGAGTGCGGGCAACCGGCGCGGGACCGCGTAGGCAACAAGTTTATTGGCCTTCATCAGAACCTTTTTCGACTTGTACTGCGGATAACACGCACGCTACTCCCCGGAGCTATTTGTCCCATCCGGTCCGCCCGGAATCGGCCTTGCTGGAGTACGGGTTGGCGATAAGATAACGTGACCACCCCGGGCTTGCAACAATTATGTAAGATAGGCATCGGAATTCCCCGCCAATAATACTCGGGGAATCCCCTGCGGCTAAGCACCGGCCCGCATTCAGCACAAGGTACTCTAAGAGAGATGGCGATTGGTCATGCACCCCTCCGGTATCCGCGTCTTATGTGCGGCGCTCGCCCGTGGGCAATCGGCATCAGGTACGGCGGAACCATACTTATATGAGTAAAAGCCGCCCTGCCCTGCACTGGACTTCGCATGGCATCACCAATGTCGGCGCGGTACGCACCGTCAACGAGGATGCCTTCCTCGACCGGCCCGATCTGGGTGTCTGGGCCGTGGCGGACGGCATGGGTGGGCATGCCGCCGGCGACGTGGCCAGCCAGACGGTCGTGGATCGTCTGGCGCAACTCCCGCCAAACGGCAATCTGAGCACCCTGTTGGACGCCGCCGAAGACCGCCTGCTCGACGCCAATCGCAAATTGCTGACTTTGGCAATGCGGCAGAAAGAGCGGACCATCGGCACCACCGTAATGACATTGCTCGCACGCGGTCGGCATGCCGCTTGCCTGTGGGCCGGCGACAGTCGTTTATACCGGATCCGCAGCCGGCATATCGAACAGATGATGCAAGACCACGCCATGGTGGAAGATTTGGTCGCCAGCGGCTTGATCAGCCGTGAGGAAGCGGCCAATCACCCGCAGGCGAACCGCATCACCCGCGCCATTGGTGCCATGCCGAGCCTGTTCCTGGACGTGGAATTATTCGCGATCCGGCCCGGAGACATTTATCTCCTGTGCAGTGATGGCTTGTACAAGGAACTCAGCGATGATGACATTGCCCGAACATTGAACAACGATGTGCGCGGCGTGGATAAGCTCATCATGTTTGCACTCGAACGCGGCGCGCATGACAACGTAACGGTGATTGCCGTGCAATTCACCCCTTGAATACTCCAATCCAGATGATATCCGGAGAAACCAGGTGACGGATTTCGAGAAACTTCTCGACGATGTAGTGCAAGGCAGGAGTTCGCTAGCCCCATTGCGTACGTGGCTTGCGGAACAACTGCTGCAACCGGATTGCGATCTGGCGGCTTTTCATGCTGCCATTGAGCATGCGCAGCAGGCGGGACTATCGCAGCCACTGGCCAAGGCATTGCGCAAACAGATTGAGGCGGCACATGCTCCAACACCGCCGGCGGTGGAAAGCCCTGAACCAACCCGCACCATCACCTCGGTCACCAAGACCAAAACTATAACGCAGCCGGAAGCGCCGCTGTCCTCACCGGCAAGTATGCCATCGGAACGTACCAAGACCGATACCGACCAGACCTTGACGGCTCCGGTAACCGGCCACAACACTTCCAGCGACTCGCGTACCGGCAATTACTCCGCCGCGGCCAAAACCGATACCGACCGCACCGTGATGCTTACTACGGATACCAACCGCGAGGATAAGACGGTCACCGGAAAGTCGGATCGTGCGTCACGCGCTCGTGATGAATATGACCCATTTGCGTCGGATGTGACATCTTCCATCACCTCCAGCGAACCCACCAGTGTTGGCGGAGAGGCCAGCGCAGGCAAAAAGCCTGTGCATGTGCATAGCAAGGTAAACCCGGGCACCGTCCTCAAGGAACGGTTTGAACTGGTGAACGTGCTCGGTGAAGGCGGCATGGGCAAAGTGTTCCGCGCCCGCGACTTGCTCAAAGTGGAAGCCAAGGACAAAAACCCCTTCATGGCCGTGAAAACACTTTCCGGCGACTTCCGGCAGCACCCGGAAGCCTTCATGGCCTTGCAACGCGAGGCCAGCAAAGCACAGCGGCTTGCGCATCCCAACATCGCCACGGTATTCGATTTTGACCGCGATGGCACCACGATTTATCTGACTATGGAGTTGATGGAGGGCGAGGAGCTTTCCTCGTTCATCAAACGGCTGCCAGCCGGCGGGCTGCCCGTGTCGGAAGCCATGAAATACATCAAGCCGCTTTGTGACGGCCTGAGTTACGCACATTCCAAAGGCCTTGTGCATTCCGACTTCAAGCCGGGCAATGCATTCATCACCACCGACGGGACGGTCAAACTCCTGGATTTCGGTATTGCTCGTGCTTCCAAGACGCGACGTGATGCCACCGGCATCATAACCATATTCGATCCCAGCGAGCTCGGCGCGCTGACGCCGGCTTATGCGTCGCTTGAAATGTTTGAAGGCGAGGATCCTGATCCGCGTGACGATATCTACGCACTCGCCTGTGTTGCTTATGAACTGCTGACCGGGAAACATCCGTTCAACAAGCTATCCGCGCCCAAGGTGCTGGAAAAAGGCTTGCGTCCTGCCCCGATTGCGAAACTCAGCAAACGGCAGAACCGGGCACTGCTGCACGCCTTGGCAATCAACCGGGAAGACCGCACACCGACAGTTGAAAAATTCTGGGACGAGCTGCGCCCGCGCAAGAACCGGATATTGCAATATGGCCCGATCGTGGTGATTTTGGTGATCTTGTTCATCGCTCTGGGGTACAAGCCGGTTGAAGGCTATTTCCATAACCGGCGCAACAATGACATTGTTGCCCGCATCCAGTCCGGCAACGCGGATATTCCCTCGGCGCTCCGGCTGATCAGCGGCTACGATCTGGAATCGCAGCGCTACATTCTTGAGAACAGCAAAGACAAGATCATCAAGTATTTCGAGGCTCAAGCCGAGGCCTTCGTGGATCAGGCACACGGACAATACAATTATCCGGCGGCCTTTGATGAAATCTCGAGAGCGTCGAAATATTATTCAGATTCAGCCGAACTGCTGCAGGAAAACTCCAGTCTGCAAAGCCGCCAAGCCAACCTGCTGCTGGAACTCACCAAGGAATTCAACACCCTGCTGGCGGCGGACCAGATCCTGCCCGGAAACGGGAAAAACATCACCGACGTCATCAGAATACTCAGGGTCGCGGACCCCACCAACAGCCTGCTGCAGGATGAACGGCTGACCAACGAGTACGCGCAATTGGTGCGCAAAAGCGCCAAATCCAAGGACTACGCGGCCGCAAATCGCATCCTGACGGTCGGCTTGGATTATGCGCCGGATGATGCGGACCTGCTCAATCTTCAAGATCAGGTACAGCGCTCCCTGAAGCAGGAACGCGACGGAGCGCGCATTGCCGAGCTGGACAAACACCTGCAATCGGCTACGCCAGAACTGCATCTGTTGACCGATTTCGATGCTGTCAGAGCCGACATGCTTGAACTCACGCGGCTCAACCCCGGTGATCCGGTGCTCGTGCGATTGAACGCTCAACTAAAAAACGCCGTACAGACTGCTCTGCAATCGGAGGCCACTGCAAAAAACTGGAGAGCCGCGGAAGGTACGCTGTTTACTTACGCACCTCTGCTTGACATCGAGTATTTGCTTTCGCAACGTGCATCGTTGTCGCAGTCTGAAACCCGGGCACATTATGTGCCGGCGGATATACAGTCGCGCTGGCAACGGCTCCAACAGCATCGCACCGCGATTGCGAGTCTGCTCGCCAAACCCAAGTACGACAGCGACTGGGACAGCCAGCTCATGAATGCCAGCCTGGAAACCGCGGCGCTGCTGCAACCAAAGAACCTGGGCTGGTTCAAACAACTGCGTGAGAAGATTGCCGCCAGCTACATCGGCCTGACGCAGCAGATGACCGGACAAAACCGCTTCGATGCGGCCGCCATTCTGCTGGCGACGGGCAAGCAATATGCACCGCAACTGCGGGACTTCGCGCTGGTGGATCAAAACCTGGCGGCGGCGCAACAGAAGTTTGCACAGATACAGGCTGAACGTCTGCGCTTGGCGCAGGTCACGGCTCTCGAAAACCAGTTCCAGATCCAGTTGAATGCGGGTCAGATCAACGATGCCAGAAAAACGTATTCAACCCTGCAAAACCAGATCCCCATGAGCGACAAGTTCTTCACCGCTTATGCGCCGCAGGCTTACGCAAATGCCTATCTCAACCTGGCCAAAGCGCGGGCGGTCACCGGCGACTACCTCGGGGCCATCGCGCTGGTGAAGGGCGGATTGCAATATGCACCGCTCGACAGCCTGAGAGCGGCATTGCAGGACTACAGCGCCGAGTCCGAGCGCAATGACCTGATGACGATGGTGAACGATTTGCAACCGGCCGGGATGGCGGCGCTGAAAGCCAGACTCGCCAAGGTTCAACAACTGCTTCCGGCAGAACAGGTGCAGACCAGCAATGACCTGTTCAGAAAACTCGCCCAGCACATCGAGGAGCTGAAGGCCACTGACCTCGGACTTGCGAATCAACTGCTGAGCGCGGCGAAATCCGCATTCCCACAAAGCCTGATTCTCCAGAACATGAGCCTGCCGCCCGCCCCGCAGTTATCGAGTTTTGCGAAGCTGGGACGTACGGCGCTGGCGCAAAATGATCTCTCCAAGGCGCAGGATTATTTCAACCAGGGTCAGCAGGCGACACCGGATAACCAGGATCTGGCGCAATTCGGCACGCAACTCCAGGCCGCTCAGACCAGTGCCAATAGTTATTTCGCGGCCTATCAAGAATACATGCGCGCCGGCCAGACGCAGCAAGCCAAACTTTATCTGGTTGAGGCCATGCGCCTGTGGACCGACAATCCGGCTTTCCAGGCCGAGTATCAGAGCAATTTTGCGGTCAGCCCGGTGCAGATACGCAGTCCCAGCGGTGGTCCGCCGTGCACCGCGGATCTCGCCGGTTACGGACAGCAGGGACGCGCCGAATGTTACGACCTGCTCGGCAATGGGCTGCGGGGTCCCACGCTGGTGGTGGTACCCGCCGGCGGCGGATTCAAGCAGCCGTTTGCCATCGGCAAATACGCGGTATCGGTCGGACAAATCAACGCCTATTGCGCTGCGACCGGAGCGTGCAACCCGCTGCCCGGCGATAGCAGTCTGCCCGCGACCAATCTTTCCTTCAATCAGGTCAAAGCCTATGTCGCCTGGCTGTCCGCCAAGAGCAGCGAGCATTATTTCATCCCGTCCTACGCACAATACCGTTATGCCGCCAGCGTGGGCGGCACCGATGCAAACCGGGACTTCAATTGCCAGGTGACCCTGGCCGGGCAACTCATCAAGGGCATGTCCATGGTGAACATCGAGACCGGGCGCGCTAATAGCTGGGGTCTGGTCAATTATGTCGGCAATGTCCAGGAATGGGTGCTGGGTTCGGACGGTCTGGAGGCAGTGGGCGGCAGTTACCGGGACCCCTTGTCATTGTGCAGCGTTGATCTGACGCGGGACAGTAACGGCGCAGCGGATGCACTGACCGGATTCCGTGTCGGACGGAACCTTGATAGATGAAGTCATCCATTGTCCGGGAGCTGGCGCGCCGTTATGCCGCGGGCGAATTGAGCTTTGAAGAATACCGTGCGCAACGTCGGGATCTGATAAATGCGGTCACCAGCGGCGAACAACTGCTTGAACACGGACAAGTCCGCGCGCGCCGCAGCAGAAAAAGATCGCGCTTGTGGTGGCTGGTACTTATCCCGTTGGCAGTGATTATAGCGGGCGGTATCGCCGCATCTCTTTGGGTCACGCATCGTCACAGTTCGGGTACACACGTCGCGCACGTCGTCACCCCACAGGAAACCGGGGCGAGCCTGGTGCGCAGCTTCATCGAAACCGACGATTGGAGTGACGCCAGCGTCAACCGGTTTCTGCAGCGCTGGAAGGCGCTGCCGGCACGCGAACAAAACGTGGCGCATGACAGCTATCTGTTTCCACGCTTGTTGTCGCAACTGCGGGAACAGATCGTGTCGCAGCGGGCCATGCTGGAGCTTGCGCCAGACCCGCACGCCGCCGCGGCGCATCTCAGCCGCTTGGAGCAGATGGCCGTGATGCTGGGCGTGGGTCAGGAACAATGATGCTCGCCTGGATTACATGAGCAATCCAGGCGCTCAAGGCTCTGCCACCAGATAGGCAATCCAGGCAGGATCTGCCGCACCCCGTTCCACGGGCGCAAACACTTCGTTGCCCTCACCGGTTTTCTCATCGGTGCCTTCCAGATAAACCGTGACGCGCGTGAAACCCGCTTCGGTCAGCAGCTCGCGCAGCTCCGGCACGGTCCACAGCCGCCAGTGATAACTGAAAGCGCGTCGGAGGCGGGAACCGTCGGGAAAAACAAAATGGATGTGGCAGGTGGTATGCCCTGAGATCGGCTCGTATTCCGCCTGCTCCCATATATAAGTGAAGCGGCCGAAGTCCTGGCGCTCGCGCATTTCCCGGAACGCGTCATAACCGCCGTAGGCATCCAGCATGAAGAGGCCGTCCGCCGCCAGACTCCGGCGCACGCCGCGGAAATATTCCCGCAACGTGGCGCGTTCCTTGAAAGTCCAGTAACTGAAATTGAAGGCCAGCACCAGATCCACTGCCGGCGTCCGCACGCTGCGCACGTCGGCCTCAAGCAGGCTCAAGCGCCGCACGGCCGAAGGCGCAAGTTTAGGCAGGGTATGTTCGCGTGCCCAGGCCAGTACTTCGGAATCGAGATCCACCCCCACAGCTTCATGACGGCGGTCGCGGCGCACCCATTCGCAGGCCGCGAGTGCTGTGCCGCAAAAATCCTCGCGCAGTTTCAGCGCTGAGCGCCCGCGCCGCTCACGGAACACCCGTTCCACGAATTCCATTTCCCACAGCACGTCCTGCACGGATTTCTGATACAGGGCGTGGCGGTCGGCACGTTCGGCGAGCGTGAGCGGACGCTTGCGAATTTTGCGATCGGTACGAAGACGCATAGGTTGGTTATTTGAGTTGTGGATGCAATCGGCATGGGACAGAACGGCCGCGCATTGTACCGAAATCAGGCCGCGACACACCCCATTCGTAGCGCGTCCCGCAAGACCTCGATCCCGGCCGCCGGGCGGCTTGCCTGTTCGCTTAGATAGCGCCGCCATCGGCGCGCGCCGGGGCAGCCCTGGAAAAGCCCCAGCAGATGGCGCGTCATACGCTGCAGGGGCACGCCTTCCTGTAATTGGGTCTCTATATACGACATCAAGGCTTCCAGTAATTGTTCGCGTGTCAGCGTGGTGGCGCGTGCGTCAAAACAACGCCGATCCACCATGGCAAACAAGTATGGATTCGCCACGGCCTCACGGCCGATCATCACGCCGTCGAACTCCACCAAGTGGTTTTGCATGGCGGTGAGCGTCTTGATACCGCCGTTCACGACGACGGCGAGCGCGGGGAAATCATGTTTCAATCGTTCCGCCACGTCGTAGCGCAAGGGTGGAATTTCCCTGTTCTCCTTCGGGCTCAAGCCCGTGAGCCAGGCTTTGCGCGCATGGATAATGAACACGCGGCAGCCGGCGGCGGCGACCGTTTGTACAAAATGGGTCAAGTGCTCATAACTGTCGTGTTGGTCCACACCGATACGGGTCTTGACCGTGACCGGCACATCGGACGCTGCGCGCATGGCCGACACGCACTCCGCGACCAGTTGCGGCTTGGTCATGAGGCAGGCGCCGAAGCGCCCGGATTGCACACGATCGCTCGGACAACCCACATTGAGATTCACCTCGTCGTAGCCGTAATCCGCCGCGATGCGTGTGCACTGCGCGAGTGTCCTTGGATCACTGCCGCCCAACTGCAAGGCCAACGGATGCTCGGCCGGATCGAATTCGAGAAAGCGCCGCGGTTCGCCATGCAGAATCGCGCCGGTTGTGAGCATTTCCGTGTACAGCCGGGTGTGACGGCTCATGCGACGGATGAAATAGCGGAAATGCCGGTCGGTGTAATCCATCATCGGCGCGACACAGACCCGGTGCGCGGCGGTTCCGGTGAGGATCGGTTTTGCGACAGCTAATTGCATCTTGGAGCCAAAATCAGGGATAAACCAGCGTATGTCGCCACACACCGTCAACGAGAAAATATCGCTCGCGTTCGTGCAAGCGGCCGGGACGGGATGACCAGAACTCGATCATGTCCGGGACCAAACGCAAGCCGGACCAGTGCGGTGGCCTCGGCACACTTTGATCCGCGAAGCGCTGCTTGAATTCCGCGTAACGCCGCTCCAGTTCTGCGCGTTCCGCCAGGATGTCCGATTGCTGGGAAGCCCAGGCGCCGATCTGGCTCTCGCGCTGACGCGTAGCCCAGTAGGCATCCGCCTCGGTGTCGCTCACCGGTTCTACCCGCCCCTCGACCAACACCTGCTGCATCAGCGGTTGCCAGAAAAAACCCAGTGCCGCATGCGGATTGGCGTGCAACTGTTGGCCCTTGCGGCTGTGCAAATTAGTGTAAAAGACAAAGCCGCGCCGATCAATGGTTTTCAGCAATACGGTGCGCACTGAAGGCCGTCCATCGGAGTTGGACGTGGCAAGAGTCATGGCCGCGGGTTCAGGGATATCCAGTATCTGCGCCCGCGCAAACAGTGCCTGAAAACGCTGTACGGCCTGGAGATAAAGGTCGGCGCTCATGGAATCAACGCGCAGGTTGCAAGCAGCATCCAGTTCAGCGGCTCAGGCGGCAGCCACGCCGCGCGCGGCTTTCCTGCGCTCGTGCTCCTTCAGGTAGCGCTTGCGCAAACGAATGCTATGCGGTGTGATTTCCACCAGCTCATCATCCTCGATGAACTCCATGGCTTGCTCGAGCGTGAACTTGAGCGCCGGCGTCAACAGGATATTCTCATCGCGGCCGGCGGCGCGAATGTTGGTGAGCTGCTTGGTCTTGAGCGGATTCACGGTGAGATCGTTGTCACGTGCGTGGATGCCGACGACCTGACCTTCGTACACCGGCTCGCCCGGAGCGATGAACAGACGACCGCGCTCCTGCAGATTGAACAAGCCATAGGCCACGGCCTGGCCGGTGCCGTTCGAGATCATGGCGCCATTGGCACGCTGGCTCACGCCGCTGTCTTTCGCGGGCCCATAGTGATCGAACACGTGGTGCAGCAGACCGGTGCCGGAGGTGAGCGTGCGGAACTCGGTCTGGAAGCCGATGAGGCCGCGCGCCGGAATCAAATAATCCAGCCGCACGCGGCCGCGGCCGTCGGAACGCATATCAGCGAGATCGCCACCGCGGCTACCCAAGGCCTGCATGATGCCGCCCTGATGGCGCTCTTCCACATCCACGGTCAGCATCTCGAAGGGTTCATGACGCTCACCGTTGACCTCGTGATAAATCACCTGCGGACGCGCTACGGCGATCTCGTAACCTTCGCGGCGCATGGTTTCCAGCAAAATGGACAAATGCAGTTCACCGCGACCGGAGACCTTGAATTTTTCCGTGTCTTCCGTGTCCTCCACGCGCAGCGCCACGTTGTGCAGCACTTCGCGGTAGAGGCGCTCGCGCACCTGGCGGCTGGTGAGAAATTTGCCGTCCTGGCCCGCGAACGGCGAACTGTTGGTTTCGAAGGTCATGCTGATGGTGGGCTCGTCCACCGTGAGCGACGGCAGCGCCTCCACATGCTCCGGATCGCAGAGCGTATCGGAGATGCGTGGCGCGGAAATTCCGGTGAAGGCCACAATGTCGCCGGCCTGCGCTTCCGGAACTTCCACGCGGTTCAGACCCAGGAAGCCGAATACCTGCAAGACCCGTTCGCGGCGCACGCGGCCTTCGTGGTCAATCACGGCCACGGCGCTGTTGCGCGTGATGCGGCCGCGCGCGATGCGGCCGATGCCGATAGCACCCACGTAGCTGGAGTAATCCAGCGAGCTCACCTGCAACTGGAACGGACCGTTCAAATCCACCGGCGGCGGCGGCGTGAATTTCACGATGGTCTCGAACAGCGCCGTCATGTCCTTGCCCGGTTGGGCCAAATCCAGGCTGGCATGGCCTTGCAGCGCCGAAGCGTACACCACCGGGAAATCCAGTTGCTGGTCCGAAGCGCCGAGCTTGTCGAATAAATCGAAGGTCTGATCCAGCACCCAATGCGGACGCGCGCCGTCGCGGTCAATCTTGTTGATGACCACGATGGGTTTCAAACTATGGGCGAACGCCTTCTGGGTCACGAAGCGCGTCTGTGGCATCGGGCCGTCCACCGCGTCCACCAAGAGCAGCACGGAATCCACCATGGACAGTACCCGCTCCACCTCGCCGCCGAAATCGGCGTGGCCTGGGGTATCCACGATGTTGATACGGTAATCGCCCCAGCGGATGGCGGTGTTCTTGGCCAGGATGGTGATGCCCCGTTCCCGCTCCAGCTCATTGGAATCCATGACCCGGTCCGGCACCGCCGCACGGACATCCAGGGTGCCGGACTGGCGCAGCAATTGGTCCACCAGGGTGGTTTTGCCATGGTCCACGTGGGCGATGATGGCGATATTGCGGAGTTTTTCGATCACGGCAGGGGGAATCCGGCGGAAAAGGCCGGGCATTATACGGCAAATGACCTTGCCATCCGTGACCGGGAACGTGCCGGATTGCCACGATTTGCGGCCCTTGCGGGGTTGGACAGGCTCGCGCAACAAGCGTAAGCTCTCGCCCCCGTTCGGGACCTGTCACAAGCCTGCAGACGTTGATTGGGGTATTCACCCGGCTCGCCGCATCAAGTGATCAAGTAACGAACAATAAGGCGGTTGCCGCATCTGGACGGCCCCCTTTCCTCTCGTACAAGAGCGGAACGGGGATGCCAGCAGACGGCCAAACTGTCAGGTTATATCACGGCAGTGGGCTTCAACTCCTGTTGACGTGGTTTTTATAGTTACAGCAGAGTGAATCAAGAGCATGACGTCAATCTATGTGGGCAATCTGCCCTTTACCGCTTCCGAAGAGGAAGTTCGTTCCAAGTTCGAGTCGTTCGGCACCGTGCATTCGGTGAAACTGATCTCCGACCGTGAAACCGGCCGCCCACGCGGCTTTGCTTTCGTGGAAATGGATCAGGGCGCGGCTCAAAAAGCCATCCAGGATCTGAACGGCAAGGATATGGGCGGTCGTCCACTGCGCGTAAATGAAGCGCAGGAACGCCAGCCTCGCCAAGGCGGCGCTGGCGGCGGCCGCGGCGGCCGCTGGTAATCTCCCAGCCTCGATAATACCGACGCCCTCGCCTTTCCGGCGGGGGCGTCCGGTTTTTGATTCTTCGCCTCCCTGCCTGCCGGAAAAGCGGCGGGAACTCCTGATATTTGTCACTTTCAGACAGCATCACCAGCCGCTATCATGCCTGCCCTTCACGCCTGCACGAACTGAACTTTGCGGGTACGTCCGGGTCTTCATGGACGGCCGCAAAATGCGCAAGCAACCGGTGCATGTGGCCGGAATTTTCAGCCAATAGAGGAATCAACATGGAAACATCCGCATTTGCCTGCCTGGGTAATATCTTCGTGGAACCGAAAAAGGCCCTCCAGGACATCCGTCCGCACGGCGGCTGGGCGTGGTACCCCCTGGTCATCACGCTCATCCTCACCACTGCCATGAGCGCCTGGTATTTCTCCACCGTGGACATAAGCTGGCTCGCGGACCAGACCCTCGCCCCGCTCGCCTCCAAATACAGCAGCGACCAGTTGGACGCCATGCGCGGCGGATTTACTCGCAACCGCTTTCTGTTTGGCGCCACCGTGGGCGGGACGATCGTGATCCTGTTTATCTATTTGCTGCAGGCGCTGTACTTCTTTCTGGTGAGCAAACTCGGCGGCTTTGAGGAGCAGTCCTACGGCAAGTGGTTCAGCTTTACCGTCTGGACCAGCTTCCCCATGGTGCTTTCAACCATCGCAACAGGCATCGCGTATCTGTTCGCCAGCCACCAGACCAGCTACTACGCGCTCGATGTGACTTCGCTCAATACCCTGCTGTTTCACCTGCCAATGAGCCACCCCTTGATGGGTGTGGCGGCGAGTGTGCGGCTGACCTGGTTCTGGACCTTGGCGCTGATGGTGCTCGGCTTTGCCCTGTGGACCCGGAAAAGTCTGGGTAAATCAGCCCTGATTGTGCTGATTCCATGGGTATTGATTTACGTCCTCTGGATCGTGATCAAACTCGCCTGATACCGGTCAATGCAAAACCCGCCACCCGGGCTTGTAAAGTCAAATATAGCTGTTATACTTACATATAACACCAACACAAGTGGAGATTGGCATGCGGCAGAAACGCAAACTTTGGATCACCCTGGCCATCATCGCCGGCATCATCATCCTGGTGCTCATTAGCCGCCTCGCGGGTCATGGCGACACGCAGAAAGTGGAGGTGGCCAAGGTGGAAGCCCGCACCATCAACAGTTCCATCCTGGCCTCGGGCCAGCTCATCTATCTCAATCCGGTGGAATTGAAGCCCGAGATCATCGGCAAAATTACCGAAATCCCGGTGGTGGAAGGTCAGATGGTCAAGAACAACCAAGTGGTGCTGCGCATAGATCCGACACTATACCAAGCGGCGGTGGCCCAAGCCGAGGCAGGCGTACAGCAGGCCAATATCGCCATCGAAAGCCAGAAGCTCAGCATCTCCAACCTGCAACTGCAATGGAACCGCCAGCAGGCGCTCTTCAAGCAGCATCTGGTGGATGCCAACAGCTTTGACCAGCTTACCAATCAGTTGGCCATCGCCAAGGTGCAACTCGATTCCCAGAAGGAAGCCTTGCGCATCGCCCAGGCGCAGTTGAACCAGGCACAGCAGAATCTTTCCAAGACCGTGATCCGTTCTCCGATTGACGGCATGGTCACCAGCCTGCCGGTGAAAGTGGGCGAGACGGTCATCACCGGCACCAACATCCCCGGCTCCACACTCATGGAAATCGCCGATCCCGCCGAGGTGCTGGCCGACGTGCAGGTGGACGAGGCTGACATCGCCAACCTGAAACTCGGCGAGGATGCCGACATCAACGCCGTGTCCTACCCTAACGATACCTTCCACGGTAAAGTGCAATTCATCGCCGCGTCGGTCACCGACAACAGCACCAGCACCTCGACCACTACCACCGCCCAGCAAGGCGTGACTTTCGAGGTAAAAATCGGACTCACCGATCAGAAACTGCCACGGGTACGGCCCGGCATGAGCTGTCGTGCGGAGATTTACACCCAGAGCACGTCCAATGCCATCGCCGTGCCCTTGCAAGCCGTGTTGTACGCCAACAACCCCAACTCCAAGAGCCTGGAGCCGACGTCCGGCGCCTATGTGTATGTGATGCAGGACGGCAAAGCCCACAAGGTGGATGTGACCACCGGCGTGTCCAGCGACACCTACCAGGAAATCGTTTCCGGGATCAAAGTCGGCGAGACCGTCATCACCGGCCCCTATACCACTTTGCACGCCCTCAGCGAGGGCGCCAAGGTGTCAGTGCTCCCGCCGGACAACAGCAAGGCGCAGAAGAAGCCGTCATGAGCGGCGAGCCGATACTGGAGCTGCGCCAAGTCAGCAAGCAATACGTGATGGGCGAGGCCACCCTCGACGCCCTCAAGGACGTGAACCTGAGCATTGACCGCAACGAGTACGTGGCCTTCATCGGGCCATCAGGTTCGGGCAAGTCCACGCTCATGAACATCGTCGGCTGCCTCGACAAGCCGAGCGGCGGCGAATACATCCTGAACGGCACGCCGGTAGCGCAACTCGACGACAATGCATTGGCCCGCATCCGCAACCGCGAGATCGGTTTCATTTTTCAGAACTTCAACCTGCTGGGCCGCGCCAACGCCCTGCATAACGTCATGCAGCCGCTCATCTACCGCGGCGTCGCCCTGGCGGAACGCAAGCACCTGGCCACGGAAGCCTTACGCAGTGTGGGTTTGAGCGACCGATTGCACCACCTGCCCAACCAGCTCTCGGGCGGCCAGCGCCAGCGTGTGGCCATTGCCCGTGCGCTGGTCGGCAAGCCATCCATTCTTTTGGCGGACGAACCTACCGGCAACCTGGATTCCAGCACCAGCCGCGATGTCATGACGATGTTCGACGAACTGCACAAGCACGGCCACACCATCATCGTCGTGACCCATGATCAGAACATTGCTAATCACTGCCGGCGCGTGATCCGCATCATGGACGGCACGATCCTGAGCGATACCTTGAATGGCGAACACGGCGAGCGCGTGGAGGCTCTGCGCCGTGTATAACCTGGTGGAAAGCCTGCGCTCTGCTTTCCAGGCCATCCGTGCCCACAAGCTGCGCAGTTTCCTGACCATGCTGGGTATTGTCATCGGCGTCATGGCGGTGATCGCCGTGGTGTCCCTCATCCAGGGCTTCAGCCGCTCCGTGACCACCACCTTCAACACCCTCGGAGCCAACGGCCTCACAATTTATTCTTATGAGACGAATGAAGACTACTTTTCCGGCAAGGTCGTCAAGGTCACACCGGACGATCTGTTGACGATCCAACATGATGTTCCCGGTATTAGCGACATTACCCCAGTGCTCCCGCTTTCGGATTTTGGCTCGACTGCCATTCAATATAGCAACACCGCTGCCAATACCAATGTCTCCGGCACTACCGCCGCCTATGCCGAAGATTCTCCCTACTACCCGGTGCAGGGACGTTTCATTACGCCCGGTGATGATCTGGCTCACCGGCGTGTGGCCGTTATCGGCCAGACCATCATCGCCAATCTCAACCTGCCCGAAAATCCGGTCGGCAAATACATCGAGGTTTCCGGTCAATGGTTCCGGATCATTGGTGTGCTCAACAAACTGGGTTCGATTCTGGGCAACGACCAAGACGACCAGATTCTGATTCCGTACGGTACTGCCCATAGTATGCTGGGCGCCGCCACCGTGCCGGACATCCAGATCAACCTGAATGTGAATGACATCAAGGACATAGACAGCGTGCAGGCTCGTATCACGCGGATACTGCGCCTCAATCACCACCTCAAACCCGGTCAGGATGACGATTTCAAAGTACAAACTTCCTCGCAATTCCAGAACTCCCTGACTGGCATATTGTCTTCAATCACTTTGATCCTCGCCGCCATTGTCGGCATCTCGCTCCTGGTCGGCGGGATCGGCATCATGAACATCATGCTGGTATCGGTCACGGAGCGCACCCGCGAGATCGGCATCTGCAAGAGCCTGGGTGCGCGGCGCCGCGACATCCTGCTGCAGTTCCTCATCGAAGCGGTAACACTCTCGCTCATCGGCGGCGTTATCGGTCTGCTGCTCGGTTACGGCATCGGCATGTTGGTAGCGCACCTGGTGCCCCAGTTCCTGGGCGCACACGTGCCCTTGTGGGCAGTGGTGTTGGCTTTTTGTTTCTCGGGCGGTGTGGGTATCATCTTTGGTATTGCACCCGCCGCGAAGGCCGCATCTCTCAACCCCATTGACGCCCTGCGTTACGAATAGGCCCACGCATGTTCATGCTCTTGGAAAGTCTGAGTTCCGCCCTCCGGGCCATCCGTGCGCACGCGCTGCGCAGCTTTCTGACCATGCTGGGTATCGTCATCGGGGTCATGGCCGTCATTGCCGTCGTGTCCCTCATCCAGGGCTTCAGCAATTCTGTCACCAGCATGTTCAGTGGCATGGGCACCAATACGCTCACCATCCAGAGCTACCTGCCCCGCAAGGACCGCCTGGCCGGCAAGATTGCAAAGATTACGCCCGATGATCTGCTGGCCATCCAGCACGACGTGACCGGAATCAGCGGACTCAGCCCGGTACTGCCCATGGGCAGATTCGGCGGTCAAGTGAAATACCGAAATCAAGCCACGAGCAGCATCATTCGTGGCACCACGCCGAGCTACGCGCTCAACAATGGCCAATACCCGGATTCGGGGCGTTTCATCACACCTGAAGATGACCTGCGCCATCACCACATCGCGGTGGCCGGCGTGAGTTTGGTCAAGAAATTGCACCTGCCTGCTAACCCCATCGGACAATTCATCCAGATATCGGGCCAGTGGTTCAAAATAGTGGGCGTGTTGCACCCATTGGGCCAGATCCTGGGTTTCGACCAGGATAACCGCGTCCTCATACCGTACGGGACTGCCCGCAGCCTGCTGGGTGCGGCAGTCGTGCCCAATATCCAGATTGAATTGAAGATCAATGACACCGCACAGATAGATACGATCACCGCCCGCATCACGCAAGTATTGCGCCGCCAGCATCACTTGAAAGCGGGGCAGGACAATGATTTTAAGATACAAACCGCTTCGCAACTACTCGGCACGTTCACGACTATTTTCAACTCCATCACCCTGATCCTGGGTGGCATCGTAGCCATCTCGTTGCTGGTGGGTGGCATCGGCATCATGAATATCATGCTGGTGTCAGTCACGGAGCGCACTCGCGAGATCGGCATCTACAAGAGTCTGGGAGCGCGCCGCCAGGATATTCTCTTGCAGTTCCTGATTGAGGCCGTCACTCTGGCCGTCATCGGCGGCATTATTGGTATCTTGCTGGGCTACGGCATCGGCATACTGGTCGCGCACGCGGTACCCGCCTTCCGCGGCGCCTACGTGCCTTGGTGGGCGGTGGTTCTATCGTTCGGCTTCTCCGGCGGCGTCGGCGTTATCTTCGGCATCGCGCCCGCCGCCAAGGCCGCGGCCCTGGATCCCATCGAAGCCTTGCGCTACGAATAACCGCTCCGGGCCGCTAAGATAGGCCTGACAATCCGTCACACCGGGGCGGTTCATGACTTCAACAAAAACTCCCACGCTGGTGGCGCACCGGGGCTGGCCGGCGCGCTATCCGGAAAACACCCTGGAAGGTTTCGCCGCCGCCGTCCGCGTCGGCGCGCGCTGGCTCGAATGCGACGTGCAACTGAGCGCCGACGGCGTGCCGTTCGTTTCCCACGATGTGTCACTCAAGCGCACTGCCGGCATTGACCGTGACATCACGGATATGAGCGCGGCGGAACTTGGTATAGTCAGCGTAGGCGAACGCACACGTTTCGGCGTGCGTTATGCAGATATCAAATTGCCGTCGCTGGCGGCCCTCATCACCTGGCTGAGTACACAACCAGGCGTAACATTGTTTGTTGAAATCAAACGTCAGAGCCTGCGCCATCATGGCGTCGAATTGGTTGTCGGAAAAATACTGCACGCACTCCAGCCTGCGTTTGAACAGTGCATTGTGATTTCATTTGACCATGCGTGTCTTGCTCTCGCGCGCCAACACGGTGCGTCTGCCATCGGCTGGGCCGTGGAGGCCGCCAACGATGATAGCCGCCATATAGCGGATACGCTGCAACCGGATTATATGTTCACGGATGAAAAATTGTTTATCGCGATGCACGCTGCCCTGCTCGGCCGCTGGCAATGGATTGCGTATCACACCGAAGATGCCGAACGCGCCCTGGAGTTGGCGCATCAGGGCGCAGCCTTCATTGAAACCAATGACATCGGCGCCATGCTGAAGTCACCGCAATTCGCATCGGCATGAACACGAATTTTGACTTGGTCATTGTCGGCGCTGGCATCCACGGTGCCGGGATTGCCCAGGCGGCGTCCGCCGCCGGTCATTCAGTGCTGGTACTGGAACAGCAAGGCGTCGCCGCCGGCACTTCCAGCCGCTCCAGCAAACTGATCCACGGCGGCCTGCGCTATCTCGAACAATTCGATCTGCGGCTGGTGCGGGAATGCCTGCGGGAACGGGAACTGCTGCTCAGGCTCGCGCCACAACTGGTGCATCTCACGCCCTTTTACATCCCCGTGTACCAACACACGCGCCGCCGTCCGTGGCAGGTACGCGCGGGCCTGAGTTTGTACGCGCTGCTCGGCGGGCTGCACGCTCACGCACGTTTCCATGTACTGGCGCGCGATCGCTGGCGCCAACTCGATGGCTTGTGGCGCGATGGGCTGCAGACGGTATTTCAGTACTGGGACGCGCAAACTGATGATGCTGCCCTGACTCGAGCCGTCATGGCCTCGGCCCAGGGTTTGGGTACCGAACTATGCCTACCGGCGACATTCGAGCAGGCGCAACTCGACGACAACGGCTGTGAAGTCGCCTTCACACATAACAGCATTTCGCGAAGTGTGTACACCAAGGTGTTGGTGAATGCCGCCGGTCCCTGGGTTAATCGCGTGGCCGCTGGTATTCAGCCTGTCATGCCGGAACCTGCGATTGATTTGATTCAGGGCACGCACATCATTCTCGATGCTGCTATTGTGAACAGCATTTTTTATGTTGAAGCGCCTCAGGACGGCCGTGCCATCTTCATCATGCCTTGGCACGATCACACAACGCTGGTCGGCACCACGGAAACGCGCTTCGCCGGCAATGATCCTGCGCAAGTCAAGCCGCTGCCGCAAGAGCAGCATTACTTGCTGGAAGTGCTGCAGCGTTATTTCCCTGAAGCGCACGCCACCGTCAGCGCAAGTTTCGCGGGTGTACGGGTGCTACCGGCAGGCCCGGCCCGCGCCTTCCGGCGTTCCCGGGAAATCCTGTTTGTCACCGACCGGCGGCGGCATCCGAGAGTGCTGGGCGTGTACGGCGGCAAGCTCACATCCTATCGTGCGGATGCGCAGCAAGCGCTGCGGCATCTGTCAGATGCCCTGCCGGCGCGCCGGTCCGTCGCTGACACGCGCAGGCTGCCGCTGGAACCGGCTTGACGCCACTTCACGCATGCCGCGCCCCCTCCCACTGTTCCTCGCACTCGATCAGGGCGGCCATGCCAGCCGCGCGCTGGTATTTGATGCCAATGGCAAGCTCATAACCTCTGCGCAAAAGCAGGTTGCCACGCTGCATCCGGGCCGCAATCGAGTGCAGCACGAACCTGCGGCGCTCCTGGCATCCATCCGCCAAGTCTGCGGAACAGTCGCGCGCACACTGGGCGTGCGCGTAGCGCACATCCAGGCCGCCGGCTTGGCTACCCAGCGTTCCACGATGGTTTGCTGGGAGCGGGACACCGGCCGTGCGCTTTCGCCTGTGATTTCCTGGCAGGACCGGCGTGCGGTGCGTCAAATTAACGCACTGGCGGCGCACCGATCGCTTGTGCATGACATCACCGGTCTGATGCTCTCGCCGCATTACGGCGCCAGCAAACTGGCTTGGTGCCTGGAGAAATTGCCCTCTGTGCGACGTGCGCTCCGGCAAAACAAATTGGCCGCCGGACCGCTGGCCAGTTTTATCCTCGCCAATCTGCTGAATGAGAAACCCCTGTTGGCGGATCCGGTGAACGCGTCGCGTACCTTGTTATGGGATTACCGTTCGCGCAACTGGTCGGAAGAATTATTGACGCTGTTCCGTATTCCCGAAAGCATCCTGCCCCATTGCGCGCCAAACAAATATCCTTTTGGTCATGTGCGGCTCGCAGGCCACGACATTCCGCTCACGGTGGTGACGGGCGACCAACCAGCCGCTTTATTTGCCGGTGGCAACCCGGATGCTGATGCCGTTTACGTCAATCTCGGTACCGGCGCGTTCATCCAGCGCCTGCACGGCGAAACGCCACCACAGGTGCCGGGCCTGCTCGGCAGTGTGTTATGGCAGGAACAGAACCGCGCCCTGTACGTTCTGGAGGGCACCGTCAACGGCGCCGGCAGCGCGCTCACTTGGTTGAGCGAACGATTGAAGATGTCCGAGAAGGAAATGCTCGCGACTATACCGGCTGCATTCGGGTCTGGATTGGATGGGCCGCTGTTTCTGAATGGTGTATCGGGTCTGGGCTCGCCGTACTGGGTATCCGATTTCCGCTCGCGGTTCATTGGCCGTGGAAATGCCATGCAGAAAATGCTCGCAGTGGTGGAAAGCGTGGTGTTTTTGTTGTGCGTGAACCTGGAACGGATGCGAAGCATCGGTACCGAACCGCGTCGCATTGTGGTCAGCGGAGGCATGGCCAAATGGGATGGATTGTGCCAAAAACTGGCTGATTTGAGCGGCTTGCCTGTGCACCGCCCGGGCATGCACGAAGCCACAGCCAGCGGTCTTGCCTGGCTACTGGGTGCGCGTCCGCTTGCGGTGATACCGGCCGGGATTTTCAAGCCACACGGGAATGTGTCATTGGAGGATCGTTACGCGCGCTGGCGCGCGGTGATGGAAACTGCCGAGTTTCGCTGAAATCAGCGCCGACGCTTGCGCGCCAGCTCCCGTTTGATGGCGCGCTGCATGCGGTGCAGCAACGCCCAATCGCGTTCGTCGCGGTACGGTTTGATATCCAGATCCACCGGCAGGCGTGCAAGGTTTTCGTCCGCGGCTTCCTTGATGTATTGCTGCATGAAGCGGTCGTATTCGCGCCACTTGATGCCATAGGCACGTACCGCGGCTTCCTCTGTGCGCAGCGCAATCTGGTGGGCATGCTGATATTTCAGGCCTAATTGGTCAATCATGGCCTTCTCCACGCTCTCGTGCAGCACCAGGAAGCGGTCGGTATAAATACGCTGGCGGCGCGCGATGAAATAACGCGGCAGCTCGCGATCAATGTAGATGGTCTTGCCGTCGCGACTGTAACCGGCGAGGTAGGGGATATCGTGCTCGCGGTCCAGCTCGGTGCGTTTCAGCACCGCACGCAACATCTGTTCCAGAATGAAACCCGAGACGTCGGTGTCAGGGCCATGCAGCCGCTGGTAATGACCCGGTTTGGATTTCTTCATAATGCTTCCCGTCTGCGACGGTCGGCGCGCCGGCCCGTCAACAAGCCAGCATCAATTCGATGAATTGGGTACCGCTGCCCATTGCGGCGGCAGACTGGGCGTCCAGGTATCGAAACCGCGGGAATCCCAGATGTTGCCGGCGAGACTCTGCCCTTCTGAACTCAGCACGATGTTGTAACTGGGAATACTGTTTTCGTTGCTGGTGATTTTCAGCAGCGCGGCGGGATTGAACAGCAGTGTGTAGTCGCCCTTGTCGTTGGTTGTGACTGTGCAATCCAGATGCAGAGGTAGGTAACTGGTCTTGAAAGTCACATCCAGCATACCCTGGCTGCCGTTGATATGCAGAATCGCGCTGGTCACCATGAAACCCGTATTCTGACCCTGGAGTTTCACATGACCCGGATAAGGAGTCAGGTTCCACGTGTCAGGGAAAGCCGGACCCACTGCTGCGTTAGGTGCCGTCGTGGCCGTCGAAGCTGGTGTCGGCAGGGTTGCCATGGTCGTGCTCAACACCTTGAAACTGCCGCCCACAGCGCCGAAATCCACATGCTGACTGCCTATGCTGAAACTCTTGTAGGTCGGCTGATCTTTGGTTACGAAGCACACCGGCGTCCAGGCCTTGACGGAATTCAGAGTGACGATGCGCACGGCACAACTGGGGCCGTTGACGTCAATGGTAGCCGCCACGATAGGTGCTTGCGGCGAAATCGCCCCCAACTGAGCCACCAAAGTATAGGGCGTGGACGAGGACGAATAGCACCCCGTCAGCGCCAGTACGGCGCCGAGGATGCAAACAGGGGCGGTCCAACGATATAGGGCTGATTTAGTCATGCAGTGACTCCACGCGTGGCAATGCTGAAAACAAGCCCCCTGCAACGTGCTGAATCATAAACGCTCGGTCACCAAGAATCTACGCTAAGCAACAGAATGGTCAGATCAGAGGGCGACAGCCACGCGTATACCCTTGCCAATGGTGCGTTTGGTATCCAATTGCGTGGCTTACCGCACTGCCGATTAGCAGCAAAATGATGCCGCACGTCGGCGGCTGCGGCCAGGGCGGCATGCCGGCACCACGTGACTTTCCAATGGCCGGATAGTTTGGACGTAAACGTCACCAGTGCCCCGCACCGGTTGGGCGCGATGCCGCCAGTGCCCATGGGCGCTGCCCCGCCGCGGGTACGCTCTGCAAAACATGGCGCCGGCTTTTTGCAATCCCCGGCACGGTCCTCCAGACCCATGTCTGTCGAGTCCATGAGCACACGAGTAGGCAGCGTCACGAAACCAAGATCGAGCGGCGCAAACCGGTAAGGATATGCAGAAACCAATTAGGCAAAAGCGGTGTGCGAAATGGGTATCCTCACTCGGCCCACAGCCGCAGGAGATTGGCATGCAATTTATTCGCCAGGCGTGCGGTGTCTGATTGCGGCGCGATATCCTGCACCGCACGCGCCAGTTTCATGACGTCTGCCAGCAACTCCCGCTTGTTTTCATCACGGATGAAACTCTGGATGGTGGTCACGGCAGCGAGGCGCGTACCGCGCGTCACTGGATTGGCGCGATGCAGTTGACCGGCGGGATACACAATCGCCTGGTTCTTGTCCAGCTTAATGCTCTGGGCGCCGTCCACGGATTCAACCACCAGTTCGCCGCCATCGTATTCATCCAGTCCGCTTAGAAACAGGGTCATGGACAAATCCGTGCGTATCTTGTTGCCCACACTGCCGACCAGGGAAAAGTCCACATGCTCCTGATAGTACATACCCACATCATAACGGTTGAACATCGGCGGCATGACGTGCTTGGGCATCGCAAGGAACTGGAATATCTGATGCCGCGCCAGGGCCGCGAGCACGGTGTTCTGGAGCCCGGCAAGTGCGGCATCCTGCTCGGCTATCTGCAAATTATGCTTGCGGCTGCGGGAACCCTCGCCAGCGGTGGTGGCACCGGGAACATAGTTTGCTTTCTCCACCTGCTGCCGGACAGCCTGCAATTCTGCGGAATCGAGCACGTTTTCGAGAGCAATGAGCATGTACAGTGGCCCTGGGTGACCGGGATCGCCGGGCTATTCTCCGGTCATGCAGAACGAAGCGCAAGCAGCGGTGTTGTCGTCATGGTGTTTCAATATCCAGCGCGCGCCACAGATACCAACTGGCCACGGAGCGATGCGGTGTCCACACACGGCCGGCGCGTTGCAGGGTGACCGCCGCGGGCAGACGTTTCATGCCATAGACAAGCTGAAATCCCTTGCGTATGCCCAGATCGCCCAGCGGCAACACGTCGGGCCGGCCCAGGGTGAAGATCAGCAGCATCTCGGCAGTCCAATGGCCTACGCCGCGCACTGTCGTGAGCCGTTCGATGATTGCGTCATCCGAAAGCGCCTCGAGTACCGCGAAATCCGGCACCGTACCGTCCAGGGTCTTCGCCGCGAGATCGCGCATCGCCAGCAGTTTGTTGCGCGACAAGCCGGCACTCTGCAGGTCGCTTGCCGGCGTGGCCAGCAAACCTCGCGGTGTCAGTCCCCGGGGGAACAGGCCCAGCAAACGGCCATGGATGGTGGCGGCGGCCTTGCTCGACAGTTGCTGGTAGGTGATGGCACGTAGCAGCGCTTCGAATGGGCTATTGGCCGGACGCGCCACCAGACGCAGCGGTCCCACGCGGGAAATGAGTTCCGCCAGGCGCGCATCCACGCGCTTCAGATGACGCAAAGCCCGGCGCGCCTCAAGCGCCGGCGGCATATCCATCACTCGCCCAAACGGCCCGGCATGTGCTGGTTTCCGCGGGTACTTGATAAACGACTGTCATCGGCAGCACTCTAGCAGGTTGTTGAAAAACGCCATCCATGGCCTTTTTCAACTCGAAAACCGAAAATGCGATTTCCGGTTTTCTCCATTTTCCAACCACTTGGCGTGATTGGAAAATGGCGGCACGTCCGTGTACCGCGCCAGCAGGCTGTTTTTCAACAGCCTGCTAGTGGGAAATCGCCATTTGAATCAGCGAGACACCATCATGCAAGCGCAGAAAGACCTTATCACGACCGTGCTGGCGGCATTCGAGAAAGATGGTGATATCAATCTGCATGAATACCCCATCCATGTCTCATTCAACACCACTCTGCGGCTGGAAGGCCAAGTTGCGAATATCATCGCCAAACGCAAGGCTCGACGCATCGCCCTGCACCTCTCGGGCCTGCCCACGATCGAGGACCATCTGCGCTTGCGCCCCGGTGAACACCGCACCGGCAAGGCGCTTCAGGATGCCATGGTTGAGGCGCTGGCGCTGGAACCCGCCTTCCGCGATATCCGGGTTTATGCCGCCCAATCGGCCGCCGTTTCTTCCGGTCAATGGATCGGCGCTACTGCCGACGGCTGCGTGGCGCGCCTGGATGGACAGGTGGGCAGTCTTTCCCACCGGCGTCTCGCCGAAGTCATCGCCTGGTGGGTACCCGGCAGTTGCGATGTGCATAACCATTTGCGCGTCCAGCCCGCGGAGCAGGACAACGACGATGAGATCACGGATGCGGTTCGCCTGGTGCTGGAGAAGGATCCGCTGCTGCATGCCGAGAATATCACCGCCGCCACGTCGGCGCGCACGGTCACGCTGAACGGTTATGTGCACGGTCCGGAACAGCGCCGCATGGCGGTTTATGATTGCTGGTATGTGCCGGGAGTACATGATGTGCACGATCGCTTGCGCTTGCTCCAATAACGCCGGTTGATCCATGATTTATTCAAGCTGGACCCGTAACTTCTTTCTGCTTGCCCAATGAAAGTCGTCGTCGGCGTTCTTTACACCCTGCTGCCGGAAATCATTTTGCTCGTCATTGCCGGGTTGCTGGCGCACTATGCGGCGTATTTCCCGAGCGCCGGGATTCTGGCTACGGAATTGGTAGCGCTGTTCATCATCCTGGCAGCGCTTATTTTAAGCATGCAGTTCAACCGCCGGCGCATGTTTTTTGCGCTGCTGACCCTGCTCATCGCGTATGGCGCTCTGCTGACATTGGCCAGCGAACACGACGATTTAAGCCGCCAAATACTGGCCGGCAGTCTGTGCCTGTTCCTGCCCCTCAACTTGATCTGGATGCACGCGCTGGCAGAACGTGGGATATTCAGCCGCTACGGAGCCTGGCCGTTTGGCCTGCTGCTGGTGGAGATCCTGTTTGTGGTGGTGCTCATGGCTGCCCGGGCGCAAGGCGTGGCCAATGCCCTGTTTGCGGAATTCTTCAGGTGGCCGGCGCTTGCGGCCACCGCCATCAGCCAGCCGGGCTTGTTGCTGCTGGCTATTGGTTTGTTGTGGCTCAATGATCGCCTGATACGGCGGCACAATGCCGAATTGGCGGCATTTTTTTTCGCGCTGATAGCGGCAGCCGTGATGCTGCATGCATCGCAGCCGGCCACGGCCGCGGTGTTTGCCGCGGCGGCGGGCATGGCATTCGGCATAGCGGTTACCGTGGAATCCTGGAGCATGGCGTATCTCGACGAACTCACCGGTTTGCCGGGCCGGCGTGCTCTGGAACAGCAGATGCGCCAGCTTGGCAACCGCTATGTGGTCGCCATGCTGGACGTGGACCACTTCAAACGTTTCAATGATACCTATGGCCATGACTTGGGGGATCAGGTGCTGCGGCTGGTGGCATCGCGCTTGCAGAAATGCGGCGGAGGCGGCAAGGCATTTCGCTACGGAGGCGAGGAGTTCAGTGTCTTGTACCCAGGCAAGAACCTGAATGAGGTGGCTACGGCCCTCGAGGCCTTGCGTACCGAAATCGAAACCTCCGGATTCAACCCGCGTCGCGGCGAACGCCGCAGCGGCGTTGAAACCACCGATGAACAAGATAACGAAAACCCCTTGCGGGTCACCGTAAGTATCGGTGCGGCCGAAAGCAATAACACCCGGAAAGACCCCTGGAGCGTGCTCAAAACCGCCGATCAGGCTCTGTATGACGCGAAACGTACGGGCCGAAACCGGGTCTGCCTGGACGGGGTTTGACCCGCGTGTACCTGGACATCAGCAGTCTGCTCGGCATCCTCGCGCTCATTTTCATCGCTGCTGGCATCTGGTTTTGGAACGACAGCTTGCAGGCACGGGAACGTATGACCGCCACTTGCGCGCGCATCTGTGGCGACATGCACCTGCAATTCCTAGACGAAACCGTGGCGCTCACCCGCCTGCGGCCCACCCGCACCGCCGGCGGTTGGCTGGCTTGGCGACGGCAGTATGTATTCGAATTCAGCGAATCCGGCTCCGACCGCTGGAAGGGTCGCGCCCTGCTCATCGGCCAGCGTGTGGAATCCGTGCAACTGGACAATCCTCAGGGGGTCACCATCCTGAGCGGCGCAATGGCTGCTTCTGCAGACATCATTCCCTGGGACCAACCCCGCCCCGACGAGAAAGACAGCCATCACTTGAATTGAGGCCCACCCGGAAGAGATCAGCCGGTTGTTACGGCAGGCCGGGTCGTCTAATATCCAGCGTCCTTCATACCGCAACTATCAGATATCGCTTCACAACCAGCGGAGTTACCAACATGGCCGGACCCACCAAGCTCAGACGCGATGCCGGTGTCATCGGACTTTTGTACGCCAGCCTCGGCGCCATGATCGGCTCGGGCTGGTTGTTCGGACCATTGCATGCCGCTTTGCAGGCGGGGCCATGGAGCGTCTTCTCGTGGATTATCGGCGCCATCGCGGTGTTGTTCCTGGCATTCGTGTTCGCGGAACTGTCCACCATGTTCCCGAATTCCGGCGCGCTGGTGCACATGACCCACGTCAGCCACGGCGATTTGGTGGGCAAGATCTGGACTTGGATCCTGTTTCTGGCCTTCGTCTCGGTGCCACCGGTCGAAGTCACTTCGGTTGTGACCTATGCCAACAATTACATACCCGGTCTGATTGTTCCCACCACTGGCATATTGACCCACTTTGGCACGATCGTCTCCATTATTCTTCTGGCGTTCGTAGTGGCGCTCAATTTCCTCGCGATCCGCATCGTCGTCGCCATCAACAGCGCGGCGACCTGGTGGAAAGTCATTATTCCAATCGCCACCATCGGCATTCTGATGGCCTACTCCTTCCATCCCGGCAACATGACCGCATACGCTGCCAGCACCCCGATCAGCGGTATCTTCACTGCGGTGGCCACCGCCGGCATTATTTTCAGCTTCCTCGGTTTCCAGCAGGCGATTGCGCTCGCGGGCGAAACCCGTAATCCCGGGCGTTATATTCCGATCGCGTTGATCGGCTCGGTCATCATCTCCATGCTGATCTACATCGGACTGCAGATCTCCTTTATCATCGCGCTCAAACCCACTGATATCGCCCAAGGCTGGGAGCATTTGCATTTCTCCGGCATGTTTGGCCCGCTCGCGGCCATCGCGGTCGCCGTGGGCGCGTTCTGGTGGGCGGTCATCCTGTACGTGGATGCCTTCGTGTCGCCGATGGGAACCGCATTCATATACGCCACCGCCAGTCCGCGCATCATCATGGCGGCCGGCGAAATGGGCAACGCGCCCAAACAGGTGATCAAGCTCAATCAGAGCGGCGTGCCATGGATCGGCCTGGTCATCACCTGGATCGTCGGCGTGATCTTCTTCTTCCCGTTCCCCTCTTGGCAAAAACTGGTGTCCGCGGTTTCCCTTATTACGGTACTGTCTTACATGATCGGTCCGGTCATTCTGTTGCATCTGCGCCGTGTGCTGCCGGATGCAATGCGCCCTTTCCGCCTGCGGGCGGTTTATGCGGTTTCTGTTATCGCCTTCATTTTTTCCAATTGGATCATTTACTGGACCGGATATGAGACTGTAAAAATTCTCTTCGGCCTGGTCGCGGTGTACGTGATCGTGTATCTGGCTTGGTACTTCATCAAACGCAAACCGCTTTCCCAGCTCGGCTGGCAGCAAGCTTGGTGGCTGCTGCCGTATTTCATCGGCATGTGGCTGATCAGCTGGTTCGGCCCCACCGGCGATATGGGCGGCATCGGCCTGTTCGGCTTCTTCACCGGCATGTGGATACTGGTCATTTTCAGCCTCATCATTCTCTGGCTTGCGCTTTTGTGCGGCCAAGGCACGGAAGCCGCACAGCGCGTCGCGGACCAAGTCAAAACCCTGGGATCACGCGGCACTGAAACACACAAAGGCACGGGCCACGCCGTCGAGGAAGCTATTTTTTGAGGTCAGACAGCGCAATCCGGATGTTTTGTCCATGAAACAAGCGCTCTGACACAGCGTTACCTGTTCATAGATGCCGGCTCCGAGCCGGCATCTTTTTGTCGTCTCAATCGTCGCGTGTTGAACGCCGCAAATGCTTCTTGTTGCTCTGTCGGCGTTTGCCCTCAAGTCGCCGACATTTGGAGGCGCGGGTCGGTCGCGTGGGTTTGCGTGGTTTGGGGGGTTCCACGGCGTGGCGAATCAGCGTCACCAGCCGCTCCACTGCATCCGCACGATTACGCTCCTGGGTGCGGAAACGCTGCGCGAAAATAACCAGCTCGCCGGATGAAGTGGTACGGCGCCCGCCAAGTTTCACGAGACGCTCGCGCACCTGCTCGGACAGTGAACGGCTGTGGGCAGCATCGAAACGCAATTCCACCGCTGTCGCCACTTTATTCACATTTTGACCGCCGGGACCGGACGCCCGCACAAAACGGAACACCAATTCATCGTCACGCAATTGGATTTGGGAATTTATTTCAAGCATGCACGGCGTTTGGCGCTTAAACGCTGGCTTCCATTTCGGCGATGCGGCCCAGATCTATACCGTGCTCACGGCCATCCACCACGCGCTTAATTGACCATTTCGGTTCACTGCCGCCGGTCGCAGGCGTGGCCAGGTTGACCAAAGGCCGGCGCTCGTAAGGTTTGCCTTCCGCATCACGGATCAACATGACAATAGGGCGCAGACGGCTGGCAGGGTTGGTGGACATGACGATACCCAAAACGCCCTTGTTCAATTCCACCAGGCTGCCGATGGGATAAATACCGATGCAACGGATGAATTCCTGCATCATGTCTTCGCCAAAATCCCGTGGCGCCCAATGGAACATCATGTTGAGTCCGGTATGGGCTGGGATGCCCTCATGATAGACGCGGTTGCTGGTAATGTCATCGTAAACATCAGCAATGGCAACAATGCGCACATGCACGGGGATTTCTTCGCCCTTCAAGCCGAAAGGGTAACCTTGACCGCTGACCCTTTCATGATGCAACTGGATGATTTCGAGGCACTTCTCCGAGACATCCTTGTGCTTGCGCAAGATATTGAAGCCATCCACCGGGTGTTTCTTCATGATGTCAAATTCATCTTCGCTGAGCAGTCCTGGTTTATCGAGGATGGAAACCGGAGTGCGCATCTTGCCGATATCGTGCAACAGCGCACCCAGCGCCAACTCCACAATGGAATCCTTCGATAAGCCCACATGCATGCCGAACACGATGGAGAGGATGCACACGTTCAGGCAATGGGAAGCCGTATATTCGTGCTTGGTTTCAAGGTTGGTGAGCCACAGTGCGGCAGCCGGGTTGCCAATCGCGACATCCACCAGTTCCAGCGTCAATATGCGCGCTTCGCGGGTATCCGCGCTGCGTCCGAACCGCACATCGCTCAACACGCGCTGCACATGTCGGTGCAACTTGCTGCGGCTAGCGAGCACCTTGCGCATGTCCTGGCGGAAACTTTCCCGCCCCCGCCAGCCCAAGCCGGTGAGGTCGGTACGCGCCATGGTCACGGTTGCAGGGCGGGTGGAGTCCTCGCGGGCGGTCTTGCGTCCGGAATGGGGGGTAGCCCGGCTGGTAGCCCGGGCATCGTCTATGTAAACGTACTCACAGGTTTTCTGCAGCGTGACCAACTGCTCTTGCGATTCCACCGGAAAACCCTGAAAGGGAAACGGGCTTTCCAGCCACGGGCGGTCCAGCTCCGTCACATACATGCCCAATTGAAGCTCGGAAACAGGAATCTTTCTCATGATGTGCTCATTATGCCAGCCGCAAATGCCCATCGGCGGGGTGTTTTAACAGACGCAGACCCCTTGGCCAGCCCCCGGCCGGCACCTCTACCCACTTGGTTCGGAACACACTATACTAATAGGCTGCCGGCCTACCTGCCGGTGGGTTGGGTATGTCCAATCCGAAGGATCGCAGAAATACCAAAGGGATTAATGCTGGGCCAGAAATCTGGTCAACGAGCACGCACACACTGCGTTTTGGGTGCGGACGGGTTGATTTGACTTGACCTGCCCAAGTTTTGGCATCGTGGTTTTACAACATTAAACTAGTTACGGAGTACTCAGATGAAACGTCAGATATTGGTTGGTTTGATTGCCGGTTCGCTGTTCGCGTTCGCTGGCATGGCAGTAGCCCAGGGCACCCCGGCACAACCCGGCGACCAGGCTCCGGCTCCCGCTGCCACTGCTCCCGCGAAGAAAGAGACAGCCAAACATGAAGAGCATAAGAAGATGGAACATCACAAGAAGTGGTCTAAAAAGAGCACTCACAAGGCGAAGAAAGAAAAGACCGAAGCGCCGGCCGCGCATACCAAGAAGTAATCGGTTTCAAGGACAGGGGTGGGAGCCAATTCCTGCCCGGTTTAAGCATAAGGCGCGGAGTGATCCGCGCCTTTTTTAATTCTGGGTGCCCGGCGTGCCGCTCTGGCCGGCCGCAACGCTATTGCGGATTACCCCCACCACCACCCCTTCCAGCACCAGTGCCGGGCTGCCCGTATCAACAACAATGGGCTGGAAATCGGGGTTTTCCGGCATCAACCAGACCTGGGAACCCTTGAGGCGGTAGCGCTTAACCGTCACTTCATCTCCGACCCGTGCCACCACAATCTGGCCGTTATAAACGTCCGGAGATCGGTGCACGGCCAGGAGATCACCATCCAGGATGCCGGCATCACGCATGCTCATGCCGCGCACGCGCAACAAGTAATGGGCTTTGGGATGAAACAGCGTTGGATCGAGCCGGTAACGGCCTTCCACGTGTTCCTGAGCGAGAATAGGACTGCCCGCCGCTACCCGGCCGACTACCGGGAGACCGGGAGGATCGGTAATACGGATTCCCCGGGCAGCGCCGGGCAGTAGCTCAATCATACCCTTTCGGGCCAGGACACGCAGATGGTCTTCTGCGGCATTGGGAGATTTGAAACCCAGCTTCCGGGCGATTTCCGCGCGGGTAGGCGGCATCCCGGATTCATCCATAACATCTTGAATTAAATCAAGAACCTGTCTTTGCCGCGTCGTAAGTTCTGACATGCGTGGTAATCATAAACTGTATGCACATACAGTATATGTGCTTTCGATCCGCCGTCAAGCCACATACCCGGGCACCCGCCGCGTCCAACCCACGACTTGGCGAAAGCCTGCTGCTTTATTACCCGATCCCCAGCAGATCTTGCTGAAGAGCGGTTATGGGCGCGTGCAGCACGGTTAACGCCCTACTTCGCTGGTTTCGATGACTTCCTCTTCCTGTTTTGCTGCGGCGATCCAATCCTGCACGGCCGGATGGGCCTGGGTGGCGATTACATACGCCTGTGCAGTGTGATCAAGTTTGATGCCATAGGTAACAAAGCGCAGCGCCACTGGAATGTACATGGCATCGGCAATGGAAAACCGGCCGAACAGCCAGGCCCCGCCCTGGCCATATCGCTCGCGGCAACCGCGCCAGATCTCCAGAACCCGTGCGATCTCGGCCTCCAGCTCCGGCGACATGGCCACCTGCCGGCCGCTGGCGCGGCAGTTGAACGGCAACTGCTTGCGAATGGTCATGAAACCGGAGTGCATTTCAGCGCTTGCCGAGCGTGCCAGCGCGCGCGCCGTGGCGTCTTCCGGCCAGAGTTTCGCAGTGGGAAATTTCTCCGCCAGGTATTCGCAAATGGCGAGGGAGTCCCAGATGGCCAGACTGCCATGCTTCAGCAGGGGGACCTTGCCGGTAGGCGAGTACTTGCGAACCGTCGGTTTGAATTCGGGCGTGTCCATGGCGAGCCGGATTTCGGTGAACGGCACGCCGGTGTGCTTGAGCGCCAACCAGGCGCGAAAAGACCAGGACGAATACGCTTTGTTGCCGATGATCAGTTCGAAATCGTTCATCTCATTCTCCACTACGTGTATCAGAATAATGCCAATTCAAAAGTGTGTTGATGCGCGTCAACGATTGACGGTGTTCATGTCAGCATAACGGTTACCGGAAGCGGCGCCTTTGGGAAACGTCGCATCAATACGTTGCAAGTCGCTTTGACTTAGCTGCACTTTAAGCGCCGCGGTATTTTCCTCAAGATACCTGCGCTGCTTGGTGCCGGGAATGGGTACGATGTCCGCGCCCTGATACAGCAACCAGGCAAGTGCCACTTGCGAAGCCTGCACGCCCTTTTCTCGTGCCATATCCTGTACATGCTGCGCCAGCGTGAGATTCTTGCGGAAATTCTCGCCCTGGAAACGCGGATGGTTGCGTCGCCAGTCGTCTTCCGGCAGGTCTTCCGGGCTCCGGAATCGGCCGGTGAGAAAACCGCGTCCCAGCGGACTGTAGGCCACAAAACCAATGCCGAGTTCGCGTACGGTCGGCAGGATTTCATCCTCCGGATCGCGGCTCCACAGTGAGTATTCGGTTTGCAGCGCGCTGATGGGATGCACCTTGTAGGCGCGGCGAATGGTGGCGGGCGCCGCCTCCGACAGGCCCAGATATTTTACCTTGCCGGCCTTCACCAGTTCGGCCATGGCGCCCACGGTGTCCTCGATGGGCGTGTTCAGGTCCACGCGGTGCTGGTAGTAGAGATCAATGTATTCCACGCCCAGGCGTTTCAGAGAGGCATCGCAACAGGCGCGCACGTAGTCGGGACGGCCGTTGACGCCCAGAAATTTTCCATCGTCGGTCCGTTGATTGCCGAACTTGGTTGCAAGGACAACTTTGTCGCGCTGGTTCCTGACGGCTTTGCCCACCAACAGTTCGTTGGTGAACGGACCGTACATATCCGCGGTGTCCAGGAAATTGACGCCCAGCTCCAGCGCGCGATGAATCGTGGCAATGGACTCGGCCTCGCTGCCGCCCGCATAAAAGTCCGACATACCCATGCAGCCGAGACCCAAGGCGGAAACCTTGAGCCCCTGCCGGCCGAGTTGGCGTTGTGGTAATGCAGCACTCATGGCAACCCTCCTGAATCAAAAACAGAAGCCATGATTTTACGCGCTTGGCCGTGTCAAAGTCTGGCGTAGCGCAGACGCAAGGCGTTGGCGACCACCGACACCGAGCTGAACGACATGGCCACGGCCGCAATCATGGGCGACAACAGCCAGCCGAAGAACGGATACAGCACGCCGGCGGCGATGGGTACGCCGACTGAGTTGTAGGCAAACGCCCAGAACAGGTTTTGTTTGATATTGGCCACCGTGGCCTGCGACAGCCGCCGCGCCCGCAGAATGGCGCGCAGATCACCTTTCACCAGCGTCACCGCCGCGGTTTCCATGGCGATGTCGGTGCCGGTGCCCATGGCGATGCCCACGTCGGCCGTGGCCAACGCTGGCGCGTCGTTCACACCGTCACCCGCCATGGCCACATGCCGGCCCTGCGACTTGAAACGCTGCACCGTCTCGGCCTTGCCTTCAGGCGACACACCCGCGATGACTTCGTCCACGCCCACGGACTTCGCTACCGCGCGTGCCGTGGTTTCGTTGTCGCCCGTCACCATGACCACATGCAGGCCAGCTTTTTGCAAGCCCGCAATGGCCTCAGCCGTCGTGGCCTTTACGGGATCGGCCACGGCGATAAAGCCCGCAGCGGCGCCGTCCACAAGCACGTACATGACCGTCGCGCCTTGCGTTCGCTGTGCCTGCGCTTTTACAGCCAATGCTGTCACGTCCACACCCAGGGCCAGCGCGAGCTTGTCGTTGCCCAGACCCACGTGCCGGCCCTCCACGCTGCCTTGCACGCCCTGGCCCGTCACCGACTCGAATCCCGTTGCTTTGACAAGCGTGAGCGTGCGTTCCTGCGCAGCCGCCACAATGGCCGCCGCCAGTGGATGTTCGCTCTGGCTCTCCAGCGCCGCAGCCAGTGCCAGCGATTCGTCTTGGGATAAGCTGCCAGCCACCTCTACCGCCACCACTTCTGGTTTGCCTTCCGTAAGCGTGCCGGTCTTGTCCACCAGCAGCGTGTCCACGCGCCGCAGAGTTTCCACCGCCTCGGCATTGCGGAACAACACACCCGTCTGTGCACCCTTGCCCATGGCCACCATGATTGACATGGGGGTGGCAAGCCCGAGCGCGCAAGGACAGGCGATGATCAGCACCGCCACGGAATTTACCAGCGCATGGGGAAAAGCCGGTACCGGCCCGACGAAATACCAAACAATGAAAGTGATGATGGCAATCAGAATTACCGTCGGCACAAACCAACCTGCTACTTTGTCCGCGAGTGATTGAATCGGCGCGCGGCTGCGCTGTGCCGCGGCCACCTGCGCCACGATACGCGCCAGCAGCGTATCAGCGCCGATTTTTTCCGCGTGCATCACCAGACTACCGCGGCCGTTGAGCGTGCCGCCCGTCACCCGGTCGCCGATGCGTTTTTCCACCGGCAGCGATTCACCGGTCACCATGGATTCATCCACGGCGCTCGCGCCATCTTCCACTACGCCATCCACCGGTAATTTCTCGCCAGGCCGCACCCGCAGCCGGTCGCCGACATGCACATGCGCGAGCGGTACATCTTCCTCGCTGCCGTCGGCATTGATGCGGCGCGCGACCGGCGGCGCCAAATCGAGCAGGGCGCGTATAGCGGAGGAAGTGGAATGGCGCGCGCGCAGCTGCAGCACCTCGCCCAGCAGCACCAGCACAGTGATGACGGCGGCCGACTCGAAATACACCGGCAGCAAGCCGTCCGCCATATAGAAAGTTCCCGGAAACATTTCCGGGAATACCAGCGTCACCACGCTGTACACATACGCCACGGCCACGCCCAGACCGATCAGCGTGTACATGTTTAGGCTGCGGTTGACGAGCGAGTGCCAGGCACGCACAAAGAACGGCCAGCCGCCCCAGATCACCACCGGCGTCGCCAATGCAAATTCGATCACGTTCCATGGCAGCTCAGGCAGATGCCGCAACCACTCCAGCATGAACATTTCGCGCATGGCGATGATGACCAGCGGCACGGTGAGCGCCACGCTGATCCAGAAACGCCAAGTCATGGAGCGCAATTCCGGGTTCGTCTCTTCCATCTGCGCCGGCAACACTGGTTCCAGCGCCATACCGCAAATCGGGCAAGCGCCCGGCGCGTTGCGCACGATCTCTGGGTGCATCGGACAGGTCCATTGCTGCTTGCCGGACGCGGATACCTGCGCAACAGGCGCACTGGAATGCGCATGCTCGTGCACATGCCAAGCCGGCGCAGGACGCACACGGCCGGCATACGTCTGCGGCGATTTCAGAAACTTTTCACGGCAGCCCGCGGAACAGAAGTAATACGTTTGCCCCTGATGCTCGGCATGATACGGGCTATCGGCCTGCACGTGCATGCCGCATACCGGATCGTGCAACTCGTTCCGAACAGAACCGGCGACAACAGGGCCGTGACCACAATCAGCCATGAGACATCTCCTTCAGTAGCATTACGCGGGAAAACGCTTGAGAATCTCGAACAGCTCCGCGAGTTTGACGTCGCGCTCGCGCGAGTCGCCGCTTTCGATGGCGCCCGCCACGCAGTGCTCGATGTGGCTCTTGAGGATGCCCTGCTGCACCCCTTCCAGCGCCGCCTGCACCGCGCGCAACTGGGTGAGAATGTCGCCGCAATAGCGTTCTTCCTCCACCATGCGCACCAGACCGGCCACTTGGCCGTAGATGCGTTTCAGGCGTGGAAGCTGGCTGGCGTGGCTGGCGGGTTTCATGCTATATACCATACCCCCCTACCGTATTCGTGTCAAACCCGCGCAAATCTGATAAGGAATATCGGCCTATATTCAAAAGGATAGGACCGCTTATTCCTCGTACCATCTGGAGTAACCTAGCGCCGCGGCTTCCGGACAGAGCGGGGGTAAACATGAATGACGAAGCGAAAAAGGGCGCGCCGGATCTGGCGGTGAGTCTGGCGCTGAGCGAGGCCGCCAAGCATCCGCAATCGGCCGAGCTTGCGGCCCGGTATCTTAATGAACAGATCAAGACCCAGCAAGAGCAGTTGAAAATCCAGCGTGAACATGCCGAACGTGAGCGCGAACAGGCGGCGCGTGAAACCAGCCTGCACGATCTGCACATCGAGAATCTGAAACTACAGTCCCAGGCTCTGCGCTCACAGCACCGGCAGCTCCGCGCCCAGCGTCTGCATGACCGCTTCCGCACCATCTATCAATCGGTACTGAGTATCATCGCGCTGACGGTCCTGGGCGTAATTGTGTATGCGGTGTATTCCGCCGCCACCGATCACTCGGTGGTGGTGAACCAGTTCCAGGTGCCGCCGTCATTTGCAGCCGCCGGCAACAGTGGCACAGTGGTGGCGGGCGAGTTCTTGGATCAGTTGCAGATCCTACAGGCGTCCTCGCGCAGTTCGCAGGCGGCCAAGGTGCTGCAGGACGCATGGAGCAACAATATCCAGTTGCAGGTACCGGACGTGCATGTGTCGCTGGGCGACATCACACGGACTTTGCATGCATGGCTCGGTCACCAGATCCAGATCAACGGCGAGGTGGTGGAACAATCTCAGCCGGCAACGCCGGGTAGTCGAGACGCCGGCATCATACTCGCAGTGCGCGGCACCGGCTTCCTGGCCAAGACTTTCAGCGGCACTCCGGCGGACTTGCCCAAGCTGCTGACCGCCGCTGCCGAGTACGTCTATGGCCAGGCGGAGCCCTATCTGTTCTCGGCTTATCTTGAAGAGCACGGGCGGGATGCGGAAGCCATTGCGATTATCAAAGCCGCATATCCCGCGGCGTCCGACAAAGACCGGCCGTGGCTGTTGAATGCCTGGGGAAACGCACTCGCTGATCTCAACCAGAACGCCGCTGCTCTGAATGAATACGAGCAGGCCATCCGCCTCAATCCGCACTTCTGGATCGAGTATGGCAACGTGCAGGATTCAGACATGGCACTTGGCCGGGAGGAAGATGCCTTTCAGGAGGGTCTGCTCCTGGAGAAGACAGCCCATCGCGGTCCCCGGTTCGCGGCGCGTGTGCCGGGACTTTATTACCAGGTAACGGATTTCATACGCATGGATTTGCCCGCGTCGCATCAGGAGATCGTGGCCGACGAAAACGCCCACGGCGGCCAGGGTTCGCTTGTGGGCCAGGATCAACCCTTCGATGCCGAGATGCTGGCGCGTATGCACGCGCATAAGCAGGCCACTTTGATTTTGCAGACCTCGCCCGGCGCCGGCAGCGACCCCTATGTGATGGCCGAGACCGCGTTCGTGCAAGGCATCATGGCGCTGGACCGGCAAGACTACTCGCAGGCTGTCACCCAATTCCAGACAACCAATACACTACTGATCCAAAATCCGACACAGCTGCCAAACTTCGTGACGCAACCGGTCTGCTATCTGGGATTAGCGCTGGAACTTGCCGGACAATCCGCTCAAGCGGATGCGGCCATGGCCAAGGGCGGACACTTGGTGGATTGTTACCGTTTCCGGGCCGACATCACCGAGCATCGCGGCGATTGGCCGCAGGCGCAGCAAGACTATGCGGCCGCGGTGGCACTCGCGCCGTCACTTCCGCAAGCGTATGAAAGCTGGGGCGAAGCCTTGGTACGCCACGGGGATTACAAGAATGCCATCGTGAAATTCGAGGCCGCCAACGCGCGCAGCCCGCACTGGTGCGATCCGTTGGAGCACTGGGGCGAAGCCCTCGCCGCCGAGGGCAATTACCGCGCGGCGATTCAGAAATACGCCCAAGCCGCGCAGTACACCCCCGGCTGGGGCGCACTCGAACTGCACTGGGGACAAGCCCTCGACAAACTCGGCCGACACAGCGAAGCCCAGCAACACTACCAGTCCGCGCAGGAACACGGCGAAAGCCTTACCGCAGCCGAGCACGTCCAGCTCGCAAAACTGCTCAAGACCTGATTCTTCTTTTGTCGCCCCCGCGCAGGCGGGGCCCATCCTTGGATTCAGATGGATTCCCGCTTCCGCGGGAATGACGAATGTACGTTGTGCTTAGCAGGCCTGTTGCCGGCACATTCGGCGTGATGCGCTGAGTCGCTTCAACACTCCGGCACATTGACCGCCAATCCACCGAGCGAGGTTTCCTTGTAGATGCTGCGCATGTCGCGGCCGGTCTGGCGCATGGTGGCGATCACCTGATCGAGCGACACGCGGTGCTGGCCGTCGCCGTGCATGGCGAGACGCGCGGCATTGATGGCTTTGACCGAGCCCATGGCGTTGCGTTCGATGCAGGGAATCTGCACCAGCCCGCCGACCGGATCGCAAGTCAGCCCCAGATTGTGCTCCATGCCGATCTCGGCGGCGTTTTCCATCTGTTCATTGCTACCGAGCATCGCGGATATCAAACCGCCCGCGGCCATGGAGCAGGCCACGCCGACTTCGCCCTGGCAACCCATTTCCGCGCCGGAGATGGATGCGTTCTGCTTGTACAAAATGCCGACGGCGGCGGCGGTCAGCAGATAGCGCAGGATGCCCTCCTCGTCTGCGCCCTCGACGAAACGCAGGTAGTAATGGCCGACGGATGGAATGATGCCGGCCGCGCCGTTGGTCGGCGCGGTCACCACCCGCCCGCCAGCGGCGTTCTCCTCGTTCACCGCCAGCGCCCACAGGTTCACCCAGTCCATGGCATCGAGTGGCGTGGTTTTTTTCTGCTGCAGCAGATCGCGGTAGAGCTTCGGCGCGCGCCGCCGCACGTGCAGGCCGCCCGGCAACTCGCCTTCCTCGCGCATACCGCGCGCCACGCACTCCTGCATGACTTTCCAGATTTTGAGCAACCCGGCGCGCGTCTGTGCATGCGGACGCCAGGCTTTTTCGTTTTCCAGCATCAGTTGGTCCACGCGCAGGCCGTGCCGCTTGCACAGCGCCAACATCTCTTCCGCATTCGCGAAGCCATAAGGCAAACGTACTTCCGCCGCTGCGGCATCGCCTTCCTCGTCGGTGCCGCGGATGATGAAGCCGCCGCCGATGGAATAAAATTCCTCTTTCAGCAATACCTTGTCATCCAAATCCAGCGCCGTGAAACGCAGGCCGTTGGAATGCTTGGGCAAAACCTGGTCCTTGTGGAACAGCAGATTCATGGGTTCGTCGAACGCGATCTCGCGTTTGCCGAGCAGCTTGATCTTTCTTTTGCTGCGGATTTTCGCCAGCCGCTGTTCGATATTGTCCGGATTCACTTGATCCGGAGTCTCGCCTTCCAGGCCCAGCAACACCGCGCGGTCCGTGCCGTGGCCCTTGCCGGTGAGCGCCAACGAGCCGTACAACTGTGCCACCACCTGCGCTGTATTCCCAAGCAATTTCTTGGCTTCCAGGTCCAGCAGGAACTGGCGCGCGGCGCGCATGGGACCGACGGTATGGGAACTGGACGGCCCCACGCCGATCTTGAACATGTCGAAAACAGAAATCGCCACGCTGAACTCCGTTACTTACTCAGACAGTGTGTAAACCGATCCGGCCTTGCTGACCACATCGGGTGGTGCTGCGTAAAAGACAGCTCATGAATTTCGACACAGCACGCAGCACGTGGAACGCAGCACTTTCTTAGTCGTCTCCGAGTGACAATAGCGTGGCATTTCCGCCCACCGCCGCGGTGTTGATGGAGAGCGTACGCTCGGTGGCGAAACGCAACATGTAATGCGGCCCGCCCGCCTTCGGGCCGGTGCCGGACAGGCCCTGGCCGCCAAACGGCTGTACGCCCACCACCGCACCGATCATGTTGCGGTTCACGTAGGCGTTGCCGACGCGCATGCGCGACTGGATGTATTGCGCAGTGCTGTCAATGCGCGTGTGGATGCCGAGCGTCAGACCGTAGCCGGTGTTGTTTACCGCCTCAATCACCTTGTCAAGATCGCGTGATTTGTAGCGCAGCACATGCAGAATGGGACCGAATACCTCGCGCTTGAGGATGTCGAGACTGCCGATCTCGACCGCCAACGGCGCGACATACGTGCCATACGCCACGGACGGCGGCAATTCCAGTTTGCAGATGGTCCGGCCCTCGCGCGCAATCCATGCGGCATGCTCGTTCAGAATTTTCTGTGCATCCCGGTCTATCACCGGCCCCACGTCGGTTTGCAACAGCCCGGGGTCACCGATGCGCAATTCTTCCATATAGCCCTTGAGCATCTCGATGACGCGCGGCGCGATTTCCTCCTGCAGGAACAGCACGCGCAGCGCGGAGCAACGCTGGCCGGCGCTGTTGAATGAGGACTGCATCACGTCCTGCACCACCTGCTCGGGCAGCGCGGAGCTGTCCACCAGCATGGCGTTTTGGCCGCCGGTCTCGGCTATTAAAACGGGAATGAGGCCATCGCGCTCGGCCAGCGTCTTGTGGATGGTCTTGGCGGTTTCGGTGGAACCGGTGAACACCACGCCGGCAACGCGTGCGTCCGCGACCGCGTGCTGGCCCACCACCGAGCCGCGGCCTGGAATGAAATGCAGTACTTCGCCGGGAATGCCGGCTTCGTGCAGGAGCCGCACGCTATGCGCGCCGATGAGCGAGGTCTGCTCCGCTGGTTTCGCCAGCACGCAATTACCGGCGGCCAAGGCCGCACTCACCTGGCCGGTAAAAATCGCCAGCGGGAAATTCCAGGGACTGATGGCCACGAATACGCCACGGCCGTGCAACGACAATTCATTGCGCTCACCGGTCGGCCCGGGCAGGCGCAGCGGTGCACCGAAATCGGCGCGCGCGCGCGAAGCGTAATAGCGCAGGTAATCCACCGCCTCGCGCACTTCCGAAACCGCATCCGGAATGGCCTTGCCGGCTTCGCGCACGCACAAGGCCATGAGTTCCGGTGCGCGCTGTTCGAACAGGTCGGCGGCGCGTTCCAGGATCGCCGCACGCTGGTCCGCAGGCGTGGCATCCCAGGCGGGTTGAGCCTTGACGGCCACCTCCACCGCGAGCTTGATCGCGTCGGCATCGGCTTCGTAAATCATGCCCACGGTCTGGCGGTTGTCGGCGGGATTGAGCGAGGGTTTGGCCTTGCCGCTCAAGGTCTTGCCGCCCACCACCGGCGCCGCGCGCCATTCGCGCTGCATGGCCGCGTTCATTTTGCCGGCTAACTCGTCCAGCACCTTCACACCGGTGAGATTCACACCGCGGGAATTGCGTCGGCCTACGCCGTACAGATCTTTCGGCAGCGGAATGCGTGGATGGGGCTTGACCGTCAGCGCTTCCACTTCCGCTACCGGGTCCGCGACGATGCTCGCCACCGGCACCTGCTCGTCAATGATGCGGTTCACAAACGAGGTGTTGGCGCCGTTCTCCAGCAACCTGCGCACCAGGTACGGCAGCAGATCCTCATGGCTGCCTACCGGCGCGTACACGCGGCAGTTGAGGCCGAGCTTCTTTTCACCCACCACTTCGTCATACAGTTCCTCGCCCATGCCGTGCAGGCGCTGGAACTCGAAGTCGTGATTGCCGCCGCCCATTTCGAGCACGCTGGCGAGCGTCTGGGCGTTGTGAGTGGCGAACATGGGATACAGCACCTCGCGTGCCACAAACATCTTGCGCGCACACGCAAGATACGACACGTCGGTATTCGGCTTGCGGGTGAACACCGGATAGCCTTCAAGGCCGCGCTCCTGGGCGCGTTTCACCTCACTATCCCAATACGCGCCCTTCACCAAGCGCACGGGAATGCGGCGCTGGCCGCTCTTGGCAAGCGCAACCAGCCAGTCGAGTACACAGATGGTGCGCTTCTGGTACGCCTGTACCGCCAGCCCGAAGCCTTCCCAGCCCGCAAGCGACGGCGAACGATAGACCGCTTCGATCACGTCCAGCGACAGCTCTAGCCGCTCAGCCTCCTCCGCGTCCACGGTCAGGCCCATGCCATATTTCCCGGCGCGTTCGGCCAGCATCAAAAGATTCGGCACCAGTTCGCGCATCACGCGCTCGTGCTGCGCGAATTCGTAGCGCGGATGCAAGGCCGAAAGTTTCACCGAGATACTCGGCGCAGCGAACACACTCATGCTCTTTTCGACCGTTGCGCCAATGGCGTCAATGGCCGCGCTGTAATCATCCAGATAACGCTTTGCGTCCGTGGCGGTGAGCGCGGCCTCGCCCAGCATGTCGTAGGAATGTCGGTACGCGCGGTGCTCCTCACTCTTGGCGCGTTTCAGACCTTCCTGGATAGTCCGACCCATGACGAATTGATGGCCCATGATGCGCATGGCCTGACGGAACGCCGCGCGGATCACCGGTTCACCCGTGCGCGCCACCAACCCCGCCATGAAGGTCGCGGGATTTCGCTCCACGCTGCTGTCGAGCTTGATGATCTTGCCGGTGAGCATCAGGCCCCAGGTGGAGGCATTCACGAACGTGGACGGGCTCGCGCCCAGGTGATCCGACCAATTGCCGGTTACGATCTTGTCGCGGATCAGCTTGTCGGCGGTATCCGCATCCGGAATGCGCAGCAGCGCTTCCGCCAGACACATGAGCACTATGCCTTCCTGGGAGGACAGATCGTATTCGCGCAGGAATTCTTCCACCCCGCCCTTGTGAGTGCGGTTGTGGCGCACGGCTTGCACCAATTCCGTAGCTCGTGCCTGGATGCGCTGGCGCGCGGCGGCATCCAGTTTTGCCTGAGATAACAAGCCGTCCACGCAGCGGGTTTCATCCGCCAGATACAGCTCATTGATGGCGGCGCGCAGCGGCTTCAACTCGGGTGCCGGCCCGGCAAAGATGAAGCCCGAGTGGGTTATGGCTTGGGAATCAGCGGGTTGGAACATGGATGCTCCGGAATGGAAAACGAAGAATACGGGCCGGCCAGACTCAAAGCCTGAGCAGGCTATTTTACTTGTTTGATGCGCAAAATGCCTTGTGACGCTAGACCGGAGCCAAGAGCCGGTGGCTCGCAAGATGCTCGTAGAACGGCCGGCACTGTTCGGCCAAGCCGGACTGGAACGTGGTTAGCTCGATCTTGCGTGGCTGATACGGCTCAAAGCCGGTGGAACGTTCCACCGCTGCATACCAGTATTTTGCCCACACCCCGTCGCTGGTGCGCGGTCCTGCCGGCCAGTGCAACATGCGCTCGTTGAATGTGACACCCAGACGCACGCACAAGGCACGCAACAACCCGGCGGGATTCTTCAGAATATCGGCGGCATCCAGCACCGGCGGCGCCTGCCCAAGTTGATCGCAAACATGCACGAATAGGCGCGCCTGCTGTTCGTATCCCAGCTCCCAAAGCGCGGCGTCAGGACGCTGGTGTGTAAACGAAGCCACCACTTCCTCGGGCGCTCGGATCAGGAAGCAGTTATGCAGGCCGGTCAGCCAGTCGAGCGGCATGTCGGCCAGCACATGCTGGGTCATATGTTTCTGGTACCAGATGGTCTTGCCGCCCGGTGCCGGCCCGATAAGCGCGCGTGTCACCTCGCGCCAGTCACTGCTCTGCGCAGCCAACACTTCCTCACGACCTGGATGCTTGACGCCGGTCTTGAGCAGGTAGTGCGCATAGAAGGGCTCGTCCGTAACCGCCGTGTCGCCGCGGTTTTCCCAGGCACGCATCATGGCGGTGGAGATGTTGCGCGGCCCGGACCACATGGCGATGCGCAGACCTGCACTCATACCCGTGGACCCAATTTGCTCTCCTGTTTCACCAACGCCATATAAAGCTGCTGCAGACGTTCCACCATCGGCCCGCGCCTGCCCGCACCGATGATCCGGCCATCTACTTCGCGCACCGGTACCAGCCCGGCGAAAGTGCCGGTTACAAAAGATTCCTCGGCGCCGTACACATCCGTAAGACTAAAATCTTTCTCAAACACTGGAATACCGTGCTCACGGCACAAGTGAATCACGTTTGCACGGGTAATGCCGCCGAGACAATAGTTCCCGGTTGAGGTCCAGACCTCGCCCTTGCGCACGATGAAGAAATGCGTGGAATTGCAGGTGGAAACAAATCCCAAGGGGTCCAACATCAGGGCTTCGTCGTAACCGGCTTTGGTCGCCTGGATGCAGGCCAGGATGCAGTTGAGCTTGGAATGGCTGTTGAGCTTCGGGTCCTGCACGTCCGGCGGCCCGCGGCGCACATGCACCGTGAACAGCCGGATGCCCTGCTCCACCGTGGCCGGCAGCGGCTCCTTGTATTCCGGCACGATCACGATGGTCGGCGGCGAAATCACGAAACGCGGATCCTGGTGCGGTGTGGCCTTGACGCCGCGCGTCACCATCAGCCGGATGTGCACATGCTCGCGCATCTTGTTGGCGCGCAGCACGGCGAGCAAGCGCTCGGTCAACTGCGCGCGCGTCAGGCCGATGTCGAGGTCAATCGCCTTGGCGCCTTCGTACAGCCGGTCCAGGTGCATGTCCAGAAACGGCAGTCCGCCGTCATGCAGCCGCAAGCCTTCCCACACTCCGTCACCCAGCACGAAACCGCTGTCGAAGACCGATACTTTGGCCTCCGTGCGCGGCACCAGCTCGCCGTTCACGCTGATTTTTATCTGCGCATTGCGCGAATCCTCTTGGTAATCGTGTGTACCTTTGGTCATGGTATTCTCCTTCATTCGTCATACCCGCGAAGGCGGGTACCCAGGCTTTTTGATCTCCGGCTGCCGCGTGCGTAACGCAACGACGTCACAGGAATCAGCCGGCCGCAGCCGCATTCGCTAGTTCCCGCGCTTGGGCCTGTATCTCGGGGGATGCAGACAGTGTGCCACTAGCCAGCGCATGCACCAGCCTCGAATTGGCTTCCGCGCGACGCAGGATTTCCTGCACCCGCAATGCATACAGCGCCATTCCCGCTTGTCGGGCCACATAGGACAGCAGCTTGCATTCGTCTGAGGCAAAATGCTCGCCCGGCCGGTTGGCGCACACCAGCACGCCCTGCATGCCGCCGGGGCCGGCCATGGGGAATACATGACCGTCACTGCCGAGTGCACTGTGCAAATCCGTCAAATCAATTCCCTTTTGATCGGCGCGCGCCGCGACAAATGCCGGATCATCCGGTTTCACCTGATCCGGGTAGGGCAGGCCGCCTTCACGTTGCGTGCAGCGATAGCCTTCCGCATCGCGTTCGTAGATCACGGCAGTCGGCACATTCAAGCGGCGGTGAATCTCGCCAACCACTCCTCGAAGTAATTCAGCCGACGCTTCAAATTGATGGCAGTGACGCGCGAAACGTCGCAGCGCTTTTTCGGCCAGGTATTTGCGCCGGAAAAATACCCGCTCCACGAATTTACCAGCGTAATTGCGCACCTGGCCAAGCACGATGCCGAGCGCCAACGGCACGACGATCTGCAACAGCAGGCTCGCGCCAGTGCCGAGCGCCGCATGCTGAAGCACGCTGTTGAGCGCTGCCAGCACACCCACCACCAGAGCTGTCACGGAGCCGTACACCAGCGTGCGGTCTATGGCCACCGAGACATCCAGTGCCCGGTGGCGCAGCACCGCATACAGAAAGCCGGCCAGCGTGACCACAAAGCCAAAGAGGTAGATTGAATTGATGGCGAGAGGCCCCAGCCAGGGCAGCGGCGTGTTGCTGAGCATAATCGCCAGCACCCAGATGACACTGCTCCACAGAATCCAGCGCAAGCGCAAGCGTTGAGCCGCATCCGCCATGCCGTAGCTCATGTACAGCATGACCACCGGAACCACGTAAGCGGCGGAAAATACAAAACCATAGACAGGCCGCAGCAGTTCCGCCCGGCCGGTAGCAACGAATATGAGCGTGCCACCGAACTGCTGGAAAGCACCTGCCAGCAGTATCAGCAGGAAAATTCCGCGAAACAATGTGCGTCTGCTTGGCGTGAGTGCCACGCCCAGCATAAACTCGATTGTGAGATAGAAACCGGCACGCGCCAACAGAAAACAGGTCGTTGCTAAAAGCTGGCTCGCCAACAATGCGCCGCCCGCAACGTGCGTCAGGGTAAAAATATTTCCGCTCCACACAGCCATTGCCCACAGCGACATGCCGGCGGAAGCGCGATTCTGCCCGCGCCAGAACAGCAGTAAGATAACCACCGCAAACAGCACAGTGTAAATTGCAATCAGCCAGTCAAGCAGCAGGCCGCCACTGGCTTGACTGATATCCACACTGGCGACTGGCACGCTGATGAGCGCATGATCTTTGCGCAGCGTGTACTTGTAAGTGTGCGCCCCTGACAAATTAGCCTCGACGAGAATATCCGGCAGCAAGGCGATACGCGCAGGAGGATCGGAGGCCGGCAAGTCTATCCGGTCTCCCGTCTGCAATCCCGGAGGCAGCGGGATGCCTGTAATGGGTTCCACCACCGCGGTACGCGCATCCACCAGGGTCACGCCGAAGGGCAGCCCGGAAGGTTTGAATGCGGTATAGACCTGATACCCGGAACCCAGGATCAAAATAATAGTGACCAGGATCAGCAATGGATAACGGCGCGACATCGAATTCTCCCGTTACAGTTCGGCGCGCCTTGCCGCGCCGAATGTCAATTCAAGTTTCCAAAGCGGTTTATAATCCCCCCTATTCCCGCACGGCCCGAGCGTGTCCCATCAGTCGGTACGCCGATTGTGGTCTCGCTCCCTCACCTCAAAGGAGGCACGTTATGAGCAAAATCATCGCCGAACAAATGGTGAACATGATAGCGGAAGCTGGCATCCGGCGGGTGTACGGTGTGACCGGCGACAGCCTGAATCTCCTGAACGACGCCATCCGCCGCGATGGCCGGATCAAATGGGTACACGTGCGCCATGAGGAAGCTGGCGCCTACGCGGCCATGGCCGAAGGCGTGCTCGGCGGCTTCGGCTGTTGTGCCGGCAGCTCCGGCCCGGGGCATGTGCATCTCATCAACGGCCTGTACGATGCGCACCGCTGGGGCGCGCCGGTACTGGCGCTGCCCTCCACCATCCTGCGCGAGGAATACGGTATGCAGTCGTTCCAGGAGACCGACCTGCGCATGTTCGACGGTTGCAGCCATTACAACCAGCTTGCGCAGACACCCAAACAACTGCCGCGCATGCTGCAACAAGCAATGCAGCATGCGCTGTCGTTGAAGGGTGTGGGCGTGTGCGGTTTCGGCGGTGATCTGCTGGATCAGCCGGTGGCGGATGACGCCATCGTCTCGCCGGTGTATCGCCCAAATACACTGCTGCGTCCGGCGGATGATGAACTCGACAAACTTGCGAAGCTCTTGAACGACGCCGGCAAGGTAATGATCTACGGCGGCATCGGCTGCCGCGATGCACACGCGCAAGTCATGGCGCTCGCCGCCAAGCTCAAGGCGCCGGTGGGTTATACGCTTAAAGGCAAGATGGACCTTGAACCCGACAATCCGTTCGATGTGGGTTTGACGGGCTTCCTCGGTGGCACGGCCGCGACCGATGCGATCCAGGACTGCGACGTGCTGCTGATGCTCGGCACGGATTTTCCCTGGAAGGATTTCCTGGTGACCAAAGCCAAGATCGCGCAAGTGCTGGATCGCCCGGAGCGTCTGGGCCGCCGTGCGCGCGTGGAATTGGGTTTATGTGGCGACATTGCGCCGACGCTGGATGCGCTGTTGCCGAAAATCAAGCCGAAACACGACGACGGCTTTCTCAAGGATCGCCTTTCGGCTTGCGCCAAGGACCGAGAGCGTTTCCAGAAACACGCTACTGACCACGGCAAGAGCGGTGCCATCGGTCCGGAATATCTCGCCACCCTGCTGGACAAGCACGCTGACAAGGACGCGATCTTCACCTCCGACACCGGCATGAGCACGGTGTGGGCCGCACGCTATCTGCGCGCCACCGGCCAGCGCACGCTGTTCGGCTCGTATTCGCACGGCTCCATGGCCAATGCCATGCCGCAGGCCATCGGCGCGGCGCTCGCCGGCAGCGGCCGGCAGGTAATCGCCTGTTGTGGCGACGGCGGCATCACCATGCTGCTGGGCGACATGATGACCATCGCGCAATACAAGCTGCCGGTGAAACTCATCGTGTTCAACAATGGCTCGCTCGGCATGGTCGAGATCGAGATGCAGCTCGCGGGCGTGCCCGACAACCAGACGAACCTGCCGGATCCGAAATTCGCGCAGGTGGCCGAAGCCTGCGGCATCCGCGGCATGCGCGTCGAAGATCCCGCAAAACTGGATGCCGCCATCCAGGACGCACTCCGTTACTCAGGGCCGGTGGTGATGGATGTCACTACCAATCACAACGCCGTCGGCATGCCGCCGCACACCACCCTGAAACAACTGCGCGCCTATACGCTCAGCCAGGCCAAGATGCTGTTCGATGGCCGCAGTTTTGAAGTGTTGCAGCACGTCAAGGAAAACCTGAAGTATCTCGGCGACCTGTAACTGGAACCTGGGTGATAACAAGGGGACTAGAAACAGTCTCAAAAATGCCGTTCGCCCTGAGCGTAGCGCAGAAGGCGCGAAGTCGAAGGGTGGAATATCTTTCTGCCGCGGCAGGAATGTTTCGACTTCGCTTCGCTACGCTCAACACGAACGGATACTGCTTTTCTTGATGCCGCTTTCAGCGCTTATCTCACCCCCTTGCTCTCCGGGATACGCCTACAAGGATGCTTGGGGTGTAGGGCAATGCGAGGAGCAATTGCTGAGGGAGCCCGAAGAACGGGTGAAGGTATGGACATGCAGGCTCTTGCCTTTTGCGTTGCTGGTCTTTAACGTGAGCATCTCGCCCTGTTTTCCTGCCAGGAGCTACATTCCATGAAACCGCTGTTTGCTGCATTGACGCTGCTGTTCGCCATGATCCCGGCCTTTGCCGCCGCTGCACCGCATCCTTTCGATGCCCATGATCTGGTGATGATGGATCGAGTCAGCGACCCGCAATTGTCGCCGGGCGGCGCCTACGCGGCGTTCGCGGTGCGTGAGACCGATTTCGCCGCGAACAAGGGCATCACCAGCGTGTGGGTTCTGAACCTTGACGACCACAATGCCCAGCCGAAAAAGATCATGGTGGGCAACAGCCCGCGCTGGTCGCAGGACGGCAAGACACTGTATTTTCTTTCTGATAAATCCGGCTCTACTCAACTATGGAGCATAGCTGCCGGCGGCGCTGCGCCGCAGCAGGTCAGCAACCTGCCGCTCGACATCAACAACTACAAGCTCTCGCCCGACGGGAGCCACGTGCTTCTATCCATGGATGTGTTCACCGATTGCAACGATCTCGCCTGCACCAAAGCGAGGCTCGACGCCCGGGCCAAAGATAAGGCCACCGGCCGCATTTACACCCGGCTTTTCATCCGCCACTGGGATGTCTGGATGGACGGCCGCCGTTCGCAACTCTTCATCGCCACGCTGGGCGTCGACGGCAAACTCGCAAGCGCGCCGCTGTGGCTGACGCGCGGCATTAACGGCGACATACCCTCCAAACCCGAAGGCGACGACAGCGAATATACGTTCTCTCCGGACGGCAAGATCGTGTATTTCGACACCAAGATTGGTGGCTCAAGCGAAGCCTGGACCACCAATTTCGACATCTACTCGGTGCCGGCCGACGGCTCAGCAAAACCTAAAAACCTCACAGCCGCGAATTTGGCCTGGGATGGTTTCCCGCTAGTCTCCCCGGATGGCAAGACGCTTTACTATCTTGCCCAGAAAATTCCCGGTTTCGAATCCGATCGCTTCGCCATCATGGCGCGCGATCTCGCCACCGGCCATACCCGGGAAGTGGACCCGCGTTGGGATCACAGCGTTGGGCCGCTGCAAATCTCCGCCGACGGCAAAACGCTGTACACGGCCACCGATGACGCAGGCGATCACGCGCTGTTCGCGGTGAATGTCGCGAATGGCGAACCGGTCCGGCTGACGGGCCACGGCACCGTCACCGGCTTCGACGTGGTGGGCACACATCTGCTTGTCGCGCGCCAGGATTTCAAACATCCCACCGATTTGTATCTCGCCGGCCTGCACGGCGGAGATTTCCATCAAGTCACGCACTTCAATGCTGATCGGCTGGCGGATATTCAGTTCGCGAACTGGCAATGGTTCACTTTCAAGGGTTGGAGCGACGACACCGTGCAGGGTTACGTCATGCAGCCGGTCAATTATGTGCCGGGCAAAAAATACCCGGTGGCGTTCCTGATCCACGGCGGCCCGCAAGGCTCCTGGACTGATGATTTTCATTACCGCTGGAATCCAGAGACTTACGCCGGCCAGGGTTTCGCGGTAGTCGCCATCAATTTCCACGGCTCCACCGGCTACGGCCAGAGGTTCACCGATGCCATCTCGCAACATTGGGGCGACCGCCCATTGATTGATTTACAAAGGGGCTGGGCCGCAGCACTCAAAAAATATCCGTTCTTGGATGCCAAGCGTGCTTGCGCGCTCGGCGCGAGCTATGGTGGTTACATGGTGTACTGGATCGCGGGTGTGTGGAATCATCCGTGGAAATGCCTGGTGGATCATGACGGCGTATTCGACACGCGCATGATGTATTACGCGACCGACGAACTATGGTTTGAAGAACACGAGAACGGCGGCCCGCAGTATCTGGTTCCGGCGAATTACGAGAAATTCAATCCGCTGGATCACGTGAAATCTTGGCGCGTGCCCATGCTGGTGGTGCACAGCGCGCATGACTACCGCATCCCGGAAACCCAGGGCTTCGGTGCCTTCACCGCGCTGCAGCGCCAGGGCATCCCGAGCGAGCTGCTGACCTTTCCGGACGAAAGCCATTTTGTGCAAAAGCCGCAGAACAGTCTATTTTGGCACCAAACCGTATTCGCTTGGTTAAAACGTTGGACCAGACAGTTAAAAAAAGAAATTACTATCGAAAACTAATCACCGCGATGGATGGTCTTCATGGAATTTTTGCAGCTTGTCTGCTGCGCACTCGTTATATCGCGAGGTGAATCGAGATAGTTCAGTGCATAGTTCAGATAGCTGGGGCCGGCGTTGGTGTGTCCCTTGTCGAACATCTCCACGGTCTTGACCCGTAAGATACATAACTGTTCATAAGACGATGCCGCCCGATCGGTCATGACTTCGTTGACAGGATCTTCATTGCCGACCAGGAACACGTAACGGCCTCGGCTCTGCATCAGCCGGTAACGGTCGGGAGATGGCATCGGCACTTGCTGACTGCCGATACCGGCGCTGGTTGCGACAAATATTCCGCCACTGAACACATCCGCATAGGCGGCCGCCATGAGACTCGCGGTGACTCCGCCACCGGAAAAACCGCCGAGATAGATGCGCACCGGATCCGTCTTGTAGCGCGCCTCGATATTTGCCAACCCTGTCAACGCCAACGGAATGCGGCGGGAATAGACATCCCGATCATTGCCGGATTCCGCCGCGCTCACATAGATCATGTGATGAGCATTCAGCACTCCCTGCCAGCCTGACGGAAACCGGAGTGTATCCATCGGTTCCACCCAGACCAGCACGCCGCAAGGCTTGGTTCCATCGTAGTCGCCGGGAACATATACCTGCCACGTTTCGTTGGCCGGAGTTATGACTTGACCGGACGGCAAATCGCGCTTTGCCACATATCCGGCATAAACAGGTGCGGGCAGAGTGCGCCGTAAAACCTCCCCAATATCAGCCAACGGCGTGGTCTGGTCGAAACCGGTCTCATACAAGCCCGTGCGTCGAGAGCCTGCATGCGCCGGGAAAATCGGCACAAGCTGCATTCCGACTATCACCAGCGCCGCGACCCACGCCACCGGGAATTTGATATCGCACGTCTGTCGCATAGCGTCCTCGATGGAAGGTTTGGATTTCAGCTAAAATTTAGCTGACCTTGCATTTGGCAGACTGATATTCTTCAGATATATACCGGATATATTTCTGAAACCGCCCACTGCATGCAGCACAAAAAAGCAGCGGTCCGAAGACCGCTACCAAAATTATTCGCTAGGCCGTGGAATACAGATCAGAGATTTTTCACCACTGCATCGGCGAAGGCGCTGGTCTTAACCTCTTTGGCGTTCGGCATCTGGCGCGCGAAGTCGTAGGTCACAATACCGCTCGCCACCGTCTTGGCATAGGCCTTCTGAATCAGGTCAGCGGCTTCCTGCCAGCCCATGTATTCCAGCATCATCACGCCGGAAAACAGCAACGAACCGGGATTGGCCTTGTCGAGGCCGGCGTGCTTGGGCGCGGTGCCGTGCGTGGCCTCGAACACCGCCAGGTAATCGCCGATGTTGGCGCCGGGTGCGATGCCCACGCCGCCCACCTCCGCCGCCACCGCGTCCGACAGGTAATCGCCGTTCAGATTGGGCGTGGCCAGCACGCTGTATTCACTCGGCCGCAGCAACATCTGCTGGAACATGATGTCGGCGATCATATCCTTGATGACGATCTGCTTGCTACTCTTGGGATTCTTGAACTGCATCCACGGACCGCCATCGAGCGGCGTGGCGCCGAATTCTTCCTTTGCCACGTCATAACCCCACTGACGGAAGGCACCTTCGGTGTACTTCATGATGTTGCCTTTGTGTACCAGGGTCACGGAGCTACGATCATGCTCAATCGCGTAGTTGATGGCCTTGCGCACCAGCCGCTTGCTGCCGAAGGCGCTGATGGGCTTCACGCCCAGACCCGCGTCTTCGAAGAATTTAGCGTCCAGTTCCTCGCGCAGGAATTTTGCCAACTTCTTGTTCTTGTCACTGCCCGCCTGATACTCGATACCGGCGTATACGTCCTCGGTGTTTTCACGGAAAATCACCACGTCCACTTCTTCCGGCCTTTTCAGCGGCGAGGGTACGCCGGGATAATGTTTCACCGGTCGCACGCAGGCGTAGAGATCCAGGTCCTGGCGCAGGGTCACGTTCAGCGAACGGAAACCACCACCCACCGGCGTGGTGAGCGGCCCCTTGATAGACACGATCAATTCCCGGATAGCCTGCAAGGTTTCATCGGGGAAGTAGTTGCCGTCGTAGAGCGTCTGGGCCTTCTCGCCGAGATAAATCTCGCACCAGTGGATCTTGCGTTTGCCCTTATAGGCTTTTTCAACCGCCGCATCCCAGATTTTGAGCGAGGCCGGCGTGATGTCCACGCCGATGCCGTCACCGATGACGTATCCGAGGATCGGATTTTCCGGCACAGTGAGCTTGCCGTTCTTGACCGTGATCTTGGCGCCGTTGACCGGCAGTTTGACGTGCTTGTAAGCCATGAATGATTCCTTTTGAATTTGTGGAAAGACAATTTGCTAGTGAAGCTCGGATTTATCCGTCATACCTGCGGAAGCAGGTATCCAGTTCTTTAATACTCCTGGATTCCTGCTAGAGTCCACCCTCGCGTAGGCGGAGGGTGGGAATGACGGAATGGAATGAACCAAACTTTTCCGCACGATTGTGCACGGATTATACCGGAGCAGACGCGCTCATTGGACCCTGCACAGCAAGTGTGCCGGAGCGGCCGGGAACTTCGCCCATCACCACTTCGTGCACCGGCAAGCTCTTGCGATTCAACTTCGCCGCCATATCGCGCGTCGCCATCAGTTCATAACCTTGAGCCTTCCAGCCTGCGAGCAGTTTTTCGAACACCGGCATCAAAGCCATGCCTTCCAGTTCCGCATGCAGTGTATAGACATGCCCCTGTTCCGGTGCGACCTCAGTGAGTTTCAGCAGGTGTTCTGCCACGTTTTCAACAGTGATGTCATCCACACCCACTAACTCATCCAGGGTCGGCAGCGTGGTGGGTAACTGTGGGACAGTGAACGTTCTGCCGCTCATGGCCGGCAGGAACGGGCATGTGCCACGGGTATCGCTGGCATAATCGAATCTGAACTGTTCCTGCAGCGCTAATACGTGCGCATTGATCTGCCAACCCGCTGCGCCAAAAGTCTTTGGTGCCGTACCGAACACCTCGCCAAAGCGCGCCACCGCCTGGCTGAACTCGCGCGCGGTCCAGTTTGCGTCGCGCCGCCCCACGAAATCCTGCCAACGGATGTGATCCCAAGTATGAATGCCCACCTCGAAACCGGCGTCGCGCACCGCGCGCATGGCCGCCGCGCCCTTCCTGCCGATGTCCGGCCCGGGAATCAGCACGCCGTACATGAGCGTCTTCAGACCGTAGTTGCCAGCTACGTTGGTGCGGAACACTTTTTTTAGAAAGCCGGGGCGAAATATTCGCCGCAACGCGCGGCCGGTGTTGTCAGGCCCGAGACTGAACAGGAACGTGGCCTGCGCGCCGTATTTTTGCAGCGCTTCGACAAGAGCGGGCACGCCTTCCAGCGTGCCGCGCAGCGTGTCCACATCAATTTTCAAAGCAAGTTGTTTCAACTTTCCGCCATGCCGCTTTCAAGTCTAAGCGCCTGTTCCCGGGTGGTCGAAGGGTCAAGCGTGCCACGCGCCACGGCGCGCACAAAATCAAGACTTTCTCGCACATTGATATTGTTCAGAGCAGACCCGACTTGGCGTGCCACATACGCCAGTAATTTACGTTCGTCCGATGCATAGTGCTCACCCAGCCGGTTGGCGCACACGAGCACCGCCTGGGCTCCCATAGGGAATACATATCCGTCAGCACCCAGCGCACTGTGAAGCTCAGACACGTCAACGTGCTTCGCGCCAGCGCGCGCTGCTGCCAGGGCCTCATCGTCCGCTTTGACGTACGCAGGGTACGACACTTCACCCTCATGGTTCGCGAGCCTGTATTGCCCGTCTTTTCGCAGATATAAGCCTACACCCGGTGAACGCAACGTCGTGTGGACGTTCCGGGTCGTGGCGGTAAGCAATTCCAGCGCTGTTTCATAACCTCCACAATGGTGCGCGAAGCGCCGCAGGGCCTTGTCCGCCAGGTATCTGCGCCGGAAAAACATCCGTTCGACGAATGTGCCTGCGTAATTGCGCACCTGGCTGAGCACGATGCCGAGCGCTAGTGGCACGACAATTTGCAGCAGCAAGCTGGCGCCGGTGCCGAGTGCAGCATGTTGCAGCACGCTGTTAAGCGCCGCCAAAATTCCGACTACCAGCGCGGTAACACCGCCATACACCAGCGTGCGGTCCAGTACCAGGGACACCGCCACCACTCGGTGACGCAGTACCGCATACACGAAACCGCACCCAGCCAACACCATGCCAGCGGTCCAGAGTAAATTCCAACTAAACGCCATATCAGTAAATACGTCTGATGTCACGGCCGACAACACCCAGAGTGAGCCACTCCAAAGCATCCAGCGCAGCCGTTGTCGCGACGTGGCATTCACGGCGTGATAACCCACGAACAGCATGAGCAAGGGAACGAAATACGACACGCCCAGCAAACTTCCCCAGGCGGGAATAAGCCAAATAGCAGACCCGCTCAGAGTAAACCAAAGATTGTCGGCCAGCACCTCAAAGAGAGAGGCTGCACATACAAGCGCGAAAGCCAAACGCCACAGCAGAAGCGTTCGCCGCTTGAATAACCCTTCCAGCATGGCTTCGAACATGAAGTAGAAGCCAACTCGCGACAACACTACGCAGAGATACGCCGACAACATTACGGCGATCCCAACGGCACCGTCCATTGGCGCAAACTCCAATGCAATGCCTGTCATCCAGGCGATAACCCACAGCCCCATGCCAGCCGCGGCGCGGTCACGGCCACGCCACAGCAACATCAGCGCAAACACACACATCAATCCGACTAGGCACATGGTTGACAAAGAAGCAATCCGTGCGCCGGTGCTGTGACTGATATCCACCGAAGTTATCGGCACCGTCAGCACTCCGCTTGGTCGCTGAAACACCAGGTCATAGGTGTGTCCCAGGGGTAGGGCCTGGCCTGGGCTATTGATCGCAATAGTGACCGCCATGCGGCTCACGGTATTTAACGCAGGCAGATCAATCTGGTCACCCGCGCGCAGTGCCGGCGGCAGCGGAATACCAGCCAGTGGTTTAATCACCGCGACGCGCGCACTGGCCACTTGCACAACGAATGGAAACCCGGATGGCCGGAACGCTCGATAGGCTCCATAAACGCCCACAACCAGAACCATGATGCTGAGAAGCACCTGCAACGGATAGCGGTAACGCATACCTCAACCTCTCCTGCTACGCATGTGCGCGGCATACACAACAACGGTAAGAAGTATCAACAGCGGATAACGGCGTGACACATCCCAACCCTTCTTTACAAGCATGCCTGTGTCTATGCGTTATTTACAGACGCAGGTTGGGGTGAGCGGAGCAAACTCCAGCGGCAATCGCGTTGGGGTTCGGAAGACCTCACCCCAATCTACCGTGGTCAGGAGACGCAATAATGATTTTCAGCATCGCTCAAATGCTCTCTTCCACTAACCGCCGCACCTCGGCCACGTGGCTGCGGTAGAACTCGAAGATCTTGCGCAGCGCGGTTTTCATGTCCACTTTCGGTTCCCAGCCGAGTTCCTTGCGAGTGTGGTCCACGTTGGGCAGGCGGTTTTCCACGTCTTGATAACCCTTGCCGTAGTAGTCGTCGGCCTTCACGTCCAGCAGTTTCACTTTCCTAGCTGAATCACGGTACTCCGGCATGCTGTTGGCGATTTCCAGCATCATGTCGGCCAGTTCCTTGACGGAATGGCTGTTCGCCGGATTGCCGATGTTGTAGATGCGGCTGCTCGCGACGCCGGCTTTGTTCTCGATGATGCGCATGAGCGCGTCTATGCCGTCGTCTATATAGGTATAGGCGCGCCGGCGCGCGCCACCGTCCACCAGCTTGATGTTCTCGCCGCGTACGATCTGGCCCAGGAACTGGGTGACCACGCGCGAGCTGCCTTCCTTGGGCGTGTAGATGGAATCCAGGCCAGGTCCGATCCAGTTGAACGGCCGGAACAGCGTGAACTCCAGTTTTTCCTTGGTGCCGTAAGCCCAGATGACGCGGTCCATGAGCTGTTTGGAGCAGGAGTAAATCCAGCGCTGCATGGGTATGGGCCCGAGAATCAGCTCCGATGAGTACGGATCGAAACCGGGATCGCGGCACATGCCATAAACTTCCGAGGTGGACGGGAACAGCACGCGCTTTTTGTACTTCACACACTGGCGCACGATGGGCAGGTTGGCCTCGAAGTCCAGCTCGAACACCCTCAGCGGATCCTGTACGTAGGTGGCAGGCGTGGCGATAGCCACCAGCGGCAGCACCACGTCGCATTTGCGCACGTGGTATTCCACCCACTCCTTGTTGATGGTGATGTCGCCCTCGAAAAAGTTGAAGCGCCTGTTATCACGCAGGTCGCTCACCCGGTCCGATTGCATGTCCATGCCGTGGACTTCCCAGTCGGTGGTTTCCACTATGCGCTTGCTCAGGTGATGGCCGATGAAGCCGTTCACACCCAGGATCAGGATTTTCTTCACGCTTAGTCTCCCAAAGACAATGGTTGGTTTCCGTGACGCTCGGCCAGGCGCGCCGCATCCATGGCCGCGCCGTCCAATTCGAGAATCACTACTTCAAAACGCTTGGCGTCACCACAATCGGCATAACAGCGCCCCTCTTCCACGTACAGCGACGGCTTTGCGTGGCGCGCGGCTTCACCGGCGTAATGGCTGCGCAACACCTTAAGCGGTTTGCCGTCCGCCGCGCTGAACGCGCCGGGATAGGGCGGCGCCACGGCACGGACGAGATTATGGACCGCCTGCGCCGGCAGCCGCCAATCAATGCGGCCGTCTTCCGGCCCACGCCGGCCGAAATAACTGCCAGCCTTCAAATCCAGCGGCCGACGGGGCGCTGTGCCTTTCAGTAATCCCGGCAGGCTGCGATCCAAGACCATCTCTGCCGCTAGCGTAACCTTGTTGAAGACTTCAATAGCAGTGTCGTCCGGCAGAATCGGCACCGCCTGCTGATCCACCAGATCACCGGCGTCGGGCTTCACCTCCATATAGTGCAGGCTGGCGCCGGTCTCGCGCTCGCCATGGATGATGGCCCAGTTGATGGGCACCCGGCCGCGGTATTTCGGCAGCAACGAACCGTGCATGTTAAGCGCGCCGCGGCGCGGAATGCGCAGCAACGGTTCCTTCAACATGAAGCGATAATAAAACGAAAATAGGAAATCCGGTTTGAGCGCTGCAATGCGCTCCACAAACTCGGGCGCGTTGGGATTGCCCGGTACCACGACCGGGATACGGTTCAGCTCGGCGAGCCGCTGGACACTGCCAAACCACACATTCTCGCGTGGGTCGTCCTCGTGCGTCGCTACCAGCGAAACCTTGACGCCGTGCGCCAGCAGCACCGACAGACAGCGCACACCGACGTTGTGATAGCCGAAGACGACGGCGCTTGCCGGAACCATACTAAGCCGCGCCGCTAAAAAGCTTACCCTCTCCCGCTGGCGGAAGAGGGTGTAGAAGCAAGGAACCCCAGACAAAATACGAGTGTGGAGCACAACGATCTACAAAACACTTTTTATTCATCCGAAGATTTCTTTTCCAGGATCGCGCGAATCAGGTAGCGCGGGCGGCGCTGGACCTCCTGATAAATGCGGCCGATGTATTCACCCAGCAAACCGATGCCGAACAGCATGATGCCGATGAGGAAGAACACGATGGCGAATAGGGTGAACACGCCCTGCACCTGCGGACCCTCCACGAGACGATTGATCACCATATAAATGACCAGGATTCCCGCCAGGATAGTGATCACGAATCCGGCCACCGAAAATACCTGCAACGGCATCACTGAAAAGCCCGTGACCAGATCGAAATTCAGGCGGATGAGCTTGTACAGCGAGTACTTGGACTGACCTTTTTCGCGCTCGTTGTGTTCCACTTCGATTTCCACCGGCTTGAGTGCATACAGATAGGCCAGCGCCGGAATGAAAGTATTAATCTCGCTGGTGTTATTGATGGCGTCAATTACGTGGCGGCTGTAGCCGCGCAGCATGCAACCCTGGTCGGTCATGCGCACCTTGGTGATGCGTTCGCGCAGACGATTCATCAGGCGTGAGGCCAGCTTGCGCCAGGCCACGTCACGGCGCTTGCGACGGATGGTACCCACGTAGTCGTAGCCCTCGTCCATCTTGAGCAGTAGATTACCGACTTCTTCCGGCGGGTTCTGCAAGTCCGCATCCAGGGTGATAACGGCTTCACCGCGCGACGCGCTGAAACCGGCGAGGATGGCAGCGTGCTGTCCGAAATTGCTCTGCAACAGCACCACGCGCGTCATCTCCGGCCGTTTCTCGAATTGCTCGCGCAGCAAGGCTGCTGAGCGGTCAGCGCTGCCGTCATCCACGAACACGCATTCATAGCTGCGGCCAAGCGCATCCATGGCGGGATACAGGCGCGCGAACAGCACCGGCAGGGATTCCTCCTCGTTATAGACGGGAATCACCACGGAAACTTCCGGAACGCGGGTTGTTCTCACTGCTGCCATGATGTCCTCGCTTCAAGCCGCCATAAGGCAGGCCGCCAATGCCTCACACACCCGCTCCACATCGGAGAGCGCCATGCCGGGAAACAGCGGCAAAGTCACGGTTTCGCGGCCGATGCGCTCGGCATTCGGGAACTGGCCTTCACGGTATCCCATGTTTTTATACAGCGTAAACTGGTTTAGTGCCTGATAGTGTATGCCGAGGCCGATCTGGTGTTCATGGTGCATACGCTCCCGAAGCGCTGTCCGGTCCGGACAGGCACGATTGTAATGCGGCAGCAGCGTGAACATGTGCCAACTGTGGCCCTCGTCGCCGCGCGCCGGCACCACGCCGAGTTTCTCGTCGCCCAGCAATTCGAAATAGCGGTACGCCAACTGACGGCGCTTCTTGTTGAACTCATCCAAATGCCTGAGCTGGCCCAGACCCACCGCCGCCGCCACGTCCGTCATGTTGTGCTTGCTGGCCGGGCGTGTCACGTCCATGCCGCCATCCGCGAGCTTGGTGATGCCGTGGAAGCGCAGGATTTCGAGCTGCCGCGTCTCCTCGGCGTCGGCCAGCGACACCGCGCCACCTTCGATGGTGGTGAGATTCTTGTTGGCATGGAAGCTGAACACCACGATGTCACCGAAGGATCCGATTTTCTTTCCCTTATATGACGTGCCGATGGCCTGGGCCGCATCTTCCACCACGCGCAAATTGTGTTTCTTCGCTAGCGCGTACACACCATCCTGATCCACTGCCAGGCCGTTGAGATGCACCGGCATGATGGCACGGGTTTTGGGCGTGACCGCCGCCGCGGCCTGATCCAGTTTCAAGGCACGCGACTTGAGGTCCACGTCCACCAGCACCGGCTTCGCACCCAGGCGCAGCACCACGTTGGCAGTGGCGGCGAAGGTCATGGCCGGCACGATCACTTCGTCACCCGGTTTGATACCTGCAATCACCAACGCTTCTTCCAGCGCGCCGGTGGCGTGCAGAAATGCGCGCACCTGACGACCACCGCCAAGATACTCAGCCAAACCCTTCTCGAATTCGGCTACCTTGGGACCGGTAGTGATCCAGCCGGAGCGCAGCACCTCAGCCACGTTCTCGATGATGTCCTCGTCAATGCTCGGACGAGTGAACGGTAAATACTCACTCATGTTCTTGTTCAACCTCTGGCAACCAGATACACGCCGACGATGATGACCGCGATACCGGTGATGCGCACCGCGCTCAGGGATTCGCCCAGCAGCCACCAAGCCGCAATGGCAGTCACCACATAGCCCAGCGACAGCATCGGATACGCGATACTCACCGGTACCCGCGACAGCGCCAGTATCCACACCACTACGCTCACCACATAACACGCGAGTCCGCCCAGGATGTGAGGTTCAAACGCCAGCTTCCAACCTGCCGACATAATGGTGGCGAACTGCAACTTGATCACGCCCATGTGTTGCACACCCGCCTTGAGCAACAATTGCGCGGCGGCGTTCAGCAACACGCCGGTGATCACCAGCAGGAAACTGATCAGATTCATGGCTTCTTCACCGCGACACGCTCCGGATCCCGGCCGATGACTTGCATGGGCACGCCCTGCTTCGCCAGCTCGTTATAGGTCGTGATGGGCATCACCGCCAGCGCCTGCGGATCATTTTGCCAGCGCGCAATGAAATCCGGCAGAGTCGGAATCCACTGGTCCGGCTCGCGGCTGATGCCAAACGCCAGCTCACCCTGATAGGCCACCAGCGTCAGCGTGCGCTTGAGATAAAACGGCAACGATTGCTGGTAATCGTTCAGGCTGTAAAACGGTATGCCCGGCTTGTTGTAGGCGTTGATCTGCTTCGCGAGCGAGTGCCCAGAATACACCGGCGAAAACACCTGGGCGCCGGTCGTGACCACCTGCGTTGCGAGGAACAGTGCGACGCCGAGCAGAGCCATGGCCACGCCCACCTGACGGAAATATGCCGTGAAGAAACCGGCAATGGCGATGATTAGCAGCAACGCGCAGCCGACGACCAGCCACGGCAGAAACGCTTTGTAAAGTTCCAGCGACACATTGCCGCCGTCGCGCTGCAACAACGGTGCCAGCCACAACCCTACAATGGCCAGCAGCATGCACAAGATGGCACTGATGAACACGTCGCCGCGACGGCGCTGCGCCAGTTCGCGTCCGATGATGAGAGCGAGCGCCGGCATTATCGGCAGGATGTAACTCATCAACTTTGAATCAGAGAAAGAGAAAAATACGAAGATCAGCACGCACCAGATCCACAGGAACAGCGTGTAATGAAATCCAGATGTTTGCGCGTTCGCATCGGCACGCCAAAATACCCGCACTATCGAACGCACGAACTGCGGCCACCAGGGTAACAAACCGAACAATAGCACCGGAATGAAATACCACCAGGCGCCGGGACGGTGCGCTACCGGTGTCAGGAACCGCTGGAAATGTTCATAAATGAAAAAGTGATGGAAGAATTCCGGATTGCGCAAGCTCACCGCCACGAACCAGGGCGCGGCGATTATCAGGAAAATGATAACGCCGCCGTACCAGTGCAATTGTTTCCAACGCTTCCAGTCACGGCTGATGAGCGTATAAATGATGAATACCGCGCCCGGTAACACCACTGCTTCCAGCCCCTTGCTCAACATGCCAAGCGCCGCCGCTGCCCAAGCAAGATACATCCAGCCACGGCGCCTGGCTATATTCGACGCGGCTGCTCCCGGCGTCCTGCCTCCCGCAGCACTTGCACTTCCCTGTGCATCGGCTGCTCCCGGCGCTCCTATCGGAGCGCCCCTGCCTCCTCCCCCTTCGGGGACTTCCAAGGGTCGCGCAGCACTTGCACTTCCCTGTGCATCGTCCGCGCTCTGCATAGCCAACAGAAATGCGAACGCGCTCATGCACATGAAGAACGACACGCCCATGTCCAGCGTGTTGAAGTGACCCATGATGATGTAATACATGCCGCTGCCGAGCAGCAAGGCCGCGCACCAGGCCGTGCGCCGGTCAAACAACCGCCAGCCCACCCACGCGGTCATGAGCACGCCCAGGAATCCGGTGAGCGCCGTCCACAGCCGCGAAGTCCAGTTGGACTGGCCGAACAGCTCGTAGGCGACGGCGGTGGTCCAGTATTGCAGTGCCGGTTTCTCGAAATACTTGAGCCCGTCGAGCCGCGGCGTCAGCCAGTCGCCGCTCGCCACCATCTCGCGGGGGATTTCCGCGTAACGGCCCTCGTCGGTCTGGAACAGGTCGCGATATTGCAGGTTGGCGAACCACAGCACGGCAAAGCAGACCGCTGCCAAGATGACCAGAATGCGTGTGGAATTGGACATGCTATCCGGTGGAGTGAATCATTTTAGTGGAGCGGCGCAGTATATATGAGAATCTGAATTTGCGCTCCAAGCTGTTGTTTTTACGGCAAGTTCACCTGCGCAACGGCGCGACCATACCAGTCTCCCGGTAACGCCGGTAATCCGACAGAATCAGCGCATGATCAAACGCGAGCTTCGCCGGTGGCGCCAGCGGATCGAATACCCCTGCTTTCCCGGCATCATCACCCGCATGCGGCTCGCCCGCGGCTTCCGCCACATACACCGCGCTCACCGTGTGGCCGCGGCTGTCGCGCGCCGGATCGGAATAGCAACCCAGCATCGCTTTGAGTTTCACCTTCAGGCCGGTCTCCTCTTGCGCTTCGCGCACTGCCGCGTGTTCCAATGTCTCGCCCACGTCCACGAAACCGCCGGGCAACGCCCAGCCGTGCGGCGGATTACGCCGCTCGATGAGCACGATGGGCCGTTCCGCTCGGTCGCTCAGCTCAATAATGATATCTACCGCGATCAGAGGCGTAACGGAGTGTGGCATGCTAGTTATTTTCCTGGTCGCCGCGCATGCAGCAGGTGATTGACCGCTTCCAGATCAAAGTGTTTCGCATTCCAGTCCTTGCCCACCCACCGGCGCAACTCGCGATGCCGCGGATGGCGGGGATCCGCCAGAGCGTCCAGCAGCTCCTGGTAACCCGGCGGGCCGCCGCAATCCTCCGGCGGACAGGCGCGCGCACCATCCAGGCACAGCGGCCGCAGCAGCTCGGCGGCCATGACCTCGATTTTCTCCACCCGAATGTCGTGTTCCCAATTGTCGCCAAAATCATAGCTGTATGAAAAGCGCGCGCCCTCCGCAAGCTTGAGCGCTTCCATCGTGATCGTGGTTTCATCAATCAGCTCTTCCGGCGCATCCTCATGCAGAGGACCGTAGCGACGGTCGGCGATGAAGAATTCGTGCAGATGCGAATTTGTCCAACCCATCGCCGCCTGGATGGCATCATGCAAGTCTGCTAGCGTGGCGCCGGAGCGTATGCGCAGGCGCCGCCATACCGGTGGTTCGATGTACTGCAATTGCACACCGATTTCCAGCACTTCACGCGGCATGTCAGGTCACCCAGTTCTCGACTTTCAACTTTGGAACCCGGCGAAACTCGCGCTCGTTGTTGGTGACCAGCGTCAAACCCTCGGCCAAGGCATGCGCTGCGATCCACAGATCATTGGCGCCAACCGGCGTGCCCTTGCGTTCCAACACGGCCCGCAGTCCGCCATAACGACGTGCCGCCTCCACTGGCAGTGGCTTGACCCCGGCAACGGTGATCAGTGCCGCAAGATTCTGCCAGGCGACTTGCGGATAGCTGTTTTTAGCCGCCCCGGTGCAGAGCTCGCCGAAAACAATAACCGACAGTGCAGCTTCACCCGGCTTGAGGGCGTCAAACCGGGCAAGCACTGACGGCGCACGCCGCGCGACCGCGTAAATGCAGATATCCGTATCCAGCAAATAACGGCAGGAAACCACTAGAGCGGCTCCACCTCATCCGGCGGTGGATCTTGCCGGCCATCGGCAAAAACATCCGTGGGCATTGGCGGTATCGTGCTCAGCAACTCGCTAAGCTGCGGCAATTTTTCCCTCAGCACCACTTCTCCGCCGCGCCGGAAGATCTCCACCTCCTTGGCGCGGAAGCGGAACTCCTTGGGCAAGCGCACGGCTTGACTGTTGCCGGATTTGAAGATGCGCGCGGTACTCATGACCAGACTCCCAATGTATATACGCAGCGAATCGCCTGTCAATGCCACTGATAACGGAGCTGCTTCCTCACCGGGCCGCTTCCAGATCAAATTGCTCCGCATTCCACGTCACACCGCGTCCTCCATGTTTGTCAGGAATGCGCGCAAGTTCATGATGCGAATGCCACGGTATTCCCCCAATGACAGCATCGCCTTGTCTCCGGTCACAATGACATCCGCCCCGCCCGCCTGCGCACATTCGAGTACACGGTTATCGGGCTCATCACGCAGGACTTTGAGTCTGCTCTTTGGTTCAACAATTTGAGCCAAGTCTGCCAGAAACACGGCCACGCGCGCCAGCTCCTCCGGTTCGCGGCTAAATTTGCGTGCCAGCACATCCAACACTTCGTGAATGAGTGGTTTCGAGATCACAAGCCGCACACGGCCTTCGGCCGCGGCGGCCATGGCAATTTCCGCGCTGCCACTCGGGAGTGTTAGCGCGGAAATGAAAATGTTGGTGTCGTAAACAGCCTTCACCGGCCCAGATAACGCTCAAGATCGCGCTGACTGAGGACGCCCTTTGCGCGCGCCTTGCGCTGCCAGTAACCCTGCAAGGTCTTGAGTTCGCCCTTGAGCCTCACGGCACGCGCGGCACGCAGCGCTTCCTGAATCACCGCGCTCAGGGTCTTGCCTTCGGCTTCGGCCTGTTGCTCCGCCTCGCGCGCAAGTTCGGGGGGAAGTGAGATGGTTTTCTTCAGCGCGCCGGCCATGTTGCAGTTCACCAAGTATGAAATAGTATGACTACTATACGCCCCTGTTCTGCTGCCTTCAATGACCGTTGCACCGGTTTACGCAGCGCAAGCATGGCTCATGGAACGGGCGGCCAGCGGTATGCGGTATCAGGACACTCCCTGCCTAAAAGACGGCCGCCGCTCCCTCCACGTCGCGACTCCGATACAAGCTCATCCGAGCTTTCCTGCAATTGTTCCCCACTGCTTGTTCGTCACCATTACGAAGCGCGCCTTGCCCTTGCTTTCGCGCGCCCAGAGTTCGCCAATCAGGCGATCTTCTTTGGCTTCATCAGTGCTGTATCGGTCCGCACCCTTGTATTCGATCGCCAGAACCGCGCCGCCGGGCAATTTGCAGATGAAATCCGGCCAGAAGCGGTCAGCGGCTTTTTGCAGGAAGAATGAACAGGCGGGTTTGCGAGCCAGGTTACGTACCCAGAATTCAATCCGGCCTTTCTGCGCCTGATCATCCAGCCAGCAGGCACACTCGTATTCTTCTTTGCTGTCGAAATCGCCCACCTGTGCATAGTAGTGTTTGCGGAAATGCGCTGGGCCGAAGCGCCCATCGTAGGTCCGGGTCGGTGCATAACCGTACTCGGGGAAATCAAACGTCAGCCCTTCGCCACCCACCACGACATCCACAGGGCTGCCGGCCTCAAACAGAGTCTCTTGATATGCCTTTCTGACTGCTGTCAGACGCAATTCCCGGATACGGTCCTGTAACAATTGCCGCAACAGGAATTTGCGTGCGTTCAGCCGCGCCAGGTTCATGCCTTCCCGCTTCAACAAGCTGCTGATCCAGCGCACCACGAATGCACGTTTGCTCGTATGGGTAATAGTTGGGTCCGGAAGATTCCGGCAGAACCATGCCGCCAATCCGGCTTCATCCATGTGTTCTGGCCGGTAGCTCAGTTCCAGATCACGAGTCAGGCCGGCCATGAAATCCACGCGCAAGGTGCCGGCGCCTTCATCGGTATCAATGGTTCCGGCTTCCCCTGCCTGGTTGTCAGCAAGGCGCTGCAATTGCTGAATGGTGGGCTCGGCACCATAAGGCGACAGTTCCCAGGGATAATCCAGGACTTCCGGGTCGTCGAAGAGTTGCAGTTCACCCTGCACACGCAGACCGAGCTGCGGTATCTCAAAGTGCTTGCCTTGTTCGGCAGGTGTTTGAAAGAAATGTGAGCTTGCCTGCTGGCGGCTCGCCTCGGCTGCCTGGGCAATGTCGTTGCGCGCCTGCTCGCCTTTTACGGCCGCCTGCACCGCCGCGGTATCCGCCGCGTCCAGCGGCGCATTGATAACCAGCTTCTTTTCCTGGTCATCCCACTCTACTTTTCCATCCAGTGATTTCAGCTCCCGCTTTTCAGGCGTCTCACCAAGCGCCACTGCTATTGGAGTGAACTCGACGCGCTCCGCATTGCGCTCGAAATCGAATATGGCATCCTTTGGGTCGCGCGCGGACACGAAGTCTTTCGCCTCGCGCCGCTCGAAGCCGGCCCCTTTCACCAGACTGTCGCGCAAACTGTTGGCGGTATCGCGAAAACTGCGCGACACTACGTAAGCGTATGACTGGTTGAGCGCGTCGTCCGCGCGTGACATTGCATCGGGCTGGCGCAGAATGCGTCCCAGCAATTGCTCGACTGCGGTCGCCGCATGCAGTTCCGCCATGCTCACCAGAATGTAGGCAAACGGACAATCCCAGCCTTCGGCCAATGCGCGTTGGGTGATGACATACTTCACTGGACAACGCTCGTCGGCGATGCCTCTCGGATACTCCTTTCCAATCTTCTCCAGCTCATCGTACTCGCTGGTGGAACGCACGATTTCATTGACGGGGATGCTGTGATTCTTCTGCAACTCTTCCCACACCACATCCACATTACGGGTTTCGATCCCCTGACGTTTCGGTTCGGCCTGGATTAACACCAGCGGCCGCAGATAAGCCGCGCCCTGACGGCGTTCCGCATCCGCCTTGCCTTGCAGTTCATTGCGCCACGCCAGCGCCTGATTCAGACACTTCTGCCAGTCCGGCTGTGCTTCCAACAGGATCGGCAACTTGATCATGTGCTCGGCTTTCAACTCCGCCGCCCATACACTGTGCAACACATTACTGGGCGTGCGTTCGGTATCCGGCGTAGCCGTCAGCTCCAGAATGCCGGACGGATTCAGCCGCCGCAGCATGTCGAAGCCCAGATCGGTGCGGCTGTTGTGCGCCTCGTCCACAATCACGAACGGCCGGTGCAGACGCAGCACGTTGGCGAGCGAACATGGAATCACGCCGTTGCCGTCGGTCAGCAATTCCTGGCGCTGTTCCGCCGCGAGATCGGCGAAATGCGCCATCAGCGCGCCATTCGATTCATAGACTTTGCGACCCTCGGTGTCTTCCACCTGGAACGCCTGCCGGGTACATACAATCACCGTGGTGGAGGTCGCCAGCGTGGCCGGCGTCACATTCTTGGCTTCCTCGATGTCCAGCACCGTGACCGGCCCAGCTTCGCGCAAGGCCGCATGATACGGATGCTGCGGATATTTCAGCGCCTTCAGCGTCTGCTCGCGAATCGCATTAGACGGCACCAGCCACAACACCACACTGTGCGGCACCTCCAACAGCAGATCGTTCACATGCCTCACACAACGCGCCGCCAGCCAGGTCTTGCCGCCGCCGGTCGGCACCCGCAGGCAGAAATACGGCATCGCGGGGTTGAAATCGCCGAGCGGATGATAGGTGATCCCCTGCCCCCACAGCGCCAGCGTGGTTTCATAGAAAGCGGTATTGGCGTTGCCCCTGTCGCGGCAGGAGCGCAGATAATCCTGCACCGAGCGCAGCACCTCGGCCTGATATTCCTTGGTGACAAACGCGGTCATGGTTTTACGGCCCGGCTGACCCAGTGATTCGGTTTGCGGTGCTGATGGGCGACCGCAAGGATATAGATATGCTCGAGTTCAATCGTATAAAGCAATTTGTAAGGAAATCGCCCCAACAGTACACGGCGGATTTCTCCGCGTTCAACCGGAAATGCCAGCGGCCAGGCGCAGATACGGCGCAGCGCGTAGCGCACCTCCTCCCGCAATCCGGCGCCCAGTCCCGCCAATTGCCGGTTGTAGTAACGCTCCGCTTCCTCAAATTCCACCCGTGCTTCGAGCGAGAACAGCACCCGCACTACAATTTTCCAACGATATCTTCAGCCGGTATGCCCTTCACTTTGCCGGTCCGGTAAGCGGCCAACCGCCGTTCCGCCTCTTCCAGCCACACCGCATCCATCACCGGATCGGGCTGGTCCAGACTGTGCAGAATTTCCTCCACCAGTTCGAAGCGTTTGGCCGGCTCAAGTTGCAATGCCTGTTTCACGATATCCTGCGTAGTCATGGTCGTTTCTCTCCTGTGTCAATTTCCGGTTTCAAGATTACACCGCCAGCGCATAGGGCGTCTGTTTGAACACGATCCCCTGGCGCCGCAGGCGCGGCTCACCGAGTCGGCAGGCGGCTGCGTAAATCACCTTCGGTCCGTTGAAGGCCGGCAACACCTCAAGCACTTTGCCGGTCAGCACGTTGCCGCCGTTCACGGATTTGTCTTTTAGGATTCCGTTATATAGAAGATAGATCGCGCGGCCCTCATACACGCCCAGCAAGGGGGAATCAAAGGCCGTTCGCCCTGAGCCTGTCGAAGGGTTGAGAAACAAGCCTGTCCCCGTTTCCCTGAACCACACGAACTCTGCCAATTGCGCGAACGTGACATCGCCGCGTATCTGGCCCTCCGCGGTGAACAGCGGTTCCTGCGATAAGGTACAAAATTGAAAGCCGCCGCCGAGACCGGCTACGGCTTCGCCCTTGGCGTTGGTGTAGCCCTGGGCCACGCGCTTAACGCGCTCGGCGGTCACATTCCTGGCAATGTTGTCATCCATCTCGACCAGAATGAACCGGCGCTTGCCGCCGTCTTCGGCATTTTGTTTCAACACCGCGTGGCCAGTGGTGCCAGAGCCAGCGAAAGAATCCAAGACAACGAAATCAGAGCCGCTAATCATGCTTATTAAATACTTGATTAAATCGACCGGTTTTGGGAATGGAAACTTTGTGCTCATATCAGCTAACTCAGCCGATTGTGACTGAGTCGTACCTACACCACCAATCACTGATATAACGTGACTTGGGGATTTCCGATCTTTAATCGATTCGATCGCTCCGGTTTTCGTAATGACGAACCGGGTACTTTGCCCTTTGCTATCTTTGATAGGTTCAAATTTTGCAGCAACGAATTCTTCGAGTAATTCCTTCGAGCTCCAACCGCTTTGCGCAACTACAGATTTGCCTAACAAACCATCAATAACAACAACATCTGACTCATAGTGTGGCCAAGCATTGCTCCTAGCTGGAATAACCCCATCCTTAAAATCCGCTGGGAACCCGACTGGCAGCGTCACCACACTTATAGGATTTTTTGGACCATTTTTAACAATCGTATTCCGAATAGTTTCCTTACGAAGCTTACTCTTGGCCCCAATAGTTGGATCAATCACCTTTGGAGCAGAAAATTTCCCAGGATCAATGGAGTAAGCCAGCACATATTCATGACATATTTTCACTTTTGCTTGATTATCGAAATTTCCATCAGTACGCCAGACAAATGTTGCGAGCCGTTTATTTATGCTAAATATTTCATCCATCAACGTGCGAAGATGATGCACTTCATCATCATCAATAGATACAAAAATCGCGCCATCCTCGTGCAGAAACTGCTTCAGCAACACCAGCCGGGGATACATCATGCAGAGCCAACGGTCGTGCCGATCCAGTGTTTCGCCTTCGCGGCCCACCACTTCGCCCAGCCATTTGCGGATTTCCGGGCTGTTGACGTTGTCGTTGTAAATCCAGCCTTCGTTGCCGGTGTTGTAGGGCGGATCAATGTAGATGCACTTCACCTGGCCGGCATAGCGCGGCAGCAGCGCTTTCAGAGCGTGCAGATTGTCGCCCTGGACGACGAGGTTTCCGTTGAAATCTTCCTGCCCTTCGACTTCGCGGCCTAGCGGGCCGCGAAGTCTGTCCTGAGCATGGTCGAAGGGCTCAGGGCGAACGGTGGATTCGGAGCGAACGGGGAGTGAGAGTTCCGGCACTAGCTCCAAAAGGCGGTACGGCACTTCCTGGTGGTGCTTGACGACAGCCTGTTTACCAATCCAGTTCAGAGTAGGCATGCAAACAGATTCTTTTATTGATATTCAGAATTTTCGATATTCAAGCCACCGGCTTGAAATGCGTCTCAGCCATTAGCAGCTTTTTGGAACGGACGTACATCGCGCTCGATCTCGGCGGCCGCTTTACGGCGCACGCACTCCAGCTCGTAGCGCTTCTGCAAATTGAGCCACGACTCCGCATCGGTGCCGAAGAATCGCGCCAGCCGCAAAGCGGAATCGCCGGTGATGCCACGCTTGCCGGTAACGATATCGTTGATGCGCGAAGCGGGCACGCGCAGCGCCACCGCGACCCCATGCGGCGTCAATCCGAGATGTTCAATGAATTCCTTGAGGAGTATCTCGCCCGGGTGCACCGGCGGCAATGGGTTTTTGCTCATACAAGCGATTATACAGACAGACTCTCCGCTGTTCGTCCTTGCTGGGGCAAATACTCACAGCCCCTGCTTGAACCGGTGTATCAAACGGCGGGATTTCTTGTCTGGGCGCTTGGCAGGCGCGGGACTCGCCAATGCGGCAAGTTTGCGGAGTTCTGCGTGTCGTACCCGAATTTCACGACTGGTCGCCGTTTCTTCATAAAGCTGTTGCGCGTCCAAAGCGGACCCGCGCTTCGATGACAGCCTAAGCACCAACACCACGTAACGCTCCCCACCACGGGTGATTTTCAATCGGTCGCCGACACGCGGTTCATGCGACGGTTTTGCGCGCACACCATTGACATGCACCTTGCCGCCCGCAACGGCGGCAGTGGCCAGGCTGCGTGTCTTGAAAAACCTGGCCGCCCAAAGCCATTTATCCAACCGTATACTTTCTTGGCTAATCATCAGCTATCTCGATGCGCGCCCGATGTACATGGATGTACAAGTGCTGCGGGAGGCAGGATGCCGGGAGCAGCCACAGCCACTTGTCCAGGCGCATGCGCGGCACATTGCTGTTTTCCTTTGTCATGTGGCTAAGAATATCCAACAAAATTCCTGGATCCCCCCTCACCCCAACCCTCGGCAATTGCTCCCGGCATTGCCCTACCTCCTACATCCCTGTAGTCGTCTCCCGCCGGGGGAGAGGGGAACAGGAGGAAAGCGTTTAGCGAAGGTATTCATTTTGCAGCCGTTCCAAGTCTAGCACTCCGATTTTCCGAGGCTGGTATAATTGCGCGCCTTCCCTCCTTTGCCGTCCCCGGAGCTTGCGTGAAAGAAGCCTTTCTTGCCCAGCTTCGCCAGCAGATTGTCGGCCTGCACGAAGCCGGTCTCTACAAGACCGAGCGTGTCATCACTACGCCGCAGCAGGCGGCTATCAAGGTGACCGGCGGCGAGGAAGTGCTCAATTTCTGCGCGAACAATTACCTCGGGCTGGCCAATAACCCGGAACTGGTGAAAACCGCCCAAGCGGCTCTGCCGAAATACGGTTTCGGCCTGTCCTCGGTGCGCTTTATCTGCGGCACCCAAACAGTACACAAGGAACTGGAGGCGCGCCTCTCCAAGTTTCTCGGCACTGATGACGCGATCCTGTATTCCTCCTGCTTCGATGCCAACGGCGGCCTGTTTGAAACGCTGCTGGACGAACAGGACGCGGTCATCAGCGACGCGCTCAATCACGCCAGCATCATTGATGGCGTGCGCCTGTGCAAGGCCAAGCGCTTGCGCTACAACAACAATGACATGGCGGACCTGGAGGCTAAGCTCAAGGAAGCCGTGGATTGCCGTTTCAAGCTCATCGCCACCGACGGCGTGTTTTCCATGGACGGCATCATCGCCGACCTCAAGGGCATTTGCGATCTGGCGGACCGCTATGGCGCGCTCGTGATGGTGGACGATTCGCATGCCGTGGGATTCATGGGTGAGCACGGCCGCGGAAGCCATGAATTCCGCGGCGTGATGGGCCGCGTGGACATCCTCACCGGCACGCTTGGCAAGGCGCTGGGCGGCGCGTCCGGCGGTTACACTTCCGGCCGCAAGGAGATCATTGAGTGGCTGCGGCAACGTTCACGGCCGTATCTGTTTTCCAACACGCTCGCACCGGTGATTGCCGCCACCTCCATCAAGGTTCTGGATCTGCTGGAACGCGGCGATGCACTGCGCCGGAAGCTGGGCGACAACAGCGCGTATTTTCGCGCCGGCATGCGGAAACTCGGCTTCACGCTTGCCGGCAGCGACCATCCCATCATTCCGGTCATGCTGGGCGACGCGAAACTCGCCAGGAACATGGCGGATGAATTGTTGAAGGAAGGCATTTACGTGATCGGCTTCTCCTTTCCGGTGGTTCCGGAAGGCAAGGCGCGCATTCGCGTGCAGATATCCGCCGTTCACGAGAGGGAACACCTGGACAAAGCCATCGTCGCGTTTGCGAAGGTCGGCAAACAATTAGGCATTATTCGTTAATGTGTGGGAGCGGCGATATTCGCCGCGATTTTTATCAATCTGGGATCGCGGCGGGGACCGCCGCTCCCACAATGGTCTTTGAGGCTTGTTAACCATGAAAGCGTTAGTCAAAGCAAAATCTGAACAAGGCATCTGGCTGCAGGATGTACCGAAACCCAAGATCGGCCCCAATGATTTGCTCATCAAGATAAAAAAGACCGCCATCTGCGGCACCGACATCCACATTTACAACTGGGATGAGTGGGCGAAGAAGACTATTCCCGTGCCCATGACCGTAGGCCACGAGTTTGTGGGCGTGGTGGCGGAAATCGGCAGCGAGGTGCAGGGTTTCAGGCTCGGCGAGCGCGTCTCGGGCGAAGGCCACATTACCTGCGGCCATTGCCGCAACTGCCGCGCCGGCCGCCGGCATCTGTGCCGCAACACCGTGGGCGTGGGTGTGAATCGGCCCGGCTGTTTCGCGGAATATCTTGCGATCCCGGCCATGAATGCGTTTCCGCTGCCGGATGTGATTTCCGACGACATCGCCGCGTTCCTGGATCCGTTCGGCAATGCCACGCATACGGCCTTGTCCTTCGACCTGGTGGGCGAAGACGTGCTCATCACCGGCGCCGGCCCCATCGGCTGCATGGCTGTGGCCATCGCCAAACACGTGGGCGCACGTTACGTGGTGATCACCGACGTGAACGATTACCGCCTCGATCTGGCGCGCAAGATGGGCGCGACCCGTGCAGTGAATGTACAAAAGCAGAAGCTTGAAGACGTGACGGAGGAACTCGGCATGACCGAAGGCTTCGACGTGGGCATGGAGGTGTCGGGCAATCCGCAGGCGTTCCGCCAGATGCTCGCGAGCATGGTGCACGGCGGACACATGGCATTGCTCGGCCTGCCGCCCGCCGAGGTGGCGATTGACTGGAATCAGGTGATCTTCAAGGGCCTGTTCATCAAGGGCATCTACGGCCGCGAGATGTTCGAGACCTGGTACAAGATGGCGGCCATGCTGCAAAGCGGTCTCGACATCACGCCGATCCTCACCCACCACTTCCCCATCGGCGAATTCCAGAAAGGCTTCGACGTGATGCGCTCGGGTCAGTCAGGCAAAGTGGTACTGGATTGGGGTTAGCAAGAGCAGCGACGCCGGCTTTCGCCGGGGCATGCATTCGTCGCGATCCCGAACTGCGGATGGTGCGCAAGTGCACCCTATATTTTTAATAGGTTGGAGTGAGGTCTTCCGAAGCCCAACATTCTGATCGTTGGGGTTCGCTGCTCTCACCCCAACCTGCGATCGCTGTGGCTTGTTATTGGATATTGCAGAAACAATAGGCATACACCCCACGCGGATCGCTGAAGACTGCAAGAGCGTCGGTGAGCCGCTGCATCTGACTCAGCCACGGCAGCGAACCCAGGTTGGCGGACGGCATCAAACTGGCGCTCAGGCGTGTGTTATCGCTGTTGGCCATGGAGATGAGCAGCTTGTCGAACACACTCAAAGGCCGCTCGATGTAGCGCACCGAGTAGTGCGGACCAAGTTTCGCGAGTTTTGCCGCTTCCGTCACCGCATCCTGAAGATTGCCGAATTTGTCCACCAGCCCAAGTTTCTTGCCTTGTTCGCCGCTCCACACACGGCCCTGGGCAATCGCGTTCACCGCGTCCACGCTCATGTGCCGGTTCTTCGCCACCTTGGTGATGAATTGCTGGTAGCCATTGTCAATGTTGAGTTGGAAAAACTGCTGCAATTGCGGTGACATAGGACGAGTGAGGTCAAACGCATCGCTCAAGGGCGTGGTGCCCACGCCGTCAGTATGGATACCGATTTTTGCCAGGGTTTTGTCAAAGGTGGGAACCAGGCCGAAGATGCCGATGGAACCTGTGAGTGTCGCGGGGTTGGCGTAGATTTCATCTCCCGCCATGGAAATCCAGTAACCGCCCGATGCTGCCACAGAACCCATGGACACCACCACCGGTTTGCCGGCTTCCTTGGTGAGTTCGATCTCGCGCAGGATGAGGTCGGACGCGAAGGCGCTGCCGCCGGGGCTGTCCACCCGCAACACGACGGCCTTGATGGAATCGTCATAGCGTGCCTTTCGGATCAATTCCGAGGTGGAATCGCCGCCGATGGTGCCGGGCGGTTGATCGCCGGTCATGATGTCGCCGGCCGCAACGATGACGCCGATGCTGTTGCCGCCGTTATTCTGCACAGCTTCTCCATCCACGGCCTGCAGGTAATCGCGGTAATCAATCTGGCGGAAACTGTGACGGAATTCGCCCACCACCTTGCTGACCGCCGCTTCCATCTGATCTTCATTGGCGATCTTGTCCACCAGGCCTGATTTCAGCGCCAGCGCGGCAGAATCGCCGCCCACGGCCGTCAGCCCTGTATTCAGGTTATCTATATAGTTACTCAAGGCATCCGGCTTGAGGTCGCGGGCCTTGGTCACGTCTCGCTGGTAAATCGTCCAGAGCGTGTTGACCACGCCACCCCAATCCTCGCGCGCGGCCGGCGACATGCCGTTCAGCATGAACGGTTCTACCGCGGATTTGTATTTGCCGACGCGGAAGATATTGACCTGCACGCCGAGCTTGTCGAGTGCGTCCTTCAAATACGGCTGGTAAATGCCGTAACCGCGCAGGAACACCTGACCCTGCGGGTGGATGAAGACCGTGTTGGCCATGGACGCCAGGTAATACTGGCTCTGGCTGTAGGCATCGCCGAGCGCAAACACCGGTTTGCCGGTCGCGCGGAAATCGTGGATCGCGCGGCCAATGTCACGCAGGTCGCTCAAGGCCGCGCCGCCCAACAGGCCACCGCCGCCCAAGTCGTCGGTTTCCAACACCAGCGCCTTGATGCGCTTGTCGTCTTTGGCATGCTCGATGGCGCCCACCACATCACGCAGGCGCGTCTGTTGCGGCACTTTCTGGCCCAGCAGTCTGGCCAGTGCTCGCTGCGCCGGGTCACCGGAGAACTGTTCCACCAGATCGCCGTGCATGTCCACCACCAGCGCCGCGGAATATGGCACCGGAATTTTGTGGGAACCGAACGCGGCCACCAGCACCACGATGACGATGATGGTGATGACCAGATCAATCACCAAGCGGCACAGAAAATTCCAGACACGCCAGGTGCCGCCGAAGATTCGCACAAAAAAGTTCTTGTCACTCATGGGTAGTTCCGGTTGATGGGGTGGGTGGAAAAGGAATGGCGTCTGGAGCGCTAATTATGCGCCAAGCGATTGTTGCACGGCAGTCTCGAGGATGGCGGTGATGCGCAGTAGCCAGTCCTTGTGCTCCGGTTTCATGAGGCAGGAGCGCAGCGCCGTGAGCGTATCCGCGTCACGCTTCAGGCCGGGCCACCAGGCCGCCGCCAGCGTATCCGGCACGTGCAACAAGGCCAGGTGCAAATGCTGTTTTGCGGCCGCCTCGAACACCGTCTGCGCGCGGCGGCTGGCGTCCGTCCGGCTCCGGGCCTTGGCTATCCATACCACGATATCCAGTTGCGGCACCGGGCCGGCGAGATACCCACCGCCGGCTTTCAGGTGTTGACGCAGAGTGAGCGCCGCCTCGCGGGACGCAGTGAGCCTTTTTGCGAATTCACCGCCCCGCTCCATCGGCAACAAACGCTGGGTGGCCCATAGCGCCACGGCCGCGGCGCCAGGACGCGAGCATTCCAGGCTGATTTCGCCTAGATGCAATGCGCCGGAGGTGAAATAGGTGTAAGGCGAATCGTGCCGGTAATAACGGCCCACGGCCGGATCGCGAAACAGCACGCAGCCGCAGCCATAGGGCTGCAAGCCGTGCTTGTGCGGGTCCACCACAATGGAATCCGATTGCGGGATGGCATCGAATGCCGCGCGCGCTTCCGCGTCCAGATTGTCCGCCAGCATGAAATAACCGCCGTAGGCGGCATCCACATGCAGCCGGAAACCGTAACGTTCGCGCAGCTTTAATATCAGATGCAGCGGATCCACGGCGCCCAGCGCTGTGGTGCCAAGCGTCGCCACCACCGTAACCACGCTCTCGTGCCGCAGTACATCCTCCAGTGCATTCATGTCCATGCGGCCTGCGGCGTCCACCGGCACGCTGCGGAAAGGAATTTTCAGCACTTCGCACATGCGCGCGTGAGTGTAGTGCGCTTGTTCCGACGCCAGCACAACGCCCTCTGGCCGTACATGCCGCGCCACCCACAGGGCTTCGAGATTAGCGACGGTACCGCTGGCGCACAAATGCCCGAGGTGCGTGTCATAGCCAAATAGCCGCGCGAGATTGGCCACCGCTTCTTTCTCCATGCTGGAACTGGCGCGGCCACCATCGAGCGCGTGGTTGTTGGGATTGATATACAGCGCCAGCATATACGCGAGCCGCGCCACCGGATGGGGTGGTTTCAGCATCTGGCCGGCGTAGAACGGATGCGGATAAGGGAAATTGTCCTGCAGCCTGACAGCCACTTCGTTCAGCACGTCACGTAAGCCTGGCGTGTCGCTGCCGGAATCGAACGATGGCAGTTCGCTGAAACCCTGTTGCAGGGTTGCCAGGGCTTCGCTCAGATATTGCAGGCTGTCCGGTTTGAACATGGTTCGCTCTGATGCGCCGCGATTCAGGGTTTGTCCGCCGGCTGGGCTTTTGGCAACAGCATGAGTTGTTGCAAATCGTGCCGCAGCATGGCTTGTTGGCCCGGATCGTGCGTCGCATTGAGCAACCCCTGATACAGGTTGTGCGCGTCTTCGATGTATCCCGCCTTGGCAAGCATCTGCGCCGCCTGATAACGGGCACTCTGTGCCCATTGGTCCATGGCGTAGGGATCCATGAGCGTCGCCGAGCGCAGGTACAATTCCGCCGCCTGCGCGTAATCCCCGAGCGCCTTATAGGAATCCGCGATCCAGAACAGCAACTGACGCTGCTGATCCGAAGTCAGATTCGCCTGCAACAGCGCCTCGAAAAACGGAATCGCATCCCGGTTACGGCCGACGGTCTGCAAGTCAAACAGCACCGGCAATACGTCACCCGGATCAATCGGAGCGCCGCTCGCGAACAACTGCTTGAGCGCGGCAACGCCGGCATCCGGATTACCGCCGAGGATGAACACACGCGCACGCTGCAACTGCCAGGCGATCGGATCGGTATCCGGCGGTGGCTGGTCCAGACCCTGCATGAGTTTCGAGGCCAGCGGAATATCCGGGATCGCGAGCACGTCATTCACCAAAATGTAGCGCACATCCGGAGGAATCGCGCTCACGGTCTTGAAGCGATCGGAATCCAGATACAGGTGTCGCAACACCACGCCGCCGTTTTTCTGCTTCTGGACAAGCGTGGCGAATTGCCAGTGGGCCACGCCTTGCTGTTGTGCTTCTGGCGCATTGAAGGCCACCACGCTGAACAGGGCGCAAGCGCGCACCGGACTTGCATCAAACCGGTTGGAGGCGGCCAAGTACCACGCCTGATTATCGCCCACCACCAGTTGCAACTGATTGCCGAGATCCTGACCGTAACTCAGATAGGCGTCCCACAGCATGTCGGGAGTGATGGCGAACACCGGATCCTTGTCCAACAATCCCGGTTGCAGACCTAGGCCGTTTTGCAGCGCCTGGATTTGCGCCACCGGATTCTTGAGCGCCTCCGCCGCTTGCGCGGCGATGAACCAGGCGCGCACGCGCTGCTCCAGCGGCAATTTGCTGTTGCTGCCCAGATTCACGGATTTCTCCATAACCTTGTCCGGAGCAATGACCTGCGCGCGCAGTGACGCCAGCAGACTCAGCATGTCGGCTTCCGCACCGCTGCTGGCTTTGAGCACATCCAGCGCCGCCTGCGGCTGATTGGTTCTCAGGAACAAACGTGCTTCCAGAATCGGCCAGTTGCCCGTGTCCTGCGGATAATCCTGACGGTAACGGATGACCGCAGTCTGCGCATCGGCGAGATATTCATCCGTGAGATAGCTGCGCAGCACCAATTGACGCAGTTGGCTCAAGCTCTGGTCATCGGGAGCCGACGCGGAATTCCAGATGAACTTGCGCAGAATCAGCCGCGCTTCGTGGCCTTTGCCCAATTGCAGCCAAGCCGCGGCCGCCTGCATTTCTTCCCATTGCCGGAAATCTGCGCCGATGTCCGCCGGCAGTTTCGATGCGCGCGCGATGATGGCCTGCCAGTTGCGGGTGGATTGATACAGATAAATGCGCTCGCGTTCCCAGGCCATCCAGCCGGCCGCGTCCTGGGTGAAATCCGGCTGATCGCGGTCAATGAATTGCAGCGCCAGATTGGGCGCGCCCGCCGAAGCAAAGCTGCCGATGTCCTGCAACGAGGGCGCGGCATTCAGGTTGGGCGGCGGTGCCTGCGTGACGGCTGGCGTGGGAGCGGTATGGCTTTTTTTCGGCGCGGCCTTGTGGTGCTTTTCCACCGCGAATGCCGGCGCGCTGACCACTGACAGGACGGCGATCAGGATAATCAGGATGCGCGGCATGGTGATGCGCATGGCTTACGGTGCCTGCAAAAAATGACGGGTGCCAGAGGCACCCGTGATTGTATCAGCACGTGTTTGATTAGCGCCGAAAGCGGGGTTTCAGACCTTTTCGCGGATGCGCGCGGCCTTGCCGGACAAGTCACGCAGGTAATACAGCTTGGCGCGGCGCACGTCGCCCTTGCGCTTGAGTTCGATGGCGCCGATGGCGGGGCTGTGGCTCTGGAAGGTGCGCTCCACGCCTTCGCCGTGGGAGACCTTGCGCACGGTGAATGAGGAATTCAGGCCGCGATTGCTCTTGGCGATGACCATGCCCTCGAAGGCCTGCAAGCGCTCGCGCTCGCCGTCCTTGACCTTGACCTGCACCACCACGGTGTCGCCCGGTGAAAACGCGGGGATGTCCTTCATCTGGGCTTTGTCAATCTGTTCGATAATCTTGTTCATGGCCATTCACCTTAATTGAAAGTTCAATCGTCATACCTTGTGCTGTTCGCGGATGAACTCGTTCAGCAATTCGCGCTCATCCGCGCTCAATTCCAGTTTCTCCACAAGCTCCGGGCGCCGCAGCCAGGTGCGGCCCAGCGCCTGCTTCCGGCGCCAGCGGCGGATGGCCGCATGATCACCATTCATCAATACTTCCGGCACGCCCTTGCCGTCAATCTCCTCGGGCCGCGTGTAGTGCGGATAATCCAGCAGGCCATGCATGAACGAATCCTGCGCCGCCGAATCTTCGTCACCCAGCGCGCCGGGCAGCAACCTCGCCAGCGCGTCAATCACCACTAGCGCCGGCAGTTCGCCGCCTGAAAGTACGTAATCGCCGATGGACAATTCCTCATCCACCTCAGCCTCGATGACGCGCTCGTCCACGCCTTCGTAACGCCCCGCCACCAGCACCAGCGCTTCCAGTGCCGCGAGGCGTTGGGCATCCTGTTGCTCGAAACGCCGTCCCTGCGGACTCAAATAAATCACCGGAGTATCCGCTCCTGTCGCCTCCCGCGCCGCGTGAATCGCCGCGCGCAGGGGCTGCACTTTCATCACCATGCCCGGTCCGCCGCCGAACGGACGGTCGTCCACCGTGTGGTGTTTGTCCGGGGTGTAATCCCGCGGATTCCGGCACCGGACCTGAAGCAATCCACGATCCGCGGCACGGCCGGTGACGCCGAACGCCAGCAGCGTAGCCACCATCTCCGGAAACAGCGTCACCACTTCGATGCGCATGACGCTTATCCTAGAAATCCGGATCCCAGTCCACACGGATCACGCGCGCGTCCAGGTCCACAGCTTTTATCACCGATCCGCGTATGAACGGGATCAGTCGTTCGCGCTCGCCCTGCACCACCAGCACATCGTTGGCGCCGGTGGCCAGCAGACTTTTCACGTGCCCGAGCGAACGTTCATCCGCAAGCCTGACTTCCAATCCCACCAGGTCCACCCAGTAATATTCATCGGGCCGGGTTGCTGCCAACTGGTCGCGCTGTACCGCAATGTTCACACCCGTCAGGGCCGCGGCCTGATCGCGGTCCACGATGCCATCCAGCCGCGCAATCACGCTTTTGCCGTGGATACGGCCCTCGGCCACCTGCTGCTCGCGCCACGTGCCGTTGTGTTCCAGCAGCCAGCAGCGGTATTCGACAATCTTTTCCCTAGGCTCGGTCCAGGAGTGGAGTTTCACCCAGCCCTTGATACCGAAGGCGCCGGTGATTCTGCCGATGACAATGCGCCGCGAAGTGGGTTCGGTCATGGCGCGGGCGGGCGCCGGAATCAGACGGCGACCTTGTGCTCCTTCATGAGATAGGACACACGGTCCGACGGTTGCGCGCCCTTGGACAGCCAGTGCTTGATGCGCTCCGCGTTCACGCGCAGCACTTCCTCATGACTCGCCGCCACCGGGTTGTAGAAACCGAGGCGCTCGATGTAGCGGCCGTCGCGGGCGGAACGGCTGTCGGTCACGATCACGTGGTAAAAGGGGCGCTTCTTAGCGCCGCCGCGCGTCAAACGTATGGTCACCATGGAATCACTATCCTCTGAATGCGAATCGGGCCGGCCAGGGATTCCGGCCGCCGCGGGACTGCGCATTTTACGGGAATTTGGCCAAAAGTGAAGAGCTATAAGGACTTGCGGGCGCGGCCGGACCCTGCATCCCGTTCTGAGGTTTGCCCCATTTGCCGATCCACGCATACACTACCCGTATCTCATCTTGGAACACAGAAATGACTACCGTCTCTATCCGCCTGCCGGACGAACTTCTGAAGGAAACGGAACGGCGCGCCCGGGAGCTACGCATCCCGCGGGCCGAGTATATCCGCCGCGCCATTGAATCCCTGAATTCCACGGCCGCCGCCAAACACCGCCACCGCAAGCTCATGGAGGCCTCGCGGCGCGTGCGCGAAACCAGCCTGAAGGTGAATGCCGAATTCGAGGCCATCGAAGACGCCCCCGATGCGTAGGCGCGGCAGCGTCTGGTTGGCCAACCTGAACCCGGGCCGCGGCACGGAACCCGGGAAAACCCGACCCGTTCTGATCGTGCAAAGCCAGGCATTGCTGGATGCTGAACATCCTTCCACGCTGATCATTCCATTGACCAGTCAACTCACGGACGATGCCGAGCCCTTGCGCTTGCGTTTGCCTGCTCACGGCGGCCTCGACAAGAACTCTGATCTATTACTGGATCAATTGCGTGCCATTGACAACGAACGGTTGGTGCAAGGTCCTTTATTCCAATGCTCACGCGAATTCATGTCCAAAGTGGACCAGGCATTACTGGAAGTTCTGGAAATCACATTGAGCTGATCCAAAAGCACTCATTATCCACATACGGCAAAACAGGATGATTTCAACCTTTCTGTTTTCATTTGTGACGCGGCTGTAATACTCCGTCAGCCACCAATTTCTTTGCGGTCTTTTCGGCTGCCGATTCTATAAGATCATCCCATTTAGCAAATCCACCCCCACGAGAGTCTGCAGTTGCATACCATGCAATCTTATTGTCGGCAGTTGACCAGAGGGTAGCTTGAAAGCTCGCCCAAGGCTTATGGATACTAAATCCGCCATACGTATGAGTTGTACTTGATCCGTTTACAGTGCCGTTAGTGTACGCAGTATCAGAATAAGGATTGACATATGTGTTAGCAGATACATTCGCAGTCCAACTTGTTTCGGTGGTCGGCGGGATATACACAGATGAAGTACCAGATGCTGTTGGCTTCAGGATTACGACTCCGTCCACATGCAATTCGGCCACACGGCTGGTGATCTGCTGCGATGAGTACGTTTCACCTGGGAAAAATATCTTTAAGGATTCGAGACACCGAACATTAGCAAAATCGCCGAAATATTCGCAAAGCTGATCCTCGGCATATTGGCGTTGTTCAAGATTCGCAAAACCGCCAAAAACAAGAACCGTGGTAAAGGGGGGTGTAAGAAAGTTTGTGTATTCGGTCATCCTGGCAGAGAGTGCCGAACCATTATAAGGAGTGACGATGACCGTAGCCAAGCCAATGATTTCCAATGATCTGATTGATACCTTGCTGAAAGAC
>JBAVYM010000059.1:0-4136 GCA_049698775.1 Gammaproteobacteria bacterium
CCACACTGACTCTACGCCGCGGCGCGGACTGCGCACCACGCTCCGAAGACTCCGCTGTGCTACGTCCGCTGCGGCTACCGCAGGCTCCTCGCCTCGGCGCTTCGCGCCTTCCCTGGCTCGTCATCGGTGTTTCAGATTGGCGGCAACTTCGGCACTTCGCTCGGACCGTTGCTGGCCGCGTGGGTTGTGCTGCGTCACGGACGCGTGAGCATCGCCTGGTTTGGCCTGGCGGCACTGCTCGCGATAGTAGTGCTGATACAAGTCGGCGGCTGGTACCGCCGGCATCTGGCCGAACGCGCGCAACGCGAAAAGGTCGTCGGGCCTGTGTATCCGCGTGCGCTGGTGGCGCGTACGCTCGCGGTGTTGATGGTGCTGATATTTTCCAAGTACTTTTATCTCGCCAGCATCAGCAGCTATTTCGAGTTTTATCTGATCCACCGCTTCGACGTGTCGCTGCGCGACGCGCAATATCACCTGTTCGTGTTCTTGGCCGCGGTCGCCGCCGGCACCCTGATCGGCGGTCCGCTCGGCGACCGCATCGGCCGCAAGGCGGTGATCTGGGCCTCGATTCTAGGCGTGGCGCCATTCACACTGTTGTTGCCGCACGTGGACCTGTTGTGGACCGGCGTGCTGAGCGTGGTGATCGGCGTGATTCTGGCATCGGCATTTCCCGCGATCATCGTGTACGCGCAGGATATGATGCCGCAGCGCATCGGCGTGGTGTCCGGATTGTTTTACGGTCTGGCCTTCGGCATGGGCGGCGTGGGTGCGGCGGTGCTCGGCTGGCTTGCGGACGTGCGCGGCATGCTGTTCGTGTATCAGATATGCGCGTTCCTGCCGCTGCTCGGGATCTTCGCGGTGTTCCTGCCGAACATCCGGCCGCCGCGCCACGATCAGACACCGTCTGGCACACCCACACCACTTGGCCACACCGATCTCGTCTGAGATCACTGCCCTCGCAGCGCTCAATTCATTTGAGCAGGGAGTGATCCGGCGGTAACTGTTTCGAATACCAGATCGCCAGCTTGTGCCGCATGCTCTGCTGCGACACCTGGTCCTCCGGCAGCGGCTGGATGAGTTTGTCGTGTACCAGCAATCTATAAATGTAAAGAATCTTGTCGGCGGCAGAATCCGTGGGCTCGAAGATAGCGGCGCCGCGCTTCTCGGCGTATTTAACGCCAGCCAGAATGGCTTCATGGACTAATTCAGATTCGTGTTTGAGTTTTTTCATGGCGGCTCGCAGATTTTTCTGAATCAATAATTAAGCACGGCACGACTGGACCCCTCACACCTCGAAAATAGCGACATCGTGTTTCCCGACATATTTCAAGCAGCTTTTTGATACAAATACTTCTGGAAGCTTGTAAACACTCGCCCGATATCATCGGGCTTGCCGAGATCGGCAACCGCGTCGGCGATAGAATCATGATACTTGAGGCGTAGCAGTGGCGTAAGTTTTTCCTGGTCCAGCTCTTCCACGCCGACACTGACATAGTGTGAAAGCACAAAGCCAAGAAATGCTTGCTGCTTGCTATTGAAGCGCGCGTTAATTTCTACCTTCGCTCTGGCGGCACGTTCCTCGCGAGTCAGCGGCGGCAGAGCATAGGCGACGTTGGCGAGCACGTCGAACAGGTCGCTTTTCTCGGCACCAATAATCTTCTGCATTTCAATCATCTGTTCATGGCCGAAGTTCTTCTCAGCAAGCCCTTGCAGGAGCTTGGCGCGGGTACCTGGGAGACTCCATATAGCTCGTAATTCGGCTTCATTTTTGAAGAAGTCGGGCAGCTTGCCGAAGAGCATTTCCATAAACTGTTGTGCGGACATGGGTGTGCCATCGGGATGCCAGAAGGTCGTCGCCATCATGTGCTGTATGGTGCGGGCCTTGCCATCCGCCAGTACTACCTTGATCTTCTGCGGCTTGACGTATTCAGCAGGTTTTTCGCGTACTTTCCCGCGGTCTGGATCGCTAGTTAATGGAGGCTTGGATATTACCGGCTCGGGTTCCAATGGCTCCCCATCCCATTCCGGGTCGTTGAAGTGGTGATGCGCCTTTACAAAGTCATAGATCGTGAAGTAGTCCTTGCCATCGTAGAGCCGCGTGCCACGGCCTATAATCTGCTTGAACTCGATCATCGAGTTGATGGGTCGCATCAGCACGATATTGCGGATGTTGCGGGCATCCACGCCGGTAGAGAGTTTTTGCGAAGTGGTGAGGATGGTTGGGATAGTCTTCTCGTTATCCTGGAAGTCACGCAGGTGCTGGTCGCCCAAAGCACCGTCATTGGCGGTGACCCGCTGGCAGTAGTTCGGACCTCGGCTGGTTTTCATCTGATTGATGAGATCGCGCACGGCCAGTGCATGATCTTGTGTGGCGCAGAATACCAGCGTCTTGTCCTGTGGGTTGATCTGCGACATGAATATCTCGACCCGTTTCTTCTCGCGCTCCTTGATCTCGATGATCTTGTTGAAATCAGCTTCCTCATAACGTTTGCCCGCCTCGATCTCGCCCTCCACCAGCAGGTCATCTTGTGTATAGATATAATCATCCAGCGTGGTGGAAATCTGCTTTACCTTGAAGGGAGTGAGAAAACCGTCGTTGATACCCTGCTTCAATGAATACACATAAACGGGCTCGCCGAAATACTTGTAGGTGTCTACATTATCTTGGCGCTTGGGTGTGGCGGTGAGGCCAAGCTGCACCGCCGGAGAGAAATACTCCAAGATGCCGCGCCAATTGCTTTCGTCGTTCGCTCCACCGCGATGGCACTCGTCAATCACGATGAAATCGAAGAAGTCCGGCGGATATTCGCCAAAGTACGGTGAGGGTTTTCCGTCTTTAGGCGCGCCGCTCATGAAAGTCTGAAAGATCGTGAAGAAGATGCTGCCGTTCTTGGGTACCCGGCCCTTCTTGCGAATATCCTCCGGCGCGATGCGCACCAGCGCATCTTCGGGAAATGACGAGAAGGCGTTATAGGCTTGGTCGGCCAGGATGTTGCGATCCGCGAGAAACAAGATGCGTGGCCGTCGCGTAGGCTCGCGGTTTAAGTTCCAGCGGCTGTGGAAGAGTTTCCAGGCGATCTGAAAGGCAATCATGGTCTTGCCGGTACCGGTTGCGAGTGTCAGCAGGATACGCTGCTGATTGTTCGCGATGGCATCCAGCACACGCTCAATGGCGATATCCCGAAAATACCGGTCACCGAGCGAGCCGCCTTTATCTTCGAACGGGATTGCGGCGAAGCAGTCGCGCCAGACATTCGCCTTGGCAAAGGTGAGACTCCATAGCTTCTCCGGTGTTGGATAGGCAGATACTTCACCCTCTTTGCTGGTCTGCATATCCATGCCATAGATGCCCTGGCCGTTGGTGGCGTAGGCAAATCGAATCTCCATTTTCGTTGCGTAGTTCTTGGCCTGTGCGACGCCTTCAGTCAGCGCTTCATCCCACGCCTTCGCTTCGACTACGGCAAGCTTCCGGTTGCGATACTCCAGAACGTAATCAGCAGCGAGCGGCTTGCCGCGCCGCCCATGTGCTTCGATGCGACCCGGTGTGATGGAATACTCACGGCGAATACGGCTGCCCTCGACCACGCCCCAGCCTGCTGCTTTTAAGGCAGGATCAATGTGCTCGGCGCGGGTTTCAGCTTCGTTCATGGCCAGCTATCCCCTTTTGTTCCGGAGATAGTAACCAATTACAGGTTCAGATCAAAAGCCGGGAAATCAGCAGTTACTTGGTAACTACAGCCGCACGCAGCAGGCGGTTCTGCCGCTCAGTGGCTTTCTTGAGGACGCGCGCATACACGCGTTTCTTCTCTGCGGAAGAGGCGTTACGGATGAACTCAGCAAACGGCGTGGAATCCGCCGGCTTCGGTTTGCGTGGAGAAGGCATGGGTGAATAATAGACCAGTTTTTACGAAGTACTCAAGTGGGGCCATCTGACGCGGATTTCAAGCCCAAAAGGCCTTCAAGGTCCTGCCGGCTGACCTGCTCCGGGATATGGTTGTCTATTTGGTCCACCCCGGCCGAGGGTGTCTTAGATTTTGTGTATTCGGGTTTGGTTTTGGTTTCATTTCTTAGTGCTGTGGCATCCGCTCTTCATATTGGATGGTAAATCTATTCAGGGCAGCCTTCCAGTCCCGCAG
>JBAVYM010000060.1:0-29384 GCA_049698775.1 Gammaproteobacteria bacterium
GGAAAGGCAAAGTCTGAGATATCGTCAATCAGATTGACGACTACTCCGCAAGAACTTTCAACCCGATGATCCCGGTCACGATCAAAGCCAGACAGGCAATCCTGATCAGGCTAGCAGAATCTCCAAACAACAGAATACCCAGGATAACCGTGCCCACCGCGCCGATGCCGGTCCACACCGCATAGGCGGTTCCAATGGGCAGTGTCTTGGCTGCGAGTCCCAGCATGGCCATGCTGATGATGATGGCAATGAGGGTCAACACCGATGCCAGCGGCCGCGTGAAACCCACGGTGTATTTAAGGCCGACCGCCCAGCCCACCTCGAATAGACCGGCAATCACCAACAATGACCAAGCCAGATTCTGCGTCATCTGTAATGCTCAATGCCGGCCGGATTGCAAATCAGCGCCCACCCGCTCCAGATAAGCGCGGAAATCATTGCCCAGCTCGGTGTGCTTGAGGCCGTATTCCACGGTGGCCTTGAGATAACCGAATTTGTCGCCGCAATCGTAACGCACGCCCTCGAATTCGCAGGCATACGCGGATTCCTTGGCGAGCAGGCCCTGAATGGCGTCGGTCAATTGGATTTCGCCACCGGCGCCTTTATTTGTGCTTTTCAGGATTTCGAATATCCGGGGCGTGAGCAGATAACGGCCTACCACACCCAAGGTGGAGGGTGCATCGGCCGGTTTGGGCTTTTCCACAATGTGCCGGATCTCGTACAGCCGCGGTTTGATTTGCTTTGGTGTAATGATGCCGTAACGCTGGGTTTCGTTCTGCGCCACCCGTTCAACACCGATGACGCTACCGCCATAACGCGCATACACGTCTTGCATCTGCTGCAGCGCGGAACGGCCTACACCGTCAATCAGGTCATCCGCGAGGACCACGAAGAACGGTTCGTCTCCTACTACCGGTTCGGCGCATAAAACCGCGTGGCCCAGACCAAGCGCTTCGACCTGCCGTATGTACACACAGGAAACGTGGGCTGGAACAATGTTGCGCACCAGATCGAGTTGGGCGTGCTTGCCGCGCAAGGTCATTTCGGTTTCCAGTTCGTAGGCACGGTCGAAATGATCGGAGATGGCGCGTTTGGTGCGGCTGGTGACAAATATCAATACTTCGGCGCCTGCCCCCACCGCCTCCTCCACCGCGTACTGGATAAGCGGCTTGTCCACCACCGGCAGCATTTCCTTGGGGCTGGCCTTGGTGGCCGGTAAAAAGCGTGTACCCAGGCCGGCGACCGGAAATACCGCTTTGCGGATTTTTGCATGTTTCATTGACCAATCTTACCTGTTGGTTTCCATATAACAAGCCGCGTTCAGATTCTTGCAGCCGGATTGGGCAGGCCCGCGGCGCTAAAGGTGATTTCATGGAACGGCATGGTGCGGTTCCAAGTCTTGCAACTGGGGCATTGCCAGTACAAGGTCTTGCTGCGAAAACCACATTCTTCGCATCGATAGCGCGCGCCATTTTTCAACAGGTTCCGGACCGCGATTTGCAGCGGCTCGAGGTCGGTCACCTCGGTTGCGCCATGACGCTGCGCTAAGGAGACGAACATATCATACAGCCCGCGCAGACTGGGTTCCGTGCGCAGGTACTCCACGACGCAGGCGCGTGACACCGGATCGTCCAGCTCCGGATCCATGATCGCGGCAATCGCCAGGTAGCCGGAGGCTTTTGGATTGTCACGGCGCAATTTCTCCAGCGCAGAATCGAGCGAGGCCTGCCCGTTTATTTTCCGCGTCACTCGCGCCAGCGCGGGCAGCACCTCGGTAGCGTAACGTATTTCATGCTCAAGCACATGCTGATAATTCCGCTGGCTATGTCCCCAATCTTGAACAGACTCCGCCATCTGTGCCAGCAGCAGGTTGGCGCGCACGCAGTTTGAGTCGTGGGATTGGGCGCGTTTAAGGAAACGGCGGGCGAGCGCCACATCGGCATCCGTCAGCGCAGCTTGTGCCAGCTCGCAAAAATATTGCGCAATGGTCTCTTCCTCGGAAACTCCGGTATAAGCCTGCAAACGCCGCCGCATGGTGACGGCTTGTTGCCAGTCCTTTTGCTGCTCATACAAGGAAATCAGGCTGTGCAGAGCCTGATCGCTGTAATTCGGCATGTCCAGCAGTTCCAGCAGAATGCTTTCAGCGCGATCCAGCAGGCCGGCACGCAAATAATCCTGGGCCAGTTCGAACAGTGCCTGCGCGCGATGCGTGCGCGTGAGATTGGGGCGGGCGATAAGATTTTGGTGAATTCGAATGGCCCGATCCACTTCGCCGCGGCGCCGGAACAGACTGCCCAAAGCAAAGTGCGTCTCGACCGTATCCGAGTCCACCTCGGCCACACGGATAAAAACTTCCAACGCCTTGTCGGGCTGCTCATTGAGCAGGAAATTCAGTCCCTTGAAATACTCGGCGCTGACGAACTTGAAACGCGAATCCCGTTTGCTGCCACGGTTCCAGCGTGCCAACAGCCATCCAAGCAAGGCGGCCGCGATCAGCAGCAGGATTATGATGGCCGCTGAATCAATGGTCATTCTTGAGAGGAAGATTGCGCAGATTGCGGATTTCCGACTCCGCATCGTGAATCGAGCGCTTGAGCCGCCAGGTCTCCCGTTTGAGCCGGAAAATCACCAACAAACTGCTTAGCAGGCCCAACAGCCAGCCGATGATGGCCGCACCCAGGAGCGCCGAGGACAAGTGCACACGCAGGCTGCCGACCAGGTAATCAAGCACCACCACCGTGCCATTGGCGTAGGCCAGCAATAACGCCACCACGAACACACACAATAGAATAATGACAGCGATCCAACGCAACATGACAGCAGGCTCCGTTCACGGTTCGGGGATCAGGGGGCCGGACTTGTCCCGGCTAACCATCGTCCCCATCGTTCACACGGTCACGCAGATCCTTGCCCGGTTTGAAGTGCGGCACATGCTTGCCGGGTAGGGCAACGGAATCCCCGGTTTTGGGATTGCGGCCCATGCGTGGCGGACGAAAGTGCAAGGAAAAACTCCCAAACCCCCGGATCTCAATGCGCCGCCCGGTGGAAAGCGCCGTGCTCATCTGCTCCAGGACCGTCTTGACGGCAAGTTCAATGTCCTTGCCGACAAGATGACTCTGTTTCCTGGCGATGATTTCGATCAGCTCTGATTTCGTCATAGCCCGCATGCGCCTTCAAAGCCCTGCCCATAACTTCATCTCAGCGATCCGTCCGTTCCGTCATCCGTGTCCCGGTTTGCGTGGTTCACGGCCACACACGAATTGCTTATTCCTCTTTACCGCCAATGTGTTCCTTGAGCAAATCGCCGAGCGTGGTGGTGCCGGGCGCCGTCGTGCGTGCGTAATCCTCCATCGCCTGCGCTTCCTCCTGGAGTTCCTTGGCTTTTATCGAGAGATTGAGGCTGCGGTTCTTGCGATCCACACCCACAAAGCGAGCCTCGATCTCATCGCCTTCCTTGAGCAGCGTGCGTGCATCTTCCACGCGGTCGCGCGAAAGTTCCGAAGCACGCAGATAGCCTTCAATGCCGTTGCCCAGGTCAACAGTGGCACCCTTGGCATCCACGCTCATGATCTTGCCTTTCATCATGCTGCCTTTGGGATGCTCGGCCAGAAAGTTTGAGAACGGATCCTTTTCGAGTTGTTTGATGCCCAGGGAAATACGTTCGCGCTGCGCATCTACTGCCAGCACCACCGCTTCCACTTCATCGCCTTTCTTGTAGCTGCGTACCGCTTCCTCACCGGATACGTCCCAGGAGATGTCAGACAGGTGCACCAAGCCGTCTATGCCGCCATCCAGGCCGACAAAAATGCCAAAATCGGTGATGGATTTGATTTTGCCCCGCAACCGGTCGCCCTTGTTGTGGCTGGCGGCGAAATCTTCCCACGGATTTGGTCTGCACTGTTTCATGCCCAGCGAGATGCGGCGGCGTTCTTCGTCAATCTCCAACACCATAACTTCGGTTTCGTCGCCCACTTGCACGACCTTGGCCGGATTGACGTTCTTATTGGTCCAGTCCATTTCGGAAACATGTACCAGCCCCTCGACACCCGGTTCCACTTCCACAAAACAACCGTAATCCGCGATATTGGTGACCTTGCCGAACAGGCGCGTGCCGGCCGGATAGCGGCGCGTGATATCCACCCACGGGTCATCGCCCAGTTGTTTCAGACCCAGGGACACGCGGTTGCGCTCGCGGTCGAACTTGAGCACCTTGACCTCGATTTCTTGGCCCACGCTCACGACCTCGGAAGGATGCTTGACGCGCTTCCAGGCCATGTCGGTGATGTGCAGCAGTCCATCAATTCCGCCCAAGTCAACAAACGCACCGTATTCAGTGAGGTTCTTGACGACACCCTTCACCGTCGAGCCTTCCTGCAGGTTGCCCAGCAATTGGTCGCGTTCGGCGCTGTATTCGGCTTCCACCACCGCCCGGCGCGACACCACCACGTTGTTGCGGCGCTGGTCCAGCTTGATGACCTTGAACTCCAGTTCTTTGCCTTCCAGATAAATGGGATCGCGCACCGGGCGCACATCCACGAGCGAGCCGGGTAAAAATGCCCGCACACCGTCCACTTCGACGGTGAAGCCGCCTTTCACCTTGCCGCTGATAAAACCCTTGACGATCTCGCCCTTGGTGAAGGCTTCCTCGAGTTTAGTCCAAGAGCGTGCGCGTTTGGCTTTCTCGCGCGACAAGCGGGTCTCGCCGAAACCGTCTTCGACGGCATCCAGCGCCACCTCCACATCGTCGCCCACGGCGATTTCCAGTTCACCGCTTTCGTTCTTGAATTGTTCGGCGGGTATCACGCCTTCGGATTTGAGACCGGCGTTGACGATTACCACGTCCGGCCGGATTTCCATCACGCGGGCCTTGAGGATGGCCCCGTTCCGCATCTGTTGTTGTTTGATGCTTTGTTCGAAAAGTTCCGCGAAAGACTCGGTCATTGTAATGTTGATCCTGAATTCCCTGTGTGCAGGGGCTAGGGTTGATTCGGTATCCCGTCCCACGGGAATCCCGGTTGATTAATTACAAGGGCTGCGTCCTGCCGGCCCCGCTCTAGCGTTCCTCTGGATTACGGCCAAATCGCTGCCGGGCCAGAACCAAAACCTTTGCCACCACCCGTTCAACGCTGCTGCCGGTGGTGTCCAGCACCACCGCCTCTGGGGAGGGCTTCAGGGGAGACACCGCGCGGCTCTGGTCCCGTTGGTCCCGGGCGGCGATGTCCCGAAAAAGGGCCGGCAGGTTAGCATCTAATCCTTTTTGTTTCAACTGGTTATAGCGTCTTTTAGCCCGTTCTTCGGCGCTCGCCGTGAGGAAGATCTTGAGGCCGGCATCCGGGAAAATCACCGTCCCCATGTCGCGCCCGTCGGCTACCAAACCAGGTGGGCGTCGAAAGCTCCGTTGCAGGACTTTCAGCCCTTCCCTGAGCTCCGGAATCACTGCGAGTTCCGAGGCCCGATTGCCGCATGCTTCGGTGCGCACCGCGGCCGTTACATCCTGCCCGTTCAGCAATAACCGCTCTTCATCATCACCTGGCCCGGGAACGAACTCGACCAGCATGTTCTTGGCCAGCGTATGCAGTTGCTCTGGTTCTGCGGCAGAAATGTTACACAAGTGTGCGGCATGCGCGGCAAGCCTATAAAGGGCGCCGCTATCCAGCCAATGCCAGTCGAGGGCATGCGCCACGCGACGGCTCACGGTGCCTTTTCCCGAACCACCGGGTCCGTCTATGGCCAGTACCGGAGGCAACCCGTTTGATGTCATGGCAACTCCGCGCCATTCTGCACGTGAATGGGCAGGCCAAGGCTCCGGGCCAGCGGAACGAAATCCGGGAACGAAGTATCCACATTGCGGCAATCGTGAATACGAATCGGCGCGCGAGCGCGCAGTCCCGCCATGGCGAAGGCCATGGCGATGCGGTGATCGCCGCAGCTATCCACTGCCCCGCCCGCAAAGCCGCTACCGCCGTTTACCCGGATGCCGTCCTCCCGCAATTCCGCGTCCACACCCAGGATACGCAAGCCATTTGTCATGGCCTGCAAACGGTCGCTTTCTTTCACGCGCAGCTCGCCGGCACCGCGCAACGTGGTCGTGCCGTCTGCGCAAGCGGTGGCAATCATCAGCGCCGGCAAATCATCAATGGCCAACGGTACCATCTCGGGCGGAATAACAATGCCGTGCAAGCCGGCACCTCGCACCCGAATATCAGCTGCCGGTTCGTTACCCAGCAGGTGTTCATTTTGCAGACGGATATCAGCGCCCATTTGCCTTAGCAAGGTGATGATGCCGCCGCGTGTCGGATTGACGCCGACATTCTCCAATGTAATTTCCGCTCCGTGCGTCATGGCCGCACCCACCAGGAAAAAAGCTGCCGAGGAAAGATCGCCCGGCACGGCAATATTTGTCGCGCGCAACTTCATTCCGCCGGTAACTCCCAGCCAGCCATCTTTGTGCCGGCATTCGCAGCCGAAGGCTGCCAGCATGCGCTCGGTGTGATCTCGGGTCAGCGCCGGTTCGCGCAACCAGGTTTCGCCCTCCGCCTGCAGACCCGCCAACAGCAGCGCCGATTTTACCTGGGCACTGGCCACCGGCAGTTCATAGCGCATGGATTTGAGAGGTCCGCGGCCGTGAACCTTGAGTGGTGCGTGGCCTTGGTCGCTATCCACTTGCGCACCCATGCGCGACAGCGGCTCGATGACGCGCAGCATGGGCCGGCGACGCAGCGAAGCATCGCCGGTCAGCACTGATTCAAATGCCTGCCCAGCCAGCAGGCCGGTCAACAAACGCAGGCTGGTTCCGGAATTACCGCAGTCCAATTCCTGCGCCGGCGGTTGCAAGCCTTCAGGTCCGGCACCCGTCACAGTGACGGCCTCCTCCGCAGGATGCCCGAGTCTCACGCCCAGTGCGCGCAACGCGGCGGCAGTCGCCAGGCAATCCGCGCTCTCCAGGAAATTACTGATGCGGGTCTCGCCACTGGCCATGGCACCCAACAGCAGAGCGCGATGCGAAATGGATTTGTCGCCGGGCACCCGCCCGCGCCCCGTGAGTCGGCCGTCAGGCATGATTATAAAATCGCATGCGGCGGCCATGGACGAGGATCGCGTGTTGGCGTGGCTCAAGTGCCCAGCACTTTTTTGAGCGCCGTCAGCAGGCGCGCATTTTGCTCCGGCAGGCCAACGCTGATGCGCAGATGGTTTGGCAAACCATAATTATGCACCGGCCGTACAATCACGCCTTCCTTGAGCAAGGCTTCGTAAATGCGTCGTGCCGGCTGCCGGAAATCCACGCTCAGAAAATTGGCAATGGACGGAATCCAGCTTAACCCCAACGCCCGGAACCCATCTTGCAGTAGGCGCTTGCCTTCCTGGATGACCGCAACGGTCTTTGCGAGATGCTCGGTATCCGCAAGCGCGGCCAGCGCACCGACTTGGGCCAGGTTGTTTACATTGAAAGGCTGACGCACACGGTTCAGAAGATCCGCCACCTGAGGATGCGACAAGGAATATCCCACTCGCAGGCCGGCCAGGCCATAGGCTTTGGAGAAGGTGCGGGTCACCACCAAGTTGGGAAAGCGTTCCAGCCAGCGGGAACAATCCGGGTAGTCGGGTTCGCTGACAAATTCGATATAAGCTTCATCCACCACCACCATCACTTTTTTCGGCAACTGCTCCAGGAACCGCAACAGGTTGGCACGGTCCAGCCAGGTACCGGTGGGATTATTGGGATTGGCGATACACACCAGCCGCGTCCGCCTATCAACGGCGGCCAGCATGGCGTCCAGATCGTGGCCATAAGGTGCGCGTGGATGGATCGCCGGAAAGGCATTTGTCACCCGGATTTCAGCGCCCACTGCCTGTGCCACGATGGCGTACACCGCGAAGGCATGCTGTGAAATCACCGCGTTGCATCCGGGTTCTAGAAACACGCGCGCCAGGAATTCGATGTTCTGATCGGAACCGTCGCCGAAGGTAATGCCGCTTGGCGTGATGTCGTGCTTTGCGGCAATCGCCTGCCTCAGCAAGTGGGTTTGACCGTCGGGGTAAAGTGCCAGATCGGCGACCGCCGCATGGATGGCCGCCATCGCTTTCGGGCTTGGCCCCAATGGGTTTTCATTGGAAGCAAGTTTGACGATACCGCTGACGCCTGACTCGCGCTGCAATTCGGAAATCGGCTTGCCGGGCTCGTAGGGTTTCAGCCCGCGCACGCCCTGCGCGCACAGTTCCATCAAGTCGAAGCTGAAGTCAGGTATTTTATTCACGTGTTGTTTTCCATCCGCAAACGCTCAGGCGCGGCTACGTTCGAATTCGCGCATGAAATCCGTCAGTGCGCGTACGCCGGTTTCAGGCATGGCATTGTAAAGGCTGGCGCGCAGGCCGCCCACGGAACGATGGCCCGCCAACCCCACCAGTCCTTCGGTCGCGGCCCGCTGCAGGAAAATGGGTTCCAAATCCTGATCCGCGAGCCGGAACGGCACATTCATCCACGAACGGCAGGAATGATCTACCTGATTCAGATAGAAATCGCTGTCATCCAGCAGTTTGTAAATCAGGGCTGCCTTGCGTTGATTGCGTTCCGCCATGCTGGTTATACCGCCTTCCGCCTTGACCCAAGCCAGCATCTTGGCCGCCACGTACCAGGCAAATACCGGCGGGGTATTGAACAGCGAATGCGCCCGCATGTGCTCGCGGTAATCCAGCATCGAGGGCGTGCCGACGGGCAACTCACGCAATGCGTCGCGGCGCACGATTACCAGAGACAGACCGGCGATGCCGAGTTGCTTCTGGGCCGCCGCATAAATCAGTGCATGACGGCTCACATCCACCGGTCGTGACAGGATCATCGAGGTCATGTCCGCTATCAGCGGCATATTTCGCACTTCCGGTAGCCAGTGGAATTCCACGCCGCTGATGGTTTCGTTGGCGGTGTAATGCAGATACGCGCCGTGCTGCTCAAGCTGCCAGTGCGCCAACGGCGGGATACTGGTATATGAGGAGGCCCCGGAATCGGCAGCCACTTGCACCGTGCAATATCGCCCGGCCTCGCGCATGGCGCGTGCCGACCAGTGGCCAGTATTCGCGTAATTGGCAATGCGCTGGTGGCCGAGGAGATTGAGCGGCGCCATCGCGAATTGCAGGCTGGCGCCGCCGTGCAGGAACAGCACGGCATACTCGTCCGGAATCACCATCAACTCACGCAGATCGGCTTCTGCCTGATTTGCGATAGTTTGAAATGCGTCGCTGCGATGGTTCATCTCCATCACAGAGATGCCGCTACCGCGGTAATCGGGGAGTTCCTGCTGCATTTCCCGCAATACGATCTCAGGCAGCATCGCGGGACCGGCACCGAAATTGTAAATGCGCGTCATGCGGCGGCCGCGATGAGCTTACTCGAGCGCCTCATCGCCTTCGTCCGCTTCGATGCGGTCTATGCCAACCAGTTGTTCGCCGGCATCCAGCCGGATCAGGCGTACACCCTGGGTATTGCGGCCGATGACGGATACATCACTGGCCGGTGTGCGCACCAGCGTGCCGCCATTGCTGATGAGCATGATCTCGGCATCCGGAGCCACCTGGATGGCGCCCACCACCTTGCCGTTGCGCTCAGTGGTCTGGATTGAAATCACGCCCTGGCCGCCGCGGCCTTGCACCGGATATTCCGCCGCCGGCGTGCGCTTGCCGTAGCCATTTTCCGTAGCGGTCAGGATGTCGCCCTCGCCCACAATCACCAGGCCGATCACCTGTTCTGCCTTGGCCAATTGGATGCCACGCACACCGGCCGCGTTGCGGCCCATGGGCCGCACATCATTTTCGTGGAAGCGGATGGATTTGCCATTCGAGGCAAACAGCAGCGCATCGCGCTGGCCATCGGTTATGGCCACGCCCACCAGCGCGTCGCGCGCATTCAACTCAACGGCGATGATGCCGCTGCTGCGCGGCCGCGAGAAATTATCCAGTGAAGTTTTCTTCACGGTTCCCAGGCGCGTGGCCATGAACACATATTTGCTCTCCGAATACTCGCGCACCGGCAGCGCGGCGGTGATGCGCTCGCCCTCACTCAACGGCAGCAAATTGACAATCGGTTTACCACGCGCGCCGCGGCCCGCCTGCGGAAATTGATAAACCTTCAACCAGTACACCTTGCCGATGCTGGAGAAACACAGCACCGTGTCGTGGGTGTTGGCGATGAACAGGTTGTCAATGAAATCCTCGTCTTTCACGGCGGTCGCCGCCTTGCCGCGGCCGCCACGCCGTTGTGCGCGGTACGCACTCACCGGTTGCGACTTGGCGTAACCTGCATGCGAGAGCGTCACCACCACGTCTTCCTCCGTGATCAGATCCTCGATGGTCAGGTCCTCGTGATCGGAAACGATTTCCGTGCGCCGCGCATCGCCGTATTGTTCGCGCAGGCTGACAAGTTCACCGCGGATTACTTTCAGCAGCTTGTCGGGATTTGCGAGGATGGAACGCAGTTCTCCGATCAGATCCAGCAGTTCCTTGTATTCGGTGACTATCTTGTCCTGCTCGAGACCGGTCAAGCGTTGCAGCTTGAGATCGAGGATCGCCTGAGCCTGCGCTTCCGACAGACGATAGACGGCGCCGTGCAATCCGAATTCCGCGCCCGGCAGTTCGGTATCTGTATCCTCGGCGTCGCTGCGCTTGAGCATTTCCGTGACCTGGCCCGGCTGCCATTCGCGCGCCATGAGTCCGGTTTTGGCTTCCGCCGGGTTCGGGGATTTCTTGATGAGCTCGATCATGGAATCAATATTGGCAAGCGCCACCGCCAAACCTTCCAATATTTGAGCTCGCTCGCCGGCCTTGCGCAGATCAAATATGGTGCGGCGCGTCACCACCTCGCGGCGGTGGCGCAAGAAGGCATCCAGCATCTGCTTGAGATTCAACAAGCGTGGCTGGCCGTCCACCAGGGCAACCATGTTGATGCCGAACACGCTCTGCATGGCGGTATGCTGATAGAGGTTGTTCAGTATCACCTCGGTGTTCTCGCCACGCCGCAATTCGATCACCATGCGCATGCCGTCCCTGTCGGATTCATCGCGCAGCTCAGTGATGCCGTCGAGTTTCTTGTCTTTTACCAGCTCGGCGATGCGCTCCAGGAGCCGCGCTTTGTTCACCATGTACGGCAGTTCCGTGACGATGATGGATTGTTTGCCGCCCTCCGCGCCTTCCACATGGCTTCTGGCACGCACAAATAGACGGCCGCGGCCGGTGAAGTAGGCTTCGTGGATGCCGCGCGCGCCGTTGATGATGCCGCCGGTGGGAAAGTCCGGTCCCGGCAGATGTTTCATCAGATCCTGGATGCTGGCCGCCGGATCATCAATGAGGGCCACGCAGGCATTGATGATTTCTTTTAGATTGTGCGGCGGGATGTTGGTGGCCATGCCCACCGCAATGCCGGAAGAGCCGTTGACCAGCAGGTTCGGCAGGCGCGTGGGCAATACCGCCGGCTCGCTCTCGGATTCGTCGTAATTGGGGACGAAATCCACGGTTTCCTTGTCGAGATCGGCCAGCATTTCATGCGCAAGTTTCGCCATGCGCACTTCGGTGTAGCGCATGGCGGCTGGCATATCGCCGTCCACCGAGCCGAAGTTACCCTGGCCGTCCACCAGCACGTAGCGCATGGAGAATGGCTGCGCCATCCGCACCATGGTGTCGTACACCGCGGTGTCGCCGTGGGGATGATATTTGCCGATAACGTCGCCGACGATGCGGGCGGATTTCTTGTAGGGCTTGTTGTAATCGTTGCCCAATTCCTTCATGGCGTACAGCACGCGCCGGTGCACCGGCTTCAGGCCGTCACGCACGTCCGGCAGCGCCCGGCCCACGATCACGCTCATGGCGTAATCCAGGTAGGATTGCTTCATCTCCTCTTCAAGGCTGACGAGGGTCAATTCACGGGCGAATTCGGCCATGCGGGGACTGGATTTTCAGGTGATTTTGGAACCGCCGGAGGCGGAAAATTTAAAGCGCAAATTTTACCACAGGCAGGCGTGTTATCCGCCGCTGGCGAACGCTCTCGCCATGTTTCCCGTTCATGGTATTCCCAACCTGCCGCGCTCCGCCGTTGGCACTGCAAGTCTGCTATAGTGAGCCCGCTCCATAGCACGCCCGTGCACAATGACCTACGCATCCAAACCAAATCCCGGGGCATTGCTCGGCCATGGAATCGGGCTCGCACTGATTCTGCTGAGCGCGAGTTGCACCTCAACGCAACCGCAAAGCGGCTACCTGCTGGGTAACGATGGCCACCCGGTCAAGAATGCCCAGGGCGTGTGCGTGCAGATCGGGCCGCTCACCACCGCCGACAAGAAAAGCGAATGCTTCCAACTGGCGCAATCCAGCCTGCAGGAACACATCGAACCCCTGCCGCTGGATGAATTCGGTTACCTGTTCCCGCCGCTCAAGCCAAAATCCCAATTGGCGCCAGTGTCTGTCCCATCTTTAACTACTATGGCAGCGGCAACGCCGGCTCAGCCGATACCGGTCGCGACCAGTGCGCTACCTGCCACTCCCACTCTGTTATCGCCGACCTTGGGCCGAGTATTTGTTGCCCCACCCCTCTTGCTCACAGCCAACATCGTAGGCTACATCACAACGGCCATTCACTTCAGCACGCGCACGCCGTTCAAACTCAACCGCGCCTATCTGTCGCGCAAAAACCGCATCGCCTTGACGGTTTTTGTGAATTCCCTGGAACGCTATCGCGGGGTCGAGAGCATCCGCATCACCGGCCATACGGACAAGAGCGGGCCGGCACGCTTCAATAAACGCTTGTCGGTCATGCGCGCCGAATCCGTGCAGCAGTGGCTGCTGTCACTGGGCGTTGACCCGCGCACTATCAAGTTGCGTGGTGTCGGCAGCAGCGAACCGCGCCCCCATGCACACAGTGCCGCCGATGACCGCTACGTGGATATTGAAGTAGTGGTGCGCGTGCCTGCCGGCTGACCGGCGACGCAACCGGATAGCTGATGACCGCCGCCGATCTCGTAATCCATGCCCGTTGGGTGATTCCAGTCGAGCCCGATTCCAGAATATACGATCACCATGCGGTGGCCGTGCGCGACGGCCGCATCTTCGCCATCCTGCCCTCAGCCGAAGCACGCGCCCGATTTCGCCCCGTCGAAACGGTGGAGCTTCCCGGCCACGTACTGATCCCCGGTTTTGTCAACGCCCATACCCACGCGGCCATGACTCTGTTACGCGGTCTGGCGGACGACTTGCCGCTCATGCCGTGGCTGAAAGAACATATCTGGCCAACAGAAAGTCGCTGGGTGAGCGCCGAATTCGTGCGCGACGGCAGTGAACTGGCCATGGCCGGTATGTTGCACAGCGGCACCACCTGCTTCAACGACATGTATTTCTTTCCTGAAACCACCGCCGAAGCCGTGCGGCGTTGCGGCATGCGCGCCTACCTGGGCATGATCGTGGTGAATTTTCCGTCCGCCTGGGGCGACGGTCCACGCGATTACATCGCCAAGGGCACTGCCTTGCGTGACCATTACAAGGATGATCCGCTGCTCAGCTTCACCTTCGCACCGCATGCGCCCTATAGCGTCGCTGAATCATGGTTGGAGGAAATACGTACACTGGCCGACGAGCTGGATGTGCCGGTGCAAACCCACCTGCACGAGACCGCCGCGGAAATCCAGCAAAGCCTGGATCAGTACGGCAAGCGTCCGCTTGCGCGTCTCGCGGGGCTGGGCTGGCTGACGCCGAATTTCATGGCGGTACACATGACGCAACTGGATGACGCCGAGATCGGCGAGCTGGCGCGCGGCGGCGTGCACGTCGTGCATTGTCCGGAATCCAATCTGAAGCTCGCCAGCGGATTTTGTCCGGTTGCCAAGTTGTTGGCAGCCGGTGTCAATGTCGCGCTGGGTACCGACGGCGCGGCGAGCAACAACGATCTGGACATGCTGGCGGAAATGCGCTGCGCCGCGCTGCTGGCGAAGGGTGTCTCCGGCGATGCCACGCTGCTGCCCGCTGCCACCGCTCTGCGCATGGCCACCTTGAACGGCGCTCGCGCGCTCGGCCTGGAACGCGACATCGGTTCTTTGTTGCCGGGAAAATGGGCCGACATGACGGCACTGGACTTGCGCACGCCCGAATGCCAGCCGGTTTACAATCCCCTGTCACAACTGGTGTACGCCGCAAGCCGGCAGCAGGTTACCGATGTCTGGGTCGCCGGCCGGCGCTTGTTGAACCACGCTGAGCTCACCAGTCTCGATCTCGATTCCATCCTGGAACGAGCCGGACGCTGGCAACAGCGCATTGCCCAAAATGCAACCGAAGCTACACGCGCATGATTTCAGCACCTGCCAATATAGACAAACTGGAGATTTCCAAATTCGACGCTCTCGCCTCACGCTGGTGGGATGCGCATGGCGAATTGCGCACGCTGCACGAAATCAATCCGCTGCGGCTTGAATACATAGACAGCCGCGTAGGATTGAAAAGCAGGCAGGTGCTGGACATCGGCTGTGGTGGCGGCCTATTGGCCGAGGGCATGGCGGCCGCGGGCGCGCATGTCACCGGTATAGACATGGCGGAAGAACCGCTGGCTGTGGCCAAGCTGCACCTCAAGGAATCCGGACACAAGGTTCATTACCGCCGGAGCAGCGCCGAAGACATGGCTTTGGAAATGCCGGGCCGCTTTGATGTAGTGACCTGCCTGGAAATGCTCGAACACGTACCAGAACCCGCTGCCATCGTGCACGCCTGCGCCGTTTTGCTGAAGCCCGGTGGTCACGTATTATTTTCCACGCTCAACCGCAACCTCAAGTCCTTCCTGTTCGCCATCGTCAGCGCAGAATATGCGCTGCGGTTGCTTCCGCGTGGCACCCACGAGTACGCGAAATTCATCCACCCGTCCGAACTGGATCGCTGGGCGCGAAACGCAGGCCTGGAGTTGCGCGGCTCCGCCGGCCTGCATTACAACCCACTGACCCGCCAATACCGGCTCGGCGGCAACCTGGACGTGAATTACTTCATGCATTTCATCCGGCCGGATTGAACCCATGCAATTGATACTGTTTGATCTGGACGGCACCTTGCTGGATACCGCCCCCGACCTGGGTGCGGCGCTCAACAAACAACGCGCCGAGCACAAGCTGGGGCCTTTGCTGCAGGAACGCATCCGCCCGGTCGTTTCGCACGGTTCACCGGCATTGCTCAAACTGGGTTTCGGCATCGAACCCAACGATTCACGTTATGCAGGCATGCGCGCGCGGCTGCTGGAAATCTATCGTAGCAACCTGAATTCCGGGACGCAGTTTTTCCCCGGCATGGTATCGGTGTTGCGGGAACTGGGACATCGCCATTTGCCCTGGGGCATCGTCACCAACAAACCGGGTGCGCTCACCGAGCCGCTGTTGCAGGCGTTTGGCCTCCAGCAGCGCGCCGCCTGTGTGGTGAGCGGCGATACCACGCCACGGCGCAAGCCGCATCCCGATCAGTTGCTGCACGCCTGTGCGCTCACGCGTTGCAAACCGATGCACAGTCTCTATGTAGGTGATGCGCGGCGCGATGTGGAAGCGGCGCACGCTGCCGGTATGCGCGCGCTGGTGGCCACATACGGGTATATTGATGTCAGCGAACAACCCGCAGATTGGCAGGCAGACGGTTTGCTGGAAAAACCTGCGGACCTGCTCACCTGGCTGGATAGTCACGCACACACTGCTGCCGTACAAAAGGTTTAGCGGATGACAGTCTTGTTGATCATCTTCGCTCTGATCGTCGGCCTCATCCTCGGGTATGGATTCGCGTACCTGCGCGAACGTCAGCGCCTGGGCAATTTGCAAATAGAGTTGGCGAGTCTCAAGACCAAAGCCGAGGCATTGAACACCACACGCGAGGAACTGGAAAAAACCTTCAAGGCCGTGGCAGGTGATGTGCTGCGCAACAGCAATCAATCCTTTCTCGAGCTGGCGCAGCAGAACCTGCGCAGCTATCAGGCGGAGGCCAGAGGCGATTTGGACAAGAAGCAGCAGGCTTTCGCCGAGCTTCTGAAACCCATCAGCGAAACTCTGAAAAAAACCGAAACACAGATACAGAGCATCGAAAAAGAACGCAAGGAATCCTTTGGCAGCATCACCAGCCATCTGCAGCTCATGGCACAATCCCAGCAGCAACTGGAAACCGAAACCCGCAATCTGGTGAACGCGCTGCGTCGCCCGGAAGTACGTGGACGCTGGGGTGAAATGACACTCAAGCGTTTGGCGGAACTCGCCGGCATGGTGGAGCGTTGCGACTTCGAGGAGCAGGTGCATACCGAGGCCGAGGACGGCGCGCTGCGCCCCGACATGGTGGTGCACCTCGCGGAGAACCGCACCTTGGTGGTGGACGCCAAGACCCCGCTCGACAGCTATATCGCGGCGCTGGAAGCGCGCACCCCCGAGGAACGCGAGGTGCATCTCACCCAGCACGCGCGCAAGATCCGCGAGCGCATCCGCGAACTCGCCAGCAAGCGTTATTGGGACCAGTTCAAGACCAGCCCGGACTTCGTGATTCTGTTCATCCCCGGTGATCAATTCCTGTCCGCAGCATTGGACAAGGAGCATGAACTGCAAGAGGAAGCACTGCGCCAAAAGGTGCTCCTCGCCACGCCCACGAGTCTCATGGCGCTGCTCAAGGTCGTCGCCTACGGCTGGCGACAGGTGACGCTGGCCGAAAGCGCCGAGCAGATCCGCGACCTGGCCCAGACCCTGCACACTCGGCTCGCCACTTTCGCCGAACATTTTGACCGTATGGGCCGGGCGCTGGGTCAGAGCGTGGAAAACTACAATCGCGCGTATGGATCGCTGGAGCGCCAAGTGTTGCCGGTTGTACGGCGTTTCACCGAGCTGGGCGTGCAAGCGAAAAAGGATCTGCCGGCACTCGATCCACTGGACACTGCACCACGTCTTGGCAACGACGACCGGGCATGAATGCCGCTGAGGAAGTGCGTCACAAACTTGCGGCCGCGCCTATTGATCTGCGACTTGCCGTACAGTTTTCGCCACGCGAACAGCGCGATGCGCTCACCGCGCTGTTCGCGGTGTATCTGGAAATCCGCGAAATCCCGCTGGAATGCTCCGATGCCGGCGTGGCGCGCACTAAGCTCGCCTGGTGGCAGGAAGAAATCAGCTTGCTGGCGGAACACAAGTCTCGCCATCCCCTGACGCAATATCTCGCACAGTGCATCGGCGCACGCCCGCTACCCACAGAACCGTGCATGGAAATCATCGCGGGCGCGCACACGGATGTCAGTACGTTCGCCTTCCCGCATTTCGAGGACGTGGAGCGTTACTGCTACCGCTGCGGCGGCGCGCTGATGGAACTCGCAGCCTTGCTGGCCGGCGCACAGCAGCCGGCCACCCTGGATGCCGCACGCCGCTTGGGTATTGCCTGGCAATTGGCCAATATTGTCGTAACAACTCCAACGCACGCCCAACATGGCCGCGTATATTTCGCCACCGATGATCTGCATAAACACGGCGTGGACCGGCACATCGTTGGCGAAGCCCACACCGGCACCGGGCTTGAAGCACTGCTCGCCGACTATGCGCAGCGCGCCCGCGCTTTCGCGGATGCGGCCGCGAGCGCGCCGCTGCCTGAGCCGCAGGCGATGGTCGCCGCGCGCGTGCTGAACAGTTTGGCGCAGGCACGGTTGAAAAAATTTGAATGGCTGGACTACAAGCTCAGTGGCCCACCGGTAAAATTACGCCCCTTCGCGGCACTGTTTACCGCTTGGCGTAGCGCGCGTTATGCAGTTCTTCTTTCTGGAGCTAAATCCAGTATCCACCCCTCTCCCACCGGGAGAGGGCAGCCGCCGCATAGCGGCGGCGGGTGAGGGTTGGCAGCAAGTATTCTTGAAATAACAGGTATCCACAATTCCCGATTTCAACACCCCTGGCATCTATTCCACACAACTACAATCCCGCGAAAGACCTGCTCAAGGATCGTGTGATCCTGGTCACCGGCGCGGGCGACGGCATCGGCCGCGCGGTCGCCAAGGGGCTTGCGGTTCACGGCGCCAGTGTGGTGCTGCTCGGCAAAACCATCAAGAAGCTGGAAGCGGTGTACGACGAAATCATGCAAGCCGACGGTCCCACGCCGGGCATCTATCCCATGGATTTGATGGGCGCGAAATACAAGGACCAGGAAGATCTGGCGAACGTGTTGGACAAGGAATACGGCCGGCTCGACGGCCTGCTGCATAACGCCGGTATTCTCGGCGAGCGTGCGCCCATCGAGCATCACGAAGTACGGATTTGGCAACAGGTCTTGCAGGTGAATCTCACCGCGCCCTTCCTGCTCACCAAAGCCTGTTTACCGTTGCTGTACAAGTCGCTTGACGCTTCGGTGGTATTCACCGCCAGCAGCGTGGGCCGCAAGCCGCGCGCGTATTGGGCCGCCTATGCGGTGTCGAAGGCCGGTCTCGAAGCGCTGTCCGTCATGCTCGCGGACGAAACCGAGTTCCGCGGCACGCTGCGGATCAACAGCCTCAACCCCGGCGCGGTGCGCACCGAAATGCGGCGCCTGGCGTTTCCCGCCGAGGACCGCAGCAAATTGCACACGCCCGAACAACTCCTGCCGAGCTACCTGTATCTTTTCGGCCCCGACAGCAAAGGTATTACTGGTCAACAGTTCGACATACAGTGATTCCGCGGTTCCGCGCCCAGCCGGGCGCAGGGTTAGCCCGGCAACAGCGGTTTGTGTATAGTCTGGCGCGTCTAACCACACTCAAATCATTGGGAGACAGACCATGGAAAAAGCCACCAAACTCCTGGGGGGATGGGGTTACATTGCGCTCATCGTCGGCAGCTTCCTCGGCTCGCTGACCTTCATCTTTCACCTCATCGCGCTCGCTGGAATCATTTGCGTACTGATCGCCTTCTTCCGGGCCAGCAAGGAACTCAACCAGCCGAAAATCCAGGCCAATATCATCATCGCCATTGTGCTGTACATCGCCGCTTCGTTGCTGTTCATCTTCCTCGTGGGTTCTGCGATACTGGCCTTGGCACACGGCACTGGCACAGGTATGGCTGCCTTCACCGGCGGCGCCATCATCAGCGGACTTATCGCCTGGGTCCTCTGGATCGTCGGTGCCTGGTTCTGGTATCAGGCTTCGATTCCGTTGACTGACGGCACCGGCGTCAGTCTCTACAAGACCGGCGGCCTGCTGATCTTCATCGGCGCCATCACTGCCATCGTCTTCGGCATCGGCCTCATCGTCATGCTGATCGGCGAAATCATGCAGACTGTAGCGTTCTTTACCACCACGGGAAAAGTGCCGGCCAGCTCGCCAGCTTGAGTCATTGCAAGTGCGTGATAAAAACCGCCGCCTCTTGCGAGGCGGCGGTTTCATCTTTATCAGTAGTTTGTTGGGGCTTGCGGTGCTCACCCAAAACTACTTATACCTTTCTATATCTGAATATAATTTTAGCTAATTGCCCTAAGTCAGTACCAAAATAGAATGAAAGCGCTAAGATTATTACAATCGTAATGTGATTATTTGGATAGACAAATATTGTAACAATCCCAGCAAGTGTGCATGCAAGCGAAATACCTAAAGCTATTGCTATGCGTCTTGCATTCCAAAATCTCGCTCCGCTTTCTTGCAAGGTTCGTTCTGCCTCTCTGGCCCAAAGAAACGCAATAACCAAACTAATAATTATAATAATTAGAACAACAAATAGAAGAGCGAACACGCTTGGCATCTCACTCTTATTAAACAACGCATACAGAACAATCAAAACTGACAAGCAAATGCCATTAATTATGGCGGCTAACTTTTCAAATTCGCACATGTCAAGTAGAAGCTTCACGTCTAACTTTCCTGAATGAAGCTCGCGTAGGTTGAGGTGAGTCTCCGAATCCCAAAATTTGGTTGGACTTCGCTACGCTCAGGGCGAACGGGTAATAAACAGAGTTTCCCAAAATCATTATCATTTACGCGTCTGCGGCGGATAGGGTTTGCCATCCTTGTGGACGTAGCCGGGCGAGCCGGCGCGGATGACCAGATCAATATCGGGATACTCAACGCCGTCGCCTTTCGGATTGCGCGTGCCGATTTCGAGAATCACCGCTTCTTTCCCGCTGCGGTTCTGAAGATGATGACCGTCTGCATCGCCAGCCTTGAAGCCAGCACAGTCGCCCACATGCAAAATCTCCTCGCCGCTGTTGGTAACCAACACCACTTCGCCTTCCAGTACCCAGACAAATTCATCTTCGCTTGCGTGCCAGTGGCGCTGGCTCGACCATGCGTCCGCGGGCAGGCGCAGCAGGTTAACGCCGAATTGCGTGAGTCCGGCGGCGTCGCCCAAGCGCCAGCGCTTGCAGCTTCGGCAGGGCTGGTCGTAAGGCTCGGGATAACCGGTGCCGTGCCGTGTCGGGGCCTTTTCAAGGTTGATTTTTTTCATGAACTCTCCTGTTTCTCACGCGCAGAGATCGCGCAGGTTGGGATGAGCTACGCGAATCCCAACATTCTTTCATGTTCATGTTGGGCATCGCTACGCTCAGCCCAACCTACACACTACGGTTTCTCGGGCGCAGGGTTTGCCGATTGCGTGCGCGTTTTACGGTGGATCTATTTGACGCGGTTGGAAGCGATGACATTCCAGCCAGTTCCAGTAGGCTGTTCAACTCCTCTTCGGTCGCATCGCGCCAAGCGCCGCGAGGCAACTGGCGTGGCAAGCTGATGGCGCCATATCGGATGCGGATCAGGCGGCTGACGGTCACGCCCACGGCTTCCCACAGCCGCCGCACTTCGCGATTTCGGCCTTCTTTAATTGTTACGTGATACCAGTGATTCGCGCCGTCGCCGCCGGCTTCATGGATGGCATCGAATTTTGCCATGCCGTCATCGAGCCGCACGCCGGTGGAAAGTGCGGCAAGTTGCCCGTCGCTTATCTTCCCGAGTACGCGCACGGCGTATTCGCGCTCGATTTCCTGCGAGGGATGCATGAGGCGGTTTGCCAGTTCACCATCAGTGGTGAACAGCAGCAGGCCCGAGGTATTGGTGTCGAGACGCCCGACGGATACCCAGCGCGCGCCGCGGATGCGTGGCAACGATTCGAACACCGTGGGCCGGCCTTCCGGATCCTTGCGGGTGGTGAGTTCGCCTTCCGGCTTGTGGTAGAGGATTACGCGCTGCCTGTCGGGGTTGGTATGCGCGAGTTTCAGCGGTCTTCCGTCCAGCGCAATGCGGTCAGCGGAAGTGATGCGCTGGCCCAGTTGAGCCGGTTGACGATTGACGCTCAGTCGCCCCGATTTGATCCAGCTTTCGATTTCGCGGCGCGAGCCGAAGCCGGCGGCGGCCAGCAATTTCTGGATGCGCTCCGGGGCGGCCGTGACAGTTGTGGCTGGAATATGCCGGGTAATGGCTTAGCGCTCCGCCGAATCGGATGCAGCGTTCACGTCGCCGGTCGTCAGCTCGTCGTCATTGTCCGGTGACAAGGTGACGCTGGCTGGCATAGACCGCGGATCGCTGTCGAAATCCAGTTCCGCCTCCAGGCTGTCTATGTCCTTGATCTCCGCCAGGGTCGGCAGCTCGTCCAGGCTCTTGAGGCTGAAGTAGTCGAGAAATTCCCGGGTGGTGGCGAACATTTCCGGATGGCCCGGCACATCGCGGTGGCCCACCACGCGAATCCAGCCGCGCTCCTCCAATGTGCGCACGATATAGGTGTTGACTGCGACACCGCGCACCGCCTCGATTTCGCCGCGGGTGATGGGCTGGCGATAGGCAATCAACGAAAGCGTTTCCAGCAGCGCGCGGGAATAGCGTGCCGGCCGTTCTTCCCACAAGCGCGCAATCCATGGTGCGAGTTCCTGCTTTACCTGGATGCGGAAACCGCTGGCCACTTCCTTGAGGGCAATGCCGCGTTCGGCGAACTCCTTCTGCAAGGCATCCATGGCTTGCCGCACCTGGGTGCGATCCGGGCGCTCCGCATCGCCGAACAGTGCCATGAGTTCGTCAATGTTGAGCGGCCGTCCGGCGACCAGCAGAGCCGCCTCGATGATGTTCTTGAGCTGCGGCAGTGGCGCCGTCATTCATCTTCTCCTTCAATGCGCACCAGTGACAGGTCAACGTGAATCGCGCCGGCGGCCCGGACATGGATCGGCCCGAAAGTTTCCGCCTGCACCAGTTCAATAAGAGCCTGCTTGATGAGTTCCAGCAGCGCCAGGAACGTCACCACCACGCCGCGCCGGCCTTCTTCCGGTGTGAACAACGCGCTGAACTCGCGGAATTCATGATCCTGCAGGCTGGCCAGCACGTCCGACATGCGCTGACGCACCGAAAGCTGTTCCATCTGTACGTGGTGATGGGAATACAGGGCGGCGCGATGCAACACGTCCTTGAATGCCAACAGCAGTTCCTGCATGGCGACTTCCGGCACCAGGCGCACGACTTTGTGTTCACCCATTTCGGCGGCGACGGTGAACACGTCACGGCCCACGCGCGGCAGCGCGTCCATATCCTCGGCGGCGGTCTTGTAGCGTTCGTATTCCTGCAAGCGGCGCACCAGTTCGGCGCGCGGATCCTGCTCTTCGTCTTGGTCCAGGAGCGGCCGCGGCAGCAGCATGCGCGATTTGATTTCCGCCAGCATGGCTGCCATCACCAGATATTCAGCCGCCAGTTCCAGCCGCAATTCCTTCATCAGGTCTATGTACTGCATGTACTGGCGCGTGATCTCGGCGATGGGCACATCCAGGATATCCAGGTTCTGCCGGCGAATCAGATATAACAGCAGATCCAGCGGTCCTTCGAAGGCTTCGAGAAACACTTCCAATGCATCGGGTGGGATGTATAAATCCCTCGGCAGACTGGTGATCGGTTCGCCGCGCACGATGGCGAAGGGCATTTCCGCCTGTTGCGGCGCGGTGACCTGCTCTGGCTCAAGACCGGTTGAATCGGGCGACACCTGGTGTTTACCTGTAATTCAGGCCCATGGCCTGACGCACTTCATCCATGGTGTCGCGCGCCATGTCGCGCGCCGCCTCGCAGCCGTGATTGATGACGCTGCGCAGCATTTCCGGATTGGCTTCGATTTCGGCGGCCCGTTCGCGGATGGGCTTGAGTTCTTTGAGCACCGACTCGATTACCGGTTGCTTGCATTCCAGGCAACCGATGCCGGCGGTGGTGCAACCCTTCCACACCCAGTCGCGGGTGGTCTGATCGGAATACACCTTGTGGAATTCCCAGACCGGGCATTTTCCCGGATTGCCGGGATCGCTGCGCCGTACCCGCGCCGGATCCGTGGGCATGGTGCGCAGCTTCTCCTCGACCTCGACGGGATCGTCGCGCAGGCTGATGGTGTTGCCGTAGGACTTGGACATCTTGCGGCCGTCCAGCCCCGGCATGCGCGCCGAGTCCGTCAACAGCGGCTGCGGCTCGGTCAGGATGCTGCGGCCGCTGCCTTCCAGCGAACCCAGCAGACGATCCCGATCCGCCAAAGTCAGATTGTGATTTTCCGCCAGCAAAGCGTGCGCAGTCCGCAAAGCTTCGGCGTCGCCCTGCTCCTGATAGCGCTTGCGCAGTTCACGGTAGAGCTTGCCGTTTTTTTTGCCCAATTTCTTGATAGCGCTCTCCACCTTGCTATCGAAGTCCGGCTCGCGGCCGAATACGAAATTGAAACGCCGCGCGATTTCGCGCGTCAGCTCCACGTGCGGCACCTGGTCTTCGCCGACCGGCACCCAGCCGGCCTTGTAGATGAGAATGTCGGAACTCATGAGCACCGGATAACCCAGGAATCCATACGTGGACAGATCCCGGTCCTTGATCTGTTCCTGCTGTTCCTTGTAGGTGGGTACGCGCTCCAGCCAGCCGAGCGGCGTCACCATGGACAACAGCAGGTGCAACTCCGCGTGTTCCAGAATGCGCGATTGGATGAAGATTTTCGCCTTGCCCGGATCCACGCCCACCGCCAGCCAATCCACCAGCATGTCCCACATGGCCGGTTCGATGTCGCGCGACTGTTCATAATTGGTAGTCAACGCGTGCCAGTCGGCCACGAAGAAGAAACATTCATATTCGTGCTGCAGCTTGAGCCAGTTCTTGAGCACGCCGTGCAGATGGCCCAAGTGCATGCGTCCGGTGGGCCGCATGCCGGAAAGCACCCGCAGATTCTCAGACAGGATGGCGTTCAAGCGTACTCCTCAGGTCAAGTGCGCAAGCGGTGAGAGCAGTATGCTCTGTAACCACACGATAGGCGGACCCAGGATGAAATTGAAAAGATGCGAAAACACCAGAATCGCGATGATAAAAAGACCAAATGGTTCAATGCGGTCCAGCAAATTGGCCGCGTCGCGTGGCAGCAAACCGGCTAGCACGCGGCCTCCATCCAGTGGCGGTACCGGGATTATATTGAGAATCGCGAGCACCACATTGACGCTCACGCCCGCAAGTCCCATGTAGTACAAGAGTTGCAGCGCAGGCTGGTTGAGCAGCACTACCACATACGACACGGCTGCCCAGAAAATGCCCATGAGCAGATTGGACAGCGGTCCAGCAACCGCCACAATGGCCATGCCCTTGCGTGGATTCTTAAAATTGCGCGGCGCAACTGGCACGGGTTTCGCCCAGCCGAACACGAAGCCAGTGAATATATACAGCACGGCCGGCACCAGGATAGTACCGATGGGATCAATGTGTTTGACGGGATTGACCGTCAGCCGGCCGAGCATGCGGGCCGTGGAATCTCCCAGACGGTTGGCCACCCAACCGTGGGCCACCTCGTGCAGCGTGATGGCGAACAGTACCGGCGGACCCCAGATGATGATGAGCTGGATGATATTGAATTGGCCCATCGGCCCATTATACAGAGTCCTTTCCGCCCCACTCCGTACTTAGAGAAGGTTTGAATAATTCATCTTTCGTCATCCGGCGAAAACCGGAATCCAGTAATTTCAAGAGCCTGGGCACCGGCTTTCGCCGGTGCGACGAATTAATCAGAATCTCTTTAATGCAGTCGGCTGAAAGGCGCCGGATTGCCGCGACCGACACGCATGACCCGCGGCACGCCGTCGGACAGGTCCACGACGGTCGTCGGCTCGAAACCGCAGGGGCCGCCGTCAATCACCAAGTCAACAAGATGCTCCAGTCGCGTGCGCATGTCCTCGGGATCCGTGAGTGGCTCGGTTTCGCCTTTCAGGATCAGCGTGGAACTCATAATCGGTTCGCGTAATTCCTTCAGCAATGCCTGGGCAATCGGGTGATTCGGCACGCGGATGCCGATGGTTTTGCGCCGGGGGTGCTGCAAGCGCCGCGGCACTTCGTGGGTGGCACGCAAGATAAAGGTATAGGGTCCGGGCGTATGCGCCTTGAGCAGGCGGAAGGTGGGATTATCCACCCGTGCATAGGTAGCAATTTCCGACAGGTCACGGCAGACCAGGGTGAAATTGTGATCAGGGCCGGCGCCGCGGATGTGGCGGATGCGCTCCATGGCAGCCTTGTCGCCCACCAGGCAACCCAGCGCATAACAGGAATCGGTGGGATAGGCCGCCACCCCGCCGCCGCGCAGGATGGCGACACTGCGGCGCACCAGCCGCAATTGCGGCGTCTGTGGATGGATGCTGAAAAACTGACTCATGACATGCCCTGACCGGCCGCCAATGCCCAAATGGATGCGCTATCATAACGGACCTTTACAGCCTGTCCCGCCATGTCCGCCGTCCTGGAATTCCTGCTGCTCGCCGCTTTCTTTGGAAGTTATCTCTGGAAAGGCATCTTTTTTGCCACCGGCGTGCTCATGGCCGGCAGCGTGCTAGTGCTGGCGGTTTCCTGGTGGCATAGCCGCAAGCTGGAACCGCTGCCCCTGGCCGTGACCGTGCTGGCGCTGGTGCTGGGCGGAGTGACGCTGCTGCTCCACGATGCGGTGTTCATCAAGTGGAAATTCTCCATCGTCGAATGGCTGTTCGGCGCCGTATTCCTGGTCACCCAATTCATGCGTCAGCCCTTGATCGAACGCATGCTGGGCGCACAAATCAAAGTGCCGGCGGCCGTTTGGAAGCGGCTTAACCTCGTCTGGGCCGGCTTTTTCCTGCTGCTGGGCAGCGTGAATGTCTATGTGCTGTATCATTTCGATACCGCCGATTGGGTGAAATTCAAGGTCTGGTGGTCAACCGGCGCCATACTGGTATTCGTGGTGCTGCAGGCGCTTTACATGAGCCGCCACGTGGAAATGGAAAAGGCTTCCTGATGTGGTACGCGATTCTGTCCGAGGACGTGAGCGACAGCCTGAACAAACGCGCCGCCGCGCGCCCCGGCCATATACAGCGCCTCGAAGCATTGAAGCAGCAAGGCCGTCTGCTGCTGGCCGGACCGCACCCCGCCATTGATGCGGAATCGCCTGGTCCGGCCGGTTTCAGCGGCAGCCTGGTGATTGCCGAGTTCCCGTCGCTCACCGCCGCGCAAAACTGGGCCGAGGCAGATCCTTACGTACAGGCGGGCGTGTATGCGCGGATGAACGTGAAACCATTTCTCAAGGCGCTGCCGTGACGGATATTGGAATGACGCAGACCCGTATCGAGCGCCTGCGCCGGGAACTTGAAATCCGCTTCCAGCCGCTGGAGCTGGATATCCAGGATGACGGCGCCCAACACATCGGCCACGCCCATGCAGGCAGCGGCCACTTTTCCGTGCGCATCGTCGCACCCGCGTTCGCGGCGCAATCGCCACTCGAGCGCCACCGCATGATCTATGCAGCTCTAGACAATCTGCTGCACACAGACATCCACGCCTTGAGCATCAAGGCGTTGGCTCCCGGAGAATCTCACTAACTTTTCACCCACGAGGAACTTCCATGCGTATTGCACTTCGATCCATCCTGCTGGTTTTCGCGGTGGCCTTGCTGGCCGCCTGCCCCGCCAAGCAAAGCTCCGTTGACACGTCCAGCGTGCTGGCCACCGTCAACGGCGTGCCTATCACCAACGACATGTTCCGCGCCTACGTGCGCAGCTTGGCCGGCGGACAGGAGCCGCAATTGGACGAGCCGAAGCGCCAGTTGGTGCTGAACCGCCTCATAGATATGGAAGTGTTGTCCCAAGAGGCACAAAAGTCGGGCCTGGAAAACGACCCGAAAGTGGCCGCCGATCTCAGGATACAAAAGACCGGTTTGCTGGCCCAGCAACTGGTGCAGTCCTACCTGGCGAAAAATCCAGTCACCGACGCACAAATCAATGCTGAGTACGCCCAGCGTGTCAAAGCGATGCCCGGCACGGAATACCGCGCACGTCACATCCTGGTGGCCAGCGAGCAGCAGGCCAAGGACATCATCAATCAGTTGGGTCATGGCGCCAATTTCGCCACGCTGGCGAAAAAATATTCCACTGACGGTTCCAAGACCCAAGGCGGTGAGCTGGGTTGGTTTAGCCCCGATCAGATGGTGCCCGCGTTTTCAGCGGCGGTTGCACAGCTCAAGAAAGGTGAATACACCAAACAGCCGGTGCATACCCAATTCGGTTGGCACGTGATCCAGTTGGAGGATACGCGCGCCATGCCGCCGCCCAGTCTGGCCTCGGTACGCGACCAGATCACGAATTCCCTGGAAGGCAAGGACGTGGAAGCCTATGTGAATAAATTGCGCAGCAGCGCCAAGGTGGACATGACCACGCCGGCTGCCGCGAGCACTGCAGCGCCTGCGAAAGCCATGCCGGCACCGGCCGCCGGTACCGCACCCGCGCAGAAACCGTAAACAGTAACAAGCAGGCAAAAAGAAACGGCCAGCCGCGAGGCTGGCCATTTCTTTGGGTATTCGGATTATTGTGTTGAATTGTTCCTCTACCTACCAATCCATAATGTTCTGCATCAGAGTTGGGAACGACTGATTGCGCAATTTGCGTTCTGACCACGATGGGTCGTACCAAATCTTCATGTGTTACGGGCGTAACATATATCCAATGCCGTATACGATTCCTCCCGTTACTACGAAGGCCCAACCAACACTTTCCACATCAGAAAATACCCATATTCCAAAGCCTATTGCGATCAATAATCCTCCAATGCCCTGAAACACCTCCGCCTTTTCAATACGCCGCCGCACGAACTGCATTTGCTGAGGGGAAGCGCCAGCGAATTTATCTGCCGGCTTTGGTTTGCCGCAGTGGGGGCAGGCGGGTGCCTGCTCAGATACCTCCTCATTGCATTCGGGACATTTAATAAGTGACATCACGTTCTCCTATACCAAGGCGGGCTTGAATCGGCAAACATCCGATAAAAGCAACGTTTGTGTTACAGGCGTCATGGATTCTGGCAGATTTGACTAAAGGCACTGTACACAACTGGGGCTGGTTGGAGTTGTGGCATTCCATACACCCCGTTCACCACGGCTAACAAAGCAGCAGTCAGCTCTTGGTCGTCGGCGTACCCGCGCGCCGCGAACGCCTTTGCATCATCTTCGGATACTCCCCTGTTGCGCATAATATCTATGAGGCCGGACATCTGGGCCGCGAGTTCACATTTGGTCATTGATGATGACACTTGGCCGTGACTGGCGGCCCACTCACCATCTATTGCGTCGAATGGATCTTGCGCATTTCCAGTTGGCACATCGTCGCTATCTGTATCAGGGGTTGCTGAGGGACTCGCTTGCGTGACACTTGGAGTTGAAGGACTCGAAGACGGACTACTGAAGTACGCAATCGCTACAACACCTGCCAATGCAAATAGCAAGCCTGCAATGACCTGAATCGGTTTCAAATTTCTTGTTATTTTTGGTTTTACGGTTACTTTATTTTGCGCAACGCGCGGTTCCACGCTGGCTGGTTTGGCTGGAGGTGCTGGCTTGCCACATTTTGAACAAAAGCTATCATTACCAGAAATTCCGGCTCCACAGTTTGGGCAATTCATAGACGTTTCCTTTATGCCTGCTGTAAGGGTGCTTATTTCGAAGGTGGGTGGCCGTTTATTTTCGGAGATAAATAGTTGTGAGCTGCTTGTTTCTCTGGGTTGCCATTCTCCCCCGACTGAAGTTTCCCTGACTGAAGTTCGGTCATTTCGGCAAATATCTTGGCTTTATCAGCGTCCGGAAAGTTTTGTTTTGAAGCCCTTTCAAATAGCGTATGGGCATAACTCATATCTTTGGGTACACCGTGTCCATCGTAATAGAGCATCGCAAGTTCGTATTCTCCATCGGGATCACCGCCGTCCGCTGACTTTGTAAACCAAGGCACCGCCTTGGAATAGTCCTGCGGTACTCCGTCCCCATGCTCGTAAATCGACCCAAGCTGGTACTCAGCGTAAGGTTGACCCTGGCCCGCCGATTTTGTTAGCCAATAGAGTGCCTTGGAATAATCCTGCGGCACTCCTTCCCCTTGGTGATACATTAGGCCGAGTAAACCTTCCGCAGCGGCATCTCCTTTGGCGGCCGCTTTAGTGGACCATTCAAATGCCT
>JBAVYM010000061.1:0-13312 GCA_049698775.1 Gammaproteobacteria bacterium
CATTGATGGTGGCGCCGGCACCAATACCCTGACCGGCGACAACAACGGCGATACTTTCAACATCACTGGCGGCAACAGTGGCAACGTGAGCAGCGGTGCCGGTCCACTGGTGAGCAGCTTCAGCAACATCCAGAATCTTACCGGTGGCAGCGGCAACGACAGCTTCGTGCTGGCGGGTGGCAGCATCGTCTCTATTGACGGCGGTGGCGGCAACAATACCCTGACCGGCGACAACAACGGCGACACCTTTGCCATCACCGGCAACAACAGCGGCAACGTGAGCAGCAGTGCCGGCACGCTGGTGGGAGCGTTTAGCAATATTGAGAACCTGACGGGTGGTACGGGCAATGATACGTTTGCCTTTGCTAGCGGCGGCAGTCTGGGTGGCAACCTGATTGGAGGCGGAGGCACGGATACCCTGGATTACAGCGCGCTGGCCGGGCCGGTGAGCGTGGTGCTGACTTCTATCAGTAGCGGTGTAGGCGCCGGTACTGGCTCCTTGATCGGAGGCACGTTCAGCGGCATCAGCATTCTGGTGGGCAGCACCAGCGCCAATGATCAGCTGACTGGTCCGAATCAGGCGAATACCTGGCAGATCACCGCGGCGAACGGCGGCAACGTGGACGGCTTCCAGTTCAGCCGCATCGAGAACCTGACCGGAGGCAGCAGTAGCAATGCCTTTGTACTTGCGGGTGGCAGCGTGTCGGGCAATATCAATGGCGGTAGTGGTGCCGCCGTTGGCAACAGCCTGCAGGGCAACAACTCTGTGAACACCTGGAACATCACCGGGGCCAATCAGGGCAAGGTGACGGGCGTCGGCGGCACATTCAGCAACATCGGCAACCTCATCGGCGGCAGCGGCGCGGATGACTTCGTTTTTTCCGATGGCGCCAGTCTGAGTGGAATTCTGAACGGCGGCGCCGGCAACAACACTATTGACTGGAGCGCCTACACCACGGCCCGCAATGTCCTTGTAACGGGCAACGGCAGTATTATCGGCATGCAGGGTAACGAGGCGAGCATCGCCGGCGGATTCGATAACATCACAGCGATCCTGGGCGCCAACGGCACAGCGGGATTGCTGAACAGTCTCACCGGACCCAACAGCACGAATACCTGGAATGTGACCAGCAGCAATGCCGGCAACCTAGACAGTGCTTTGAATTTCGGCAATTTCCAGATTCTTACTGGTGGGAATGCAACTGACATTTTCAATCTGAGCGCTGGCGTGAGCGGTTCCATCAACGGTGGCGGTGGCAGCGACACCGTGAATATCGTGAGTTCTTTCACCGCCCCGGCAGCGATTCTGACCATCAACAATGTGGCAACCATTGCCGACAATGCGGACGCCATCATTACTGCCGGGACTTTGGCTATCTCCGGCGCCAGCAGCATCGGTTCCGCCAGCCACCCATTGCTGGGCATTCTTGGCGCACTGCAGATTAATGCTTCCAATGGCAATGCCTTTCTCAGCACCGGCGGTATTGATCTGCAAGGTATTGATCTTGGCAGCGGTGCCTTCACACTCACCAGCAGCGGAGCGATTACCGACATCACCGGCCAGTCCGTGACTGCCGGCAGTGTCACGCTTGCGGCAGTGGCAGGGATTGGCACCGCGGCCGCGCCGATTGAGACAGCCGCGGGCACCTTGAACGCACTGGTGAGCGGTGTGGGCAATATCAATGTCAATAATACGGGTGTACTCACCTTGGGAGCTGTGAGTACCGCCGATGGCGCGGTGAATATCGGTTCTTCCGGCGCGCTGACGGTCAGCGGACCGGTCACCACCGGCGGCAATGGCGCAATCACCCTCAGCACCACCAGCGGCGACCTCACTACCACCGGAGTCATCGCTGCCAACGGCAGCGGCGTCGTGAGCCTGACTGCCGCCGGCAACCTGAATCTCGATAGCGCCATCAGTTCCGGTACCGGGAGTCTGCTGCTTACGGGCGGGACAGGTGTTACCGGCAATGGCAGCGGTGTGCTCGACGGGGGCAGCGTGAAGGTCATCGCCGTCAGCGGCAATATCGGTTTCAGCGGAGTGACCAGCGGCGCGAGCGGCGGTACCACGCTGACGGCTCCGGGTAGTATCACGCTGGATGGATTCACCACCACCAACGGTGCATTGACGATTCAGAACGGCGGTATCTTCGCTGTGACCGGGCCGGTCGTCTTGAGCGGCGCACTGGCGCAGATCGGCGCTGGTTCGGTATTGCTTGACAGCAGCATCAATGGCAGCGGCGGCAACGTGCAGTTTGCATCCGCGGTAAGCGTAGGCAGCGGCGCTGCGGCCAGCATCACCAGCAGTGGCGGCAATATAATTTTTGATCAAGGCGTTACCGGGAGTGGTGGAACATCGTCCTTGGCGCTGAACAGCGGTGCCGGCAATATAAATCTACAGGCTGTGAGCAATCTTGGAAACCTGGGTTTACTGACCAGCGGTGTGTTGTCACTGAACGGTGATATTTCGGTCAACAATCTGTCGGCTGCCGGGGTAACCGGCAAGGTACTGATTGCCGGTGCCAATATCAGCATCAACACGGGCAGCAACATAGATTTCTCGCATGCCGTGGGCATAAATGGCGTGACGGCCGGTGGCCAGTCCCTCGCCATCAACAGCGGAACCGGCGCTGTGTTTTTGCCGGTGGTGGGATCGCTTACCGTCCTCAAGACTCTCAGTGTCAATGGCGGCACGATCACGCTTGCGGATGTGACCACCAGCGGCAGCCAGTCCTACACCGGCAATGTGCAACTGGGCGGCAATCTTTCCAGCCTTGCTATCGGTAACGTGACCGTGAGCGGCAATCTGGCGTTGCTCACCGATGCCACGCTGGACGCCATCGGTGGCGACATCGGCATCAGTGGCACGGTCAACGGGGCTCACGCACTCGCACTCACCGCCCCCTCCGGTCAGGTGACCATGGGTGGTGCAGTCGGAGGCAGCACGCCGCTGACATCACTCACGATAAACAGCGCCACTGCAAACCTGGGTTCCGTGACTACCTCGGGCAGCCAGAATTATCAATCTACCACCACCAATCTGGCGGGCGTGCTGAACAGCAGAGCGGGCGGTATCAATTTCAGCGGCATGCTGGATATCGGCGCGACCTCGACCATTCAGGCGAACGCCATCAATTTCAACGGCGGCGCCAGTTCGGTGCGGGGCAATGCGATATTGACGCTGCTGCCGGAAACCAGCGGACTGGCAATCAATCTGGGCGGCAGCGGCAGCGGCCTGACGCTCAACAACACCGCCATGAATGGCTACAACGGTGCGCTTTATATTGGTACAGGTCCGGGATCGGGTGGGCCGAATGTCATCCAGATCCCGGTTGCGGCCGGCAATATCACCGTGAACGGCAGTCTGACACTTGGCAGCGCCGGTTCATTGTGGCTGGTGGGACTGGGCAACCTGCTGCTCAACAGCGGCACGCTCACGGCCAGCACCGTGGTCCTGGTGGCCGGCCGTCAGAACAGCGTGTTGCAGAATCCCGGTACCGCGCATACGCTTATCCATGCCAACACGGTGATACTGGTCTCGGGCGCGCAGATCGGTCAGCTCGGCCAGGAATTGAATATCCAGACCAGCGGCGCCAGTCCCCAGGTGCAAATCGCCACCGGCGCGATCCAGTCCTTCCTGCTACCGCCGACTTTGCCAGTGGTGATTGGCCCGGGAGCAATTATTGCCGATGCCATCGCTGCTCAACTGGGTCTTTTCATACAGGCCAACAGCCAGGTCACCAGCATCGGTCAGCAGATCGCGGCGCTCGCACAGGCCGGCGGCTTGCTGGAAAGCGGTTTCATAGACACCTCGTTGTTCCAGAATATTTCCCTATATGATGTCTATGGCCAGGGCATTACTCTGCCGGTTGATCAATGCGAACAGCGCAACAATCAACTGTGCAATCAATAGGAAGCTTGTGTGTTGATGAGAGTGCCTGAAAACAGGCGTTGAATTGCTCGGTATAGGGCTGGAACGGATACGATTTGCCATGTCAAGCGTGAAACACATTGTCGCTGCCCTGCGCCGCCGTGCCCTGAAAATCAGGGTCGGCGACACCAATGAAGTATTCGCTTCACCTGAAGAACTGACTCAGTTCCTGGGTACGCGTTTGGCGGTGCCCGACGAACGCATGCAGGAATTCTCGCGCCTTGATGAACGCGGATTGCAACGTGAAGCCCGCAAGATGTTGCAGGCGCATCAGAATGTGATGGATGTCATGGTGAGCGCGAAAGAAACGGGCGAACCCCTGGGGAACCTCTGGCGGCGCCTGGATATCAGCAAGGTGCCGGATGACCACGACTGGCCCTCCATCCTGTTTGCCTTGGGCAATAGCGCGCACATTGCTGAAGCCTATCAACGCGAAGCCCTGTCCCAATACCTGCGTTTCCTGGAAACCCGCCGCGATGCACTGGACAGTTTCCGTCAGCATCAGGAGCGGTCGGGAGCAAACGAACCCTCTCTCACGGCGGCTCCGCGCAGAAACTCCGCGGATGACAGCCCCCCGCCGCCGGATGCGCCGCTGACCGGTTATTCACGCCTGCCCCATTGTCACAACGTGGAACTGGATCTTGGGGACAAGCCTGATGTCACGGTTTTCCTCGGCAACAACCGTTACCGCCTCGCCCGGCAGGGCGAAGCGGTGACGTTCAACGACAGCGAAGCCGGGGATACTTATTCACTCAAGCCCGGGCGCAATACGGTCGGCCGTTCATCCCACTGCGATGTCCGCCTGGACAGTCAGCACAGCGATGTTTCCAGGCAACACCTGGTGGTCGAGGTCAGCGCCAGCCGGCGCATCAGCCTGATGGATGTATCCTCGCGCGGCACGTATGTGCGTCCGGAGCTGCTTGACAGCGCCCGCGATGACACAGTAACCGAACAGCGGCCGTAATTTCTGTCTGCACTGAATAAGAACGTCGCTCTACGCGGCGTCTTTGTTGAAAACAAGCGGCATTTCAATGCGCAAGCGCGGCCGTCACACGCCGGTGTTCATCCCTTAACTTAGCCGTCAGGCGTTTGCCGTAACCGCGAAAGTATTCTTCCAGCGTCTGCATTTCCTTGCGCCATTTATCGCGTTCCACTGCCAAAAGCGTCTGCATGGTTTCAGCACTCACATCCAGGTCATGGGTGTCAATGGCGCTGGCGGCCGGTAGGAAACCGATGGGAGTTTCCACCGCTTTGGCCTTGCCATCGCAGCGGTCAATGATCCAGCGCAACACCCGCAGGTTTTCGCCGAAACCCGGCCATAGGTACTTGCCATCTTGGTCCTGGCGGAACCAGTTCACATGAAATATTTTTGGCAGTTGCGTGGACTTTCCGGCAAACGACAGCCAGTGATTCCAGTAGTCGGCGAAGTTGTAACCGCAGAAGGGCTTCATGGCCATGGGGTCGCGGCGCACCACGCCCACTTGACCGGTGGCGGCGGCGGTGGTTTCCGAAGCCGCACCGGCGCCTACCAGCACGCCGTGTGCCCAATCGCGGGCTTCATAAACCAGCGGCGTCATCTCGGCGCGGCGGCCGCCAAAAATAATGGCGGAAATCGGTACTCCGTTTGGATCCTCGGCCTTGGGTGAATAACTGGGATTCTGTTTCGCGGACACCGTGAAGCGCGAATTGGGATGCGCGGCCTTGCCGTGCTTGTTGTTGTAGGGCCGGCCCTGCCAATCGGTTACCGGCACACCTTCCTTGAGCCCTTCCCACCAAGGCTGGTTGTCTTTGGTCACCGCCACGTTGGTGAAGATGGTGTCATGGGTGATCATGTCGTAGGCATTTTTGTTGGTCTTGGGATTGGTGCCGGGCACCACGCCGAAATAACCGGCTTCCGGATTGATGGCCCACAAACGGCCGTCTTTGCCCAGGTGCATCCAGCAGATATCATCGCCGACAGTCCAGACTTTCCAACCCTGGTGTGAGGCTGGCGGGATCAGCATGGCGAGATTGGTCTTGCCGCAAGATGAAGGGAACGCCGCCGCTACGTAATGTACTTCGCCCTCGGGGTTCTGGATGCCGACGATCAGCATGTGCTCCGCCAGCCAGCCCTCGCTTTTGGCTTGCCAACTGGCGATACGCAGGGCATGGCATTTCTTGCCCAACAGTGCGTTGCCGCCGTAGCCGGAACCGAAGCTCTTGATACTGAGCTCTTCCGGGAAGTGCATGATGAAACGCCGCTCCGGATTGAGATCGCCAATCGAGTGCAGCCCCTTGATGAATATTCCTTCCTTCTCGATGCGTTTCAACGCGGCTGCGCCCATGCGCGTCATGATCTTCATGTTCGCGACCACGTAAGGGCTGTCGGTGATTTCCACGCCGCAACGTGACAGCGGTGAGTCAATCGGACCCATGCAATAGGGGATTACATACATGGTCCGGCCCCGCATGCTACCGGCGAACAGTGCGTCAATCTTGGCGTGGGCCTCGACGGGGTCCATCCAGTGGTTGTTGGGACCAGCATCGTCCTTGTGCTTGCTGCAAATGAAGGTCAGGTGTTCAACCCTGGCCACGTCCTGGGGATTGGAACGATGCAGGTAGCAGCGGGGATGGGTTTTCTGATTGAGCTCCAGGAGCGTGCCGTTCGCGAGCATTTCACGCACCAGTGCCTGATATTCGGCATCCGAGCCGTCGCACCAGTGAACCCGCGCGGCTTGTGTGTGACGCGCAGTCTGCGCAACCCAGTCGGAAAGCGTTTTATTGCTGGTCATCGCTGTCCCATGCTTTGGAAATGTGGAGATAAAGCCAGAGCCGGGCAGGCACCCGGCGGTCGCAGACTAGGCGGCCATTATAATACGTGAGCGTGGATTGTGGTCCTGGAGCCGGGATGTTCTCGTCGGGTACGCAATCCGGGGCGCGGATGCTAGAATGCCATCATCAGTATTGCATTATCCGTCACAGGGGCCGGGCATGGGCGAGCAGACAATCCGGGAGATTCTCAAGCGGCGCAGCGACGACACCCAGCGGGTTATCCGGCGGCGTCGCGATCGCGCTGTCAAACGATCCAGCACGCAGCGCCGCTCCTATAGCGTGCTGATCGTGGTGGCGATTATCATTCTGGTCATTCTCGCTGCCATTGCCTACTCGGGTTGGTTGGTGAGTCAGGTCAATGACCGTTTCACCACCGACCGAGTGGCGAACGCCGCCGGCCGTAACGGCCTGGTCTTGAACCTGCAGGCGACCACGCAATTTCTCCCCAACACGCTGCTGGCCGCCACTGATCCAAATTTCTACAACAACAGCAATATGACCGTCAGTCCGCTGACCAGCCGTTTGGTGCGCATGTATTTTCCGGATGTCTCGGCCGCTACCGTCAGCTTGATGGTGGTGGCCTTGCAATACGGCTATAGCCGCACCGATATTCTGGAAACATTCATCAACGATGTCGGCATGGGGATGGACAATGGCCGGCCCATCCGGGGTTTTGCCAACGCCAGCCAAGCGTATTTCAGGAAGCCGTTTGTGCAATTGCAGCCGCAGGACATTGCGTTGCTGGTGGCGCTGGCCAACCATTCGGCCAATTTCGACCCGCGCCGTGATTCCGGGCAGGCGCTGGCCCTGCGTAATGCCGTGCTGCAAATGGATGCCGATCAAGCCGTATTGAGCCAGGCACAGGTGGATACATTCAAGAAGTTACCCTTGGATCTCGCGCCCTGACAATCCAGAAAACAGCCTCACGCAAATCAGCCGATCTTCAGGGTGTGTCCGATTTTTCTGAACTGCTGGGCGCGGGCGGGGCATTCGCACAGAAGTTGCCGGACTTCTCGCCGCGCGATGCGCAGCAGATCTTGGCGAACGCTATCGGCCGTGCGCTGGCGCAGCAGGATGTGCTCATCGCCGAAGCCGGTACCGGCACCGGCAAAACCTTCGCCTATCTCGTGCCTGCGCTCTTGTCTGGCAAGCGCATCCTGATTTCCACCGGAACACGCGCACTCCAGGACCAGCTTTATCACCGCGATCTTCCGGCGGTGCGCGAGATTCTGGGCGCACCGGTCAAAGTGGCCCTGCTCAAGGGCCGCGCCAATTACCTGTGCCGCCATCGCCTTGCGCTCACTCTGCATTCGAATGAAGGGCTGTTCGACAGCCGCGAACCGACACAAGAATTGGCGCGTGTCAGCGAGTGGGCCGCCGGCACGCGCAGCGGCGAGATTGCGGAACTTGCCAGCGTGCCGGAAAACTCGCCGCTCTGGCCGCAGGTGACTTCCACGGTTGAAAACTGTCTCGGCCAGGAGTGTCCAGAATATTCCCGTTGTTTTGTGCTGGAAGCGCGCCGCCGTGCCCAGGAAGCAGATCTTGTCGTAGTCAATCATCATCTGCTGCTAGCCGACATGCTGCTCAAAGAGGAAGGCTTCGGCGCATTGTTGCCGGGTGTGGACGCCGTGATCGTGGATGAAGCCCACCAGTTGCCTGATATTGCCACCCAGTATTTCGGTGTCAGCCTGTCCAGTCATCGGCTCAATGAATTGTTGCGGGATATCCGCAGAGAATACCAGGAGGCGGCCGCGGATACGCCGGACTTTGAAAGCCGTTTGCAAGCAGTCGAATCGCCGCTTGCGGAATTGCAGCGGCTGAGCATGCAAGTTGCGACGCGCGCGGAATGGCAGGAGTTGCATCCGCAACATGAATTTCAGAGAGTCTTGCGGGAATTGGACCAGGCCTTGCAGGCGCTCGGACAAGGGCTGGAACAGCTCGCGGAACGTTCCACAGGCCTGGAGAATTGCCGGCAACGGACGGCAACGATTGCCGCGCGCTTGGGTCAATTTGCGGCACAGGATACGGAGCAGGCCTACGTGCGCTGGATTGAGCGCTATGGCCGCGGTTTCAGTCTAAATTTGACTCCCCTGGATGCTGGCACACGCTTTCAGGCCTGCATGCAGGAAGCCAGTTGCACCTGGATATTCCTGTCCGCCACCTTGTCCATCAACGGCGGATTCAGGCACTTCCGCGAACGGCTCGGGCTGGAACAGGCCGAGGAATTGCTGTTGGGCAGCCCCTTCGATTACCGGCATAACGCACTCCTATATATCCCGCGCAATCTGCCCGACGTGAACACGCCCGGGTACACCGCCGCGGTGGTGCAGGCGGCGGCCCCGGTGGTTCACGCCAGCGGCGGCCGTGCCTTTCTGTTATTCACCAGTCGCCGGGCCTTGCAGGAGGCGGCGGAACTGGTGCGCACGCAGTGGCCGTTTCCGCTGCTGGTGCAGGGCGAGGCGCCGCGTCGGCGCCTGCTGGAGCGTTTCCGCGAACTCGGCAACGCGGTGTTGCTCGGCACCGCCAGTTTCTGGGAGGGCGTGGACGTGAAAGGTCCGGCCTTGTCGGTGGTGGTGATTGACCGGCTGCCCTTCGCCTCGCCCGGCGATCCGGTGATGAAGGCGCGGCTCGCGGCATTCGAGCGTCAGGGCCGCGAACCCTTCATGGAATACCAGTTGCCGCAGGCGGTGCTGGCGCTCAAGCAGGGTGTGGGCCGTCTGATCCGCGACGACAGCGACACCGGTGTGCTGATGTTGTGCGATCCACGCGTGACGCGCCGCGGATACGGCAAACTGTTTCTGGACAGCTTGCCGCCCATGAGCCGGACGGACAAATTGCAGGACGTGCAGACTTTCGTGGCCCGTATCCTGCCAGCGCATGCGCAACGAGCGGCACCGTGAAAGTCCTGGCGCTGGAAACTTCAACCGAGCGCTGCTCGGCGGCCTTGCTGGTTGACGGCCAAGTGAGGGAACGTGCGCAAACCGCGGTGCGCGCCCATGCGGAATTGATTTTGCCCATGGTGGAGTCTTTACTCGCGGAAGCGGAACTCTCCTTGAAGCAACTGGATGCGCTGGCATTCGGGCGCGGGCCCGGCGCTTTTACAGGCGTGCGGGTGGCGACGGCGATGGTGCAGGGATTGGCGTTCGGCGCGGATCGGCCGGTGGTGCCGGTGTCGGATCTCGCGGCCCTGGCGGCGGGCGCGCACCGTCAATACGGAAAAGAGAAAATCCTCGCCTGTCTGGATGCACGCATGCAGGAAGTTTATTGGTGCGCCTATGACGTTTCTGCGCCCGATCGTCTCAGTGCATATGGGCCGGAGCAGTTAAGCGCGGCTGACGGCGTGCTGGCGCCCGGCAAGGGTCCATGGTTTGGCGCGGGTTCGGGCTTTGCCACCCATGGCCAGACACTCACGGTCCGGCTTGGCGGCGTGTTGGATGGGCAAGATGCGGCATTGCTGCCGACGGCACGGGATATTGCAGCTCTTGCAGTCCCGCTGCTGGCGCAAGGACAGGCGGTAAGCGCGGAGACGGCCCTGCCGGTGTATCTGCGCGACCAGGTGGCCAAACCAAAGTCCGCCGTGTAACCGGCCTGTCATATATGCTTGCTTTAATACGCACGCCCTGAACGTGACGAATTCATGACCGAAAAGCACATATTGATTGTGGAGGATGAGCGTCCCTTGCGGGAGATGGCCGCGTTCGGTTTGCAGCGGGCAGGCTATAAAGTTACCGAAACCGGCGATTGCAGCGCCGCCCGCGCCGCCATCGCCGACCGCTTGCCGGACCTGCTGCTGCTGGACTGGATGCTGCCGGACATGAGCGGACTGGAATTCGCGCGTGCCCTGCGGCGTGACGACACGACGCAAGATTTGCCTATCATCATGCTCACGGCCAGGGCAGCGGAAGACGACAAGGTGACCGGATTGCAGAGCGGCGTGGATGACTACATCACCAAGCCGTTCTCGGCGCGCGAGCTGGCAGCGCGCATCGAAGCGGTGTTGCGGCGCACGGGCGATCACCAGGAACACCTGGTGTCGGATGCCATAGACATGAACACGGTCAGCCACCGGGTCACCATCCATGGCAAGGAGATTGCGTTGGGGCCGACGGAATACCGCCTGCTCAAATTCTTTATGACCCATCCGGAACGTGTTTTCAGCCGCGGCCAGTTGCTGGATCGGGTGTGGAGCGGTGTGTATGTGGAAGAGCGCACCGTGGACGTGCATATTCGCCGCCTGCGGCGTGTATTGGAAGATCACGGCTGTGAGCATTACGTGGAAACCGTGCGCGGCAGCGGCTACCGTTTTTCGCCCCAACCGCAAGAGCACCATGCATGAACCGCGGCTGGCCCCTGGAACTGCTGAGTTTGGCAGCGCTGCTGATTGTCGCGGTGATCGTGGGCTGGATTCTCGGCTATGCTGGCGTCTGGCTGTTCATCGCGGTTTCACTTTACCTCGCCTGGCACATGCTGAACCTGTACCGGTTGGAACGCTGGCTGAGCCGCAGCCGCCGCTTTGACATACCCCGGGTCTGGGGAGTGTGGGGCGAGGTATTCAATCATTTCTATCAACTGAGGCGCCGCGAGCGCGAACGCAAACGGCGACTGGCGCAATTGCTACGTGAAATCCGCGATTCATCCGTGGCCATGCCTGATGGCATCGTGATTCTGGATAAGGTGGGCGAGATCCGCTGGTTGAACGCGGCGGCGGGCCGGCTGTTGCATTTGCGTGTTCCCCAGGACGTTGGCCAGCGCCTGCCCAATCTGGTGCGGCATCCGGACTTCATTCATTATCTGAACGGCAGGGATTACGCTGAACCGGTGTCGCTGGTGTCACCGTTTTCCCGTGGCCAGTATCTGACCCTGAGCATTGTGCCTTACGGCGAAGATCAGCGGTTGGTGCTGGTGCGCGACACCACGCGGCTGCATCGTCTCGAAGAAATGCGCAGGGAGTTTGTGGCCAACGCTTCCCATGAACTGCGTTCACCGCTGACCGTCATGAGCGGTTACGTGGAAGCCATGCGTGAAGATGAACGGCTGCGTGAAACCTGGGACCAGCCGTTGCAGGCCATGCGGCAACAGACCGCGCGCATGACGGCGATTGTCAGCGATCTCTTGGAACTGTCGCGCCTGGAAACCGAGCAGCGGCAGGCGCCGTTCGCGCCAGTGAATGTGGCGGAGCTTATCCGGCGCATCCGTGACGAAGCCCTGTCCATGGGCCAGGGGCCGCCCGATATCGGACTGGAAGTGGACGAGACCCTGATACTATTGGGCGCGGAGCGCGAGCTATACAGCGCCTTTTCCAATCTGGTATTCAACGCCGTGAAGTACACGTCCGCGGACGGCCGGGTGACCATCATTTGGGCCAGCGACGACGATGGCGCGCAGTTTACTGTCGCGGACACCGGCATCGGCATCCCGGCCGCGCACATCCCGCGCCTGACGGAACGCTTCTACCGAGTGGACAAATCCCGCCAGCGGGACAGTGGCGGCACCGGTCTGGGGCTGGCCATCGTCAAGCACGTGCTGCAGCATCATGGCGCCATTTTGAGCATTGAAAGCGAACCCGGCCGCGGCAGCCGCTTCACCTGCCGGTTTGACCGGGAACGCGTCAGCCGCACAACCGGCAAAGCGAGTACGGGCTGAATCATGCGTTTGTTCAGCCGCTTGCGTATACTGTTTTCGTAAACGTCCCCGAGGAACTTGCATGGACAAGCTGAATCTCACTCACCACATTTCCCAGAAGTTCAACGAGGAGCTGGAGAGTATCCGCAACCGCGTGCTCGCCATGGGCGGACTGGTGGAGCAGCAGATTGCGGATGCGCTGCGCGCCTTGACCGCAGGCGACAGCGAGTTGGGCCGCAGCATCGAGCAGCAGGATTACAAGGTCAACCAGATGGAAGTGGCGATTGACGAGGAATGCAACAGGATTCTGGCGCGCCGCCAGCCGGCGGCCAGTGATTTGCGCCTGATTCTCGCCATCATCAAGACCATCACCGACCTGGAACGCATCGGCGACGAAGCCGAAAAGATCGGACGCTTGGCGGCACGGCTGGCTGAGACCGAACGGCCCGGTGACCGTTACCTGGCCTTGCAACATCTGGGCAGTCATGTGCAGGGCATGGTGCATGACGCGCTCGACGCCTTCGCGCGCATGGACGCGGAAGCCGCAGTGCGGGTGGCGCGCGAGGACGCGCGTGTGGATGACGAATACGAAGCACTTTCCCGTCAGTCCATCACCTTCATGATGGAAGACCCACATTCCATCCGCCAGGTGTTGGACGTGATGTGGTCGGCACGTGCGCTGGAGCGCATTGGCGATCACGCCACCAACATCTGCGAATATGTGGTGTACCTGGTGCAGGGCAAGGATGTGCGGCATGCCGGCTTCGAGGCCATGGAACGCGAAGTCCGCGCCGATTCCTGATTGCCGTCTACGTATGGCAGGGAGGGTGTCTTAGATTTTGTGTATTCGGGTTTGGTTTTGGTTTCATTTCTTAGTGCTGTGGCATCCGCTCTTCATATTGGATGGTAAATCTATTCAGGGCAGCCTTCCAGTCCCGCAGTGGCATG
>JBAVYM010000062.1:0-27880 GCA_049698775.1 Gammaproteobacteria bacterium
GGTTGAATTTCATCTTGCCTGTAATGGCACGCCGCAACATCTTCACAGCAATCAGTAGCCTGAATATCAAGGCATATCCCGAGCCGTGATGCAGACGCAGATAACGGAAGAAGCTGATGTAAAATTCGCGCCGCAAGGCTGGCCGCAATTCTGAATCCGATGAACTGGCACCGCCGATGTGCATGATTCTGGCTTGAGGCACGAGATAAATTCTCCATCCGGCTTTTCTGATGCGCAGGGCAAAATCTTCCTCCTCACAGTATAAAAAGTAACCAGTATCCAGCCCGCCCAACTTCCAGAGCACCGTCCCACGCACGAACATCGCCGCTCCGGTGACCACATCCACCGGAACCGGCCGGGTATATTGCTTGCGCCGATTGGGATAGCGGTTCGGATGTAACAGGCGCAGCAGTCCACTGCCAAACAACGTGAGTGCTAACGATGGAAAATAATTGAAACTCGTACGTGGCTGCCCGTTGGTATCGAACATGCTGCCGCTGCAGAGGGCAACTCGTGCGTCAGCTTCCATGAAATGGCTGAGGGTCACGAGCACGTCGTTCTGGAATTCGCAATCGTTGTTCAGAAAAAAATAGTATTCCGCTTCAATGCTGCGCGCTCCCAGCATCATGCCGCCGGAAAAGCCGAGATTTTTGTCCGAATAAATGAGCGTTACGTTTTTGGCCGCGAGTGGCGTCAACCTATCCTTGTCAACCGGTTCAGAGTGGTTATCAACCACCACCAACGTGACGTTTAACAATTCCGCGGCGTGCTTATATATGGAATCCACACAACGCAAGGTGTGTATCGCTGAATTGAAATTCAGGATGATGACCGCGATTTTCGGACTTTGCGCCATGCGCAGATTTTATCCGGAAGCCGTTCAAGTGACAGGCATTCTCCGGAAATACCCGGTCATGCCGATTTGAATTGAAGAATTTTGGCTCCCCGGGCCGGACTCGAACCAGCGACCAACGGATTAACAGTCCGTCGCTCTACCAACTGAGCTACCGGGGAACGACATCGGAATGGCGCCTATGGTAAAGAAGCCCGTTCAGAGGGTCAATAAAAAGCCGGGCTCAACCCCACGACTTCTTGAGGAAAGCCTGTAAGCGGGCCATCGCGATTTGCAGATTTTGCATGCTGGTGGCAAAAGACAGCCGCAGATGGCCGGAAGCACCGAAGGATGAGCCCGCCACCAGGGCAATACCGGCATCCGTCAGTAAGCGCTCGCTCAAGGCATTGTCGTCCTTGAGTTTCAAGCGCGCGATGACTTGGGAGAAATCCGGAAAGGAGTAGAACGTGCCGTCGGCAGGTAGTACCAGTACGCCGGGCATCGTGTGCAGCAAGTCATAGACAAATGTATGGCGTTCATGAAAAGCGTGGCACATGACACGTACGCATTCCTGGTCTCCGGTCAGCGCCGCTTCCGCCGCTGCCTGGGAGATGGACGCCGGATTGGAGGTGCTTTGGGATTGCACGTTGGTCATGGCCTTGATCAGGTGCGCGGGGCCGCCGGCATAGCCAATGCGCCAGCCGGTCATGGCATAGGCTTTGGAAACACCATTCAGCACCATGGTGCGGTCATAGAGATCCGGGGCCGCCATGAGAATGTTGCAAAAGGGTCCACCCCGCCACTGAAAATGCTCGTACATATCATCCGTGGCAACCAGCACCTGAGGATGGGCCCGTAATACCTCGGCGAAAGCGCCGAGTTCGGCACGGCTGTAGGCGATGCCAGTGGGATTCGAGGGGCTATTGATGACCAGCAGCCGCGTGCGAGCCGTGATGGCACGATTGAGTTGGGCGGGTGTGATTTTGTAGCGCTGTTCCGCGCCTGCCGACACGATGACCGGCGTGGCGCCGGCAATCTGCACGATCTCCGGGTACGACACCCAGTACGGCGCCGGGATGATGACTTCGTCGCCCGAATCAAGGAGCGCCTGGCAGAGGTTGAAAAAACTCTGTTTGCCCCCACACGACACCAGAATCTGGTTGGGCTGGTACTCAAGGCCGTTGTCGCGGCGGAATTTTTCGATGATGGCGCGTTTCAGGGCAGGTGTGCCATCCACGGCGGTGTATTTGGTCTGGCCGGCACGGATTGCACGGATGGCCGCCTCCTTTATATGTTCCGGCGTATCGAAATCCGGTTCGCCGGCCCCGAGGCTGATGATGTCTTCGCCCTTGGCCTTGAGTTCGGCGGCGCGGGCACTCACGGCCAGCGTCGAAGACGGCTGCAGGCGCTGGACGCGCTCGGATAGCACGATGCTCACGAAAGACTCCATGCGGGGATGCAAGACGCTATCATGATAAGGAAAGCCCTCCGGAATTACCAATGAGCGATGCGTTCAGACTGGCGGCGGATTATCAGCCCGCGGGCGATCAACCCGAAGCCATTCATGCCCTTACCGAAGGATTGCGCAGCGGACTCGCGCGGCAGACCTTGCTGGGCGTCACCGGCTCCGGCAAGACGTTCAGCATTGCCAATGTTATTCAAAACCTGCAACGGCCCACGCTGGTGCTGGCGCCCAACAAGACCCTGGCCGCGCAGCTCTATGGCGAGTTCAAGGTGTATTTCCCAGACAATGCCGTGGAATATTTCGTGTCGTATTACGACTACTACCAGCCGGAAGCCTATGTGCCTTCCACCGATACTTATATAGAGAAAGATTCTTCCATCAACGACCACATCGAGCAGATGCGCCTGTCGGCCACCAAAGCGCTGTTGGAGCGGCCGGACAGCATCATCGTGGCGACCGTGTCCGCCATTTACGGCTTGGGAGACCCGCAGGCTTATCTAAGCATGGTGCTGCATCTGTCGCGCGGTGATCGCGTGGATCAGCGGCAGATTCTCAGGCGCTTGGCGGAAATGCAGTACACCCGCAATGAATTGGAACTCACGCCCGGCACCTACCGGGTGCGTGGTGAAGTGATTGATATTTTTCCGGCGGAATCCGATCGCGAGGCCTTGCGGCTGGAGCTGTTCGACGATGAGGTAACCGCCTTGAATCTGTTCGACCCGCTCACCGGCGCTCTGGCACGCGCGGTACCGCGCTTCACGGTATTCCCAAGCAGTCATTACGTGACGCCGCGCAGCAACCTGTTGCAGGCCGTGGACAACATCAAGCTTGAGCTGAAACAACGGCTGGCGGAGCTGCGCAAGGCCAATAAGCTGGTGGAAGCACAGCGCCTGGAGCAGCGCACTTTGTTCGATATTGAAATGATGGCAGAAGTGGGTTACTGCAGCGGCATTGAGAATTATTCGCGCCATCTGTCAGGCCGCAAGACTGGTGAACCGCCACCCACCTTGTTCGATTATCTGCCGCCAAATGCCATGCTGGTGGTGGACGAAAGCCACGTCACCATCCCGCAACTGGGCGGCATGTACCGCGGCGACCGCTCGCGCAAGGAAACCCTGGTGGAATACGGCTTCCGTCTGCCTTCGGCGCTCGATAACCGGCCACTCAAATTCGAGGAATGGGAGACGCGCGCGCCGCAAATGATTTTCGTGTCTGCAACGCCGGGGCCGTTTGAGAAGCGCCTGTCGGACCAGACGGCGGAACAGGTAGTGCGGCCCACAGGCTTGGTGGATCCGGAGGTGGAAGTGCGCCCGGCCCGCACCCAGGTAGATGACCTGCTTTCGGAAGTGCGCCTGCGGGTAGCTCATAACGAGCGTGTGCTGGTAACCACCCTCACCAAACGCATGGCCGAAGATCTGACGGAATACTTGGCGGAGCATGGTACGCGGGTGCGCTATCTGCATTCCGATATCGAGACCGTGGAGCGCACGGAAATCATCCGCGACCTGCGCCTGGGTGAATTCGATGTGCTGGTTGGCATCAACCTGTTGCGCGAAGGACTGGATCTACCGGAAGTATCGCTGGTGGCGATTCTGGATGCGGACAAGGAGGGTTTCCTGCGTTCCGAAGGCTCGCTTATCCAGACTATGGGACGTGCGGCCCGCAACGTGAACGGTAAAGCCATTCTGTATGCCGAGCACATGACCGGTTCCATGCAGCGGGCCATGGCTGAGACCGACCGTCGTCGAGCCAAACAGATGGCATACAACCTAAAGCACGGAATTACCCCCGTGGGCATCCGCAAAGCCGTGGCAGATATCATGGAAGGTGCGCGTTTCATGGCGGCCGGAACGCGCGGTAGCTATCTCAAGGTGGCGGAGGAACGTGCGAAATATACGGTCATGGCACCAGAGAGACGGTTGCAGATAATCAAGAAATTGGAACAACAGATGCACAAGCACGCCCGTGAGCTGGAGTTCGAGCAGGCTGCGCGGCTGCGTGACGAAATCCACCGTATTCAGGAAATAGACATGGGTCTGCCGGAGCTCAAGACTGGCTGAAACCTTGCCGGTTTGAAATCATTCCGGTATCGTTTGCAAATCCGTAGGCGCGTAGCTCAGCTGGTTAGAGCACCACCTTGACATGGTGGGGGTCGTTGGTTCGAGTCCAATCGCGCCTACCATTTTGAAAATACATGCGACCCTTGGTATCGGCCGCCACTGTTGAGATATAGCCTATGCCTGCCATCACGCTTCCCGACGGTTCCCGTAAAAATTACGATCATCCGGTGACGGTGGCCGAAGTGGCTGCCAGCATCGGTCCCGGTCTTGCCAAGGCGGCGCTCGCCGGCAAAGTGGACGGTAAGCTCGTGGATACTTCGTATCCCATCAAGCATGACGTCAAACTGAACATCGTTACGGACAAGGATGCGGACGGCTTGGAGGTTATCCGGCATTCCACCGCGCATCTTCTGGCTCAAGCAGTCAAGCAGTTGTTCCCCGATGCACAGGTTACCATCGGCCCGGTGATAGAGGACGGCTTTTATTACGACTTCGCTTACAAACGGCCGTTTACCGAAGAAGATATGGCCGCCATCGAGGAATGCATGCAGGAGCTCGCCGCGAAAGATCAGCCGGTGACCCGCAGCGTGATGCCGCGAGATGAAGCTGTGAAGTTGTTTCGCGGCATGGGCGAAAAATACAAGGCGGAAATCATCGCGAGCATTCCCGCCAACCAGGAAATTTCACTGTACGGCCAAGGGGATTTCATCGACCTTTGCCGCGGACCGCATGTGCCGTCCACTGGCAAACTCAAGGCATTCCATTTGACAAAAGTGGCAGGCGCCTACTGGCGTGGCGATTCACGCAACGAGATGCTGCAACGCATTTATGGCACTGCCTGGGCCGACAAGAAGGCTCTGCAGGCATACCTGATACGCATCGAAGAGGCGGAGAAACGCGACCACCGCCGGCTCGGCCGCGAGCTGGACCTGTTTCACATGCAGGAAGAAGCCCCCGGGCTGGTGTTCTGGCATGCAAAAGGCTGGGCGATTTGGCAAGTCGTTGAGGAGTACCTGCGTGGTGTTTATCGCGACAACGGTTACCAAGAAGTGCGTTGTCCGCAGATATTGGACAAGAGCCTGTGGGAGAAAACCGGCCACTGGCAAAACTATCGCGAAAATATGTTCGTGACTGCTTCGGAGAACCGCGATTACGCCCTCAAGCCCATGAACTGCCCCGGACATGTTTTGCTCTATAACCACGGCCTGCACAGTTACCGTGAGCTGCCGATCCGCTTCGGTGAATTCGGCTCCTGCACGCGCAATGAACCGTCCGGAGCTTTGCACGGGCTGATGCGGGTGCGCGGTTTCGTGCAGGACGACGGCCACATTTTCTGCACCGAAGACCAGATTGAAAGCGAAGTGGTGGCTTTTCACCGCCAGGCCATGCAGGTGTATGCCGATTTCGGATTCAGTGATATCGGTTTGAAGCTCGCACTGCGCCCGAGCCCGGACAAGCGCATCGGGTCGGATGCGGTTTGGGATAAATCGGAAGCTGCCCTGCGTGCGGCGCTACAGGTCTGCGGGGTCGAGTGGCAGGATCTGCCGGGGGAGGGCGCCTTCTATGGACCCAAGATCGAGTACCACATGCGGGATTCGATCGGCCGCGCCTGGCAGGTGGGCACCATGCAGGTGGATTTTTCCATGCCCGGGCGTCTGGGCGCGGGATACATCGGCGAAGATGGCGCCAAACATGTGCCAGTGATGTTGCATCGGGCCATCGTGGGGTCCATGGAGCGTTTTCTAGGTATCCTCATTGAGCACCATGCCGGCCGCTTTCCTGCCTGGCTGGCACCGCTACAGGCGGTGGTGCTGACCATTACCGACCGGCAGAACGACTACGCTCGAAAAGTAGCTGAAACCTTGAAAAATCAGGGGCTTCGCACCGATTCGGACTTGAGAAATGAGAAGATCGGCTATAAAATTCGCGAGCACACACTCCAGCGCGTCCCCTATCTTCTGGTAGTGGGCGATCGGGAGCAGGAAACAGGTTCCGTGGCGGTTCGTACCCGTGACGGCAAGGATATGGGAAGCCTTGGCATCGAGGCTTTTGCCCAGCAACTTGCTGCCGAGGCAAGCCGTCGCGGAGTATCAACCTGAACGCCGCCGGTATGGAATCAAGACTTGGCGGGTTCGGGTTTATTTTTGGAGGATCATCTAATCAGTTCTGAAAAGCGCGCCCGGCGCAACGGGGAGATCACGGCGCCAAAAGTTCGGGTCATCGGCCCGAACGACCAGCAGATCGGTATCATGAATACGCGCGAGGCCATCCAATATGCCTTGGAGGCGGGGGCGGATCTCGTGGAAGTATCCCCCACGGCGGAACCGCCGGTATGCCGGGTGATGGATTACGGCAAGTATCTGTTTGAACAGAACAAGAAGCAGCAGACTGCGCGGAAAAAGCAGAAACAGATTCAGGTCAAGGAAGTGAAGTTTCGCCCTACGACTGATGAGGGCGATTACAAGATCAAGCTTCGCAATCTGACGCGCTTTTTGTCAGAAGGCGACAAGGCCAAGGTGACGGTACGTTTCCGCGGCCGCGAAATGCTTCACCAGGAACTGGGTTCGGGGCTGATTGATCGCATCAAGGGCGATCTCAGCGAGCAGGCCCAGGTGGAGCAATATCCAAGACTCGAAGGCAGGCAGCTCGTCATGGTGTTGTCGCCCAAGAGAAAATAAGTTCCCTGTTGAGGAACTGAAGTAAAAGCGGAACAGTTCGCTGTTCCGCCGCCTGGCACGACCCAACGCCGCGCGAGCGGGGCCAGACCCTATAAAAAATGCAACTCAGGAGTTACGGCAATGCCAAAGTTGAAGACCAACCGCGCCGCGGCCAAGCGCTTTCGCGCCACCGCCAGCGGCAAGTACAAGCGTGGCAATTCTCATAAGCGCCACATCCTCACCAAGAAAAGTTCCAAGCGCAAGCGTCAGCTTCGCGGCGGTGACATGGTGGTCGCACAAGACCACTACCGCGTGAAGCAGATGCTGCCTTGGTCATAACAGGAGGATACCGACATGGCACGCGTTAAACGTTCCGTTACCAGTCGCGCCAAACACAAGAAGACGCTGGGTCGCGCCAAAGGCTATTACAACGCCCGTCGCAAGACCATCAAGGCTGCCAAGCAGGCGGTGATGAAGGCAGGGCAATATGCCTTCCGCGATCGCCGCAGCAAGAAACGCGAATTCCGTGCCCTGTGGGTGGCACGCATCAATGCCGCGGCACGACTCAATGGTTTGTCCTACAGCCGTTTCATGAATGGCCTCAAGCGAGCTCAGATTGAACTGGATCGCAAGGTGCTGGCCGATATTGCGGTGTTTGACAAGCCCGCTTTCTCCGCACTTGCTGAAAAGGCCAAGGCCAGTTTGGCATAAGCGACCTGTGGCGCAAGACACTGCCACACTGAGCATTTATGAGCACACGAGGGGAAAGGCAGTGTCTGTCTTTCCCCTTGTCATTTTCATATGACGATACGCACATAGGGACTGGTTTGAACAACTTGGACGCTCTTGTCCCGCAGGCCGAGACCGAAATCGCCGCATGTAACTCACTGCCGGCGCTCGACGCCGTGCGGGTCAGATATCTGGGCAAGAAAGGCATCATCACCGAGCAGCTCAAATCCCTGGGCAGTCTGCCCGAGGGTGAGCGGCGCGCCGCCGGTCAATGGATCAATCAAGTCAAGGAAATTGTCAGCTCGGCCATTGAGGGCCGCAAGACTGTGTTGGAGCAAGCTGAACTCACTGCACAACTGGCCAGCCAGACGCTGGATGTAACCTTGCCGGGCCGCGGCCAGCATCCCGGCACCATTCATCCCTTGACGCGTACGCTGGAACGCATTGAGACGATCTTCCGCGCCGCTGGCTTTGAAGTCGCTGAAGGACCTGAAATCGAGGACGATTTTCATAATTTCCAGGCCCTCAACATTCCGGAACACCATCCGGCACGCGCGATGCAGGATACGTTCTATCTCAAAACCGGCCAGTTGTTGCGTACCCATACTTCACCGGTGCAAGTACGGGTGATGAAAAGCCAAAAGCCGCCGTTGCGCATTATTGCGCCAGGGCGCGTCTATCGCAGGGATTCCGATCTCACGCATGCGCCCATGTTCCATCAAGTCGAAGGCTTGCTGGTGGACAAAGACGTGAGCATGGCAAACCTGAAGAGTATGCTCACGGAATTTTTATGGGCTTTCTTTGAAGCAGATACCAAAGTACGCTTCCGACCCTCATACTTTCCATTTACGGAACCCTCGGCAGAAATGGATATTGAGTGCGTCACGTGTCACGGCGCTGGTTGCCGCGTATGCAGTAACGCCGGTTGGCTGGAGGTGCTCGGATGCGGCATGGTGCACCCACAGGTATTTGCACAGGTGGGCATCGACAGCAAGCACTGGAACGGCTACGCCTTCGGCATGGGCGTGGAACGACTTGCCATGCTGCGCTACGGTATTACCGATCTGCGCCTGTTCTTCGAAAATGATCTGCGCTTTCTGGCGCAATTTCACTGAGCTGCGGGCCATCAGATGAAAATCAGTGAAGCCTGGCTGCGTGAATGGGTGGATACTCCGGTAACCGCTGAACATCTGGCAGAGCAGTTGACCTTTGCCGGCCTCGAAGTGGAATCTCTCACCACCAGCCCGGCAGATTTTACGCAGGTGGTGATTGGTAATGTAACCGAAGTAAAGCCCCACCCAGACGCAGGTAAACTTACGATTTGCAGTGTAGAAAGCGGCAAGGCCAGGCTGCAAATCGTTTGTGGCGCACCGAATGTGCGCGCCGGCATGCGCGCGCCACTGGCGTTAATAGGCGCGGTCCTGCCGAATGACAGGAAAATAGACCCCGTCAAGCTCCACGGCGTAAATTCCCAAGGCATGCTTTGTTCAGCACAGGAGCTGGGTTTATCGGATGACGCTAGCGGCATCATGGCGTTACCAAGCGACGCCCCAGTGGGAATGCCGCTGGCAGATTATCTCGGTCTGCCCGACCAGGTGATGGAACTGAAGCTAACGCCCAACCGCGGCGATTGCCTGAGCATTGCCGGTATTGCCCGCGAAGTGGCTTGCATTAACCGCATCAAATTCAAGTCGCCGCGGATGCATACGATCAAGGCGGGCTGCGATGTCCGATTGCCGATCTCGACCAAAGCGCCCCAAGCTTGTCCAGTGTACGCAGGACGAATCATACGAGGACTGCGCATGAACGCAGCAAGCCCTGTATGGCTGACCGAGCGCTTGCGGCGTGCGGGTTTGCGTGCCATTCATCCGGTGGTGGATGTCACCAATTACGTGATGTTGGAGTTAGGTCAGCCCATGCACGGATTTGACCTGCGTCAGCTCCGCGGCGGTATCGTCGTGCGATGGGCTCGCGAGGGCGAGACACTTACACTGCTGGATGGGCGGCGGATCGGGTTATCCAAAGATGTGTTGGTGATTGCAGACCGTGAAAAGATCAAAGCACTCGCCGGGATCATGGGTGGCGATGAGTCGGGCGTATCACCCGATACCACGGATGTCTTTCTGGAAAGCGCGTTCTTCTCGCCCCGGGCCATTCAGGGCCGGGCACAGCGTTTCGGCTTGATTACCGAGGCTTCACACCGGTTTGAACGCGGTGTGGATCCAGCATTGCCCCGTCGCGCCCTGGAACGGGCCACAGCGCTGTTATTAAGCATTGCCGGCGGGCAACCGGGCCCGGTGTCGGAGGCCCGTACCGCGGCCTATCTGCCGGCACGACCCTCAATCCGTCTGCGGTCGGAACGACTTGTGCGGTTGTTGGGCATACGGATATCAGATCGGGAGGTAACCGGAATCCTCAAGCTATTAGGCATGAACGTTAAGCTTCAGACGAAGGCCTGGCGGGTCAGCCCGCCCAGTTTCCGCTTCGACCTCAGCCTGGAAGAGGATTTGATCGAAGAGGTAGCGCGTATACATGGGTTCGACCGCATACCCGCCATTCCCTTGCCGGGAACGCTACAACCCGGAAAAGCGAGCGAGTCCCGGCTTAGTCCAGTACGGCTGCGGGAGGTGCTGGTGCAACGGGGCTACAGCGAGGTGGTGACCTACAGTTTTGTGCCGCAATTACTGGATACCTGGCTGGCGGGTGAGGGCGCGGTATTGGAGCTTGAGAACCCATTGTCCACCGAGCTTGTGCGCCTGCGCCGGTCCCTTTGGTCAAGCCTGCTGCAAACCTTGAACTACAACATCAACCGCCAACAGGAGCGTATGCGTATATTCGAGTTCAGCAGGATATATATACGGCAAGATAATGATATTAAAGAACAAAATATTGTTGCGGGTCTTGCATTTGGAGCGGTGGAGCCAGAACAGTGGGGCCTGCCTTCACGGCCGGCTAGATTTGAGGATGTAAAGTCGGACACCGAAGCGTTGTTGGCCATCGCGAGCCGGCAGCCGCAATTCGTCCCTGCCAGCCATCCGGCATTGCATCCGGGACGGTCGGCTGCGATCCGATCCGGAGATCGGCATCTGGGATGGCTGGGCGAGCTGCATCCCGAGCTGATAAGACAAATGGGGTTGCCGAAACCGGTCGTGCTATTTGAGCTGGATCGAGATGCACTGTCCGAAATCCCGGTGCCGGTTTTTTCCCCTGTTTCCCGTTATCCCTCGGTGCGCCGGGATCTGGCCGTAATCGTCAATGAAGATATCTTGGTTGAGACCTTGCGCGACTGTGTGTGCGCCTCAGCACCCAATTCACTCCAGGAAGTGCGCATATTTGACATATATCGCGGACCCGGCATAGATTCTGGACGAAAAAGTGTGGCTTTAGGCTTGATTTTACAAGACTCTTCGCGCACGCTAACCGACGAAGCTGCTGACGCAATCATGTCCCGAGTAGTCGAGCGACTGCAGTATGAATTGGGTGCAACAATAAGAGATTGAACATGGCGCTGACCAAGGCGGAAATGGCCGAGGCCTTGTTTGAGGAGCTGGGGCTCAACAAGCGGGAAGCGAAAGAGCTTGTGGACCTCTTTTTCGAAGAAATCCGCCTGGCGCTGGCTGGGGGGGGGCAGGTCAAGCTGTCGGGCTTCGGCAATTTTGACTTGCGGAGCAAAAACCAGCGGCCGGGCCGTAATCCCAAAACCGGGGAGGAAATCCCCATCACGGCCCGACGGGTAGTCACCTTCCGGCCGGGACAGAAGCTCAAAACGAGGGTAGAGGCATATGCTGGAAGCCGGGAACAATAGCGAGCTCCCGCCGATCCCGGGCAAGCGTTACTTCACCATCGGCGAAGTCAGCGATTTATGCGGAGTGAAGCCGCATGTGTTGCGCTATTGGGAACAGGAATTTCCGCAACTCAAACCCGTCAAGCGCCGCGGCAATCGCCGTTACTACCAACGCCATGACGTATTGGTGATTCGTCAGATCCGCAGCCTGCTCTACGAGCAGGGTTTTACTATCGGCGGTGCACGCCAACAACTCTCCAGCGATACCGCCAAGCAGGATGTCTCGCAAAGCCAGCAGATCGTCCATCAGCTACGGGTAGAACTGGAAGATCTTTTGCAGATCCTTAAACGCTAAACGTCCTCTCCAGACAAGACCGCGGGTTCCGCACACCCAATTCATCGAGTATCATTGCCAATTGTTAGCCTGATGGCGCTTCGGCGTCCAGCAGCATCCGGGGCGTAGCGCAGCCTGGTAGCGCACTTGCATGGGGTGCAAGTGGTCGGAGGTTCAAATCCTCTCGCCCCGACCAAATTCTTTTACGGCCCTAATATCTGTTCCTGTGTATCTGGAATGCACGCCAAATGTGGGGGTTTGATTCGGCAACGAGTCCGATTTCAGAATGTCACAATCCCGTAGCTGAGTGAAAATAGAAACTTCCACCCCCGGTAGCAAACGTGCCCAACGTTGGGGCATAGTAGTATTTTGTATTGCAGTTCTGATAACTATCGTGCTTGTTTGGATGGGAATAACCGGCGTCCATTGGCCAAAATGGCTGCTGGCCTTGACAACCATCCTGTGACCGTTGCCATGTGTATTGGAACTTTGCGATGCACGTGCGAAGTCGGGGCGCAGCGGCTCTGCAAACAACCGGTTTTATGCTGGTGTGACTGCGATATTTATGTCTTCGGTGGCGCCAGCGCAGCAAGATAACGCTCCACCTCATTCAAGGCGAATGGCTTTGAAAAATGATAACCCTGACCGCGGCGGCATCCCAAAGCCCGTAACAATTCCAATTGACGCGAATTCTCGATGCCTTCCGCTACAACGTCCATACCCAAATCGGCGGCAAGCACAGTGATGGTGCGCACGATGGCCCGATCACTGCGGTTGTGCTCGATGTCCTTGATGAAGGAACGATCAATCTTCAACGTATCCAGTTTGAATGTCCGTAATGCACTCAGGGACGAGTAGCCGGTGCCGAAATCATCCATCTGCAAATTCACTCCAATTGTCCTCAAGCGATCTATGGTTTCAACCGCCAGTTTCGGATTGTCCATGAATACCGTTTCAGTGATTTCAAGGCATAGATTTTTTGCCGGAATTCCCGTCATATCGAGTACCCGCGCGACGCGCTGCGGGAGCACCCAGTGGCCAAATTGACGGTTGGCTATATTGACGCTGATAGAAAGATTTTCATCAAGGTGCTTGTAGCGCTTGCGCCATTGTGAAAGTTGTCCACAGGCAGTTTCCATTACCCACCAACCCAGCGGCATGATGAGTCCGGTTTCCTCGGCGACGCTCAGGAAATGTTCCGGTGTGAGCAGGCCACGTTCGGGGTGTGCCCAGCGAACCAGCGCCTCAAAACCGGTGAGGCGAGCGGTGGCAAGTTCCAGCACCGGCTGAAAATACACGCGGAATTCATTGCGTTGCAGTGCGTGGCGTAGCTCAGTCTCCAGCTTGAGATTGGCCTTCACATGCTCGTGCATGGCGTCATCGAACACCACATAGCCGGCTTTGCCGGCTGCTTTGGCGCGATACATGGCCGTATCCGCATCACGCAGCAACTCATCCGGGTGCTGATAATGGGGCGCGCTGATGACGATGCCGATGCTGGCAGTGGAAAATATATCCCGGCCATTCACCGTGAAGGCACGCGCCAGCTCTTCATGGATGCGGTCAGCCACCGTGGTAGCCTCATCCAGTCCCTGCACGCGTTCAAGCAGGATGGTAAATTCGTCGCCACCATGCCGGGCAATCAGGTCGGCCGGCCGCAGGCAAGTGCGCAAACGTTTGGCGATTGCGACCAGCAGGCGGTCACCAAAACTGTGTCCAAGACTGTCGTTAATCAGCTTGAAGCGGTCCAGATCAAGAAACAGCACCGCGAAACGATCCGTGTCGCGCTTGCTGTTGTGTTCCAGTGATTGACGCAGTCGATCCATGAAAAAAGTCCGATTCGGCAGCCCCGTCAGCGCATCGTGATAGGCGCTGTGCACCAATTCCTGTTCGGCCTTCTTGTGCTCGGTAACGTCGCGAACTGTACCCATGGAAGCCGGGCGTCCACGCCAGGAAATCCGGCTCACGGTGACCGATGCCGTCACTTGATTATTGACATCCTTACAACGCAAGTGCATCTCATGGGGTTCAATACCGCGATGGCTGACCGTATCCGTCGCGATCTGCTCGGCAAGTTTTCCGTTTGACGTGAGCACAATGTCGGTGACAGCCATACCTGCCATTTCCTCGGGCTCGTAGCCAAGCATGTAAGCGAAGGCACGATTGACATACGCGTACTTGCCAGCCTGACTCAGGAAAACGCCATCCTGGCTCATATCCACCAGTGTCCGGTACTTTTCCTCGGAACGTACCAGCGCCTCTTCGGCGCGCTTGCGTCCAGTGATATCCTGAAGTGTACCTTCGTAGTATTGCGTATGCCCGTTCTCGTCCTTGACAGCGCGTGCATTGTCACAAACCCAGATAGTCGTGCCGTCCTTGCGGAAGACTTGAAATTCCTGGTCGGTGTAGAGTCCGTAATCTTCGAGACGGCGCAGCAATTCAGCGCGTTGCTCAGAGCGCACATATACGCGAGATGCGATATTCAGCTTGGCCTCGATTATTTCTTCTGGTGTGCTGTAACCAAGAATACGAGCCAGGGCAGGGTTGGCGCCAACCACGCGGCCATCGGTTGTGTATTGATAGATGCCTTCGCTGGCATTCTCGAAAAAAGTGCGGTATTTCCTTTCCATATCGCCAATGACATTGGTTTGCGGCGCAGCCTGACCGGGATCCTGGCGATGCTCGGTATCCTCCACAATGCTGAAAACGGAATGCCGGCGTTGATCAAATTCCATGATCTCGGCAGACAATGAGCCATGGCGGATATCCCCCGTGCGTGTGCGCAGCCCTACACCGGTATTGATGATGCGGCCACCCGCTTTCAGCTCCTGCAGAATCTGGTCACGTTCCTGAGCGCTTCCCAATATTTCGAGTTCACCGACGTTGCGGCCTATCAATTCGGCCGGACTGTATCCCAAACGGTTTTCCACCGCCGGGCAGATGTCGGTCAACTGCAGGTTCTCCAAATCCAGCACGCCGATGATATCCGGTGCGATCCGGAAGCTGGCAGCCAATTTCGTCGAGGCCAAGCGCTGAATATCATCGAGACGCCGACGGCGCAGTTCGGCGGCGGCGCGCACGGCCAAGCCACGCAGTGTCGCAAACAGCTCATCGGTTGCCTGGAACGCTTGCCGCGACATGATGCCGAGATGCCCAATAGCGCGGCCATCCAAGCCGGGAATAACCACCGCGCAGTAAGCGCGTACACCGTGCTTGCACAACCAGCGATCCTTGGGATATTCGGCGGCAACCCCGTCTTCGTGCCACAACTGGCCGTCAAGCAGGGTGCGGGCGGCGGGAGTGCCATCCAGCAGCAATTCACTGCCGCCTGCTGCGGCACGGTTCACGTGCCAGCCGGCCACCAGCACCAGACGACTGACATCCTCCGGTTTGCGCGTGGTGATGAAGGCGTATTCCGCATCCAGCGACACGGCCAGCGTGCGGACTGCGTGGCGGAAAAAATCCTGGCCAACTACACCGGCCACTGGTTCCGTGAGCAAGCGAAACACACCGGCTGGCGTGGGACTGATGGCAGGTTCTGCTTTCATGATGATGATTTGACCATAAAACAGCCTGGATTGGCATGGCAGCCATGCTGTACCAGGTAGAGCAATTTCCTGATCGCGGGTGGGTATTATCGAAAATATCTGCAGATATTATCGAGAAAATTTATATAACATTATGAAATATAAATATTTTATTATTCAGGTCCTACAGGCCATTGACCATCGAAGCTGAACGGATGTTGGCCGGCGCTATTCACCGGCAAATAGTGCAGCAGGTTGTTGAGAGCAGCATTGGTGGGATCACGGGATACCAGCGTGCCCTGCACCGTATAACGGCCACCCGCCGTCAGGCTGACGCTGCCCTGCAATATCAGGGGTCCGCTGGTATCCATCAGGCTACCCTGTATGGGCTGGTGCGCCTGGCTTTGCAGCTTCAATTGGTAACTTCCGAGCACTAGGGACTCGGGCCAGAGCAAGTTCACATTCACCAAACTTACGACGCCATCTGCCAGAGTGGGCAGCCTGTGCACCAAAACCACGCGGGCCAGTTGCATCTTGAGCGTGCCGCCAACACTGCCGGGTGGGAGCGGCAACCATGGCGCCAGGTGCGCGATGCCCAGTTGGCCACGCAGATCTTGCAGCAACAACTCATCACCGCGGCCACCCGCCACGCGTCCATGCAAGTCCAGGTCGGGGCTGTGTAGTTGCAAGCTATAGCCCAGATGGCCTGAAAAAGGCGCGCGCCAGTCGAAATGCCATTGCAACGCACCCCAGGAGCGGCCCTTCAAAATGAGATCCTGCGCGGCGCCCGACCAGACACTGCCAGTTACGGCCGTCAGCCGCACATCCGGTGCACGTTTCTGCAACCAGGCAACGGCATAACCAGCGGGGAAAGTAGCTAGCAGGAAAACGAGATACACGATGATGCCCGTCAGCCACCAACGCCAAGCGCGCACCCTCATGGCGCGGCACCTTGCAGCGTGAGATTGGCATCCACAAGCCCTGGGGCTGAGCCGCGCGTCACGGTGACATCGCTCGGCGCGACACCATAGGTCCGATGCAGGCTGCCAAGCCACAGCACCAGACTGTCAAAATCCGCGCCGCTGAGTTGCACATGCACGGAACCATCGCTCGCCTGTTGCGCCTGTTGTAGCGCGTTGCTCAACCCGGCGCTGGCTACGCTGCTGTTGATGGCGCTCAGCAGCGAGCCACCCGGCAAAGCGGCTGGTTGCGACCCGCGCAGCGCCTCGATGCGGCTGGCAGCGGGACGCATCCATGCCAGCAGCGCACGCTGATCCTGCACGCGCACTGTCAGCGCATGCCGGTGACTGACGTAGGGTGACAGGATGCCCGCATAAATGATGAAGATGACCAGAATCACGGCGCCGCCGCCCAGCACCCAGCGTTCGCGTTTTTCCAGCGCCATGAACCACTGACGCAATTGTTCAAGCTTGTTCATCCGCCGCTCCCGCCCAGTGTCAAACGGCCCGTGGTCTGACCGGCGCTGGCGTTTACCGAATCCAAGTCCACATGGAATGCGGAATTTTGCGCAAGCGCAGATTTCATATTATCGAGCGCCTGGATGCTGGAAGCCTGGATCTGCAACTGCAAGCTGCCACCGTGATAGCTGAATCCCTGCACTTGCACGCCGCTTTGTGATTGCAGAGCCGTACCTACGGCCGCGAGCATGGCCAGCAGCCCGGCAGTGCTTCCACCGCCGCCAGTGAGCCGCTTGAGTCGTTGTTGCATCTGAACTTGCGGTTCCACAACCCGGGTGACATCCGGCAACGCCTGATGAAACAATGCAGTCACTTGCGTTTGCAATATCGCCGCTTCGTGTCGGAGCGAGAATTCACTCACAACTTGCTGCACGATAAAAATCAGTGCCAATGTGCCCAATAACACGGCTGCCACGCGCCAGCGACGCCAGTGCTCCGTGACGCTATTGTGAAGACCGAACTCGCCCTGCAACAGGTTGATGGCTGGTTCCGTTTGCGCGGTCGCGGCCATAAGGCCAATGGCGCCACCATTCAGTGATTTATATGAGATTTCGAGAGGCGTGCCGGTCAGCAACTGGCTGATGTCTTGCTCCGCAGTTTCATTGTCTGCATGGATAAGCGCATGCGTGCAATGTTCGTCTTCGGTGAGTCCTGCCAAATGACGCCGGATCAGCATCGGCATCAGGGTGGCATCGCCGGCAATCGCCATGCCATCCGGGAAGCGCGCCAACAAACGTGCGCCATCTGCCACCAGAATCAAGGTATGGTCACGCACCGGCAGCGTCTGCACCTCCGGTACGATTTCATCTGGTTTGAGACCGGCCGCAGTCAGTTCCCGCAACCAGCGCTGCATGCACTCCCGAGCTATCACTGCGACAGGATAACCACGGGTATCCCGGACGCCAACCGCGAAATGTTGAGTTTCGATATCCCCGGCGAGTCTGTCCTCCAGTGCAAAAGGTACCGCTTGCAGTATCTTTTGGACATTGTGGGTCGGAATGTCCGCATGCAGCAACATCACTTCAGAGCCGGGCACGGCGACGCGTAGACGCCGACCAGCGGCAAAGGGGGCAGCCTCCGCGAGCGTGCCGCTGCGCGGCTGGCCCATGCGGTTGCCAAATGCATCCACCACCTGCCAACTGGCCGGGTGATCGGCATCGGGAATACGCAAAAACAGGATCTCAATCATACGGTTCCGAAAGTGCGCCGGATGGCGACGGTGGCACCGCTCCGGGTGCGATACAGCAAACTGTACAGCGTGACCTGCGTACTGCCAATCTTCACTTGGACGGTAAGCCGGAAATAACTGCTGGTCGGCAACGGAGCGGGTATGCCTGGCGCCACGACGATATTCCCCAGCAGCGGGGTCAGTTGAGCAAGCGATTGAAAGGGCTGTTGCATTCGCGTCTGTACCGCGGCCGCGGCCGCATCCATGCTGATGCCGGTATTCAATGATGCAATCACCGCAGCGGGGGCGGTGTTGATGTTGATGGCCGTGGGCGTCATGGGGGTAGCCGGCGGCGATCCAGGTGTCTGCAAAGGCAGTGCGCACACATAAGGCAAGAGGGCCGCGTAAACCTGCGGGGTAACACCGTTCACCAGCAGCAATTCGCTGATGCTGGTCATCGGTTGCTGGGCGGTAAGATAGGGCGGATCCAGCCGTGAGTAAAACTCATCCTTGGCGCCGCCCGGGTAATGGGGCTGATCACCTGGATTTACCCAATCCGATACGGCGTTGGCGATTTCCGGATCCAGGTTCAATACGACTAACAAACGTTGAAATTGTGCCAAGGCCCCCGTTGTGTAGGCCACGTTGCTGCTGGCGAGATTGTTGACATTGAACAGACCCTGAAGATCCTGCAAATGCCCGATGATGGTTCCACCCTGTACCGGAAGCGGTGGCAGCTGTTGAGCCCAGTCCTGGGTCAGATCCGTCGTGTTGGAATTGGACTGGAAATCGCGCCGCAATATCTGCTCCGCCCAAGCCTCGGCGCCGAGGGCATATTCCGTGGCCTGATCGCCTTGGACGATATTGGCCGTGCGGCGCAGATCCAGTTCGCGGTCCCAGATCATGCCGGTGGACAGCGTCACCGCGATGGCCATGATAACCAACGCGATCAATAACGCGACACCGCGCTGTTTCGGCGCTGGGTGCGACGGCATTTTCATGGCGATGCCACTTCGATGATGCGCGTGATGCGACCCCAGTCCTTAAGGGTGATATCCACTTCCACCGCCAGGGGAAGTTGCGCCAGATAGGCACTGGCGGTGGCATTCAGCGGCGGCCATTGCTCCTGCCATTGATCGGTGCTATCCATGAAACGCAAATCAAATGCCGTTACATGCGTCAGCAATACCTGTTTTGTTGGCTGAGTTTGGGGCACATTGTCCAACTCCGGCCAGGACAGGCGCAGCAACTTGTCATCGTCCAATTGATAGGCCACCCGCTCCTCGGTGCTGCGCACGTCCGCCAATGGATTGCTCCAGCCGCCGCGAGTGAACGTTACCGGCGGCAGATTCTGAGGAGTGCTGATCAAGGCCGCGAGGAGCGTGCCACCCAAGGGATCGCGTACCTGCCGCGGATCCAATTGGCTGAAATCCCGCGTCATAATGCTTATGGCCTGTTGCACCGTCCGCAGACGGTTCATGACGCCCGTGGTTTGCTCGCGCTGACTGATGACGCTGTCCAAACCTCCATACGCGAGAGCAGCGACCACGGCAAAGATCGCTACCGCTACGAGAAGTTCAACCAGGGTAAAGCCGCGTATGCGCGTGTTCATTGCTGCGTGCTGCTGCCGTTGGAATCGCCAGATGTAGGTTGGCCAGGTATCAGCGGCTGCGGCCTGCCCATAAATCCCGTAAGACCAGTGATGACGGCAGCCGGTGCCAACGCGCTGCTCACATCTATATCTATTCGCAGCAAATCGGGATCGGAGGTGGTGCTGGCGGTCGCCTGCCAATTCCATTTTTGTCCCGCCATCTCGGCTGTACCTTTTTGGGTGCCAATGTCCGGCCACGCGGGTGCTAGCCGCAAAGTGGTCAGTTCGTTCATGGCTACCCAATGGGCAAAGGTTTCGTCGCGCAATTCGGCGGCTTGACGGGTACTGGTTCCAGCGGTGCTGATAACGGCAATCATGCCGATCGCCAGCACCGCCAGGGCGATCAGCACTTCAATCAACGTGAATCCTCGCGTGGCGGGAGCGTGCATGTTCAGTAGCCGGCGTTCTTGTCCGGGGATATCAATTGGATGCCATTTTGCAGGTCGCCCGTTACCAGATACGACATAGCGCTGTCCGCGCCGCTTACGGTGATCTTGAATGGCGTGATCTCGCCACTGGAGAGCAGCATGATCTGGGGTTTCAACTTCGGTTGGCCGGAGTCATCGGTGACATCGTCACCTTCATTGTTTTGGTCACTGACTGGAAGAGTGACCGGCGTGCCCTCCAATTGCAGGGACAGGGTAACGGCCTCGTCCAATTGCCGGGCACGCAGCAAATCATCATCCTGCACGGTTGACCACTTGGCGCCGTCATATAACAGAAACTCATAGCCGTGCGGCGATATCCGCAGACCATATTGTTCACCGCGCATCACCGCTTGCTGCGAAACCAGATCCGCAAGTGCCGCCAGTTTTTCGGCCGCCTGTTTTGCGGGAGGATCCCTGCCGAGAGAACCGAGCGACAAGACCGCGACGGCACTGATGATGCTGATGATGACCAGCACCACCAGAATCTCGACGAGCGTGAATCCATTTGAACGCGATGGCATAGTGCCACCTTGTGCTGTGCCGGTAGCGTCAGCCGTTACCGTTACCGCTGCCGTTGCTGTTGGCGCCGTTATTGCTACCGCTGCCTTCCAGATTCCAATTGCCGATCACATCATTATTGTTGCCGGTGCTGCCGGAGGGACCCTTCGGCCCATACGACCAGACATCAATCGTACCGTGTACACCCGGGTTCAAATATTGGTAAGCGTTATCCCAGGGATCCACTGGCAGACGATCCAGATATTGTTTCCAGTGCGGCGGCACCGGATCGGTGGTCGGTTTCTGCACCAGTGCCTGCAAACCCTGATCGGTGGTGGGATAGACATAGTTATCGAGCTTGTACATTTCCAACGCCGATTGCACCGCACGGATATCCTGTTTGGCTTTGACGATGCGCGCTTCATCGGGCTTGTCCATGATCTTGGGCACGATGATGGAAGCAAGGATGCCAAGGATGACCACCACTACCATCACCTCAATGAGAGTGAAACCGGAAAATTGCTTGCGCGTGTGCATGGCTGATTTGCTTGAAAGAGTGGGTTAAAGTGCGATTCAGGTCAGAAACCCAATCATACAACAACGGATTGCCGCATTTGACGATGACTGCACCGCTTTCCCGTGCTTCCATTTGGAGTATGCCGCGCCTGTGGCCCGTGCTGGTCATCGTCGTGCCCTGCGTGCTGCTGGCTTTTGCTGGCGAGCCGGTACGTACGGCCTTGCGTTACGACCGTTGGGCCGTCTTGCACGGCCAGGTGTGGCGGATTTTCACGGGCAATTTCGTGCATCTGGGATGGGGGCATGTGGCGGAAGACCTGGGGGGCTATGTATTGCTGTGGCTGCTGTTTGAAGACGTACTGCCCGGTTGGCGCTGTCCACTGCTGATAGTGCTGGGTGCACTGGGAGTTGGAATAGGCCTGTTGCTGTGGGACCCTGATTTACGCTGGTACGTGGGGATTTCAGGCGCCCTCAATACCCTCTGGATTAGCGGTGCGATGGTGTTGATGGCACGGCGCGACTGGCTCGGCTGGGTGCTGGCCATATTCCTGGTGCTGAAGCTCACATACGAACAACTGTGGGGTCCGCTGCCGGGATCGGTAGCCACCACCGGTGGCCCAGTCGTGGTGGATGCCCATCTTTACGGCACCTGTGCCGGCGTGATCCTGGGTTTGGGCATGCTGGTGCAGTTGTGGTGGCGCAAACGGGCCGGGCAGAGCCAGTACCGGGGAAAGGTATAATCACTTGCTTTGAGGGGAGTAGCCATTCATGGCATTCGCGGTCATATTTCCTGGCCAGGGATCCCAGACCTTGGGCATGCTCTCGACTCTCAGTGATAAACATTCAAATGTAAAACAAACATTTACAGATGCTTCCAAGAATCTATCTTATGATTTGTGGGCACTCGTGCAGCAAGGCCCCGAGGCGCGGTTAAACGCCACTGAGCAGACCCAGCCTGCATTGCTAACGGCCGGTACAGCGCTTTGGCGCATCTGGCAGGCCCGGAATGGCCCTATCCCGGCTTTTATGGCAGGTCACAGCTTGGGAGAGTACACGGCCCTGGTGTGTGCGGGTGCTTTGGATTTCCAGACAGCCGTGAAACTGGTGGAATTTCGCGGCCAAGCCATGCAACAGGCGGTGCCGGCGGGCACCGGCGCCATGGCAGCGATCCTGGGCCTGGAAGATGCCGCAGTGCGTGATGCCTGTGGCGAAGCATCTCAGGACCAAGTGGTGGAGGCGGTGAATTTCAATGCCCCGGGCCAGGTGGTGATAGCCGGAAACAAGGCTGCGGTGGAACGAGCCATTGAAGCCTGCAAAATTCGGGGTGCCAAACGGGCCATTTTGTTACCGGTCAGCGTGCCTTCTCACTGCGCCCTCATGAAACCGGCTGCAGAACAGCTTGGCAAGCGGCTTGCGGACACCCATTTCGACCGCCCGGCCATCCCCGTTGTTCACAATGTGGATGTGGCCGTTCACACTGACCCGGAGGCCATCCGCAAGGTTCTGAAAGCCCAGTTACATAGCCCTGTGCGATGGGTTGAAACCATCCGATTTCTGGTAGCGGAGGGCGTGAACCAGTTGATAGAGCTGGGTCCGGGCCGTGTACTGACCGGCCTTGCCAAGCGTATAGACAAATCCGTAGAGGCCTACCCTGTCTATGACCCCGAGACCCTGGATACCGCTCTGACTGCGGTGAACGGTCCATGAGTCCACTCGGCAATGATATTGCCCTGGTCACCGGAGCCACACGCGGCATCGGCAAGGCTATTGCACTGGACCTCGGCAAAGCCGGTGCCGTCGTGGTGGGTACCGCCACCACGGCGGACGGAGCCGAAACCATCAACGCCTATCTCATGGCCGCAGGTATAAAGGGCCGCGGGGTTGTGCTGGATGTGGCCAGTTGGGCGTCGGTGGAAGATGTCCTGAAGCATGTGGCCTCGGAATTTGGTGATCCCACCATCCTGGTTAACAATGCCGGCATAACCCGCGACACACTGCTCCTGCGCATGAAAGAAGAGGACTGGAATACCGTCATTAACACCGACTTGAGTTCGGTCTTCCGGCTGTCCAAAGCCTGTCTGCGGGGCATGATGAAGGCCCGGCGCGGACGAATCATCAATATCTCGTCAGTGGTAGGAGCGACGGGCAACCCCGGGCAAGCCAATTATTCCGCTGCCAAGGCCGGCATCTTCGGTTTCACAAAATCCCTGGCCCGGGAAATCGGCTCGCGCGGAATCACCGTCAACACGGTCGCGCCGGGCTTCATTGACACCGCTATGACCCGTGCCCTCAACGAGGAACAGCGCTCAGCCATGCTGCAACAGATTCCACTGGCGCGCCTCGGCAGCCCTGAGGATATCGCCCAGGCCGTAGTGTTCCTGGCCTCGCCGGCCGCCGCCTACATCACCGGCGAAACCCTGCATGTGAATGGCGGCATGTATATGGCCTGAAGGCCATGGCGCGGCTGGCACGGGGAGACAGTTTTCACTACAATACCGCCCCCCAGTTTGGCCGGCCTGGGTGCCGCAACTGGTTTTTTCACTTCGGGAGGAGGTTCCAACTGTCATGAGTAGCATCGAAGAACGCGTAAAGAAGATCGTCGTGGAGCAACTGGGCGTCAAAGAAGAGCAGGTGACGCTGCAAGCTTCCTTCGTGGACGATCTGGGTGCTGACTCCCTGGATACTGTCGAACTGGTCATGGCCCTGGAAGAGGAATTCGAGTGCGAAATCCCCGACGAGGAAGCCGAAAAAATCACCACCGTCGGGCAGGCAGTTGACTATATCAAGGAACATCTGCCCAACGCTTGAAGCACTGGTCCCCTGACTACAGCGCCGTTGCCGCCGCGAGGTGGCAACGGCCTTGTCTTTTCTTATACTCTCTCAACTGGCATGCAAGAGGATAAGCCTGTGTCCAAGCGACGCGTGGTAGTGACGGGCCTGGGAATCATTTCCCCATTGGGTAACAGCGTGGAAACGGCCTGGAGCGCCATCGTCGCCGGTAAGAGCGGCGTGGGTCCTGTCACGCATTTTGATGCCGGCAATTACCCTACACGCATTGCTGCGGAGGTGAAGAATTTTGACCCCGCCGAGTACATCGAACCCAAGGACATCAAGAAGATGGACCCGTTCGTGCACTACGGTGTGGCAGCCTCTATGCAGGCTTTCAGGGATTCCGGTATTGAGGTAACGGAAGCGAATGCGCCGCGCATCGGCGCTGCCATCGGCGCCGGCATCGGCGGGCTAACCAATATCGAAAGGGCGCACGCCTCCATCCTGGAGAACAAGAGCCCCAAGCGTGTGTCACCGTTCTTCGTGCCTTCCAGCATCATCAACATGATCGCCGGCCATCTGTCCATCATCTATGGCTTCAAAGGTCCGAACCTGGCCGTGGTGACTGCCTGCACCACCGCCAACCACAACATCGGCATCGCCATGCGCTGCATTCAATACGGCGACGCGGACGTGATGATCGCGGGTGGCGCGGAAATGACCGTGACCCCCTTGGGGATAGGCGGCTTTTGTGCGGCACGCGCACTTTCCACGCGCAACGACGCGCCTGAAAAAGCCAGTCGTCCGTGGGACAAGGATCGCGATGGTTTCGTGCTTGGAGAAGGTGCGGGAATTATCGTTCTGGAGGAATACGAACACGCCAAACAGCGTGGCGCGAAAGTTTACGCGGAACTGGCCGGCTTCGGCATGAGCGGCGACGCGTATCACATGACTGCACCGCCGGAAGACGGCGAGGGCGCACGCCTGTGCATGGCGAATGCACTGCACGACGCCGGTCTACAACCCGAACAAGTGCAGTACATCAACGCACACGGTACCTCCACCCAGGTCGGTGACAAGGGTGAATGTACCGCCATCAAGCGCGCCTTTGGCGCACACTCAAAAAAAATCGCCGTCAGTTCCACCAAATCCATGACCGGCCATCTGCTGGGCGCGGCCGGCGGTGTGGAGGCCATTTTCAGCATCCTCGCCATCCGCGATCAGATCGCTCCGCCCACCATCAACCTGGATAATCCGGATGAGGGCTGCGATCTGGACTTTGTGCCGCACACCGCACGCAAAATCAAAATTGACGCGGTGTTATCCAATTCCTTTGGTTTTGGCGGCACCAACGGCACGCTGGTCTTTCGGCGTTAGTCCGGACTGCGCCGCGGACAATCACGTTGATCAGACTGCGCTCCGGACTACTGCTGCTGATCGCGATAATCATCATAGTTGCGGGAACCCTCGCCTGGCGCTGGTATTACACGTCGGTGGTCACCGGCAATCGTGGCGTGGATGTGGAAGTGACGCCCGGCGCACCTTTGCGTGAAGTTGCGGCCGAACTGCACAACCAGGGCGCGTTACCCCAGCCACTGGATCTGGTATGGCTGGCGCGCCTGCGCGGTGACGCCGATGCAATTCGCGCCGGTGAATATCTGGTGGAACCCGGCACCAGCGTCGCCGGTCTTCTGAACCAGCTCAAGAGCGGCAAGGTGGTGATGCACTCGCTCACCTTGGTGGAAGGCTGGACGTTTGCCCAGATGCTAGCGGCCGTGGAAAACGATGCCGCCCTGCGCCATACGCTCAAGGGATTGAGTGATGCCGCCATCATGGACAAGCTCAGCCATTCCGCGCAATCGCCGGAAGGCCAGTTCTATCCCAACACCTATCAGTTTCCCAAAGATACGTCCGACACGGCATTCCTGAAGCGTGCGTACCGGGTCATGCAGGAACATTTGGCGGCCGCCTGGCGGGCACGCGCGCCGGACTTGCCGTACAAGTCACCCTACGAGGCACTGATTCTGGCCTCCATTGTCGAAAAGGAAACGGCACAGTCCAAGGAACGCGGCGAAATTGCCGGTGTATATGTACGCCGCTTGCAGAAGGGTATGCGCTTGCAGTCGGATCCGACCGTGATTTACGGACTCGGCAGTACCTATATCGGCAGAATCACCTACAAGGATTTGCGCACCGACACGCCTTACAATACCTATACCCGCAACGGGCTGCCGCCCACACCGATCTGCATGCCGGGCTTGCCTTCCATTGAAGCCGCTTTGCACCCGGCGCCGGGCAATGCATTGTATTTCGTGGCACGCGGCGACGGCACCCACCAGTTTTCTGCCACGCTCGCCGAGCAAAACGCGGCGGTACAGAAATATCAGATAGATCATCATTCCAAGCCCTGAGGCATGTCCAAAGCCCGTTTCATCACCGTTGAAGGCACCGAAGGCGTCGGCAAATCCACGCACATGGCCTTCATCCGCGCCTGGCTGGAAAATCACGGCGTCAGCGTTTTGCAGACGCGTGAACCGGGCGGTACGCCGCTCGCCGAACAGATCCGCACCATCCTGTTGGATGCCACCCACACGGCACTGCCGGCCATGGCTGAGTTGCTGCTCATGTTTGCCGCGCGCGCCGATCATGTGGAACAGGTCATTCGCCCGGCGCTCACGCAAGGACGCTGGGTGTTGTGCGATCGTTTCACGGACGCGAGTTATGCTTATCAGGGCGGCGGACGAAAACTTCCGGCGCGGCAAATCGCAGTACTGGAGCGCATGGTGCTCAAGGGATTGAAACCCGACCTGACACTATTGCTGGATACTCCGGTGCATGTAGGTTTGTCGCGCGTGCAGGGCCGTGGCTCGAAGGATCGCTTTGAACTGGAACAGCACACGTTTTTCGAACGCGTGCGACGCACTTATCTCCGGCGTGCCCGCCGCGAACCGCGGCGTATCCAAGTGATTGAAGCCGACGGTGATTTGCTGGCAGTGCAAAGGCGGATTGGTACGGTATTGGAAAGTCGAATAGTCCGATGGCTATAAGTCCAGTACAGGAATTCGGGACGATCCCGCTGCCTTGGCAGCAGGACAACTGGCGGCATGCAGTCGCACGTCTGGAAAGCAGTCGGTTGCCGCATGCCCTGATGATTTCCGGCACCGCCGGCACCGGCAAGGAATCGTTTGCGCAGGCCTTCGCCGCCTTGGCTTTGTGTAAGCATCCTGACAATGCCCACGCGTGCGGAATCTGCTCGGCCTGTCATCAATTCAATGCGAGTACCCATCCCGATTATCACTTTGTGACTGTTCCCGAAGACAAGACCGGAATCCTGGTGGACCAGATCCGTGAGCTGACTCAGAAACTGGCGCTTACCAGCCAGTACGGCGGGCGAAAAATCGCTGTGCTTTCGCCTGCGGATGCCATGAATGCGAACGCCGCCAACAGTCTGCTCAAGACCTTGGAAGAACCCCCGGCGGGGACACTGTTGATGCTGGTCACTGCCCACCCGGCGCGCTTGCCCGCGACCATCCGCAGCCGCTGCCAGATGTTGCGCATGGCTGCGCCAGCATCGGATCAGGCCATTCAATGGCTCAATAGCCGCGAGCCCCGATCCGACTGGCCGGCCTTGCTGGCGATTGCCGGAGGCGGGCCGTTGAGGGCGCTTCAACTATCGGCAACCCCGCTGGCGCAGGAAAGGTTGCGGTTTTACCAACTGTTGGTGGAGATCAAGGCGCATCGGCGCAACCCGTTAAGCTCGGCCGCCGACGCCAGTCGTGAAGGCGTGCCGCTGGTCTTGAGACTGCTGCAATCCTGGATAATGGATTTAATCACCTTGGCCACGCTCGCGGACACGGAAGCGCCGGCAATTGACAATGCCGACGCGCGGGCGCTGTTGCAAAGCGCGCTCAAGGGCTTAAACTTGCGTGCACTGCATGCTTACCTGGGCCGCCTGAACGAGGCGGTCGCACTTTCGACTACTCC
>JBAVYM010000063.1:0-13873 GCA_049698775.1 Gammaproteobacteria bacterium
TCAGAGATTTTGATTTCTGGGTAGGCAGAAATGGCCGAGAAACCGGAGTGTATATGCCAATACATGAGGATTTTGAGGCCATTTCTAACACCGCCAGAAAGCAAAAGATCAATTTTTAGAGGTGCCCTGTAGTTTGGATGAGGATCTCGAACCCCAATATCTTCGCGCGCAAGCATCATGTCGGGCTTCACTCCCCCTTTCCCTCACCTTTGCCCTCTCCCGCGGAGGGGAGAGGAAATAACGAAAACTATCAGGCGGCATTCATTTCGTCAGCCGCTCTTACACTGTCGCGATTTCCACGGTCGCCACCAAACCGCCGCCGTCGCGATTAACTAGGCGCAACTCGCCACCATGCAGGCGCGCGATGCGGTCGGCGATGGTGAGTCCGAGGCCGGCGCTGATTTGATTGCCGCGGGAGTTGTCGTCCCGCACGAACGGCTTGATGACGTCGCGTGCGCTCGCGTTGCGAAGGCCCGGCCCCCGGTCCATCACCTGAAAAATGACCCGGTCCTTCACACTTTGGGTCTGCACCTCGATGTCCCGGCCGCCGTGGCGTACCGCGTTGTCTATGAGATTCGCAATCATGCGGCGCATGGCGAGCTTGCGGAAGCTGAAGCCGGGGAAACTGGCCAGCTCGGTTTTTATCTTGTTGCCGGACACGTTGTAGCGATGGCACACGTCGAACACGATCTGGTTGAAATCCGCGAATTGCGGCACTTCTTCACTGCCGTCACGCCCGTAATCCAGGAACTGCATAAGGATGGAATCCATGTCCTCGATGTCGTGGATCATGCCGCGGCTGAGCGCGGCCTCCACGCCGTTGCCCGCAAGCTCGATGCCGATGCGCAGGCGCGTGAGCGGTGTGCGCAGATCATGCGAAATGCCGGCGAGCATGAGGCGGCGTTCCGCGTCCAGCTTCTGGAGTCCTTCGGCCATCTGGTTGAAACCACGGCTCAAATCGCGGATTTCCTCGGGGCCGGTTTCCGGCAGAGCGCCCGGAGTTTCACCACGGCCGATGGTACGCGCGGCGTCGAGTACCTGGTGCAATTGGCGGTTGAGCCGAAACACCACCAGATAGGCGCCGAGGAATGCGATGACCAGGCCCAGGGCCACCCAGATGAGCAGATCGAGCGGAAACGGGGAGCGAAAACGATTGCGCGGCCACACCAGCCAATACATCTCGCTCCTGACCGGAAAGCGTATCCACAGGTCATGGCTGCGTGGTTCGGTCTTGAAGAGGATCGCCGCACCGAATGTCTGTTTGAGACTGGCGGCGAGGTCGCCCGGCGGCCGTTCTCCCGAGCTTTTGAACGCCACCTGCGGTGCGCCATCCTCGACGATGCGGAAACCCTGATGCGCGTTGATGCCGTCAAGAAACGTCTGGCGCTGGTCGTCCGGTAGGGTCTCCAGCGCGGTGCGCGCCATGACGATGGTGCTGACGATCGGATTGGCGTGCGCCGCGCGCAAGGGCGGAATGAAAATGAGGCGCACGATGCCGAACCAAGCCACCTGGCTCAAGATGATGAGCAACGCGATGAGCAGCGCGGTGCGCCCGGTGAGCGTGTTCGGCAGGAGTTTCATTTACGGGTTTCCTCCGGCACGAACACATAGCCGAAACCCCATACGGTCTGCACGTAGCGGGGCGAGGCGGGCCGGTCTTCGATGAGGCGCCTCAGGCGCGAAACCTGCACGTCCATGCTGCGGTCGTAGGCGCCGTGCTCGCGGCCGCGCGCAAGTTCCATGAGCTTCTCGCGCGACAAGGGCTGACGCGGGTGGGTGACGAGAGTTTCGAGTACCGCGAATTCTCCGGTGGTGAGCGCCTGCGGCTTGCCAGATTTCTTCAGCATGCGGGTTCCCAGATTCAGCTCGCAATCGCCGAAACGAATCACGGTTTCTTCAAGCGCCGGCGCGCCGGGCGCAGCCATAGGTTGTCGGCGCCGCAGTACCGCGTTGATGCGCGCCACCAGCTCGCGCGGATTGAAGGGTTTGGAAACGTAGTCATCCGCGCCGACTTCGAGACCGACGATACGGTCCACGTCGTCGCCCTTGGCGGTCAGCATGATGATGGGCAAGGTGGTGCCGTTGCTACGCAGACGACGGCACAGCGACAGACCGTCCTCGCCGGGGAGCATCAGATCCAGCACCAAGAGATCAATGTGGTGCTCGGAGAGCATCGCTTCGAGTGTGCGGCCGTTTTCAAGTGCCATCACCGCAAAACCCTGATCCTTCAGATAGCGCTCCAGCAGATTCCGCGTGCGCAGATCGTCGTCCACAATGAGGATTCTGACAGGCGTGTCTTTCATGGCGCCTAGTCTAGCGGTCGGTTCCGTCGGCGGCACGGTAAAAATGTAACAAATTGTTTCAATCGTAACCGCGGAAATAATCATTTACAGATGACTGGCTTGCGGAAACATTTCAGTTACAGTCCGCGCCTACCATGGCCGCCATGGAAAACCGCCCTGCGGCTACTGACGGTTGTTCAGCGCGCCCATGCCGGCGCGGCTTCGTGCCGGACGCTGTGTCGGTCACCGAGCGCACCCGCGAAATCGGCATCCGCGTGGCGGTAGGCGCGAGGCGGCGTGACGTCCTGCTGCAATACTTGCTGAAGACGATTTTCATTTTGGTGAACGGCTGCCTGTTCGGGGTGTGCCTGGGCGTATTGGCCGCCTGGCTGGTGCAGGGGTTGGCGGGGTTTGCCGTCATCGTGACCGCGGCTTCGATCCTGCTGGCGTTCAGCGTGGCTGCAGCCATTGGCGTGTTTTTTGGCTTTTATCCCGCGCGCAAGGCGTCGCTGATGAAACCGATTGATGCACTCAGGTTCCAGTAATGCAACTGCGCGTGCATGATGTGCCGCTGCGCTCCGCTTGGAGCGAACTGGTCGGATTGGCCGAGGCGCTGGCGCAACTGATGACGGTGTTTTTCATCATGGCGCTGTTCGTCATGGTCGCCGTGTTGTTTGCGTAACTGACCGATGTGCGACCGCTTCTGCATATTCAGGGTTTTGGTGGGAGCGGCATCACACGCCGCGAGCATTTAAACTCGTTGCGCTGTATGATAGCGCTCCTGCCTGGAAATCAACCAAATGTTCCGGGCAGGCCGATCATCTTGAGTTTTTTTCGCGGGGCAATGCATTTGCGGGAACCTTCGCGGTGCAGGGCTTTAGCATCGCCTGCTGACAATCATTGAGGGCAAACGTATGCCGATTAACAGCCGATTGATAGCCGCGTTCGTGATCCTGCCGGCATTGGCGGGATGCGGAGGGGGTGGCAACTCGAGTTCCACTAGCATGACGGGGCCGTGGTCGGGCACATATACCTTGAGCAGTAACTCCGGTTCCGCCAATGCAACCACCGGAGCGCTCAGCTCCGAAGACGACGGGTATTTTGCCAACAACAATGGCGACGTCTTCGTCTTGAGCAGCCTGCCTGGAACCTCGCCCTTTACCGCTACACTCACCGGCATCGCTCCGCCGGGGCAGACGTTTTCCAACGGCTACTCGGCGGTGAATTTCACCGTCTCCGGCAGCTATACTTCCTCGGGTTCCGGGATCAACATGCAGGCGACTTTCACCGAGAACGACAACCAGGGTACACTGAGCGGCAGCTTCAATCTCACCTCCAATAGCCCGTACAACGGGACCAGTACGCTTACAGGCCTGCAAGGGCAATGGTCCGGCTACTACGTCGGCCAGGCCGGCACTTCGATAAATTTGAACTTCGGCTCGGACGGTTCGTTTGCGGGCAGCGATGGCTATGGCTGTGTGCTGAGCGGCAGCCTGACGCCGGATGCGCCCAATACCAACCAGTCCAACCTATATGACGTGGCTCTGGGAAGTTCGGGCGAGGGCTGCGCGGGTACCGTGGACGGTCTTGCTTATGAGAGTTCCAAAGATGTGACTGGCGTGTTCGGGGGCGCCAGCGGAACCTACCTGGAAATCGTGGTTTTCGGCCCGTTTACCGCCTATGTTATGGAACTGAAGTTGTAGGCAAGCACCGCATTTCGTCATGCTGGCTTTCGCCGGATTAATGAGACTGTGTTGCAGTTTGCCGTGCTGCTGTTCATCGTCGCACTGCTTGTCGCGGCGTATCTCTTGCTTGGCCAGTAAGCGGATGGTTCGGGGACAGGCGGTTACAAACTTTTACATTCTTGAAACACATTTCAAGTTTGCGTGCGCTATATTTGTTCCACAAGTGAATTGTGAGCGCGGTGAGGTCTCACCGCGACGCAATCCGGTCCTTAAACCCGAACCGGGCCGGCCGGGAGGTTCCCTCCCGGAAAGGCTGGCGTGCCTTTAATCTCCAGGTCTTGATCTCCGGGCACGCCAGCCTTCTTATCCTTCACCGCTTTCCCACCCGCCATGAATCTGGTCAATGCACCTCGGGGCGGGTTTGTAAAGCAAACGCTTGAGGTTCAGCATGAGACGCTTTGAAACTCATGAGAGCTGGTGGTGTCCAAATAATTCAAGCTGAAAGAATGTGTCAACTTGTTATGTGGATAGCCGTTTCTCCTATTTTGGAGCGCTTGCAACGGAGTTGATCTCATGGAAACATTTGTTAACAGGTTCGGAGGCGCTATGAGCAAAATCAAGGTATTGGCACTACTGGGCACACTATCCACCTTGGGGTTCATGGGCATGTCATCGGCGCCCGCGTTGGCGGCTCCCCCGGGCTACTATCATGGCGGTCCTGGGTGGCGCGGCGATATCCGCTATTTCCCCCGCTACGATGCCCGGATCTGGCGTGGCGGTCGTTGGTACCATGGCGGATATGGGGGCCGGATTGGCTGGTGGTGGATAGTCGCCGGTACCTGGTACTTCTATCCAGGTCCGGTGTATCCCTACCCAAATCCTTATGTTCCGCCGGTGGTGAACCAGACATATGTGGTACCTCCGGCAACTCCGGGCCCCGCCCCAATTCAGTATTGGTATTATTGTGCGGCGGCCAAGGGTTATTACCCCTATGTGCCCACCTGTCCGAGTGGGTGGCAGAAGGTACCGGAAACTCCTCCGCCAGGGGCACCTCCAGGATAATGACAGGAGACATGTATGCACGTAGGTAAAAAGATACTGGGCGCCGCCATCGCAGTCGCGCTGGCCGGATGCGCGCAGGTTCCTGTTGCACCGACGATTAGCGTCATGCCGGCACCCGGAATGCCTTTCGAGGTGTTTCAACAGGATAATGCGGTTTGCCAGCAGTATGCGCAACAGCAGCTCGGCGCGAATCCCAATCAGGTGGCGAATAACCAAGTGGCCGCAGGGGCGGTCGCCGGAACCGTGATCGGCGCCGCCGCAGGTGCATTGTTGGGCGGTAACAGCAACGGTGCGGCGGCTGGTGCCGCGACCGGCCTGCTGTTTGGTACCGCTGCCGGCGCTGGCGCCGCGGGGCAAACTGGCATGACCATGCAGCAACGCTACAACATTGCTTTTGCGCAGTGCATGTATGCCAAGGGTAACCAAGTGCCCGGTTATGCCGCGCCGTCCTATGCGCCCCCGCCCCCGCCTCCGTCAGAGTCATCCTCACCTCCGCCCGCTACACCGCCACCACCGCCATCGGGAACGCCCCCGCCGCCTCCGCCGGACACTACTCCGCCGGCAGAATAGCAGGAGACGGATTGCAATTTTGTGGGTGTTTAAGGATTCAAGGCAGGCAAGGCAAAAGCTTCAGCTTCCCATCTCCGTACGCAGAAACTCCAATGCTTCCGGCCACGCGCGTTGTGCGGCGGCAGGCGCATAGTTGCTGCGTTCTTCGCACAGGAAAGCGTGACCGGCGCCGAGATATACCGCGAGCGTATAGCGTTTCTTGAGCGCCGACAGCTTCTCCGCAATGCGCGCGTGTTCCGCAGGCGGAGTGCTTTGGTCGTCGGCGCCGTAACCCAGAAAAATCGCTCCCTGCATGTTCTCCACTTCGCCGATGGGCGGGATGCGGCCGAAGCGGTCTGTCGCGGCATCCGGCGCGATGCCGCTGCCGTAGAAACCTACCGCCGCTTTTATCTGATTGGGAAAACGGCAGTTGGCTAGAAACGCCAGGCGCCCGCCCATGCAGAAACCGATGACGCCAAGCCGGTTTTGGTCCACATTTTTCTGCGCCGCCAGCCAGTCGAGACTCGTACCGGTTTCCTCAATCAATTGCTCGTCGCGCAGCGTCTGGATCTTGGCCATGGCGGCGTTCATGTCGGTGTAGCTGATGAGATCGCCGTGGAAAAAATCCGGCGCCAGCGCCACAAAGCCGGCCTCGGCAAGACGCCGGCACACACCTTTTATGTGGCCGGTGATGCCAAAGGCTTCCATGAAGACCACTACGCCGGGAAATGGCCCGTGCGCTTTGGGATGCTCCACATAGCCGCTCAGCTTATCGTTGATAGTTACGTTGGTTGGTTTGCTCATGTGGCCCTCATATCAAAATCGGTTTCTGAGAATGACTACGCAGGAAAATGACAGTCGCGGTATTTGGCACCGCTCCTACCGAGAATCCGAAATCTAGTTGTAGGAGCGGCGACATTCGCCGCGACATGAAAGAGGGTCATGGCATATGACCCCGGTCCCACATCTATTTCTTTGCGGAATTATCCGCCCTCCTGCGGTTCCAGTGCCGCGGGGTGCTCGTGCGAAGGATGTTTGCTCAACTTGTCGCTGAGATGCTCCATGGCAACGTAGAAAGCCGGCGTGATGTAAAGCGTGAGCGCCTGCGAGAAGATCAGACCGCCCACCACCGCGATACCCAATGGCCGGCGGGATTCCGCGCCCATGCCCGTGCCCAGCGCGATGGGCAGTACACCCAGGATGGCGGCCATGGTGGTCATCATGATGGGACGGAAGCGCACCAGGCAGGCCTCGATGACCGCGTCGCGGGCACTGAGGTTTTTCTCACGCTTCATCTGGATGGCGAAGTCCACCATGATGATGCCGTTCTTCTTCACCAGACCCACCAGCATGATGAGCCCCACGAAACTGAAGATGTTAAGTTCCTGGCCGAAAATTATCAGCGTCAGCAGCGCGCCTACCATGGCCAAGGGTAGCGCGGTGAGAATGGTGATGGGATGGATAAAGTGCTCGTAGAGGATGGCGAGCACCATGTAGATTACCAGGATGGTAATGATCAGCAACAGGGGTAACTCCACCAGGGATTCCTGAAAAGTGGCGGCATTGCCGGCAAATACACCGGTGATGTCCGAGGACAGCGTGCTGCTCGTCAGTTGTTCAATGCGGCTGGTAACATCGCCCAGGGATATGCCGGGCGCCAGGTTGAAGGAGAAGGTCACCGAAGGCAATTGCTGATAGTGGTCCACCTGCAACGGACCGACGCCCGGCGTGATATCAGCCACACTGCGCAGCGGTACCAGCGTATTGTTGTCAGCTTGCACGTAGAGCGCATTCAAGGCCGACATGTCCGACTGAAACTCGGGCGCCAGTTCCAGAATCACCCAGTATTCATCGGTGGAACCGAAAATCGTGCTGATCTGGTTGCCGCCGTAGGCATCATAGAGTGTGGATTGGATCTGTGTCGCGTTCACTCCCAGAGTGGAAGCGGTATCACGCAGGATATTCACATTGATCTGTGGATTGTTGAGTTCCAGGTCGCTGTCCACATCCTGCAAGCCGGGGACTTTCTGCAGCTCTGGCAGGAATCTCACGGCGGCTTTATCCAAGCTGTCCACATCCAGTCCCTGTAGCAAGTATTGGTAGTCGCCGCTGCTGCTGATGCTGCCGATACGAATGGCAGGTGGATTCTGGAAGATCACCGTCATGTCGTGCACGGGCGCTACCGCCTTGCGCAACTGCTGGATGATCTGGTCGGCGCTGAGACTGCGCTCACCCATGGGCTTGAGTCCTATAAACAACCGGCCCACATTGCCACCGGCGGTTCCGCCCTGGCCCTGACCGGCGCTGGACATGGCCGAAGCGATGGCCGGATTCTTTTGCACAATCGTGGCCACACGATTCTGCAAGCTCTGCAACTGGTCAAAGGTAATACCGTCCGGCGCCTCGGTGCTGCCGATGATCTGGCCGGTATCTTCCGTGGGAATAAAGCCTTTCGGTACTACCATGAAGAGATAGAAAGTGAGTACCAGCATCAGCCCCGCCACCACCAGCATGGTGCGCCAGTGGTCCACCGACCAGGTGAGGGTGCGACCATACCAATTGCGCATCCATTCAAATCCCTTTTCCAATGAGCCATAAAGTTTGCCATGCCGCGAGCTTTCCTTGATGAAGCGGCTGCACAACATGGGCGTCAGGGTCAACGACACCAAACCGGAAATCAGGATGGCGACGGCCACCGTGAGGGCGAATTCCCGGAACAGCCGGCCGAGCAGGCCGCCCATGAGGATGATGGGCAGGAACACCGCCACCAGCGACAGAGTCATGGACACCACGGTGAAGCCGATTTCCTTGCTGCCTATGAGTGCCGCACGCAGCGATGGCTCGCCCTTCTCGCGGTAACGCACGATGTTTTCCAGCATCACGATGGCGTCATCCACCACAAAGCCCACCGCCAGCACCAGTGCCATGAGCGACAAATTGTCGAGACTGAAACCCATGGCATTCATGGCCGCGAACGTGCCGATGATGGAAGTGGGCAAAGCCAGCGCCGAAATAATGGTGGCGCGGATATTGCGCAGGAACAGGAAGATGACGGCGACCACCAGGATGATGGCCAGGATCAAGGTGAATTTTACTTCGTTGATGGAGCCGTTTATATAGTCGCCGCGGCTGTACATGACGTGCAGCGTGGCATCGCCCGGTGCTTCCTTGGTGAGTTGCGGCACCAGGTCTCGGATAGTCTGGGCGATCTGCACGGTATTGGAACCCGGTTGGCGCTGTACACCAAGCACGATGGCACGTTGGAGTTGGTGATTACCTATCGTATTGTCGAAATACTGTGTGAGCTGCTTGTTGGCCTGGACACTGTCCACCGCGGTACCAATATCCGAAAAATGTACCGGCGCACCGTTTTGGTAGGCCACGATCAGGTTGTTATAGGCCTGGGCGTCGGTAAGCTGGCCATTGGCCTGCACCGTGTAGGTCTGGGTAGCGCCATACATGGTGCCGGAGGGCAGGTTGGTGTTGCCGTTCTCCACCGCCGTCGCCACTTGGGTGAGCGACAGATTGCGTGCCGCCAGCGCGTAGGGATTGATTTCCAATCGTGCGGCGTATTTCTGTGCACCGAATACGTTCACCTGCGCCACGCCTGGGATCATGGAAATCTGCTCGGCCACGCGAGTTTCAGCGTATTCATCCAGCGTCTGGATCGGTATGTGTTGGGCGGTGAGCGCCAGGTAGATGATGGAATAATCCGACGGATTGACCTTGCGCAGCGTCGGGGGCGTCGGCATGTTCAGCGGCAATTGGCGCGCGGCCTGAGAGATGGCTGTCTGCACGTCCTCGGCGGCGCCATCAATGTCGCGCGCGAGGTCGAACTGCAGCGTGATCGTGGTGTTGCCGGTGGTGCTCACCGAGCTCATGGAGGTGATGCCGGCAATGGTGCTGAACTGACGTTCCAGCGGCGTTGCCACCGACGATGCCATGGTTTCCGGGTCCGCGCCCGGCAAGCTGCCGTACACGGCAATGGTGGGAAAATCCACGTTGGGTAATTCGCTCACCGGCAGGCTGAAATAGGACACCATGCCGAAGATCAGCAATGCCGACATGATTACCGTGGTCATCACCGGTCGGTGAATGAACGGTGCGGAGAGATTGGCTTTCATGGTGTGGTCGGCAGGGGAGCTTGAGTACCGGCCGAGGCGGCAGGGGTGTTGAGCACCACCGACAGCCCGGGGCGCATATTGCGGGATACCTGCGTGATGACGCGCTCGCCGCCTTTGAGACCGGACGTGATCACGGCAAGATCACCCACCTGACGGTTCATGGTGACCGGCTGGACCTGTGTCTTGCCATTTACCACTTCGTACACAAAGTTGCCGTCTTGGCCGGATTGCACCGCTGTCGCCGGTACCACCACCGCCTTGGGCTGCACCGTGAGCTGGGTGTTCACGCCCACGTACTGGCCGGGCCAGAGTTGCACGTTCTTGTTGGGGATCTCTGCTTTGAGCATCACCGTGCCGGTGTCGGTATTGACGTTGTTGTCAATGAACACCAGCGCGCCTTCACCCAGATTGCCGGTGCCGTCCTCGCGGGTGATAAATATTTTTATGCTGTGCAAAGCGTTGTACTGGCGCACTTCCGGCAGGAACTGCTGCGGAATGCTGTACTGTAAGAGAATGGGCTTCATTTGATTGATGGTCACCAACGGTGTCGTGCTTATATTCGTGCTTGTGGATGAAACTACGTTGCCGGCTTTTACCGTCAGGTTGCCGGTCAGACCGTCAATCGGCGAACGAATATCGGTGTAGGAGAGGTTGATTTGCGCCTGCTGCAGTGCTGCCTGTGCCTGGGTGGCGGTGGCCACCGCACTCTCGTAGTCCTGGGGCGAGATATAGTCCTTGGCCGCGAGCGGCGCTTCCCGCTCCGCCTGGGCCTTGGCGGTCAGGTAAGCCGCCTTGGCAGATGCCAGCGCGGCTTCATAGGGTGCTGGATCAATCAGGAACAGTTGCTGGCCGGTGTGTACATACTGGCCCTCTCTGAAGAACACCTGTTTCAGCACACCGCCGACCTGCGGTTGTACTGACACGGTGTGTTCCGACTGCACCTGGCCCACGGATTGTAAAAGGATGGGCATAGGCTGGATGGTGGCAAGAGCCGTGTCTACTGGCAGCGGCCGGTCCGCCGGCTTGATGCGGGCAGCGCGGGCATTGCTGATAACGCGCCAAGCCACCAAGACGATGAGTATGGCGACGATCAGGCCACCGACGGAAATGAATCTTGCTTTTCTGTTCACGGTAACTCCACTTCTTCGGTCGGCGCGTTGAGTCCACCCACGGCTTCGCCGAGGGCGGCCAGCGCCGTGAACCAGTTGAGCCGCGCTTGTACCTGTTGTACGCGCGCGCTGGCCAGGGTTTGTTGCGCAGTCAGCAGGTTCAGGATCGGGTCCAGGCCGATGTGGTACCGGGCGATTTCCACATCCAGCGCCTGCTGTGCACTCTTCAATTGCACCGCGGTGGTGGTAAGGGTTACCACCGCGGTATGCAGGTTTTGATAGGCCTGCCAGACTTCCAGTTCCACCGTTTGTTGCAACTGCACCGTAGTATTCTGGCTGACATCAACGGCGGCTTGTGCCTGTTTATTGGCCGCTTCGTTTCCGAAACCGGCAAACAGAGGGATGCTGAGTGTCAGGCCGGCATCATAGGAGTTGGCGGTTTCGCTAGTGCCGCTGGTTACCGTACGAGTTCGGCCCGCATCGGCGTTCAGGCTCAGGGAAGGCAGACCACGTCCTTTGGTGGCTTCCAGATTGGCGATGGCTTCCTGCTCGCTGGCCTTGGATGCCAGCAATTCCGGCCTTGCCTGGCGCGCCTGGGCCAACAGCGTTTCGACCGATTGCGGCGGCATCACCGCCGTCACATTCCGGTTCCAGGGGGCCAATGGCAGGCGGGTATCGGCGGGAAATCCTACTTCCACAGCCAAGGTGCCTTGGGCGACCGCCAATTGACCCTGGGTCTGCTGCAGGGTGAGCTGCGCGCCGGCCAGTGCCGCTTCCGCCTGGTAGGTGTCGCCGACCGTGGCGAGACCGGATTTCTGATTTTGTTGGGCCGCGTCCAAGCTGGTTGTCGCATCCTTTACGCTCAGTTCATCGGCTTGTTCCAGCGCCTGTAAGCCCAGGACTTGGTAGTAGTCTTGTTCCACCGCCAGGGTCACGTCTTGCAGCGTCTGGCTGTTGGTTAATTCCGCGGCTGCCAGAGCGTACTTGGCGGAGTCAAGAGTTCCGGAACGGCTGCCGAAGTCCCACAGTAAATAGCTCAGGCTGAGACTGGGTTCGTAGAGGGTTTCGGGGTTCCCAGCCTGACCGGAGGAGATCAAGGTGCTGGTGCGTGTGATGCCGTAGCCGGCACTGATCTCGGGCCAATATCCGGCCCGCGCCAAGTCCACCCCCGCCTGGCTCTCGCGAATGGCGTCCCATGCAAGCTTTGTCTGGGGATTATTGGTGAGCGCCATGTCGGTCAGTTCGACCAGCGTGAAGGGGTGTGCAAACTGCGGCGCTGGCGGTACATCGGTCTCCGCGGCGGCTGCCGCCAGCACCGGCATGGCCGTCACGAGAACGCCTAGCGATGCGGCTGCGCAAAAATAGTTGAGCGTTCTGGACCAGAGCATGGCAGTGATTTCGGCCTCAAACAATCCGGTTTCGGTATCCGAGTGGTTACGCTATGACGCCACGCGCGCGCATAAGTTCACCCGCCTGATGGATGCGGCGGGTGCAGCTTATTTTCCCATTGCCGCGCGGCGCAAACCGCCTTGTTACACTTTGATACAAATCCACGCGTCGCGGGTCCGCCTGCGCGGCGGCGGCGGGATAAAATCCCGGCTTGGAATCCTAGAGACATTCATGGCATGAGCGGAACCGATCACATTCTGGTGGTGGACGACGACACCGAAATCCGTGCCTTGATCAAGGAATACCTGACGCGCCATGGCTACCGGGTGACGGCAGTGGCCGATGGCCCTTGCATGGATCAGGCCATGGAAGATGCGCATTTCGACTTGGTGGTGTTGGATCTGATGTTGCCCGGCGAGGACGGTGTGAGTCTGTGCCGCAAGCTGCGCAGCCACTCCACTATGCCCGTCATCATGCTCACCGCGCGCGGCGGCGAAGTCGACCGCATCGCGGGACTCGAAACCGGCGCGGATGATTATCTGCCCAAACCGTTCAATCCGCGCGAACTGCTGGCGCGCATCAAGAGCGTGCTGCGGCGCGCGCGAAGCCTGCCGGAAAATCTGCAAGCGGAGGACGTGCGTGTATTCCGCTTCGGTAGCTGGCGGCTGCAAACCGCGACGCGTCAGCTTGAATCCGCCGAAGGTGTGGTGGTGCCGCTGTCGGGCGCTGAATACCGGCTGCTCGGCGTCTTCCTGCAATATTCCGGCAAGGTTCTGTCGCGCGATCGGCTTATGGAACTGCTGCGCGGGCGCGAAAACATTTTGCCTTTTGACCGCAGCCTGGACGTGCAGGTCAGCCGGCTGCGCCAGCGGCTGCGGGATGATGGCCACGAACCCGGCATCATCCGCGCAGTACGCGGCGAAGGCTATGTGTTCGCCTTGCCGGTGGAGGTGGAACGATGATGCGCTTGTGGCCGCATTCGCTATTCGGCCGGTTGATACTGGTGCTGATTACCGGCCTCATCCTGGCGCAGATCATTGCGACATTTCTGAGTCTGCATGAGCGCGATCAAGCACTGGTGTCGTTCAGCAATCAGCAATGGGTGCAACGCGACGTGGATGCCGTGCACTTGATGGAAAGCCTGCCGGCCAGCGAGCGCACCCAAGTTGCGGGCATTCTCACCTCACCGCGGCTCGCAGTAACACTCGCGGCCGCGGCAGATGATCCCGCCGGCGCCCTGCCGCCGGATGAGGCCGCGGCGGAGTTCCAGGCGCAATTGCGTGAGCAGTTGCCCGGACACGCGGTACGCGGTTACATGCTGCACATGCAGGTGCCGCGGCAGGAACGCAGTGCGCCGTTCGAAGTGGGTTATCGCACGCGCAGCGTGACCCAGGTGCAGCTCGGTGATGGCAGTTGGGTGCGCCTGGATTTTCTGCGGCCGCTGCAACTCGCCGGCTGGCCCTATCCACTGCTGGTGGATATTTTAGTGCTGGTGATCGCGGTAATTGTGCTGTCGCTTATCGCGGTGCGCTGGCTGACGCGGCCACTTTCTTCCCTGTCAGCGGCGGCTGATGAATTAGGCCGCGACATCCGCCGTGCGCCGGTTCCGGAAACCGGTCCAGTGGAAGTGCGGCGCGCCGCCCGCGCCTTCAACGACATGCAGACCCGGCTGG
>JBAVYM010000064.1:0-42481 GCA_049698775.1 Gammaproteobacteria bacterium
ACAGGCGCTGGAAAATCCCTTTTATTCCCTGCTCCGGGGCTTGGATGGGCTATGTTAGTATTTGCCCGCGTGAATAGGCTGGCCGGCCATCCGGTCCGTGTTGTTCCCGCGCCAAGGACTGCTTGAGGTTTATCCCAGCCGCCCCATCCGCGGCCAAGATTACTACAGTTCATCGTAAACGGAGGCTTTATGCGACTGACTTGTTTTGTACTCATGGGCGCCCTGCTCGCCACCCCGCTCGCAGCCATCGCTGCCAGCGCACCCACCGCCGCCAGCACCCAAGCAGCAGCCGCGGGCCTGCACCTGGACTGGCTTGACCGGAGCGTGAATCCGACCCAAAACTTTTATGAATTCGCCAATGGCGCCTGGCAGAAGAACAATCCCATCCCGGCCGATTATTCCCGCTGGGGCACGTTCAGCATTCTGGCCAAGCAGAACCAGACGTTCATCCGGCAGATGCTGGAGGACGCCACTAAAAATACCCAGGCCGCACCCGGCAGCGATGAACAGAAAATCGGTGATTTCTACGCCAGCGGCATGAACGAGGCCGCCATCAACCAGGCCGGCATCAAACCGCTACAACCCGAACTGGATCGCATCGCCGCCATCCGCAACCAGAAACAATTGCAAGCGGAAATCGCCCATCTGCAGATGATCGGCGTGAACGCGCTGTTTGGCTTCGGCTCCATGCAGGATCTCAAGAACAGCAGCAAGGTCATCGGCGTGGCCGGCCAGGGCGGTCTCGGTCTGCCGGACCGGGACTATTACCTGAGCCAGGATCCCAAGTTCGCCAAGATCCGCGAGGCTTATGTGCGCCACATTGCCAGCACCTTCGTACTCATGGGCATTCCAATTTACCAAGCCGGGCGACAGGCAAGCATCGTCATGGATATCGAGACCCGGCTTGCACAAGCTTCCATGTCGCAGGTGCAGCAGCGTAACCCGCGCGCAACCTATCACGTCATGACGCTGAAACAACTGAACAAGGCCACGCTAAATTTCTCCTGGCCGTACTTCTTCGCCAACGTGGGCCACCCGGACTTGAAGAGCATCAACCTCGCCATGCCCAAGTTCTTCCATGCCATGGGCATGGACTTGAAGACCACCCCGCTCGACAACTGGAAGGCGTACCTGCGCTGGCAGTTGGTGGATGCCTTCGCGCCGTATCTGTCCCAGCCATTCGTGGATGAGGATTTCACGATGCAATCCGCCCTGACCGGCGCCGCACAATTGCAACCGCGCTGGCAGCGCGTGGTCAGCGCGGAAGACAGTGCCCTCGGCTTTGCCGTCGGCAAGGTGTATGTAGAAAAACAGTTCCCGCCCTCGTCCAAGGCTGATGCGCTGGATATATTGCATGGCGTCCGCGCCGCACTCAGAGACGACCTCAAAACGGTTCCCTGGATGGGCAAAAAAACCCGGCTCGCGGCCATCAAGAAGCTGGACATGATGGGCGAGCGCATCGGCTATCCGGATAAATGGCGCGATTATTCCGCACTCACGATTGACCGCGGCCCCTACGTGATGAACGTGATCCGTGCCAACGTGTTCGAGAACAACCGCGAGTTCAACAAGATCGGCAAGCCGGTGGACAAGAACGAGTGGTACATGACGCCGCAGACGGTGAACGCGTACTACGATCCATCCATGAACAACATCAACTTCCCAGCCGGAATCCTGCAACCGCCGTTCTTCGATCCGAACGCACCCATGGCGGTGAACTACGGCGCCATCGGTGCGGTCATGGGCCATGAGATGACCCACGGCTTCGACGACCAGGGCAGCCAGTTCGACGGCCACGGCAACCTCAAGAACTGGTGGACGCTGGAAGACCGGCACCGTTTCAATGAGAACGTGAAGTGCATTGCCAAGCAATTCTCCGGCTACACCGTGGACAATGGTCTGCACGTGCAAGGCAAACTGGTGACCGGCGAGGCCATCGCCGACCTGGGTGGCATCAAGCTGGCCTGGATCGCGTTCCACAATTCGCCGTACTACAAGAACGCGCCCACCATTGACGGCCTCACACCGGACCAGCAGTTCTTCGTCGGCTTTGCCCACTTCTGGGCAACCAATATCCGGCCGGAGGAAGCACGTCGCCGGGTGACCATTGATCCGCATCCGCCCGCGCAATACCGCGTGAACGGTACCCTGGCCAACCTGCCGCAGTTCCAGCAGACCTTCAATGTGCCGGTCGGCAGCGCCATGGCCAACAAGCAGCGGTGCGTGATCTGGTAAGCGGGATATTCAAGAAACCGTGACGAAAACGGCGGGCTGCAAGCCCGCCGTTTTCGTCATGGCACCCGGCAGTACATATAAATCATTTCTGAAATACGCCACACCGTTCCGTGAACCCAGGTTTGTGAGCTATAAACAATGTGCCCATCCTGCGGCGACCGGGAATCACACCATGACCAGGAAGATTCAGTTTCAGCATGCCCTGCCTGCAGTGCTGGCCGCAAGCCTGGCACTCGCCGGTTGTGGCGGCGGGTCGGGCTCAAACTCGTCCGCCACCATGCCACCGCCCGCGACGACGACACTGCCACCGCCGGGCGCACCGCTGGTGCGCGTCTCCGGCCCCTCTCCCTACAATGCCAACTGCGGCGGCGCCATGTCAGGCAGCGTGAATTACCAAGATGCCGAGGTGGAACCGTATGTGGCGGTGAATCCCACCAACCCATCCAACCTCATCGGCGTTTGGCAGCAGGATCGCTGGTCCGACGGCGGCGCGCACGGATTGGTGGCGGGGCAGACACTCGACGGCGGCAAGACCTGGACGGAACAGACGCTCAACCTGTCGGTCTGCGCCGGCGGCAGCAACGCCAACGGCGGTGACTATGCACGCGCCTCCGATCCCTGGGTGACGTTCTCGCCGAACGGTGTGGCTTATGCGATTTCCATTTCCTTCACGGGCAACATCATGGCGCCCGGTTCGTTGAGCAGCGTGCTGGTGAGCCGCTCCAGCGACGGCGGCGCCACCTGGAGCGATCCGGCCACGCTCATCCTGGACGGTGCCAATGCTTTCAACGACAAGGAAACCATCACCGCCGACCCAAATAACTCGAACTATGTGTACGCGGTGTGGGATCGGCTGGATACCAGCGGCCGCGGCCCGGCGTATTTCGCCCGCACCGCCAACGGCGGCCAGAGCTGGCAAACCGCCGTGCCCATTTACGATCCGGGCGTCAACAACCAGACCATCGGCAATGAGATCGTGGGGCTGCCGGACGGCACCATCCTGGATGCGTTCGAGGAAATTGACGGTACGTCCAGCAATAACTCCAGCGGAACAATCAAGGTAATTCAGTCCACCGATCAAGGCGCCACGTGGTCCACAATACCCGTGACCGTGGCACAGGATCTTTCCGTCGGCACGCTCGATCCGAACACCGGCGCCGCGGTGCGCGACGGCGGTTTTCTGCCGCAGATGATTGCGGGCCCCGGTGGCAAACTGGTGGTGGTCTGGCAGGATTCGCGTTTCTCCGGCGGCCAGCATGACGGCATCGCTCTGTCCGAATCCAGTGATGATGGCCAGACCTGGTCCGCGCCGGTGGAAATCAACGCGGTTCCCGCAGTGCCGGCTTTCACCCCGAGTGTCGCCATGCTCGCAGATGGCACCATCGGCGTGAGTTACTTCGATTTCCGCAACAACACCGGCAACCCAAGCCAGTTGATTACGGACTACTGGTTCACCTCGTCCAGCGACGGCGTACACTGGAGCGAGCAACACATTTCCGGGCCCTTCGATCTGGATCTGGCGCCTGATGCCGAAGGCTTGTTCCTCGGCGACTATCAAGCCTTGACCGTCATCGGCCAGGCCTTCGTGCCGTTCTTCGTGCAGACCAACAACCAGGGCACCACCAACCGTACCGACGACTACGTGCTGCCGCCGCAACCCGTGCCGCTGACGCTCACGCGCCGCATCACCAATATGGCAGTGGCCGCACCCGCCAATGTGAACCTGGGTCCGGAGGTGCAGCAACGAATACAGGCACACGTGCAGCGCTTCCTGCGCGCCGAGATGCCGGGTTGGGATAAATTCAACGCGAACCGGCCGCAGACGAGTCCGCCCTGAGCAGATGACGGGGCAGGTCTGCGCGCGGAAACACGCGCGTCTGGCTCGCGCCCAATCGGCGTTGCATGCTTCAGTGAATACTGCGGCGCCGCCAGCCGTCCGCGCCGTACGCCACTTCGGCCGTGGGCCAGTAGCGCAGATCCAGTTTCAGCGTGATGACCTGAGGCATGCCGTCCCAGGTGCTCACCGTGAGCCGCACCACGTCGCCGTCCTGTTCGTCTTTCACGGCCGCGATGAAGCTATCCATATCCAACGTGGGCTGGCCATTGACCGCGATGATGCGCTGGCCCGGCGCAAGGCCGTAACGGCTCGCCGGCGAGCCGTAATTGTAGTAATCCACCAGCAAACCGGTGGGCGGGATGTCGCGTTGCGCGGAGGCGGCGTGCTGTGGTTTCTGCAGAATCGCACCGGCCCACAGCAGGATGTGCCGGGTGCCTTCGCCGTTCAGCGCGACCGTGGACACATCGAGATTCATCAGCTTGCCGTTGCGCAACAAAGTGAGATGCATTAGCGCTTGCTGGTTGGCCAGCTCCACCATGCGGAAGCCGGTGGCGGGCCGGCTGTTCACCGCCAGCAGCAGATCGCCGGACTGCAGGAGTTTTTGTGCCGGCGTGTCGGCGGTCAGCCGCACGATCATCAACGCCTGGCGGCGCCCCGGTTCCGCCGCCGACAGTTTCGCAATCCAGTTGTCGGGCAGCCCCAATTCACGCGCCTGCGCAATCGAGACCGGCGACAACTCCGCGCCCAGGCTGCGCAGTTTGCCGCCGCGCACCACGGTCTGCATCATGTCCTGGACGATGAGCGCAGGAATGCCGCGCTGCATCTCGCTGGTTTGGCGCGCACCGTCATAGGCAAAGCTTGCCCACAAGGCAGTGACCCGGCCGCCGGCATCCGTGAGCACGCCGGTGACGTTGGCGGGTGCGCCCGTCACATTCAACACATTCAGATTCGTGTCGCGGAAACGGAAGGTACGCGAGAGCGGGAAATTGACCGGATCAATCGAAACGACGCGGGTTTCCTGGCCGGTGAGCGTGCCATCCGGCTGGAAACCCACCAGCCACACCCGATCACCGGCGCGTGCGGGCCGCTTACTGAAGACGGCACTTTTCACCGGCGTCGAGCCGATGAGTTTCGGGTCATAGTGGATGACCGCCAGATCGTGCAGCGGGTCCAGATACAGCACTTGGCCGGGGATCTGCAGCGCGCCCGCGAACGTGAGCCGCACATCGCCCATGGCCACCGGCACTGTGTCGCGGTCCACCACCACCAAACCGCGCTTGGCATCCACGATCAGGCCGGCGCCCAAATAATGGGTTTCACTCACGCCGTCAATCGGATAAGGCATGTCGAAGTTCACGAGCACCAATGATGGCGCCAGTTTGTCCATACGCGCGTCGTTGTAATGTGGAAAACTCGCGCTGGCCGGCGCCGGTGGCAGCGGCGATGGCGGCGGCGGCAATGCCGTACACGGCCAAGTGCCGAGCAAATCATCGCGCGTGCAGCGTTCCGCGGGATACCAGCGCCGGTCCATGGCCAGCAGCCCCAGCATGGAATGGCCCGCATCCAGCAGATTGAAATAGCGTAATGGTACGCGCACGCCGTCGGAGAGTTTCGTCAACACCCGTTGGAAATCATCCAGCGTTGGCGTGGGCACGCCGTTCAATTCGGTAATCACGTTGCCGCGGCCGATGCCGGCGGTGCTGAACACGTAACCTGGATTCGCGATATACACGCCACGCAACGGCACATTGAAGCTGTGGGCTTGCTGATAGGACAGATCGTTCACGACCGCGTCGCCGAAGCCAAGATAGGAATCCGGCGTGATGTAATCCAGATTCCCGACCTGCACCTGCTCTTTGAGCGGCACGCCGCCGCGACTGAGGTTGAGGGTAACGGTGTCGCCGATGGCATTGTCGAGGATAGTTTCCAGCGGCACAAAACCCGAAATTGGTTGCTGGTCCACGCCCAGCAGAATATCGCCGGGTTGCAGCAGGCCATCGGCCGGACCACCCGGCAGCACCTGGCTGACCACCAGCAGGCCGCTTAATCCGGGATCATCTTTGCGCTGCTGCGCCTCGATGTCCGCAGGCAATCCCAGACGTTCCAGTTCGTCGTAATACTCGTGCTGGAAAACTGTTTCAAGCGTGCCGCGGGTGACCGGCTTGCCGCCTTCCACCAGTCGCAGTGCGCGCACCACTTGATCTAGCGGCAGGAAGTAACTGGAAGCTGCGTCGCTGCGCGCGCCGGCATTCAGGGCAATCACATCGCCGTTGATATTGATGACCGGCGAACCGGAGGAACCGCCGCTGGTGCCGGATACCGCCTGCATGTAGAAGGTGTTGAAATCGTTGTAGAAGCCGACGCCGTAATCCGGCGCGTCGCGGTCCACCCGCGCGAGCGTGCCGCTGAGGATGGAAAGCTGCTCGCCGGCATCGTTGCCGATGATACGAATGTCCTCGCCCACACGGGCCGCGCCGGCATCGAGTACCAGCGAGGATGGATGAATATATTTCAGCGCGCTCGGATCATATTGATAGAAACCGAAATCGTGCACCGGGTCGCGGTAAATGGGTTTGAGCACGACGACTTCGTGATCTTGAAACACGGCTTCCGCCACCACCGGTCCGGCCGTGACCACGTGGCGGTTGGTGAGGATGATGCCGCGCGTTGCGTCCACCACGAAACCCGTGGCTTGGCCGGTGACATTCCAGCCGGTATCGAAGGCGCGCGGCGCGTCCACGCGGATGGAGACGATGGAGGGCGAGACCCGCGCGATCGTGGCGGCCCACTGTTGCTCGCCGACGGCGTTCCCGGCTGCGAAGGCAGGAGCGCCGAGTAACATCAACAGGGCAGGAAGCAAACGGCTTGATGGCATGAGGAAACCTGTCGGAGCAGAGTTGGGGATTTAAATTGTGTAGCGGAGCGTAAGGTCGTGACGTAGTGCTGGAATCTTTACAGTTGATAACCGAAAGTCTCCTGAAATCGCGCATTGAATTCATCGCGCGTGAAGTGGTGATTCTGGGTGCCACGGGAAGCAATCTTGATGGCGCCCATGAGCGACGCAATATTACCGGCGGTTTCCCAATCCATATCGTGCATGAGGCCGTAGATCAGTCCCGCGCGGTAGGCATCACCGCAGCCGGTGGGATCGAGTATCCCGGTGGTTTTGGCAGAGGCAACGTCCAGTCGGCGTTGTTTGCTGTAGATCACCGAACCCTTGGCGCCCCAAGTCACGATCAAGGCCGCCACCTTGTCGGCAATCGCGTAAGCCGTCAGGCCGGTTTTCTTCTCCAGCATCTGCGACTCGTAATCGTTTACCGCCATCCAGGTGGCCATGCCGATGAATTCCTGCAATTCCTCGCCGGAAAACAGCGGCAGCCCCTGGCCGGGATCGAACAGGAATGGGATGCCGGCGTCGTAGAACTGGCGTGCGTGCTGCAACATGCCCTCGCGCCCGTCCGGCGCCACCACGCCGAGCGTAATGCCTTTGTCGGCGGGCACGCTCTGTACGTGCGCGTGGTGCATCGCGCCGGGATGGAATGCGGTGATCTGGTTGTTATCCGTGTCGGTGGTAATGAATGCCTGCGCGGTATAGGTGCCGGGGATTTCCTTTATATAACCACGACTGATGCCATGCTGGTCCATCCAATCCGCGTAGGGTTTGAAATCCGTTCCCACCGTCGCCATGGGTAATCCGTCATCCCCCAGCAGCTTGAGGTTATAGGCGATGTTGCCGGCAGTGCCACCGAATTCGCGACGCAACTCCGGCACCTCGAAACACACGTTCAGGATGTGTATCTTGTCCGGCAGAATCTGATCCTTGAACGTCTGCGGGTACGCCATGATTGTGTCGTAAGCCAGGGAACCGCAAATCAGGACGGACATTCGTTAAATCCTCAGTATTGAGTGACGAGTGCTGCGTGCTGCATCAAGAACGCTTTGTGCTTCTTACGCAGCACGCAGCACTTTGCCTTTATCCAAGTGCCTTCAGAGCCTTTTCGTAATCCGGCTCGTTGGCGATCTCGGGGACCATTTCGGTGTACACCACTTTGTCGTTGGCATCCAGCACTACCACGGCGCGCGCGGTGATGCCCGCGAGCGGGCCATCCTGCATCAGTACGCCGTAGTCCTGGGCAAATTTCTTGTCGCGCATGAGCGACAGCGGCACTACGTTGTCGAGATGCTCAACGCCGCAGAAACGGCCCATGGCAAACGGCAGGTCGGCGGACACGATCAGAATCACCGTATCCTTGTGGGCCTTGGCATGGTCATTGAACTTTTTGGTGGATAGAGCGCACACCGGCGTGTCCAGACTCGGCACGATGTTGAGCAGTTTCTTCTTGCCCTTGTAATCGGCAAGCGACACATCTTTCAGATCTTTGGTGGTGAGCTTGAAATCCGGCGCTTTCGCTCCGACTCTGGGCAGTTCGCCGCTGGTATGGATGGGATTGCCGCGCAATGTGATCTTGGCCATGGTGATTCTCCTTCAATTTCAAAAGTAGTGTGGGGCAATTTATCCCCTCACCCTACCCTCTCCCCCGTTTAGGAGGCGAGGGGATAAGGAGTGCAGCCACGCTGCACTGGTTATTCGTATTGCCCCTCACTCTATTCTCTCCCACAAGGGGAGAGAGGACAGAGTGTGCGGCCGGACGGCCACACGGCTATTCATACTCACTCATCGGCGGGCAGCCGCAGAACAGATTCTTGTCGCCGTACACGTTGTCGGCGCGGCTGACCGGCGGCCAATATTTCGCATTGCGCAAGGATGCAACCGGGTACGCGGCCTGTTCGCGGCTGTACTTGTGCTGCCAGTCGTCGCTCGTAACCATCTCCGCGGTGTGTGGCGCGTTTTTGAGCGGGTTGTCCGCGCGATTCAGGCGCCCCTCTTCCACCGCGCGAATTTCCTCGCGGATGACGATCATCGCCTCGATGAAGCGATCCAGTTCCGCCTTGGCTTCCGATTCCGTAGGCTCCACCTGCAAGGTGCCGGCCACCGGAAAACTCATGGTGGGTGCATGGAAACCGAAATCCATCAGCCGCTTGGCCACATCTTCCACCGAGATACCGCTCTGCTCCTTGATGTTCCTCAAGTCCAGCAGGCATTCGTGGGCCACCAGATCGTTGGGGCCGGTGTACAGCACCGGGTAATGGGGCGCGAGTTTTTTCGCGACGTAATTGGCATTGAGGATTGCGATTTCCGTGGCCGCCGTAAGTCCTTCCGCGCCCATCATGGCGATGTACATCCAGGAAATCGGCAGGATCGAGGCCGAGCCGTAGGGCGCGGCGGACACGCCGCCGATGCCCTCGGAGCTGCGCACATAGCCGATGCTGCGCTGGTTCGGCAGGAATTTCGCCAGGTGCGCACCGACCGCCACCGGTCCCACGCCCGGCCCGCCGCCGCCGTGGGGAATGCAAAAGGTCTTGTGCAAATTGAGATGCGATACGTCGCCCCCGAATTGGCCGGGCGCCGCAAGGCCCACCATGGCGTTGAGGTTGGCGCCGTCCACGTACACCTGGCCGCCGTACCGGTGCACGCTGTCGCAGATGCGGCGCACGCCTTCCTCGAATACGCCGTGCGTGGATGGATAGGTAATCATCACCGCCGCCAGATCGTCCTTGTGCTGTTCCGCCTTGGCTTCCAGATCGGCGATGTCCACGTTGCCGCGCTCGTCGCAGACCACCACCACCACTTTCATGCCCGCCATGCTGGCCGAAGCCGCATTGGTGCCGTGGGCGGAAGATGGGATCAATACCACGTTGCGCTGACCCTGGCCGCGGGCTTCGTGGTACGCCTTTATTATAAGCAGGCCGGCGAACTCGCCCTGCGAACCGGCGTTGGGTTGCAACGACACCGCCGCGTACCCGGTGCAGGCCACCAGCATCTGTTCGAGTTGTGCGATCATTTTGCGGTAGCCGGCGGTCTGCTCTGGCGGTGCGAACGGGTGCATGTGCGCAAACCCGGGCCAGGACACCGGCAGCATCTCGCTCACCGCATTGAGTTTCATGGTACAGCAGCCGAGCGGGATCATGGTGCGATCCAGCGCCAGATCCTTGTCGGCGAGGCTGCGAAGATAACGCAGCATTTCGTGTTCCGAATGGTACCGGTTGAAAATTGGATGGGTGAGATACGTGCTGCGCCGCTTGAGCGATTCTGGCAAGCCGCCCGGCGGAGTGTTTTCGAACAACGTCACGCTGCGCATCTCGCCCTGCTTGCCGGCAGCCTCGGCAAATACCGACAGCAACTTCAGCACATCCTCGCGGGTGGTGGTTTCATCCAGTGAAATTCCCACATGCGCATCGTCAATAGTGCGCAAATTCATGTGTTGCGCATGGGCTGTGGCGTGAACAGTTTTGGTTCGCGCGCCGGTGTTGAGCGTGAGTGTGTCGAAGAAATGTGCATTGACCGGCGTGAATCCCAGTTGTTTCAGGCCGCTGGCCAGAATCGCAGTCAGGCGCTGCACACGCTCGGCGACACGGCGCAAACCCTGCGGGCCGTGATACACCGCGTATAGGCTGGCCATGATGGCGAGCAGCGCTTGTGCGGTGCAGATGTTGGAGGTGGCTTTTTCGCGGCGGATGTGCTGCTCGCGCGTCTGCAACGCCAGCCGGTAAGCGGGTTTGCCCTGGGAGTCCACGGTCACACCCACGAGACGCCCCGGCATGGAGCGTTTGTATTCGTCTTTGGTGGCGAGATACGCGGCGTGCGGTCCGCCAAAACCCATGGGCACGCCGAAGCGCTGGCTGTTGCCGATGGCCACATCCGCACCCCATTCGCCCGGCGGCGTGAGCAGCGTGAGCGCCAACAGGTCCGCTGCCACCGCCACGCCTGCGCCTTGCGCGTGCAGCTTTTCGCACAGCGCGCGGTAATCGCGAATTTCGCCGTTCACGCCTGGATATTGCAGCAATGCGCCGAAGCATTCCGCTTTGATGGCGTCCTCGACCTTGCCGACCACGATCGTGATATCCAGCGGCTTGGCGCGGGTCTGCACCACTTCGATGCTCTGCGGCAGCACATCGTCAGCGACAAAAAATACCTTGGATGCCGATTTGCTCATGCGCCGCACCAGTGTCATGGCCTCCGCCGCAGCAGTGGCCTCGTCCAGCAGCGAAGCGTTGGCGATGTCGAGGCCGGTGAGATCGGCGGCCATCTGCTGGAAATTGATCAGCGCCTCCAGCCGGCCTTGGGAAATTTCCGGCTGGTAAGGCGTGTAAGCCGTGTACCAGGCGGGGTTCTCGAACACATTGCGCAGAATCACACCGGGCGTGTGAGTGCCGTAATACCCCTGTCCGATGTAGGACTTGAACAGCTGGTTCTTGCCGGCCAGCGCGTGCAATGCTGTCAGCGCTTCGTGCTCCGATTTCGGCTGCGTGAATGGCCCGAGCGGGAGTCCGTCGCGGCGGCGGATGTTGGCGGGAATCACGGCGTCAATCAGCGCTTTGCGCGTGGCATAGCCCAATTCCTTGAGCATAAGCGCCTGCTCAGCCGCATTCGGGCCGATATGCCGGCCGATGAAGCCGTCGTGCTGTTCGAGCTCGGCGAGCGTCGGGGTGTCGTTCATGGTCAGTCCAGGTACAGCGTTCATTACGATCCGAATCTCACGATATTCAAAATAATACGGTTCTGCCGGTTCATTCGTCATACCTGCGGAAGCAGGTATCCAGTTTTGATTTTCCTGGATTCCCGCCTGCGCGGGAATGACGGAAATAATTCAGTGTGCTCCTCAAGCGACCTCGTCGGCCAACACTTTTTCATACGCCTTGGCATCCAGCAACTTGCCGAGGTCGGCGGGATTGGTAGGCTTGAGCCGAAAAATCCAATTGGCGTAAGCGTCCTGATTGATGGACTCAGGCTTGTCGGCCAGCGTCGCGTTGCCTTCCAGCACTTCGCCCGCTACCGGGCTGTATATATCGGAAGCTGCTTTCACGGATTCAACCACCGCGCAGGCATCACCCACCGCCAGCTTGCGACCTTTCAGCGGCACTTCCACAAACACGATGTCGCCCAGCGCTTCCTGGGCGTGATCGGTGATACCGACGGTCACACTGCCGTCGCTGCCGCTTTTTATCCACTCGTGGCTCTTGGTATATTTGAGGTCGGCCGGAACTTTACTCATGTGGTTCTCCAGAATGTCCTGAAAAAAATCCTGCTACCCCTCACCCTGCCCTCTCCCACAGGCGGCGAGAGGAATATGCATTGTGGGAGCGACGGTGACCGCCACGGATGGCGGAAATGCAGATTTTGCAGGAGCAAAAATCTGTCCCCGCCGCGATTCATTTATTTCACCAAAATCTTCCCATTGCGCACAAACGGCGGTTTCACCACCCGCGCCTTGCAAAGTTTGCCGCGGATGTCCACCTGCACCGTGTCGCCAGCGGCGACCGGCACGCGCGCGAGCGCAATCGAGCGCTCCAGCGTCGGTGAAAATGTGCCACTGGTGATTTCGCCTTCGCCCGCGCCGTTGCACAGCACTTTCTGGTGGCCACGCAGAATGCCTTTGTCTTCCAGCAGCAGGCCAACGAATTTACGCTTCGGTCCGGCGTCGCGCTGCGCTTCGAGCGCCGTTCTGCCGATGAAATCCCGATCCGCGGGTTCCCAGGCGAGCGTCCAGCCCAAACCGGATTCCAGCGGCGTGGTGGTCTCGTCCATGTCCGAGCCATACAGATTCATGGCGGCTTCGAGCCGCAGCGTGTCACGCGCACCGAGGCCGCAGGGCTTGACGCTTTTCGCGGTCAGCGCCCGCCAGAATTCCGCCGCCTTGTCCGGCGGCAGCATGATCTCGAAACCGTCCTCGCCGGTGTAACCGGTACGTGCCACGAACCAGCCATTGCCAGACGCCGCGGTGAACGGCTTGAGCGCCAGCGCCTTCTCGCGCAGACTTGCCGGCAACAGGCTCGCGGCTTTCTCGCGCGCGTTCGGTCCCTGCACCGCGATCATGGCGAGATCGCGTTCCGCGAGTTGCACGACGAAGGCTTGCGCCTGCTTCGTGATCCACGCCAAGTCCTTGTCGTGGGTGGCGGCGTTCACCACCATGCGGAACCAGTCGTCGCGCATGAAGTACACGATCAAGTCGTCAATGATGCCGGCCTGTTCGTTGAGCATGCAACTGTAAAGCGCTTTGCCCGGCTCGCGCAGCTTGGCTACGTCGTTGGCCAAGAGCTTGCGCAGAAACTCGCGCACTCGCGCGCCCTCCAGGTCCAGCACCGTCATATGCGACACGTCGAACATGCCCGCATCGCGACGCACCGCGTGGTGCTCCTCGATCTGCGAGCCGTAGTTCACCGGCATATCCCAGCCGCCGAAATCCACCAGCCGGGCGCCGGCGGCTACGTGCGTGTCATATAAGGATGTGCGTTTGCCCATTACCGCTGATGTCTGTGGGGTAGAAAATAATAAGGCGGCGGGAACACCCACCGCCTCGGTAAAACCGTCCGGGGCTGGCCCTGACGGGCCTCGCGCCCCGTTTCGGGAAGCAAAATGATACCGGAAAGCGTCTGCCCGCACCACGCGGGCCGCGGTCCCGGTTGTGGGAGCGGTCGTACCGACCGCGATTCTTAAACCATCGTGGCGAGTACCGCTGCCGCTCGCATACGGAGACTCCAGTTTTTCCTCAGCTATGCGCAGGTTCAGGCTTGCCGGCTGCCGTGTCCTGAATCCACTTGTCCACCACTGTTTTGAGCACAGTCAGCGGCAGGTTACCGTGCTCCAGCACCGCGGCGTGAAACGCCTTGATGTCGAACTTCGGTCCCAGCGTCTGTTCGGCTTGTGCGCGCAGTTTCTGGATTTCAATTTCGCCGATCATGTACGACAGCGCCTGTCCGGGCCAGGCGATGTAGCGGTCCACCTCGGTGTTGATGTTCTGCACGCTGAGCGCAGTGTTGTCCTCGAAATACTTGACAGCCTGCGCGCGCGTCCAACCTTCGGAATGGATGCCGGTGTCCACCACCAGCCGCACCGCGCGCCACATCTGCCAATCCAGATAGCCAAACTTCGAATACGGATTGTCGTACAGGCCCATCTCGTTGCACAGCGTCTCGGTGTACAGCGCCCAGCCCTCGCCGTAGGAACTGTAGTAATCAAAACGGCGGAAATCCGGCAGGCCCTTTAACTCCATCGCGATGGGGATTTGCAACTGATGGCCGGGCCGTCCCTCGTGACAGGTGAGCACCTGAATATCGTATTTCGGCCGGCTATCCAGCTTGTAGAGATTCACCGCCATGTATCCGGCCACGCTACCGTCGCCAGCAGGTGGCACGGAATAGGCGGGATAGGTGTCGGGCGCGAGCGCCGCCGGAATGGGGCGCACGCCATAAGTCACGCGCGGCAGCAGCCACACCGGGAAATACTGCATCAGATGCGGGTCCACATTCTTGGCGGCAGCCCGGTAAGCTTCCAGCAGATCCTGCGGATTCTTGTAATAGAAGCGCGGGTTGGTGCGCAGGAAGTGAAGGAAATCCTGGTACGTTCCCTTGAAGCCCACCTGCTTGAAAACCTGCTCCATCTGCGCATGAATCTCAGCCACCTTCTGCAAACCCAGTTGGTGGATCTGCTCCGGCGTCATGTCGGTGGTGGTGTATTGCTGCACTTGATAGGCGTAATACGCCTTGCCGTTTGGCAGCGCTTCCGCGGCGATGGTTTTGCGGCAATGTGGCAGATAATCGTTATCGTAGTACTGCTGCAATTTGCGATAGGCGGGAACCACCACATCGGCGATGGCTGATTTTGCCTGGGCCTGCAACTGCGTCTGTTCCGAGGCCGGAATGATGCTCGGCATGTTCTTGAAGGGCGCGTAAAAGTCGCTTTCTTCCGGTTTTGCAACGACGTTTGCAGCGATCTGATGCGGAATGCGCTGCATCACCACCTGCGGCTCCGTCATGCCTTGCTTCACACCTTCCTGCATCAAGGCGATGGTCTGATCCATATATATATTGAGCGATTGCAGGCGCTTGATGTAATTCTGGTAATCCAGCGCATTCTCGAAGCGCAGCGTGTGGGTTAGCGTGCTCAGGGTCTGGATACCGTCCAACTGGTTCATCGGCATCAGATAATCCTTGAACTGATAGCCGTTCACCGACAAGTCATAACGATACTTGAACAGGTCGTAACTGACCTGGTCTTCGGCTGACAACTGGCTACGGTCAATCGCCGCCAGATCCTTGAGTGTCTGAATGTCCTCCTCGTGCTCGCGCGCAATCGCCGCCAGACTTACATCCGGCAAGTTGCCGTCGTATTCATGGAACCCGTCGCCCGAAGCTTCCAGCGGATGCTCGCGCATCTCGCGTTGCCAAGCGGTTTTGAAGAGCTGGTTTAGGGCAGCGGTTGCCTGGTTTTCAGTGGCTTGCTCCGTAGCAGCCCAGCTTGGAGCGGTAACCAACAATAAGGCACATAAAACAGTCAGTGTTTGTAGCATGCGTTTCATCACATCACCTCCGGTAGTACTTGTTATTCAAAATCTACAGCGTAGATTGGGTTGAGGCTGAAAGCCGAAACCCAACGATTACGAATTTGCTTACGTTGGGGTTCGCTGCGCTCACCACAACCTACCCGCTTAAAGCCTACGATTAAAGTAATGTATTATGCTAATATCGTCATTATCAGCATCAGAGCAATCTATATCCCAGAACACAGCATTTTCGTAATCGTATGCTGAGATAGAACTTAAATCATCAATATCTTCGTCATCAAGATCCAAGGTGCGAGTACCACCATTCTCGAAATGTAGAATTGCCTGATCACCATCGAACTCAACATCCACATTGTAGTATTCGCTCGTATCGTATGAATACGCCTGGCAACTGTATGTTTCGCCATCGATGTCCACACCATTGTAATTTGCTGCAAAAACTGGAAGGCAGAATGCACCTGCTAAAACTGCAATCAACCAACGGTTGTACATAACTCGCCCTTAAATAGAATTTGAAGGACAATTCTTAAAATAACTATATCTAAGAGAAATATTAGTCGGAACCCACATCAAGCTCATTGTAAAAAATATATCGCCCAACGCGTTTCACTCGAAAAAATGTTCCAGATAATGAGACTACATTGCCATTAGCATATGGCGTTTCTCCCCACGCGAATACATTAATACATTCATCAGATTCACATAGCTCAAAAGTTTCATATTCATTTCCACGATGGGATATTTTATCTTTGAAATCCTTGATGGCTCCCTTCACTTGCACGCGCTGCCCGTCATATTCATCAGCATTAGCAATCACTGTGCCTGGCGAGATATCCGCAGCATAAGCACCGAAATTCAGCGCGATAAATCCGACACCAAACAGACAAGCGACGGCAAATCTATTTACGCGATGCGATAACATGGTTTTCTCCCATATTCTCAGAAACTTACTGATAACATCCGCTCCAATGCTGTGTTCGCCTGACCCGCGTCCGGTTCTGGCACCTTGATCTGATTTACCACATTACCTTCGGCGAGATTCTCCAGCGTCCAGGCGAAATGCTGCGGATCAATTCGGAACATTGTGGAGCACATGCATACCATGGGCGACATGAAGTGCACGTTGATGCCCTTATGCTTGACTTCCTCATGCAGGCGGTTGACGAGATTGAGTTCGGTACCGACCAGCCAGCGCGTGCCGGGCTCGGCGGCGTGCACGGTTTTCTGGATGAATTCGGTGGAGCCGACGTAATCGGACTTCAGGCACACCCCGAATGCGCATTCGGGGTGGCAGATGACCTTTGCGTCCGGGTATTTCTTCTTGAAGTTGTCTATGTGCTCGGGACGGAACATCTGGTGCACCGAACAATGACCGTTCCAGAGCAGGATTTTCGCCTTGCGGATTTGTTCTTTCGTGAGTCCGCCCATGGGGCGGTTGAAATCCCATACCGCCATCTCCTCCAGCGGCACGCCCAATTTATAACCACTCCAGCGTCCTAGATGCTGATCCGGGAAGAACAGCACTTTCTCGCGCTGCCTGAAGGCCCATTGCAAAATGCCTTTGGCATTGGTGCTGGTGCACACGATGCCGCCGTGGCGACCGCAGAACGCTTTCAGGTCCGCGGCTGAATTGATGTAGGTGATGGGCGTGACGGCTGCGTCGGGATCGAGCACGTCGGACAGTTCACGCCAGGCGGCTTCCACCTTGGCGAGATTCGCCATGTCGGCCATGGAGCAGCCGGCGGCGAGATCGGGGAGAATCACGCTCTGATCCGGACGTGACAAAATATCTGCCACTTCTGCCATGAAGTGCACGCCGCAAAAGACGATGTGCTGCGCGTCCACCTGCGAAGCCAAGCGCGCAAGCTTGAGGGAATCGCCGGTCAGGTCGGCGTGGCGATAGACCTCTTCGCGCTGGTAGTGATGGCCGAGAATCACGGCGCGGCCCTTGAGTTTTGCCTTGGCCGCACGGATGCGCGCGTCGCAGACTTCGTCCTCGAGCGAGGTATAAAGATCGAATGCCAGGGCCGGTACGGCCATTGCTGTCACCTTCGGCGGAATGCGATTCCGCGGATAGGCAGGTATTTTACGCCTAAGCCGGCGCGGGGGTGCGCTTGCACACGGCAGGCTTATCGCTTGCTTTTGTCATTGCGAGGCCGGCTTCCGGCCGAAGCAATCTCGTGTCGGGATTGCTTCGCTGCGCTCGCAATGACATATAAAGACACGGCGCGCAAACATACACCCCCTCTTTGCCCTATCCCCTGCGGGGGGAGTGCGAAGGGGATTCATGAACAATTGAATTTACCCCTCATCTCAACCTTCTCCCGCAAGGGGAGAAGGAATCATGGCTGCGGCACCATTTTCAGGATGGCGTCGCGGTCGGTTGCGGAGCTGGCGAACTTCGCGGCTTCATCGCGCGGCAGCCAGCGGTATTCGCTGTGTTCGTGGGAATTGAGCCGCACGGCGTCTATCGCCGGTAACTGCCAGGAAAACACATGCTCGGTGTTTTCCGAAGTGCCGGGCGCGAATTTGGCATACCAAGCCGGATGGATAGAATAACGGTTGACGATGCCGCTTTCGGTCAGGCCGTGGTCCGCCAGAAATCCGGTTTCCTCGCGCACTTCGCGCAGCGCTGCCTGCCGCGGCGTCTCGCCGTTTTGCAAGCTGCCGGTGACCGATTGCCAGAAGCCCGGCGGTTCGCAGCGGCACAGGCGCAGCACTTCGCCGTGAGGAGTGTAAATCACGACCAGGACGGATTCGGGGCGTTTAAAAAGCATGGTGCTGCGTGCTGCGTGCTGCGTGCTGCGTGCTGCGTGCTGCGCAAGAAAGCGTAGTTTAGATTTTCACGCAGTACTCAGTACGCAGCACTGGATTTCACTGCTTTTCCCCCACGGGCAGGCGCAGACGGATGTGCAATTCCTTGAGCTGCTCCTCGCTGGCATTGCCGGGCGCATCGGTGAGCGGATCCCAGGCGGTCTGGGTTTTCGGGAACGCGATCACCTCACGAATGTTCGGTGCGCCGGCCATGTGCATCACCAGCCGGTCCATGCCCAAGGCAATGCCGCCGTGCGGCGGGCAACCGGATTTGAGCGCGTCCAGCAGAAAGCCGAACTTGTCGCGCGCTTCCGCGTCGCTGATGCCGAGCATTCTGAACACCGCGGCCTGCATGTCCTGGTTGTGGATGCGGATGGAACCACCGCCCAGTTCGGTGCCATTCAAAACCATATCGTAGGCGCGCGCGCGGATGCCGCCCGGGTCTTTTTCCATTGCGGATATGTCGTCCACTTTGGGTGAGGTGAACGGGTGATGCAGGAAAATCCAGTGTTGGTCTTTCTCGTCGCGCTCGAACATGGGGAACTCCACCACCCACAGCGGTGCCCATTCATCTTTCGCCAGACCGCGATCCTGACCGAGCTTGAGGCGCAGCGCGCCGAGCGCGTCGTTGACGATTTTCGTCTTGTCGGCGCCAAAGAAGATCACGTCGTTGTTCTGCGCGCCGGTGCGCTGGAGAATTCCCTCCAGCGCGGCATCCGACAGAAATTTTATGATGGGAGATTGCAGGCCGTCGCGGCCTTTGGCCGTATCGTTCACCTTTATATAGGCGAGGCCCTTGGCACCGTAACGCGCCACGAAGGCGGTGCAATCGTCAATCTCGCTGCGCGCCAGTTCACCGCCTTTCGGAAGACGCAACGCGGCCACGCGCCCGTCCTTGGCATTGGCCGGCCCGGCGAACACCTTGAACTCGCAATCCTTGACCAGGTCCGCCACGTCCACCAGCTCGAGCGCAATCCGCAAATCCGGTTTGTCCGAGCCATAACGGCGCATGGCTTCATCGTAAGGCAGGCGTGGAAACGGATCCGGCAGTTCCACATCCAGCACTTCCTTGAAGGTGTGCCGGATCATGCCTTCCGTGATGCGCATGACCTGATCCTCGCTCAGGAACGAGGTCTCGATGTCGAGCTGGGTGAATTCCGGCTGGCGGTCGGCGCGCAGGTCTTCGTCGCGAAAACAGCGCGCAATCTGATAGTAGCGATCCAGGCCCGACATCATCAGCAATTGCTTGAAGAGTTGCGGCGATTGCGGCAACGCAAAAAACCGGCCCGGATGGGTGCGGCTCGGCACCAGATAATCGCGCGCGCCTTCCGGCGTGGGCTTGGTGAGAATCGGTGTTTCCACGTCAACGAAACCCTGCCCATCCAGGTAACGCCGCAGTGCGCTGGTGATGCGATGGCGCAGGCGCAGGCGCTGCTGCATCACCGGCCGGCGCAAATCCACATAGCGGTACTGGAGGCGCCGCTCCTCGTTGACATCCTCTTCGTCCAGCATGAAGGGCGGCGTCTCGGCGCGATTCAGGATTTGCATTTCCAGCGCCAGCACTTCTACCTTGCCGCTCGGCAAGTTCGGGTTTTCAGTGCCTTTGGGGCGGTGGCGGACCTTGCCCTTTACACTCACCACGAATTCGCTGCGCAGGTGTTCGGCATCGGCAAACATGGCCGCGCGATCCGGATCGAACACCACCTGCACCAGACCTTCGCGGTCGCGCAGGTCCACGAAAATCACGCCGCCGTGGTCGCGGCGCCGGTGCACCCAGCCGGCCAAGGTGACTTCCTTGTCCAGCAGCGATTCGTTGACCTGCCCGCAATAATGGGTACGCATGGAAATTTCCTGAGAAATAATGCTTGGTTAAAACCGACCGCCAGGTTTAGCTGGACGTGAACTGAAAACGAGGGATTTTGGATTCTGGCTGGGCGCGGACGGCCGAGGAACCGGGGTGTACATGAGAGTACATGAGGACTCCGAGGACGGCCGCAATAACGCCAGAAGACAAAAGACCCGTTTTCAGGCGCGGAATGTTACGGGGCGGTCTTGCTCCGCGCAAGACCGGGCAGCGTTTTTCCCGCAACCGGGCGTGGATAGGGCGGCACGATGACCCCCAGCGAGACGATCATCTTGAAGGCTTCGTCCACCGACATTTCCAGTTCAACCAGGTCGTCTGCCGGCACCATGATCAGAAAACCGGAGGTGGGATTGGGCGTGGTCGGGATGAACACGCTCACCAATTGGTTCGGGGCCTTCACGCTGATTTCGCCGAGCGTGTCGCTGGTGAGAAACGCCAGACTCCAGGTGTCCTTTTGTGGATAGCGGACCAGCACCACCTTGCGGAAGGCCTTGCCCTTGTTGGAGAACATGGTGTCGGAAATCTGCTTGGCGGTGGAATAGATGGAACGCACCAGTGGAATACGCTCCAGCAAGTCGTCACCCAGACTGAGCAGGTACCGGCCAAAGAAATTGCTGGCGATAAATCCGGTGACGAACAGCACCACCAAGACGATGATGATTCCGATGACCTCACTGAGCCCCGGGATGTTGAAGCCGATAAGTTGTTTAGGCTGCCAGGCGGTGGGAAGCAGATTCACCAGGCCGCCGAGATAACCGGCGAAAAACTGGATGACAAAAATGGTGACGCCCAGCGGCACCCAGGCGAGCAACCCTGTGATCAGGTAGCGCCGGATGATGCTCTTGCGCGGGCGTTTGATGGTGGTGTCGTCAGCCATGAATACGCCTTACGAAGAACCGGACGAAGCGGTTTTCTTATTCTCCGGCTTGGCCGTGGTCTTGGCTTCCGGTTTCTTTTCAACTTTGTCTTTCTTTGCGCCAGGTTCGGCCGGCTTCTTGTCCTTGCCTTCCTTGGCTGGCTTGTCACCGCTATCCAGCACGTTGTGCTTGTTGCCGGATTTGAAATCCGTCTCGTACCAGCCGCTGCCCTTTAGCCGGAAACCGGTCGCGGAAATCAGCTTGCGCAGCGCCGGTTTGCCGCATTCCGGGCACTTCTTGAGCGGCGCCTCGCTGACTTTCTGCAGCGTCTCAAGCTGATGTCCGCAGGCCTCGCACTTATACTCATATATAGGCATGGTGGCCCACCGCGTTGAAAACTTGAATGATTGCCCCATGTATGGGGTCTGCCCGCCCGGCCTCAAGCCCGCTTTGGCATGGAACGACAGACGCGTGTCATTATAGAGTACCTCCCGTCAGGTAACGCATGCCCTCCGCCTACAAAACCAGCCACACCCTGCGCTCGCTCCTGCCTTTCATCTGGGAATTCCGTGGCCGGGCCATGCTGGCCCTCGCCTTCCTGGTGATCGCCAAGATCGCGACGGTGCTGATTCCGCTCGCCCTCAAGCATCTGGTGGACGACCTCAATCCGGTGCATCACGCGGCATTGGTGCTACCGTTCGCCCTGCTCATCGGCTACGGCGCCTTGCGTTTTGCCAGCATCCTGTTCGGCGAGCTGCGCGATCTGGTGTTCGAGTTCGCGGCGCTGCGTGCCGTGCGCCGCATCGCGCTGCGCGTGTTCCGGCATCTGCATGACCTGGACCTCACCTTCCACCTGGAGCGCCAGACCGGCGGCCTGTCGCGCGACATCGAACGCGGTACGCGCGGCATCAGTTTCGTGCTGAGCTTCATGCTGTTCAACATCCTGCCGACCTTGCTGGAAATCGCGCTGGTGTTAGGCATCTTCCTGTGGAATTTCTCCGCCTGGTTCGCGGTCATCATCATCGCGTCGGTGGTGATCTACATCGCGTTTTCCATCGCGGTCACCGAATGGCGCATGCAGCACGTCCGGCGCATGAACGAGCAGGATTCCAAAGCCAACACCCGCGCCGTGGACAGTCTGCTCAATTACGAGACGGTGAAATACTTCACCAACGAGGATTTCGAAGCCGGGCGCTACGACAATGAAATGGCCTCTTGGGAAAAAGAGGCACTCAAGACCCAGTATTCCCTGTCCACTCTGAACAGCGGCCAGGCGCTCATCATCGCGCTCGGCGTCACCGCCATGATGCTGCTAGCTGGTTACGAAGTGGTGCACGGCAAGATGACGCTCGGCGATTTCGTCATGGTCAACGCCTACATGGTGCAGTTGTTCATGCCGCTCAACTTCCTGGGTTTCGTGTATCGGGAAATGAAGCGCTCCATCGTGGACATGGAGCGCATGTTCGCGCTGCTGGATCGCAATACCCAGATCGCCGACAAGCCGGGCGCGCCGGTGCTGCAGGTGAAACACGGTGAAATCCGCTTCGAGAACCTGTGTTTCGGTTACGGCAAAGATCGAGAGATCCTCCACGGCGTGAGCTTCACGATACCGGCCGGTAACAAGGTCGCGGTGGTGGGTCCGAGCGGTGCGGGCAAATCCACGCTTGCGCGGCTGATGTTCCGTTTCTATGACGCCGGTAGCGGCCGCATTCTGATTGACGGCCAGGACATCCGCGATGTGACCCGCGACAGTCTGCGCCGGCACATCGGCATCGTGCCGCAGGATACGGTGCTGTTCAACGACACGATCTACTACAACATTGCTTACGGCCGGCCCGACGCGAACCGTTCAGATATCGAACAGGCCGCCGACATGGCGAATCTCAAGCAATTCATCGAGTCACTGCCGCAAGGTTACGACACGCTCGTCGGCGAACGTGGTCTGAAACTGTCGGGCGGCGAAAAACAGCGCGTTGCTATCGCGCGCGCCATCCTCAAGAACCCACCTATCCTGGTGTTTGACGAAGCCACCTCCAGTCTCGACTCCAACGCCGAGCAGGCGATCCTCACCTCGCTGCGGGAACTCGCCGAGCACCGCACCAGCCTGGTAATCGCACACCGGCTCTCGACCATCGTGGATGCGGACGAGATCGTGGTGCTGGATCAGGGCCGCATCGCCGAGCGCGGCACGCACCGCGAACTACTGCGCGTCGGCGGCCTCTACGCCCAGCTCTGGACGCTGCAACAGCGCGAAGCCGAAGAGCGCGAAAAGAAGATCGCGGAACCCGCGCCGCCGGCGTTTGCGCTAAATGGCTGAGAAATCGTCGACATATATCCGTTTGCCCTGAGCGAAGCGAAGTCGAAGGGTAACGGTAGGGTGCGCTCGCACACCAATATTTTAGAGTCATTGCGAGCGTAGCGTAGCGAAGCAATCCCGCAATCAGATTGCTTCGGCCGGTAAGCCGGCCTCGCAATGACAGAGTAAGGCCGTGGTTGGTGCGCAAGCGCACCCTACGGAACTGAGTTAGCCCATCACCCTTCCCTCTCCCCGAAGGGGAGAGGGAACAAGGTATTTGATACCGTGCCTATGTCTTCAACAATTAGGCTCGTGTAATGCAAACAGTTGTTCATACAATGCGGTCGGTCCTTATTTCCGGCTGCTCCAGCGGCATCGGCTTGGCTACTGCGCAATTTTTGAAAAACCGCGGCTGGAACGTCATCGCCAGCGCCCGCAAAGCAGAGGACGTAGAGCCCCTCAAGCAAATGGGTTTCCATGTCGTGCGGCTCAACATTGCCGATCCGCAATCTATTGCCGACGCGCTGGACGAAACCCTGACGCTGACTGACGACCGGCTGGACGCGCTGGTCAACAACGCCGGAATCGCCATTCCCGGCGCGGTTGAAGACTTGAGCCGCGAGGTTCTGCAACGCCAGTTCGACACCAATTTCTTCGGCACGCTTGAGTTGACCAACAGCGTGTTGCCGCTCATGCGCCGGCAGGGCCACGGGCGCATCGTGATGATCAGTTCCATCCTGGGCCGCGTGGCCGTACCCTGGCGCGGCGCCTACAACGCCAGCAAATTTGCACTCGAAGGAATTACCGACACCCTGCGCCTGGAACTGCGCAGCACCAATATAAAAGTGAGCCTCGTGTGCCCCGGCCCGGTGAAAAGCCACTTCCGTGACAATTCCCTCGCCAACTTTGATGAATACGTGGACGCGGCTTCAAGTCCGCATCGGGAAACTTACGCACACCTGAAAGCCCAGACCGGCGAGAAAAAAGACAAAACACCTTTCACGGTTCCGCCCGAAAAAGCGGCAAGGATAATTGCCCGCGTGCTGGAAAGTTCTCGTCCGAAAGCACGCTATTACCTAACAACCCCAGCCTACGTCCTCGCCTTCCTGCGCTGCGTGCTGCCGACTAGCTGGATGGATGCCCTGCTCGCCCAAATCTGAAGGTCATCTTCAAACCTTAATGTGACAGTGGAAGAAGGCGCGCACAAAGACTACAATTCAATGCACCGATCATTCTGAGAATGTCCATGGCGACCAACCCAGGGTCCATCATCGAAAAAGTCCGTCACTTGGCGGATCAATTGCCCCCAGATGCCACATGGGACGATGTCATGTACCAGGTTGCCCTGCGCCGCTCAATTGAACGCGGCCTTGCACAGAGCGAAGCGGGACAAACGATTCCACACGAGGATATTCTGAAGGAATTCGGTCTCACGGAATGAGAGTCCACTGGACGCCGGAAGCGAGGGCGCAGCTTGTCGGCATACACGACTACATCGCACAGGAATCCTCCTCGGTTGCCAAACGCGTGACACAGCGCATTGCTTCACGCTGTGAGCAGATAGCCGCTCTGCCACGTAGTGGTCACAAGGCACGTGATTTCAATCGGGATGATATACGCGAACTTTTCTCACGGCCTTACCGTATCATCTACCGCATCAAACCTGAACAAATAGATATCCTCACGGTGATGCACTACCGCCGGCTATTGCCGCGTGATTGGCGTAAGCTTAGAACGTCACAAGAGAAATGACACTTGGAACTTTTTCACAAACTACCGTCATGAAGAGAAAACGCGACATCGGACAGAAAATCCTCGAAGGCATCCGCGCCATCAAGTCCGGCAAAGGCAAGCATCGCACCGTCAAATTGCCAGATGATGTGCGCGTCATTCGTGAGCGTTTGAAACTGTCGCAATCTGCTTTTGCTGCATTGCTTGGGGTCAGCTTGCGCATCTTGCAGGATTTGGAACAAGGTCGCCGCAAACCAATCGGACCAGCTTATGCACTTCTGCGGGTTGCAGCGCGACATCCGGAAGCCCTTATCGGCTAAATTCCATCTTGAGTATTCGCTCTGACCTCATTTCATTAACAGGGTAGATAAATTCCCATGAGCAAAGGATTTTTAGATATTCTTTTAACTGGCATAGGTTATTATTCTGTATTTGTGCTGTTATGCACTGGAACAATACTTTGGTTGCGATTCAAATCAGTCCCAACACTCCTCGCGAGTAGTGGATTCGCGCTGGCTATTCTCGGGATCTTAGGGGCCGTGCTATCTCTTTTAATTGAAGGTCCGACCATCAAAGATATTGCGGGAACACCAGATGTGTCGTGGAACCAAGCGGGCTGGTATTTAGCGTGCCGCTATATAACAATTCTTGGTTTATTGTGTGGGTCAATAGGGCTATATTGGCATGTAAAGAAAACACCGATGAAATAGTGGCCGCAAAAAAAGCACACGATCAGATAAAACAACCAAATTGTCTCACACTGGAAACCCACTGGTAAAAAATAATCCTGTAACTTCATCCGACGCCAATACAAGATTCATATTCTGAACCGCCTGCCCCGCCATGCCTTTCACCAGATTATCCAGCGCCGCCATGATCACGATATTGCCGTTTTTCTCATGCACCGAGACATCGCAGAAGTTGCTGCCGACGACCGCGGCGACTCGCGGCGTGTCATCCACCAGCCGAATGAAATGCGCGTCGTGGTAAAACTCCTCGTAGCGCTTGCGCAAGGTCGTGGCATCCAGGCCGAGTGATGCGGGCGGGTGCAGTTGCACGGTGGCGAAGATGCCGCGCACCAGCGGTGCGGAATGCGGTACGAAAGCCAGGCTGTAGCCGGTTGTGTTCTCCGCGTCCAACAGGCGTGTGATTTCCGCTTCGTGTTGGTGGCTCAGCACCTTGTAGGCGCGGAAATCATTGGCGCGGGTGGGATGGTGAGTGGTTTCGCCTGGGGTGGCGCCGGAACCGGATGAGCCAGTGACGGCGCTCACCGCGATAAAACCCAGATTCTTTAATCCCGCCAGTGGCAGCAGCGCCAGTTGAATCGTGGTAGCAAAACAGCCGGGGCTGGCGATGCGTTTCGCGCCCTTGATCTTGTCCTTCTGCCATTCCGGCAGACCATAAACAAACGTGCCCAAAGCCTGCGGATACGGATGTGGTTTGCCGTAGGCACGCTCGAATTCCGCCGTATTGTCCAGGCGGAAATCACCGGACAGATCAATGAGCGTGAGCCGGTCATCAAGGCCGTATTTCTTCCAAGCTGTTTCCAGTGTGCGCAATTGCTGCGCCAGTTCGAAATGCGGCATGGCGGAAAACACCACCGGATTTTCCGCTTCTGCGAATACAGCCCAGTCAGGTTCCGATTCGAATGTGCCATCCACCACGCTGCGCAGATTGGGATGGACTTTCCAGAACGGTTCACCGGCATGTTTGCGCGACACCGCGTGGATGTTTTCCACCCGTGGGTGCTGCGATAGCAGCCGCAGCAATTCGCCGCCGCCGTAACCGGAACCGCCCAAGATATAAACACTGGCTCTCCCCATCATTGTCATTCCCGCGCAGAACCTACCCCCGTGGAGGTGTGGGGCGGGAATCCAGCACTATCAAGAACCTGGATACCCGCTTTCGCGGGTATGACGGATGAGTCAGTGTTTTTTCCAATTCCGTGTTTCGTCAGCACGCCGAGTAAATGATCGCCCAGCGCTTTCGCATGGGTGCGCGCATTGATGGCCGGCAGCCCCACATGCTGCTCCACGAAACGCACGCCCACGTTATTGTCGGTGCACGGTCCGGTTACCACATCAGCGCGGATGCCGTAATCATCCTGCAAATGCTGAACCCCACCCGCCACGCCGACCGGATCGTTGGCGCAGAACACGAAGGCCACAGTAAGCGCGCGCAATCCGGCATCCGCAAGAATGGCTTGCACGCCGTAATCACCCATGATGCCGTCGCCGGTTTCCGCCACGATGACATCGAAGCGTCGCGTGGAGAGTTCCGCGAAAATCGTCTTCGCCACCTGTGCGGCCGTGTCCGGGCCGGTGCAAACAATGCCGGCATCGGTGAAATCCAATGTCATCTCCGCGCCGTAATCGCGCATGCTGAGCGTGTCACGCATCAGAGAAACGCCGGTAAGCTTGGCGCCGCCCACCCGATAACCCGTCTGCACCAGCCGCCGCACGATGGCGCAGGCGGCCGCGGTTTTGCCGGCATTCATACAGGTACCTGCTACGTAGATCACTTTGCACTCCGGTGCGTGGCCGTTGGATTTGAGTGCGCCCATGCGGATGTTGGCGGGCTCGCCCTGGCGCGACTGGAATTCCGGATACACCAGCACCTGGCCCAAAACCTCGAACTCGAAGGGTGGACCTACTTCCGGATTATGGGACACACATTCGCCGATGACACCGCCGAGGTTGAGCACGTGCAGCTTCCGGCCGGGTTCGACATTTTGCGGCAATACGCCCTCGTAGCCATGCAGCGCGTTGCGGTGTCCCAGCGCGCCCACGATGATGTCATCGCCGTGCAGCACGTTCATGCGTCCGTGCACATCTTCCAGTTGGTTGTAACTGGATTTGTCGCCGATGATTCGCCCTGCCAGCACAGTGCCATGTTCGGCGCGAATATCCGGCGACAGCGTAAGCGTGCGGTCCAGTTTCAGGTTGCGCGTGACGCTGGCAATCTTGTCTGCATTAATTCTCATGGTTGTCCCCCACTTGTCTCTTTTGTCATTCCCGCGGAAAGCCTGCCCCCGCGGAGGCGTGGGGCGGGAATCCATCTTTGTTTCCGATTTATAGAACAGAAAATTGGATGGATCCCCGCCTGCGCGGAGATGACGACATTTAACGTGCAGCACTCAGGACGCAGCACTTTCTTCTCCTGCCCGCAAGGCAAGAATCTGCTGCACGCCGTAGAGTTTGGCGAAACCAGCGGCTTCCGCACCGCTCCACAGCTTGTTGGCCTCGCCGTAGTTTGCGACGTTCGCGTCCATGAGCGAATGCGGCGAGCGCACGCCATCCACCGACCAGGTACGCGGATACAGCGTCAGCTTCACTTCGCCCGTGACCCGCTGCTGGCTGGATTCCAGGAAGGCTTCCAGATCCCGCGCCAGCGGATCGAAGAAATGACCTTCGTGCAGCAACTGGCCATAAAGATTGCCGAGCGTGTCTTTCCAGAATTGCTGTTTGCCGGTCAGCACCAGTTTTTCCAATTCGCGGTGCGCACCGATGAGCAGATGCGCAGCCGGCGCCTCGAAACCTACGCGCCCCTTGATGCCGAGAATCGTGTCGCCCAGATGTACGCCGCGGCCGATACCATATCCGCGGCCGATACTGTTCAGCTCCGCGATGAGCGCCACAGGGTCCAGTGATTTGCCGTCAACCGCAACCGGCACGCCCTGTTTGAAACTCAGCGTGAGCGCCTGTCGCACGAGTTGTGCGGCGTCAATCTCGCCGCCGGGAAATGCTGTTTGCGGAAGCGTACTCCAAGCATCCAGTGTCTCACGGCCGCCCACGGAGGTGCCCCACATGCCCTCGTTCACCGAATAGTGCTCGGTCTTCTCCGGGAACTCGAAGCCGTGCTGCTTGAGAAACGCGCGCTCCTCGGCGCGGCTCAAGGCAAGCGTGCGTATGGGCGTGATGAGTTCCAGTTCCGGCGCCAGCGCCCGGAACGCCACATCGAAGCGCACCTGATCGTTGCCGGCCCCAGTAGAGCCGTGGGCCAGCGCCGTGGCACCGATCTGTTTCGCGAGTCTCACTACTGCCGCGGCCTGACACACGCGCTCCGCCGACACGCTCAGCGGATACAGATTGCCGCGCAGCACATTGCCGTAAATCAGGTAGCGCAAATAACGGTCGAATAATTCGGCGCGTGCATCTACGGTGTGATGAGTCTTGGCACCGAGCTTTGGCGACAAGTTCTCGATGCGCTTCAATTCGTTCGCGCAGAACCCGCCGGTATTCACCGTGACGGTGGTTACTTCGTATCCCTGCTCGCGCAAATGGATCACGCAGAACGAAGTATCCAGTCCGCCGGAGAATGCCAGCACCACATGGTTTTTCATGTTTTACCTATTAGTCCAAATTGTGTCTTCACACCGTTTCAGATGGGCACGTGTGCGCTCAATCCACTGCCGCGAGTTGTCCACGTCCGCTTCGATTGTTTCCAGCCCGAGATTGCCTACGCCGCCTAAGTGGGTGGCGGTTAGCGCAGCGCGATCCGGCTTAAAACTGCCGTCCGTAAGCTGCTGTGCGACCTGCTTATACGCATCTCTGAACGGGATGCCTTCATGCGCCAGACGAGAGGCCTCATGCGCGGCATACAGCTCATCCGCGCACGCGGCGGCCGCGCGCGCTGCATTCACCTGCAAGGCCGGCACCAGGCGCGTCATCACCTCGAGCAAATCGTGCGCGGTGTCCACCGCCGCGAACATGGGTTTCTTCAGCAACTGAAAATCGCGGTGGTAACTGGACGGCAAGCCACCCGCCAGTTCCTGCACCATCAAGGCGTAGCCGCGCAATTCACGGCAGCGGCCGCGCGCCAGTTCCACCACGTCCGGGTTGCGCTTCTGCGGCATGATGGAAGAGCCGGTGGTGAAGTTAGCCGGCAGACTCAGGAAACCGAATTCCGGCATGGAATAGAGCGCCACATCCCAGAGAAATTTCTCGAGCACCAGACCGATGGAAGCAAATTCGTTTATGAGTGCAAGCTCGTGGCGGCCGCGTGAATTCATCACATCCGTAGGGCTGATCTGCACAGAGGAAAATCCCAGCAGCTCCGCGGTGTATTCCCGGTTCAACGGCAAGGGCACGCCGAAACCGGCTGCCGCACCCAACGGGCAACGGTCGAGGCGCGCATACACCGCCTGCATCGCTTGCAATTCTTCCGCCAGACCCGCGGCGAAAGCTGCGCTCCACAGGCCGAACGTGGACGGCATCGCGCGACGCAGATGCGTGTAACCGGGCAGAGCCTCACGTGCGTGGGCACGCGCGAACGCCAGGAAACATTCAGCAAGTTCCGCGGCTTGCGCGCTGATACCCAGCACTCTGTCGCGCATGTACAGGCGCAACGCCAGAATCACCTGATCGTTGCGCGAACGGCCCAGATGAATTCGCTTGCCGGTCTCACCCAATGCATCAGTGAGCAATGCTTCAATGGCAGTGTGGCAATCTTCCTGTTCAGGTCGGATGCGGATTTCGCTGCGCTTTGCATGCTCGGCGATGACAGCAAGCTGTTCCACCAGCGCCTGCGCATCCTTCTTCGGCAACAAACCGGCATGCGCCAGCATGCGCGCATGCGCGGCACTGCCGAGCGCATCAAAGAATAACAACCGCTTGTCCAGCTCCGGGTCGTCGCCCACGGTGAAGCGGTGAATGGTCTCGTCCAGCGGTAAGCCTTTCGACCAAAGCTGCTGCGCGTGTTTACTATCGTTCACGCCGCCTGCTCTTTCGCGCCGGTGTCCCGCGCCACGATCATGGTGCCGCTGCCCTGGTTGGTGAAAACTTCCGTGAGCACCGCGTCCGGCAGGATGCCGCTCACCAGATGCGCGCTCTGCACGCCGCCAGTGAGTGCGCGCTTCACCGCCGCGAGCTTCGGGCGCATGCCGCCACTGATCTTGCCGCTTTTCTCCAGCAGGTCTGCGCCTGAAAGGGTGGTGTAAGGCACCAGGCTGGACGGCCGCGCCAAGTCCTCGAGCAGTCCCGGCACCTTGAGCAGGAAAAACAGTTTCTCCGCCTTGAGCGCCACGGCGATTTCCGCCGCCACCGTGTCGGCGTTGGTGTTGAACACCTCGCCCTTGTCGTTCGCGGACAGCGGCGTGATCACGGGCACGTAGCTGCCTTCCAGCAGATGCGTGAGCAGCGCCGGATTCACGCGGTCAATGTCACCCACCAAACCGAAGTCCACGAACTCGATATCGCCCGCGTCATTCTTTATCTGTGCCGGTTGGCGCTTGTGGGCGGAAAGTATTCCCCCGTCCACGCCGCTCACACCGCTCACCGGCAGACCGGCGGCGCGCAAATCCGCGAGCAAATCCGTATGCACCGAACCCGCTAACACCATCTTGGCCGCATCCAGAACTTTTTTGGTAGTGACACGCCGGCCCGCGACTTTCTCCACCGGCAAATCCAGGGACTCACACAAGGCATCCAGGCCGCTGCCGCCGCCATGCACGATCACGAGCTTGATGGAGAAACTCCACAGTACATTCAGTTCATCGCAGACCGCGCGGCGCACTGCAGGGTTTTCCAGTACCTCACCGCCCAGCTTGAACACGAAGGTCTTGCCGCGGAACGCGCGCACGTATTGCGCGGCGGAGCGCAGCGTGGCGTAACTGTCAGTTGGTACGGACATGGTGTTGCCTCTCAAATGTAGGTTGGGGTGAGCGCAGCGAACCCCAACGATTCCAATAACCAGCTGTCGGGGTTCGGAAGACCTCACCCCAACCTGCATTCCCATTCATGCATTCCCCTTCATGATTTGATTCAGCAAAACACGCTGCACATGGAAGCGGTTCTCGGCCTCGTCAATTACCCGGCTCTGCGTACCGTCCAGCACCTCGTCCGCTACTTCCACGTTGCGGCGCACGGGCAGACAGTGAAGGAAAATCGCGTCTTTGGCAGCCTGCGCAAGCGTTTTTCCGGTGACAAGCCAGTCCTGGTTTGCCGTCACGCGCACCGCGGCTTCGTCGGGTGATGCGGATTTCGTGGCCGGTCCCCAGCTTTTTGCGTACACCACGCGACTGCCGGCCAGTACGGATTTCTGATCGTGCGCGACCGACACCGAGCCGCCACTTTCTTTCGCGTATTTTTTTGCTTCTGCCAGCACTTGCGGGTGCAAATCAAAGCCTGCCGGATGAGCGACGCGCACTTCACAACCCGCCGCCGCCGCGGTCAGCAGGAATGAATGCGGCACGGCTTTGGGCAGCGGTTTGATGTGTGGTGCCCAGGTGAGCGTTACCGGGAGGCCGCGCGTGCCGCCGCAGCACTCGCGGACGGTGAGCAGGTCCGCAAGGCCCTGACAGGGATGTTCGCGCGCTGATTCCATACTGATGACCGGTACGCCTGCGAGTTCGCGGAATGCGCTGATCACCGGATCGGCAGCGTCCGCATCGTCATCTGCGAGCGCGGCAAAGGTGCGCACCGCCAGCGCATCCACATAGCGGCCGAGCACTGGTATGGCCTCACGGATGTGCTCCGGCTTGTCGGCATTCATCACCGTACCCGCGCGATCTTCGAGTTTCCACACCCCGCCGCCCACTTCCAGCACGATGGCGTGACCGCCGCCGCGCAACATGGCGGCCTCGAACGAGGCGCGCGTGCGCAGCGAAGGGTTGAAAAACACCATGCCGAGCAGCTTGCCGCGCAGGTGCGCGCCGGGCGGCAGTTTCTTCCAGGCGAGCGCCTCGCCCAGCACCGCTTCCACGCCGTCCACACCCAGATCGGCGATGCGAGTGAAATGCCGCATCACGCCGTCTCCCGTGCGCCGAATTCATTCACTGCTGTCAGCAGCGTTCCCACGGCCTGCGTGCTCACATTCAGCGGCGGCATGAGGCGCAGTACAGTGGGATCGTCGGAGCCGCCCACCAGAATATGATTCTTCAATAGGAAAGTCTTCAACGCTTTCGCCTGTGTGCCGGCGTTCAACCCCAGCAACAAACCTTCGCCATGCACTGCTTCCACCACGCTGCCGTTCAGACTGGAGCGTATGTGTTTGGCGAGCGTACCGGCGTGCACCATCAACTGCTCGTCCCGAATCACGCCGAGCGTGGCAAGCAAAGCGGCACAGGCCAGCGGTCCGCCGCCGAAAGTGCTGCCCAGATCGCCGGGTTTGAGTTGCGCGGCTATTTCAACGCTCATGAGCACGCCGCCCATGGGCACGCCGGAGGCCATGCCCTTGGCGCAGCTAATCATGTCGGGCGCGACGCCATAGAAATTCGCTGCGAACGGCGCACCCAGGCGGCCGATACCAGTTTGCACCTCGTCAAACACCAGCAGCGCACCCGCTTGCGAGCATTTCCGGCGCAGCGCGGCAAACCAGGCCGGATTCGCGGTTCTCACCCCGGCCATGGACTGGATGGGCTCGACAATCACCGCTGCTATCCCGGAGAAATCCGCCGCATCAAGTACACCCGCATCGCCGAACGGCAGGAAGGTGGTGGGCGCCAGCAACGCTTCGTACTCCTTGCGCAGGGACGGCGAATCGGTCACCGACAACGCCAGCAGGCTACGGCCGTGAAACGCGCCTTGAAAGGCCACGAACTTTTTGCGCCCGGTGAGCTTCACCGCAATCTTGAGCGCATTCTCGTTGGCTTCGGCGCCGGAGTTGCAGAAGAACACCGAGGTCATGCCGGCACCAGTGAATTCCACCAGCGCCGCCGCGGCTTGATCGCGCACCGGCAGTTGTGCCGCCGCAGAATAGAAAATCAGCTTGCGGGCTTGCTCGGCAATGGCTGCCGCCACCGCCGGATGGCAATGGCCAGTGCTCGCCACACAGTGCCCGCCGTAGAAATCCAGCCAGCGGTTGCCGGCCGCATCCAGGACATACTCGCCCTCTCCCGCCACCACCGGAAACGGATACGGCGCATAGGTGGGCAACAGCGGCGCGAGGGCGGGTTCGATCGGGCTTTGCTTGAAAATATGCATACGGCGTTGAATAAAATGGCGTAAAAGTGTATATAATGCAATTATATACAAACTAATGCGCAATAATGCAATACCGATACGGAAATTTCCTTCCGCCGCTGCAACCTGAGTTAGCCCGGCCTGAACCATGACGCTGGACGAAGCCATCCTCAAACTCGCCGCCGAACGGGAAGTCACCGACCAATCAGTGTTCATGGATTTGCTCGCACGCGCTGGGCGCCCGGTCACGCAGCCGACCCTGTCGCGGCACATGCAGAAACTTGGCATCCAGAAAGTCGCCGGGCGTTATCAAAAAGTAGAACCGCTGCCAACGGAACTGCCCGGCTTCAGCCTCACCCGTGTGCCGCCCAACCTGCTGGTAATCCGCACCCGGCCTGGTTATGCGCAACCGCTGGCGGCCCGGCTGGATCAGCAGAAGATGGAAGGCGTGGTTGGCACGCTGGCGGGAGATGACACGGTGTTCATCGCCGTGACGCCACCAGCGAAGCTCAAAACCGTGGCGGAAGCGGTGGAAATACAATTGTCCGGCGGAATCAGCGCATAGCTTTGGTGCAAGCGCCGCAAGTAAGCGGTATCAGGCATCCAGCTCGGGGTAATGCCTGAATAGGCCGTCCTCGTTGAAAGGCAGGCGCCGCTTCGAGGCGAGATAGGCGGCAATGCGCGGCCGTTTGGCTACGTTCGCGTGCAGTGCGTTCACGTGGGGATAATCGGGTTCAATCCGGGCCATGGCGCGCGGAAATGCATAACGCAATCCGGCGATTACCTGAAAAAGCGACAAATCAGCATACGTCAGTCCTGAACCTGCAAGAAACTTGTCGCCGGCCGGATTCTGTTTGAGCACGCGTTCGAAATAATCCATGAATTTTGGCAAGCGACGCTTCAAGAATAACCCCGTGCGTTTGCGGGCTTCCTGTTTCTGATCTTCGTAGTATTCCGTCGGACCGAGCGGATGGTGAGTGTCGTGAATTTCCACGATCCAATCGGCAAGTGTCAATTGCAATTGGTTCGTCCACAGACGGCCGGCTTCGTCAGCCGGTACGAGCCCGTGATGTGCGCCGATAAACATCAGGATGTTGGCCGTTTGCGAAATCAAAAGCTCGCCGACCTTGAGCACCGGCGCGGCGAACGGGGGACGACCCTTGGAAGTCCCCGGCGGGGGACGACCCTTGGAAGTCCCCGACGGGGGATGCGGTGTCTTGGCATCCTTGAGCACCCGTTGCAGTTTCCGGACTGCGGCATCTTCCCCACCTTTGTCCCGCGCCACGTCAAGATATTCGACACCGGCCTCCTCCAGCGCCAGGCGCACAAATTCGCCGCGTCCCGGAATGCCGGGCCAGTAATAGAGTTCGTAAATCATACTGTCTCCTTGTCAGGCTGCGGTTAATTGCAACAGCCGTTCGGCCTGCGCTTTGACTGCATCACGCAGTCCGGCCGGTTGGCGAATTTCAAAGGCAAATGGCAATCGCGCAAGCTGGCGTGCGAACCAGTCAAGCCCATCGGTGCTGGTGCGCAGCAGCACGCCGTCCGCGGCGGACTCGAATAGGCCGATGCTGCCGCCCATCTGTTCCACTGCGGATTTCAGATCGGTCCTGAGCAGCACTTCAACGGGCATGGCGCGCGGGATGCTGGCGATACTGAAGCTGAGATGCGCAGCCGCATCGAAATCCGCGGGCCGCTCAAACAGCACATCAAGCTGGCGCACTTCGGCGATGCGATCCAAGCGAAACGAGCGCAAACCCTTACGCAAATTGCAGTGTCCGCCCACATACCAGCATCCGCCGCGATACACCAGTCCATAAGGATCAAAATCCCGCTCCGTGTCCTCACCTCTGGCGGAGCGGTAGTGCAAATGCACGCGCCGCTCCTCCTGTGCCGCACTGCACAACACCGCCAGCGCTGCGTTGTCGCGGGACGAAGAAGCCTGCGATAGATCCAGCGTCACGGTTTCGTGCACGGCGCGCACACGGCTTTTGAGTTTGGCCGGCATCACCCGTTCGAGTTTCGCCTGCGCACTGGCGACCGCCGAGGCGCCTTCCGCCAATCCCAGACTGCGTGCCGCCAGCAACCCCACCGAGAGCGCCAGTGCTTCGTCGTCAGTAAACATCATGGGTGGGAGCTTAAATCCCGGCACCAGCATATAGGCGCCGTAGCGGCCGCGCTCGGCGGTAATCGGAATCCCCAAGTCTTCCAGCACCCCGATATAGCGCCTGAGCGTCCGGCCGTCCACGTCGAGGCGGCGCGCCAAGTCAGCGCCACTCATGCGCCCCTGCGCTTGCAGCAGTTCGAGAACGGCCAGAACACGGGTAGCGGGATGCGCCATGAATAATAAGTTTACACAGAATTAGGGCGTAAATAGCCCTAATTAACATATACCGTCCGCATTCAATTCTCCACAGGGCAAGGAACTCACATGCACTCATCCCTCTTTCGGTTCATCACGCCTGCCAGTTTCACTCTTACCCAGATCCCGCCGCCCGAAACGTCCACAGTGGGCAGCGCCAAGCGCGGACGGACGACGCGCCTGTCACTGACTGCGTTGCTGGCTCTGATCATCGGCTTGTGCGGCACAACAGGCTCCGCCCAAACTCCACCCCGCAACAGCGTCGCGTCCACGGACAACATCACTCATCTGCAGAATTTTCCAGTCATCGAGTTCCGCCGTTATCCGATCGCTCCCGGCGAGCGTGCGCAGTTTGCAAAATACTTTGACTATTACTTTCCCATGGCGTTCGAACAATCCGGTGCCATCGCGTTCGGGCAATTTATCGAGCGCAGGGACTATAACTTCACCTGGATGCGGGGCTTTCACAGCATCGATGACCGCGCCGTGGACAACGCCGCGTTCTATTACGGCCCGGTGTGGCAGGAAGTTCGTACCCAAATCAATACCATGTTGCCAGGTGTGGACGACAACGTTCTGCTCTTGCATCCTCTGCGCCCTGACACCGCCATCCCGGTGTTGCCCATCGTGGATCCGGTCCGTGAGCCTCACGGCGCAACCGGCGTCGTGGTCGCGCAAATCTTTGCAGTGAAAAAAAATAAGGTGGATGCCTTTGCTCAGCGAGCCGAAAGTGTGTTTGCAAGCTACCGCACGACGGGCGCTCATCAGGCAGGTATTCTGGTCACGCTCGATGTCCCCAACAATTTCCCCCAGCTTCCGTACCGGACCGACGGCCCTTATCTGGTGTGGCTCGGAATTCTCAAAGACAACCGCACGCTGCATGACCGGTTCGAACCGGCGGAAAAGGCTGTGCTGCCGCAACTATCGGCTACCGGTTTACTGAGGAAACCACCGGAACTGCTGATACTCGATCCGACGCACTACTCGCGCTTGCGCTGGTTGCCGCAATGGAGTCACTGAGGTCGCGCCGTGGTTGATTACGCACAATTGTGGCTGTTCTTCGTAATCGTGTTCGGCGTGGTACTGCTGCCGGGGCTCGACATGGCCTACGTGCTCGGCAGCGCGCTCAGCGGCGGTCGCAGTACGGGGCTAATGGCAGTGAGCGGGATTGTCGCGGGCGGCGTGTGTCTGGTAATCCTGACCACGCTTGGCATTGGCGTCCTGCTTAAAACCATCCCGAGCGCGTTCAACATCCTGCTTCTGGCCGGGGCGCTGTATATGGCGTGGATTGGTTTCTCGATTCTGCGCAGCCGCTCGCAACTGAGCGTCGGCACGCAGACGGTCAAACACGCCCACTGGCTGACGTTCCGCCGCGGCATGGTCAACATCATGCTGAACCCCAAAGCCTATCTGTTCATGCTGGCGATCTTTCCCCAGTTCCTACACCCGCACGACGGCCACTTGTGGTTTCAGGCGCTGGTGCTGTGGATCATCATCGCCGTAACCCAGGCCGGTGTGTACGGCTCGGTGGCGCTGCTCGGCGACAAGGTGCGCGGATTATTCCATTCCAATTCTGGCGCTGGCACGATCATGAATCGGGTGATCGGGACCGTGCTGATTCTGGCTGCAGTGTTCACCGCCTACGACGGTTGGCGCCAACTGTGAAGCACCGGCGGTGGATCCTGCCGGGGCTTGCAGCTTCCTGTTTGCTGCCCGGCGTTGCGCATGGCGATCCGCTACCGCCTACGGTTACGGGGTACGTAGCCTTCATGAGCAACTATATCGGGCGTGGCCTGTCGCAGAGCGTGGGACAGCCATCGGTACAGGCGGAGCTAGATTACAACAATACCGATGCCGGCTTTTACGCGGGCGTGGACGGCACCAGCATCAACTGGATAGACCAGGTTTATCCGGGAGACAGCGTGAGCTTGGAAGTGGACGGCTACGTTGGTTACCGCTGGCTTACCGGGGACTGGACATACAAAGGCGGCCTGCTGCGCATGCAGTTCCCCGGCCGCTACACGCCGCAAAACCCGCCTGTCGCTCAACCCAATACCACCGAAGCGTTCGGTTTCGTGGGCTGGCACGGTCTGAGCGCCAAGTTGAATTATGCGATCACGAATTCCTTCGCCACACCCGATTCCCGCGGTTCCTGGTACTTGGACCTCTCGGCCGCCGAACCGCTGGACGAGAACTGGACGGCAAGCGCGCATCTCGGCCGAAGACAATCCCGCGGCACCAATCCTCTCATCGGCATGCCTAATTCAAGCTCTTCTTACACCGATTACAAATTGTCACTGTCGCGGGCATTTCCTGACAACCTTAGTCTGACGCTCGCCTGGACTTGGACTAACGCCAACCCCGCCCTGTACACCCTGAACGGATACGATTTGGGCGGTCATCACCTTGCCATCACGCTGGAAAAGGATTTTTGAAGACGCACATCGAAAGACAGAAACTCCGCTCGTACGGGCTGCGTTTTGTCAGGTATGGGCGGCTATGGCCTGCTTCGCTTTCAGCTTGCTGAATTCGAAACCGATGTCACGCGCGTCCACCTTGATGGTGTCGCCCAGACCGAACTCACCGGCCAGTATTTTCTGCGCCAGCGGATTCTCCAGTTGCTGCTGGATGGCACGTTTGAGCGGCCGCGCGCCGTACACCGAATCGTAGCCAGCGCGGCCCAGCTTGTCGAGCGCGGCGTCTGTGACTTCCAGGCCGATCTCGCGCTCGGCCAGGCGTTTCTGCAACTGCTCCACCTGGATGTGGGCGATGGCGCGGATCTGGTCCTTGCCGAGCGAATGGAACACCACGGTCTCGTCCACGCGGTTCAGGAACTCGGGCCGGAAATGCTGCGCCACGATTTCCATGACCGCCTCTTTCATTTTCTGATAATTCTCTTCAGTCGCTCCCGGCGTCCTGCCTCCCGCGACACTTGTACGTCCCTGTACATCGCCCATCATTTCCTGAATCACCTGTGAGCCGAGATTCGAGGTCATCACGATCACGGTGTTCTTGAAATTCACGGTGCGGCCCTGTCCGTCGGTCAGGCGGCCATCGTCCAGCACCTGCAACAGTACGTTGAACACATCCAGATGGGCCTTTTCAACTTCATCCAAAAGAATCACACAATACGGTTTGCGGCGCACCGCTTCGGTGAGATAACCGCCTTCCTCGTAGCCGACGTAACCCGGCGGCGCACCGATGAGCCGCGCGACCGAGTGCTTTTCCATGAACTCAGACATATCAATGCGCACCATGGCGTCCTCGGTGTCGAACAGGAACCAGGCCAGCGCCTTGGTGAGTTCGGTCTTGCCGACGCCGGTCGGACCCAGGAACAGGAACGAGCCGGACGGCCGGTTGGGATCCGACAAACCTGCGCGCGAGCGGCGGATGGCATTCGCAACCGCGCGCACCGCCTCGTTCTGGCCAACCACGCGCGTCTCCAGCGCCTGCTCCATGCGCAGCAATTTCTCCTTCTCGCCTTCCAGCATCTTGGACACCGGAATGCCGGTCCAGCGCGACACTACTTCGGCGATTTCCTCCGCCGTGACCTTGTTGCGCATGAGCTGCATGGGCTGGTTTTCTTTCGCTGTGGCCTGGGCGAGTTTCTTCTCCAGCTCGGGGATGCGGCCGTATTGCAATTCCGACATGCGCGCCAGATCGCCGGCGCGGCGCGCAGTTTCGAGATCGGTGCGCGCCTTCTCCAAGGATTCCTTGATCTGCGCCGCGCCCTGCACTGAGGCTTTCTCTGCCTTCCAGATTTCCTCCAGATCGGAGTATTCGCGTTCCAGTTTCCTGATATCCGTTTCCAGCGTCGCCAGGCGCTTCTTCGAGGCTTCGTCTTTTTCCTTTTTGAGCGCTTCGCGCTCGATCTTGAATTGGATCAGGCGCCGGTCCAATTTGTCCATCGCTTCCGGCTTGGAATCAATCTCCATGCGGATGCGCGAGGCGGCTTCGTCAATCAGGTCAATGGCCTTGTCCGGCAACTGCCGGTCGGTGATGTAACGATAGGAAAGCGTGGCCGCGGCCACGATGGCGGGATCGGTGATTTCCACGCCGTGATGCACTTCGTAGCGCTCTTTCAAGCCACGCAGGATGGCGATGGTGTCTTCGACGGATGGTTCACCCACCAGCACTTTCTGGAAGCGCCGCTCGAGCGCCGCATCCTTTTCGATGTACTGGCGGTACTCGTCGAGCGTAGTCGCGCCCACGCAGTGCAATTCGCCGCGCGCGAGCGCGGGTTTGAGCATGTTGCCCGCATCCATGGAGCCTTCCGCCTTGCCTGCACCTACCACCATGTGGATCTCGTCAATGAACAGGATGATGCGGCCTTCCTCCTTGCCAATGTCCTTGAGCACCGCTTTCAGGCGTTCCTCGAATTCGCCGCGGAACTTGGCGCCCGCGATGAGCGCGCCCATGTCCAAAGTGAGCACACGCTTGTTCTTCAGGCCTTCTGGCACTTCGCCGTTCACGATGCGCTGCGCCAGACCTTCAACGATGGCGGTCTTGCCTACGCCCGGTTCGCCGATCAACACCGGATTGTTCTTGGTGCGACGCTGCAAGACCTGGATGGTGCGACGGATTTCATCGTCGCGTCCGATGACCGGATCGAGTTTGCCCTGCTCGGCGCGCGCGGTGAGATCAATGGTGTATTTCTCCAGTGCCTGGCGCTGGTCCTCGGCGCCGGCGTCGTTCACCGCCTGGCCGCCGCGCATCTCCTCGATGGCTTTCTCGATGGCGGCCTTGGTGGCGCCAGCGTCGCGCAGCGCCTCGCCGAGCGCGCCCTTGTCGTCCATGGCGACCTGCACGAACAGCTCGCTGGAAATGAACTGATCCTTGCGCTTCTGCGCCAACTTGTCGGTGAGGTTGAGCAGGCGATTAAGATCGCTGGATACCTGTACGTCGCCCTCGGCGCCATGTACTTCCGGCAGACGGTCCAGCGCGGTTTCGAGTTGCGAGCGCAGGCGGTTGATATTGGCGCCGGCCTTAGCGAGCAGCGGGCGCGCGCTGCCGCCCTCCTGGTCCAACAGCGCCAGCATCAGGTGCAGCGGTTCTATAAATTGATGATCACGGCCCACAGCCAGCGACTGGGCGTCGGCCAGCGCCATCTGAAATTTGCTTGTCAGCTTGTCGAGTCTCACGGAAAAACCCCACGCAACAATGGCTTGAGATTACGCCAGAAATGGGGTTGGCAGAAAGGTTTTCAACCGCTAATGAGGATTTCCACCACGTAAATCAGGGCGATGCCGGCGGCAATCACGATCACCGGCAGCGCCGAGAAGCGCGCCCGCTCATGCCGGTGCAGGCTGGGGATGAGGTCCGCCACGGCAATGTAAATGAGGCTGGCGGCGGCCACCGCCAGCACGTAAGGGATGAATCGCTGGGCATGGCTGAGGAAGGCCCATGACACGATGCCGCCCAGCCCCATGGTCGCGCCCGAGAGCGCCGACAGCAACAAGGCCCGTCGGCGGCGGTAGCCCGCCATCATCAATACGGAAATATCCCCCACCTGCTGGGGCACCTGGTGGGCGATGACCGCGATGGTGAGCACGATGCCGAGGTGCACATCCGTAAGAAAGCTCGCACCCAGAAGCACGCCGTCCAGAAAGTTGTGCAGGCCGGTGCCGATGAGGATCAGGGTGGCGGCGGCACGCTGCCGCAGGCGGTCATGGGCATGCGCGTCCACCTGTCCGCTGTGGCTGTGGTGCCAGAAAATGAATTTCTCCAGCAGAAAAAATCCCAGCACCCCGATGGCGAGCGCCAGGCCCAGGCCCCGCATCCGTTCCGGGCCGGCTGAACCGACAGCTTCCGGCAGCAAATCCAGAAACGCCGCACCCAGCAACGCGCCCACGGCGAAGCTCACCAATCCCGGCAGCAATGCGTTGCGGGTGCGTTCCGGAAAAAGCAGCAGCAAGGAGGCGGTGAGCGCGCTCAGCACGCCGCCCAGCAGCGTGCAGGGGATAATCCAGATCAGAATATGCGGATGCATTGGTTATTTGATTGTGGCGACGGCCAGGCGTGGCGCATTCTTGCAAGGCCATCGGGAATTGCCTAGCCCGATGACGAGCCAGGGAAGGCGCGAAGCGCCGAGGCGAGGAGCCTGCGGTAGCCGCAGCGGACGTAGCACAGCGGAGTCTTCGGAGCGTGGTGCGCAGTCCGCGCCGCGGCGTAGAGTCAGTGTGG
>JBAVYM010000065.1:0-19566 GCA_049698775.1 Gammaproteobacteria bacterium
GCCGTGCACCAGCGCTGCGCTGCTTGCAGCTTCGCGGCCACCGGCCCGCCGCTGTTCGCCGATGCCGCGCGCCGCGAAGCCCAACGCGAATCCTTGTGGCTGACGCTCGCCTCCACCGTGCTGATCATGCTGCTGATCGCGTTCGTGTTTCGCAGTTTCGCGCCGCACGTGCTGGCCGCCTTGCAGCTCGTGGCCAGTGTGCTGGCCGCGAGCGCCGCGGTGATCGCCTGCTTCGGCTCCATCCAGATCCTGACCCTGGTATTCGGCACCACGCTGCTCGGCATCGCAATTGATTATGCGTTCCTGTATTTCGCGGAATACTGGTTCGGCGGCGGCGCGCCCGCGGCCGTCATGCACACGGTACGGCCGGGTTTGTACATGGGGCTGCTGACCGGCGTGGTGGCCTTCGCATTCCTGCTGCTGGCGGGCTTTCCGGCCCTGACCCAGATCGCGGTGTTCTCGGCCGCCGGTTTGCTGGAGGCCGGGCTGGTGGTGGCGCTGATTTTTCCGGTGACGTTGACCAAGCCGCCGCAGGTCGCCGTGCACCCGGTGGTAGGTTGGCCGCAGCGTTTCATCAAAACCGCCTGCCGCGCCTCGCGTTGGCGTTATCTGCTGCCGATACTGGCGTTGCTGCTGGCGATTCCCGGCTGGCTGCGTCTGCACACCAGCGACGACGTGCGCGAACTCCAGCACCTGCCGCCGCAGTTGCTGCAAACCGATCAGCAAATCCGCAGCACGCTCGGCCAGATCCCGCCGCCGGGCTTTTTCCTCATCGAAGGCGCGAATCTGCAGCAGGCATTGGAACGCGAGGAAACGTTGTTTGCACGAGTAAAAGTGAAACTGCCGGACGCCGCACCGCTCGGTCTTTCGCGTTTCCTGCCCTCGACCGCGCAGCAGCTCGCGAGTATCGCCGCCTGGGGCAACACGTTCGCGAACCCGGCCGGGCTGCGAACTGCATTCACGCAACTTGGTCTGCCGGCGCAACTGGCCGCTCACATCCAGGCCGAATGGCAAACGGGCGAGCACACGCCGCTGACCGCGCAAGCCCTGTTCGAGGCGGTACCCGATCTGCAGCGTTTCGTGATCCCGACGCATGACGGCGTGGCGCTGCTCGCCACCGTGACCGGCGCCAGCGCAATTGATCCCACGCTGCTCGCACAAACCGCAGCCGCAGTGCCGGGCGCCAGCTTCGTGGCGCCGCTCACGCGCATCACAGATACTTTCCATCGCATCCGGGTGCGCGCGACCTGGCTGGTCATCCTCGGTTACCTCCTGATCTCGGCGCTGCTGGTATGGCGTTATGGACGCCGTGAAGCGCTGCGCATGCTATATCCGCCGCTTCTGGCTTTGGGCGTGACCCTGGGCGCGCTCGGCTGGCTGGGTCAGCCTATCAATATCTTCGTGGTGGTGGCGCTGATCCTGATTCTGGGGCTGGGGCGCGATTACGCCGTGTTCCTGCGCGAAGGCGGTATCCGCCACGTTTCAACCGCGCTCGCGGTTACGCTCTCGGCGCTCACCATGCTGTGCTCGTTCGGTCTGCTGGCCTTGAGCCGGATTCCCGCGCTGCACGTTTTCGGTCTCGCCACGCTGATCGGCATATTGGTCAGTTACCTGAGCACTCCGTTATCCTTGCCGCCGATCCGCCGGGAACCGTCATGACGTTCAAAGCCACCACGCTGCTGTCGCTGTTGTTGCTGATTTCCGGCTGCTCCACCGCGCCCATCGCGCCCGGCTGCACACAGCTCGGGCGCGGCGGCCAGTTCTGCCTACTTGCGCCGGCGGCGCTGCCGGCCGTGAGCGCGAGCCACCTGGTCACGCTGGTCCGCATCGGCCGGCAGGACACCTTCATGGGCCTGTTGCGGATTGACGCACATGCACTGCGGCTCGCCGGCTTCAGCCTGTTCGGCACCAATCTGTTCACGATTGAATATGATGGCCATGCGATCAGCAGCGAACCCAAACACGGCGACTGGCATCCCGAACTGCTGGTGGCGATGCTGGAATTGGTGGTGGCGGATCCCGCGATGCTGCAACCACGCTTGCACAAGCTGACGCTTACACTCAGCACCCGCGGCAACACGCAGGTACGCGAGCTGTTCGAACACGGCCGCCTGGTTGCGCGCATCGAGGAAACCGGTACGCCGCTGTCCCAAGCCCGTATCCGCATCGAAATTCCGCCGGCCAGGATTACGCTGCAGATGACGCCGATAGCGGCTAGTATGGCGCCGCCATGATCCGCACCTACCTGCACGCACTCGGCATCATCAACGCGCTCGGCCGCGATGCCGCAAGCGTGCGCACCGGTCTGTATGCCGGCTCCACCGCCGGTATGCAAACACGCGCCGATCTGATTCCGAATCGCAGCGTGCGCGTCGGCGCGGTGGCGGCGGAGTTGCCGCCCATCGAACCGGAATTGCCGGCGTATGCGTCGCGCAATAACCAATTGCTGCGCGCCGCCGTTCAACAGATCCGGCCGCCGCTCGATGCCGCCATCGAAAAATTCGGCGCGGCGCGCGTCGGCATCGTGCTCGGCACCAGCACCGCCGGCATCGCCGAGGGCGAGCGTGGCATGGCGGAATATCTGAAGACTGGCGCCTTTCCCGCCGCTTACGATTACCGGCAACAGGAAATCAGCAGCCCCAGCGAATACCTGCGTCAGTCATTGCGCGTGCGCGGACCCGCCTGGACCGTGTCCACCGCTTGCACTTCCAGCGCCAAGGCGTTTTCCTCGGCGCGGCGTCTGCTCAACAGCGGCTTGTGCGATGCGGTGGTGGTGGGCGGAGTGGACTCGCTGTGCCGCCTGACGCTGAATGGGTTTGCCGCGCTGGAATCCGTAGCGCAAGACCTGTGCAATCCATTCAGCAGGCACCGCGACGGCATCAACATCGGCGAAGGCGCAACGGTATTCCTGATGAGCCGCGAGCCGGGGCCGGTATGTGTGCTCGGCATCGGCGAATCCTCCGACGCCTATCACATCTCCGGACCCGACCCGGAGGGCCGCGGCGCGGAACTCGCCCTGCGCCAGGCGCTCGCGGAAGCTGGAGTGTCTGCCGCAGCCGTGGACTATCTCAACCTGCACGGCACCGCCACGCCGCAGAACGACCTGATGGAAAGCCATGTAGTGCAGCGGGTGCTGGGTGCCGGGGTCGCCTGCAGCTCCACCAAACCGCTGGTGGGCCACACGCTGGGCGCCGCCGGCGCCACCGAGATCGCGTTTTGCTGGATGCTGTTGACAGAATCAGCGCCTGCACCGTTGCCGCCGCATGTCTGGGACGGCGCCGCGGACCTGGCGCTGGCGCAACTGCATTTGACCGCGCCCGGCGACGCGCCGTGCGTCTGCCACGTCGCGGTCAGCAATTCATTCGCCTTCGGCGGCAATAATGCCTGCACCCTACTGGGGCGCGGCTGATGAGCGCCGGGTTTCCACCGGTCGCCGAATTGCTCCCGCATCGGGGCCGCGCGGTGTTGATTGACGAAGTGCTGGAGGACTCCAAGGACAGCACCCTGGTGGCCGCGCACATCACTCGCGCGCATCCGTTTTTCGTGGCCGGGCTTGGCGTGCCGGCCTGGGTCGGCATCGAACTCATGGCGCAGGCAATTGCCGCGCACGCGGGCCTGGACGGGCGCCGCGCGCAACAGCCGCCGCGCGCCGGTATGCTGCTTGGCACGCGCCGTTATCAAACGGAAACCGCATATTTCCGCGAAGGTGCACGGCTGGAAATCCTGGCGCAACGGGAATTCGGGGACAGCGGCGGTCTCGCTGCCTGCGCTTGCCGTATCGCCTGTGACGGACAGACGCTGACGCGGGCCACTCTCATCATCGTTGAAATCGGGCCGGAGCAGATACAGTGAACAAGCCAAGACGGGTCCTGGTCACCGGCGCCAGCGGCGGCATCGGCGGCGCCATCGCGCAGCAGCTCGGTCGCGCCGGATTCGATGTCGCTGTGCATTACCACCGCAATGCGGCCAAGGCGGATGCGCTGGTGCGCGAGATGCTTGCGGCCGGCGGTCAAGCGCACAGCCTCGGATTCGACCTGGCCGACCGCGCAGCGACACAACGCGCGCTGCAGACGGAACTGGATGCGCACGGTGCATTCTGGGGCGTGGTGTGCAACGCCGGCGTCACCGCCGACAATGTATTCCCGGTCATGCCGGGCGAGGATTGGGATCGCGTCATCGCCACCAATCTGGGCGGTTTCTACAACGTGCTGCACCCCTTGGTGATGCCGCTGGTGCGGCTGCGGGATGGCGGCCGTATTGTCACCATCGCCTCGGTCGCCGGCTTGACCGGCAATCGTGGCCAAACCAATTACAGTGCGGCCAAGGCCGGTCTCATCGGCGCGACCAAGGCACTGGCGGTGGAACTTGCGAGCCGTGCCATCACCGTCAATTGCGTGGCACCCGGCCCGATTGAAACCGAGATGCTGCACGGCGCGCCGCTGGACGAAATACTCAAACAGATCCCGATGGGTCGCCTGGGACAGCCGCAGGAAATTGCCGGACTGGTGGCGTTCCTGTTTTCCGAATCGGCCGGCTACATCACCCGGCAGGTGTTCGCGGTGAATGGCGGAATGTTCTGAATGCGGCGCGTGGTGATAACCGGGATGGGCGGACTGACCGCGCTCGGCCATGACTGGCCGATCATCCGCGCGAATCTCAAGGCGCGCCGTTCCGGCGTCAGCTACCTTCCCGAACTGGAGCGCTATCAGGGACTCCGGACCCGGCTCGGCGCACGCGTCGCAAAATTCGAGGTGCCCGCGCATTACGACCGCAAGGTAACGCGCAGCATGGGACCGGTGGCGCTCATGTCCACGCTCTCGGCGGAACGTGCGCTGCAGGACGCCGGCCTGCTCGGCAATGACATCCTCAAATCCGGACACACCGGCATCGCGCACGGCGCCTCGGCCGGCAGCGCGCAGTCGGTGGTCGCATTCGGCAGCCTGGATGTGTTCCACAAGGTGCGCGGCGTCACCTCCAACACCTACGTGCAGATGATGAGCCACACCGGCGCGGTCAACATCGGCATGCTGCTCGGCATCACTGGCCGCGTGATTCCCTCCAGCAGCGCCTGCACTTCGGGCAGCCAGGCCATCGGTTTTGCCTACGAAACCATCAAGCACGGGCAGCAGACCGTGATGATTGCCGGCGGCGGTGAGGAACTGAGCATCGGCCCCATCGCCATGTTCGATACCATGTACGGCGCCAGCACCCGGAACAATGCGCCGCACACCACGCCGCGGCCATTCGACCGCGACCGCGATGGCCTGGTGCTCGGCGAGGGCGCGGTGAGCCTGATTCTCGAAGACCTGGAATACGCGAGCGCGCGCGGCGCGCGCATTTACGCTGAGATCACCGGCTTCGGTACCAACTCGGACGGCGCGCACATGACGCAGCCGCGCACCGAAACCATGGTGCAGGTGATGCGCCTGGCGCTCACGGATGCCGACATAACGCCTGATGACATCGGCTACGTGAGCGCGCACGGCACCGCCACCAACCGCGGTGACCTCACCGAATCGCTCGCCACCCGCAAGGTATTCGAGCGGCGCGTGCCCATCAGTTCCCTGAAAAGCTATTTTGGCCACACCCTCGGTGCGTGCGGCGCGCTGGAATCCTGGCTGCCCATCGAGATGATGCGTGAAAACTGGTTTGCGCCCACCATCAATCTGGATAATCTCGATCCGGCGTGCGCGGATCTCGACTACCTCGTGGGTGAAGGGCGTGCGATTGAAACCGATTACGTGATGAACAACAATTTTGCGTTCGGCGGCATCAACACCAGCCTGATCTTCAAACGCTGGCGGGGCCGGTAGCGTGTCGGCCTGGACAGCGTTTCAAACAAACCCTCTCAGTAGCACAGCCCGATCGAAGACGGAAATCATCTAGCCTGGCTTACCGTTCACCCAGCATGTTGTGGTCATGTCAGGGATCATGGCGCATTTGCGGACGCCGTTAGCCGCCGCCACCGGTCTTCACAGGTGGGAGCTTCTGCATTTGCAGATCGATTAATTGTTGCAAGCGGTCAAGCTGTATCTTCAAATCCATAAACACCGGCTCATCCAGCGGGCCGTATCCGGACAACTTCGATTGCGTCAACTCCATGAGTTCGACGCTGGCGAATTCGAGATTGGTACTGACTCCCCAGCGAGCGGATGCCGCTGCGTTCGCATGTTCCAGATTGAACGCATCCTGCATACCCAGCATTTCAGCTCGCAGAGCCTGAATGAACGCCGCCAGATCGTTGCGTTCTGTAGGCGCAAGATCATCGCTCAAATCGCGAAACAACATTTTCTTCGCATGCATCAGTCCCTCGATGTTGTCGAGATAATGACCCACCTCCGAAAGCACGCTCAGCACATAACGTTTCTGGCTGTCATTCAATCCGCCCATGGCGACATCTTCATTTGGGCCGCTAACAATGATGCGCTACAGGGTCCGGCATCGAACTGGCCATGAGACGAGATGACCCGAGGGGATCAAGTCTCCCAGCGACGCAACGGCCGCCTCGATTACTGCGGGTTCGTCAAAGAATTCAATGACCAGCGGCAGTTTCACTGTCAAACGCAGCAGATCCGCCGAATGCACAACACCCTTGGTCCCGAATCCCGCAATACCCCGGAACACCGTGACACCATGCACGCGATGTTGATCGTGCAAGATCGTCATGATCTCGTCCACCAAATTGTGCTTTTTGCCATGGTCCGCCTCACTCAGGTAGATGCGCACCAGCAGCATGTCTTTTTCCATGGCGCTCACTCCTCTTTCGGGTTAAAGGTTACGTGAAATATAGGCTCCGAGGGCTGCGGCCAGCAGCCCCAGAAACACCGATAGGAACAGGTACAGCGACGCATTGGCAATTTCGCCGTTCTCAAACAGCAGCAGTGATTCCACGGAAAACGTGGAGAAAGTGGTAAATCCACCCAGCCCGCCCGTCAGAATGGTTGTGCGCATGACCGGGCTGACGCTGAGGCGTTCCAGGGTCTCAAAGAACAGGAACCCCATGAGGAAACAGCCGAGCACGTTGATGATAAGGGTCGCCAGCGGGAAACTCTTTCCGTAAACAAGCTGAACCAATTGCGTCACACCGTAACGCGCACAACACCCGACCGCACCTCCGAACGCTACTCCCAAATACGTCCACATTTACCCGTGCTCCCGATTTTCAGATCACGCCCAGCGTCAGCACCACCACCAGCACGATGCCAATCAACGCGAGATAGAAGTTGAGATGGCCGGATTGTAACGCCCGCAGACCTTGCGCGGCATTATTCACCAGCCGGGTCACCGGCAGAAACAACAATGCTCCGAAAATCGGCGCGACCCGGTAGTTGAAGCGCAGGCGCTTGAGGAAATAACCGCGGCTGGCGTGCTCATGTTCCACGTCCAGCGTCGGCCGGTAGATGAAACTGTAAAACGTGCGCATGGCGTTGGAAAAAGTCAGCGAGGTGGTGGCCACGCGCTCATTGTCCCGCGGCAGTCCGCCGTACCACACGGGCGCGCGGCGCACGCCGAAGCGCCGTGCCGACAGCAATAATGCGATGGGCAACAATGCCAACAAGGGGCAAACGATCACCAGCAGGGTCGGCGAAATGAACGCGAAACTTGAAGTCAGCGGCACCAGAATCCAGCCTGCGTGCATGGACGCCGCAGTGTGCAGACCGAATAATTGCCAAGCCGCGTTTTCCAGTGCGTGCAGCCACCAGGGCATGCCCACCGCCAGCGCCAATACCCCAACGCCCAGGACACCGGTTGCGTAACTGACCCGCCAGCCAATGGCCGGAGCCGTGCGGTCACCCTCGCCTTGCAGACCAATGCCCACGACCTTGATGAAGGTGGCGAACGCGATGGCGGCGGTCAATGCCAGCCCCGCACCCGCCAACGACAGCACCAGACGTCCCGCTAGACTATCGAGATGGAACCCCTGGAATACGGTCTGGAAGATGTACCACTCGCTCACGAAACCGGCCTGCGGCGGCATCGCGGCCAGACTCATGCCGGCAAATATCGCGCCCACACCCAGCAGCCAGGGACTCCGCCGGAGCAAGCCGCGCTGCGCAATCAGGTAGGAACCGGATGCGCCATAGACGCCGTCCGCGGCCATGAACAAACCGCCCTTGGCAAGCGCATGACCGGCGAGCTGCAACATGGCCACCATCCAGGCAAGGCCGGCGAGTTCCGGGTGTCCCTGTGCATAAAACAACCCCGCCGCGCCCAAGGCAGTGACCGCGATGCTGGCATTCTCCGCCGTGGACAGACTCAGCAATTCGCGCCAGTCATCTTGCTGGAACGCATACAGAGCGGCGAGAATGGCACTCACCGTGCCCGCGATAATCAGCAGGATACTTAATCCAAACAGGCACGGCGTGCCGGCCAGCCAGTGGATAAATCCGCGGCTCAGACCAAAAAAGGCCGCGTTGAGGATGACTCCCGACAACAGATTTCCGGTGGCGCCACTCCCCGCCCCGTACGCGGCTGGAAACCATTCATAGAACGGCAGGATGCCGAGCTTGGCGCCAAAGCCGATGAACAACAACACACCGAACAGGGCTTGCAACCAGGGAGCCAGGGCGGCAACAGTCACAGCCGCATTTTGAAAATTCAATGTGGTACTTCCGTGTGTGGCTATGAGCAGGACCGCGAACAACAAGGCCACACTGCCCACTTCCAGCAAACCGAGCATGAACAGCACGCGGCGTCCGCCGCCGGCATGGCGGCCACCCAGGATCATGACCGCTCCGCCCAGACTCATGAGTTCCCAGGCAATCAGAAATGCGATGCCGTCCTGCAAACCGAAAACCCCGAGCGCTCCCAGCAGGCTCAGCGCCGCACCCGCGATCCAGCCGCGTTTGCCCTTGCCCGGTGTGCCGAGCCAGCAGGCCGGGACCGCCGCAGCCAGCCCGAATCCCATCAACCATAGCGCGGCCGGTGTCAGTTCAAAAATGACCGGGCTACCACCCACGGCGAACGGCAACGTCACCGGGGCCGTTGCGCCCGGTAAGCTCGACAAAGCCATCACGATGCCTGCCAGTGCACCCAGCGCCAGTAACCAGCGCGCCACCGTGAGTGCGCGACCGCTGATTGCCACCAGGCAGGCCAGAATCCAGCAGGCTATCGTCAGCGACATGCATGGGTCACTCATCATGCGCTCCGGGAATCTTGCCGTGGTGGACACGCTGAGGCGCGCACTCCAGCAACACCAGCAACGCATGGATGATGGCCGCGGGATTGGGCGGACATCCCGGCAACCACACATCCACCGGCAACACGCCGTCGAGACCGTGTCCGGAACTGTAGCCGCCCGCGGCGATACCGCCGGATACGGCGCAGGTGCCCATGGCCATGACCCATTTGGGTTCCGGAATGGCTGCATACGTGGCTTGCAAGGCTTCGCGCATGGCATAGGTATGCGTGCCGGTCACCAGCAGGATATCGGCGAAGCGCGGTGAGGGTGTGAAGAAGATGCCGAGCCGGTGCAGGTTGTAGAACGGATTGTTGAGCGCCTGCAACTCAGATTCACAGCCGTTGCAGGAACCGGCGTCCACATGCCGGATATGCAGGCTGCGTTTGAAGGTGCCCGCGACCCGCGACCTCAATTCCTTTGCTTCAGGCGAGTGCAAGGCGTCCTTCCATTTGAGATCATCGCGCTCACGCGCGGCGAACGCCCAATCCCCGCTTGCCTGCATGGCGCCGGTGGGACAAACCTCCACGCACACCTGGCAGGCGATACAACGTCCGTAATCCACATTCAGCCGCAGTTCATCGTCTTGCCTGAGCGTCAACGCCCCCGGCAGACACGCCGCCACGCATTCCTTGCATCCAGTCTCGCACTTTTTCGGATGATAGCGCGGCATGCCGCAGACGTTTGCCTGTCCATGGTCCAGACCAGCCGGCCAGTCGGTTGTCGCCGTACCCTGCATCAATCCAAATAATGTCCACACCGGCATACTCGTCTCCTACCTGTCACATCCGGCGATGGTTAGGCCAAAACTCGCTTCGTTGATGGCGTAGTCCATCATGTTGGAATCGTGCACCGTGTACGGAAACACCCGCCAATTCGAAAACGAGGGTGACTTGATCTTGACGCGGCGCAACTTACCGGTTGCGTCCAGATGCACGGCGTAATACAAGGCGCCGCGCGGTGCTTCGCACCAGCCGAGACCTTCGCCGTTGGGAACAGTTTGACACGCAGCGCTAACCGCGCCGGCTGGGATGTTCACCAGCAGCCGTGAAATCAAGGCCAGGCTGGTCTCGATCTCGGCCGCGCGCACTTCGGCGCGCGCATTGGCGTCGCCCTTGTCTCGCAAGGGAACTTCAAACTCGAGTGTGGCATACGCCGCATAGGGATGATCGCGACGCAGATCCCGATCCAGACCCGAGGCGCGCTCCACCGGCCCGGTGGCGCCCTGGTCAAAGGCCGTTGCGCGGCTCAGGACACCGGTGGTAATCAAGCGGTCCAGGTAGCTGGTGGTGCGTGACAGCTCATGCAAATAACGCTGAATGTCATGCTCAAGTTTCCGAAGCTCATCGGCTAATCCCGTGTACAGGTTGATATCGCGGCGCAAGCCGCCCGGTTGCAACAGGTTGCGCAAGAAACGGCTGCCGCACAGCCGCGCGTTGATCTGTTTGACACGCTCTTCCAGCAACACACCTTCGGCATGACCCACCTTGAGGGTCGTGGTATCCGCCAGATGGCCGAAGTAATGCAGATGGTTATAGAGCCGTTCGAACTCCGCAAGCAGCGTGCGCAGCCACTCGGCCCGCGCTGGAATCACGCAGTCACAGGCGGATTCTACCGCCTGGCAATAGGCGAGCGCGTGCGCGAAGCTGCCGACACCCGAGACCCGCTCCGCCAGCACCACACCCAGCATCGGGTCCAGCCCTTCAAAGCGCTTTTCCATCCCGCGGTGTTTGAAGAACAGCCGCGGCTGGTAGTGCAAGATGTGTTCACCCAGATAAAAGAACAGGAACTGGGCCGACTCCATGACACCTGCCCGCACCGGCCCGAATGGCAGTTCCTGGATGGCTTCACCCGCCACTTCCGGAATGCGCGTCGGCTGCCGTTCGAAGCGCATCATGCTGTCACCGTGATAGGCGGGTTCAAGCGGCGGTTTGACAGGCCGTGCGCCTTCGTGCAGCACCAGTGGGTAAGGTTCCGGGTGCCCGGTGAAGGTGACCCCACACAGATCGGTGATTTCCCGCTCGTACCAACCGAGCAACGGTGCTATGCGGGCGAGGCTCGGCAGCGTCCGCTGCGCCGCGCTGCAACGCCACAGCAAAAATGGCCGGCGTGCGCCTTGAGCGGCGAGATAGCAGACCTCGATTTCAAGCGCTGTCGGGAACCAGGCCCAGGCCATCTGCATGCGTCCGCCTTCCTGCAGCAAAGTCTCACAGGCTGACTGAAGTTCCGCGGCACTCAAGCGTATTTCTTTTAGATCTTTCACGAAGTTATTCCTGTGAGTGCAGCGGCGATGCCGGTAAAGATTTGCATCAGCGCATGCGGCCACCACAGACCTAGGATCAGAAGCGGACAAACTGCCAGCCACATGGGCAGCTTGCACCAGGCGCTAATGTGCGGCCCTGACGGTACGGTCTCCGCGCGCTTGCCGAAATACATGGCGCGGAAATGATTGAGGAAACCGATAAAGATAATGATCAGAAGCACCAGCATCACCACAGCCACCCATAAGTTCGGTCCTGAGAATCCTGCGCGCAGGATGGTGAATTCACTCAGGAACAGACCAAACGGCGGCGCGCCGGTGATGGCCACGGCACCCGCGAGCCACAGCAGGCCGGATACCGGAAATTCGCCGAGCACACGGCGGATAGACGGCATGTCCTTGGTGGCGTAGCGCCGCATTACATTACCGGCGCCGAAGAACATGAGCGATTTGTTGAGCGAATGATTCAGCATGTGATACAGCGCACCCGCAATGCCCAACACGCCGCCAAATCCGAAACCCAGCGCCAGGATGCCCATGTGCTCGACGCTGGAATACGCCATCAGCCGTTTGACGCCTTCCTGCCGCACGATGAAGAAGGTGCCGATGAAAACCGAGAGGATGCCCAGCACCACCAATGCGGTATGTGGCAACCAGCCGATGTTCGCGGCATCCGTGATCGCAAGAAAACGCACGATGCCGAGCATCGCGGTATTCAGCAGCGCGCCGGAAAGCATCGCCGACACCGGCGCCGGACCCTCGCTGTGCGCATCCGGCAGCCAGGTGTGCATGGGTGCGAGACCCACCTTCGTGCCGTAACCCACCAACACCAGCAAAAATCCGAGTTTGAGTAACGTGGGATTCATGTGCGGGGCCACTTTGGCGAGCGCCTGCCAAGTCATAGCATAGGTAGGGCCGAGCACCAGACTGCCGCCCCAGTAAAGCAGCACGGTGCCGAGCAACGCCAAGGTAATGCCCGCCGATACCACGATGATGTATTTCCAGGCCGCCTCGATGCTCTCGGCGACGCGCTCGAAGCCCACCAGAAAGGTGCTGACCAAGGTGGTGAGTTCAATGGCGATCCAGAACACGCCGATGTTATTGACGAAGGCGGCGAACAGCATGGTCCAAGCAAATCCGGCAAAAAGCGCGTAGAAACCCGACAGATGCCGGTCTTCCGTAAGCAAGCGCATGTAGCCTGCGGCGTAAATGGACGCCAGCAGATACACCACCGCCGTGCAGAGCGCCACCCAGGCTCCAAGAGTATCCACCAACAGATAATCGTGCAGGAAAAACAACGGTGCGGACACAATAAACGGCAACGGCGCTGCAGCAAGAAATATCACGACGCTCGCCAGCAGATTCAGGTATTCGGCAATGCGCGAGCGGCGCAGCAACAACGCACCCGCCACTACCACCAGTGGCGCGATCAACATGACCATGAGGCACAACGTGGCCATCAGCCCACCAGCCGCTTGAGTTCGAGACTGCTGGTGCTGCCAACCCGCGCCAGCAGATAGCGCGTCAGCACGCCGAAACAGGCCACCGCGACCAGCAGATCAAACAACACTACCAGTTCAATCAGCATGGGCATGCCGGGAATCAATATCTGCGAACCCAGAAAAATGCCGTTCTCCAGCAACATCAGGCCGAGAATCTGGCTGACCGCCTCGTGCCGCAGACTCAACATCAGGAAACCCACCAGCTTCATGGTGAACATCACCGTGAGCGCCAGCACGACAATGTCCTCGGGAAAACCGACCGCGCTGGAAATGCGGAACGCCACTACCAATGCAAAAATCACGCAGGCGGCTCCGATTATCAGGCTGGTGGACGGCCGCACCACCAGATGCAGTTCGCGGTCCACATGCAGGCGCCGCAGGATGCGCAATACCAGGTAAGGCAGAAACAGTCCGCGGAATAAAGCCGTCAGAATCGCGATGAGATAAAGCTCGGGATAATGCCCGTAGTAGCCCACCAGCGCGGACAGCAACGCAATCAGCCAGGACTGGACGCCGAAAGCATACAGATAATCCTTGAGCCAGCGTGAGCCGAGCATCACGAACGACAGCAGCATGCTGGCAATCGCAATGAGGCTGAAGATCGAAGCGGCCAGCGGATCAAGATGGGTGACAAGCATGCTTCACCGGATCTGATTGGCGATGATAGCTAGAATCGCCAGCAGGAACGAAGCGGCCAGCGGTTCCTGGTAACGGTAGAAGCGCAGCCGTGACTGCAGCGTTTCCACCACCACCATGGCGGCGCCCACCAGGAAGAACTTGAGCACCAACGCGACCGCCGCGGCAAAAATCCCGAAAGCGGTGCCGCGAATGGACAAACCCCACGGCAACAACAACACGTTGCAGAAAATTACGTAAAGAATGAACTGCTTCATCATGGAAGCCCACTTGAGCAAGCCCAGCAGCGGACCCGAATACTCGAGAATGCGAGCCTCCTCGATCATGTACACCTCGATGTGAGTGGATGAATGGATCGGGAGCTTGTCGGTCTCCACCAGCAGCAGGATGAAGAACGCCAGCACCAGAAACAGATGAGTGGGGCTCCAGAACACGGCGCTGTTCGCGACCAGCAAATGGTTCACCGTGAACGGCAGCATGGATTTCGCCATGAGTGCGATTCCCACAAACACCAGAATCAGCGTGGGTTCGGCCAAGATGGACAGCATCACCGTGCGGCTCGCGCCGACGCCGCCGTAGGCGCTGCCGGAGTCGAGCGCGGCGAGATTGATAAAGAAGGTGCTGAGGGTAAGTATCAAGCCACCGCCGAGAATGTCGCCCATATCAGAAAGCGGCAGCGGATAATTCGTGATCACCGGAATCAACAGCGGTACCGTGAGCATGGCGGTGAATGAGACGACCGGCGCCGTCCAGAACACCCAGGAAGCGGTTTCGGGAACAACCAGTTGCTTATGGAACAGTTTCCAGAGATCGCGGTAGGGTTGCAGGATAGAGGGACCGCGGGAGCGCTGCACACGCTCTTCGTAGCGCAGAATAAAGCCCTGAATCAGCGGCGCCAGCAATAACACCGCCAGCACTTGCGCGACCTGCGCCAGCACGTCACGCAGCATGCGATAACGCTCCGCGGCATGCGCCTGGACAGGCGAGATAATGCAAACCCGTATTACGTGTCAGATATGGGCGTACCTTGCGGTATACCATTGACGGACTCCTCTGAACTTCATGTTGGGTTCAGTAGGAGTCATTAGCCCTTTGGGCGGTTCGGGGCGAACTCCATCGCCGTTTGTGCGACTAGAAAACCATGTCAGCTGTTAGTTGTCAACGGGGTCGCGCCACTTAGTACACGGCCGCGTTCGGCGGCATCAACACCAGCCTGATCTTCAAACGCTGGCGGGGCCGTTAACTTGTCGGTCTGGGCGCATCAGGCCGGATCCACGGGCGTGTTGCCGCCGGTGAATTGCGCTTTCGCCTGGGCCTGCCGGTAGCGGTTCTCCGCATACCAGCGGCGCCAATTCAGCAGCGCGCCCGTGTAGTAGATCACGCGGAACAACTGCAAACGCCACCACACCGGCCGCGAATCAAACAAGTCGCCGGCCAGCATGGAAATCACGCCCTGCTCGACTTTCCAGGTGTTGCGCGGATTCTGGAACAAATACTGCATCACCGGCGAATTGAAACGGTAAATGAAGAACGCGAAGCGCCGCATGCCCTTGCGCTGACGTTTCTCCAGCCGCCGTTGCAGCCCGGCTTCCCGCGACGGGTCGCGCAAGGCCGCGTCCACCACCATCGCGGTCTGCTCGGCGCCGCTGGTGGCCAGATACACGCCCGAGGAGAACACCGGATCCAGGAACGCGAAGGCATCGCCCACCAGCATCCAGCCCGGCCCGCCGATGGTGGTCGCATCATAGGAGTAATTGCCGGTCACGCGCACTTCGTCGCCGATGAGCCGTGCTTTCTGCATGCGCTTCCACAAAGCCGCGTTCAGCTTGAGCGTTTCGTACAGGAATTCGTGCGTGCGCCCGCGGCGTTGTTTGAGGTAATCCGGCCGGCACACCGCACCCACGCTCATCACGCCGTTGCGCAGCGGGATCATCCACATCCAGCCATGCGCGAAATTGTAAATGCTGATGTTGCCGGCATCCTTGCCGGGCCGGTATTCAGCCGCATGGAAGTGACCGAAAATCGCGGCGCTTTGATGTTGCGGATTCTTGTGGCGGATTTGCTTCTTGCTGGCCAGGAATGCATCGCGACCACTGGCATCCAGCAGATAACGCGCCCGCACCTGATAGTTGCCGCCATCATCGGTGCGGACCACGGCCAGCGTCTCGCGTGGACCTGGCTGTTCGACCGCCACGATTTCGGCGCCTTCGCGCGCATCCACGCCGTTTTCACGCGCGTGCTCGAACAGCATCTGGTCGAAATCCTGGCGCCAGACCTGAAACGCATGCGGCGGACTGCCGCCAAGCGCACGTCCGAAATCGTACGTGTTGTAGCCGCGTTCATTCTTGGCTTCAAAATCCGCACCCGGCTTGTACACGCCCATGGCGCGGATTTTCTCCAGCACCCCGAGGCGCTCGAACACCGGCAGGTTCATCGGCAGCAACGATTCGCCGATGTGGAAGCGCGGATGGCGGGCTTTCTCGCACTGCATCACTTTGTAACCGCGCCGCGCCAGCAGCGCCGCAGCGGTGCTTCCACCGGGGCCGCCGCCAATCACCAGCACGTCGCACTGTTCAGCAGTTGATGCCGCTTCATCCATGTATTGCGCTCCCGGGAGTGGCTGCGAAACTTACTTGACCACGTTCAGCTTCGGCAGAAGCAGGGTTTTGTCCGCCTGCGAGTGCATCGCCTCGGCGTGCGGTGACTTTACCATGGCGGCATCGGAATCGCTCACCACGCGGTTGCGCCCGCGTTTCTTCGCGATGTACAGGAGCGTGTCGGCCGCCATGAGTGCGCTCGCGGGGCTTTGATTGCGGCTCGGCACCACGGCATGCACGCCGATGCTCACGCTCACGGTCCAGCCGGCGGGTGAAGCCGGGTTCATCAGGTTCAGGCTCTCCACGTCCCGGCGCAAATGCTCGCCGATGACCTTGCCATGGCGTTCGTTGCATCCATAAAGTATCAGCAGAAATTTACCGCCTTCATAGCGCGCGGCCAGATCGCCCGGCCGCTGGCGGTAATGCTGAATCACGGCCCCGAGTTTGCGCAGGCAGATATCGCCGATCGGCCGGCCGAGATGATCGTTCAGCAATTGCAGGTAATCCACGTCAATGAACAGCAAGCTCACTTCCGCCTTGTCGCGCTGTGCCCGCAGCCAGGTATTGGCATAGAACTCATCCAGGCGCCGGCGGTTGGCGAGTCCGGTCAGTTCGTCCGCGCCCACCAATTCGAGCATTTCATCATGCAAAAGCCTCACCATCCTGCCCTCCAGGAAGCCGTGACGTGCGGTCTTCTCCAGCCGGTATCCGGCGTAGGCGCCAAACAGATTGACGACCATCATCTGGATGACAATGACCTGAAAAGCGGCATCGGGAAATGTTTGATTCGCCAATGCTCCGGCCAGGAACAGCCCGGATACCGACAGAGCGCACACCAGCGCGTAACCGATGCGCATACCGGAAATGATGTAGATGTAAAGCAGAATAATCAGCACACTCATGCCGTGGCTGTATGCCGCCGCTTGAGGAACCAGCGATACCGTCAAGCCCACACCGATGCCGGCGGCCAGAACAGCGATGGCATAAATAATCTGCAACAAGGTGTCGCGCTTGATCCAGAGCAATGTGGCCAGAGCGGCGGCCATGATCGGCGCGGTCATTGCGAAGCGAATCAGCCACAGCGTGTTGCGCAAATCGCGATCCAGGCCCAGATCGGCGATGCCCGCCAGCAGATACAGCAGCAGCCCAAGTGCCAGAGTCACGCGCATGCGCACGCGGTTGTGATGGGAATACGACTTCAGGAACAAGCTTTTCAGATGACCGGAAAATTTCGGCAGGAACGCCCGCCGGGCCAAAAGCCGGGTGATTTCCTGCTTCTCATTGGATTCCGGCACGGTGATTTCGGCAGTGCTCATCGTGCTCCCCCGGTTGGTACGCGGCATATTCATAGTGTCATCCAGGCCACAGGCCCGCACAAGCTAGCACGCAAGCTTATGGTAAGACTACCGGCCGTGCCAATGACCATACGTCGGAGCTTTTGCCACGGCAGTCGCTCGGGTACTCTCAATGCAGCTTCTGACTGGTCCACACCGGGCGCACCGCGCGGCTATACTTCCAGTAACACACGAAGCTTGGATGAAGGCTCCCGCACGAGTCGGCTTGACGAAGGAAATGCGGTGGAAAAACCCAGAGAATTATTGCCGCCCGACGGGCGCCGCAAGCCGCGCAGCGCGGAGCAACTCGCCGCCGCGCCCGCGGGCTTCGATTACCCTGCCACCCAGGTGGGCGTCGCCGGCAACGTCACGGTGCTTTACGACCCGGCGCTCGGCGCGCCCGGCCTGTCGCTCGCCAAGCAATTGCTGGGCGCGGTGACCAAACCCTACGACGACATGCAGAACTGGTTCGGCATTTCAGGTGGCGCGGTGAGCGTTGTCATCGTACCCTTGAGCGGCAACAACGACGGCTCGGGCGGTGCGTATCACTACGGCTGTGATTTCACATCCGGCAATGTGCTGTATCTCGACGCCACTTTCGCCAGCACCTCGGTCAATCCGCTGGACCTCGAAGTCGGTTTGTACGTGGCGGAATTGAGCGAAGCATTTATGGGGCCGCAGGGCGGTGGCTGGAATTGCGGCTACAGCAACGGCGAAGGCCTGTCGCGTTTCGCGGCTGAACAGGAAACTCCGGCCGGCACACTGAGTGCATTCGTCACCGGCCCCGCCTGGGCGCAGGCCGGCTATCCCGACTGGATTTCTAAAACCGAACCGACCGACCAGGACAGCGTGTTCACCGGCTGCGCCATCGTGTATATCTACTGGATGCGCTCGCTCGGCTACAGTGCGCCGCAAATCGTGCGCGCCGCCGGCGCCACGCTCGCGGCGAATTATCAGGCGCTCACCGGCAAAACCACCGCTTATCAGGATTTGCTCGCCGCGGTGCGCGGTTTGTCGGTGACTTCCGACAATCCTTTCCTGCGTTGATTCTCGCTTCGGCAGCGCACCCATAGCGCTTGCGGGTAACACGCCGACTCAGCGGAGCTGGCTATCCTTGCTGCCGCGGCGGTTGTAGAGGTCGTGATTACTCACCTGCTTGTCAGCTTCGTTCTGACAGGCAATGCACAAACGCACGCCGGGTACGGCTTTGCGCCGCGCCAACGGAATTTCCCTGCTGCATTCCTCACAAACCTTCAGGCTTTCGCCCACGGGCAGGCGAGCACGCACATTTTTCAGTGCGTCCTTGATGGAAGCATCTATCTGCTCTTGAACCGCACCGTCTTTTGCCCAGCCACTCGCCATATTGTTTGCCCAAACCCATGTTGACCGTACCCCATGATAGGACTGTTGCCGGCAACCGTAAATTAACTTGCCAAGGCCGCCCCGGAAAGGCATGCGGAGCAGGACAGCGGAGCTTGCCGTGCGAACCACCGACCAAAATGATGTTCGATTCCGCCCAATCGAAATCGGCCATGCTTTAACGGCCACGCAAACAGTCTTTTGAAATATATAAGGGTGGTGGCCAGGGGCGGGCAAGGCCGAGCGGACAGCCAGGACGGCTGTCCCGGGAAGGCAGGCATTGCAGGAGCAAATGCCCGCCGTGCGAACCACCGACCAAAATGATGTTCGATTCCGCCCAATCGAAATCGGCCATGCTTTAACGGTCACGCAAACAGTCTTTTGAAATATAAAGGGTGGTGGCCAGGGGTGGGTGAAGTCAGGCCAAAGCACGGCTTTGGCCTGACTGAACGGGTGGCCAGGACGGCCGCCCCGGAAAGGCAAGCGGAGCAGGACAGCGGAGCTTGCCGTGCGAACCACTGACTCAATCGGCGTTCGATTCCGCCCGAATAAATTCAGACCAATCTCAATGTGGCCACACAAATAGTCTTTTGAAGAACTTTAAGGTGGTGGCCAGGGGCGGAATCGAACCACCGACACGCGGATTTTCAGTCCGCTGCTCTACCAACTGAGCTACCTGGCCGGATACTGGGGTTCAGGC
>JBAVYM010000066.1:0-58070 GCA_049698775.1 Gammaproteobacteria bacterium
GACGGGCCGTAATCCGTGGCCACTGTTTTGCCATTACTGTCGGTGACAATAATTTTCACCGACGAATGGTGCCGGCCTTTTTCTGCCGGCGTGGCTTTCAGTTCATTCTTCAGGTAGTAATCCAGCATGGGACCATCAGGCGCGTTAGGCGTGGTAAAGGACGGCTCCGCACCTTCGCCGCGCGACCAGCGTACGAACTGTGTGCCCGCCGACGGCGTGAACAAATGAAAATCCTGTTTCGCTACGTCGTCGCTCATTTCCTCCAGCGGCCGTAGGTTATCCAGTACGAACAGGCCGCGCCCGTGGGTAGCGATGGCGAGCGCGTGGTGCACGAATTTAAGATCGAAGACTGCGGCCGTAGGGAAATTGGCCTTCAGTTGCTGCCAGTGCGCGCCATCATCACGCGAGTACCACAGCCCAGTCATGTTACCGAGCAGGAGTAAGCCCCGCATGTTTGGGTCTTCTCGCACCACCAGCACCGGCTCGTCCGGCAGGCCCGCGCTGATGCTGTGCCAGGATTTACCGTAGTTATCGGTCTTGTATACGTAAGGCTTGCGATCGTCCATTTCGTGATTGTCGAACACCGCATAAGCGGTGCCGGCATCGAAAGGCGAGACGCCGATCTGATAGACACGGCCCCACTTGGGCGCACCTGGGGGCGTGACGTTATCCCAGCTCTGACCATCGTTGCGGCTGACTTGCACCAGGCCGTCATCCGTGCCAACCCAGATAATATTGGGATCGGTGGGTGCGAGTGTCAGCGAGAGAATGGTGTCATAGGTCTCAGCGCCGGACAGATCAAAATTCACCGGCCCGCCGGAATTGAGCTGCTTGCTCTTGTCGTTGCGGGTCAGATCCGGGCTGATCACCGTCCAGTGCGTGCCGCCGTCGGTGGACTTGAACAGTACGTTGCCACCCATGTACACAGTATTGGCGTTGGTGGACGACACTGCGATTGGCGAAGTCCAGTTGAAGCGGTATTTTTGGTCCTTGGTTTCCAAATCATTGATGCCGCTCGGACCATGCAAATACGGCATGATGCTGGGTGATAGTTTGGTGCGCAGATCAAAGCGCGTGATGGCGCCGTCTTGCGCATTGCCGTAGATGATGTCCGGATCACTCGGCGCCGGCACAATGTATTCGCCGTCACCGCCCACCACGGTGTACCAGTCGTTGCCGCTCACCACATTATCGGAGAGCGAGGAAGAGGGACCGCACCAGCCGCTGTTGTCCTGCAGGCCGCCACACAGGTTGTAGGGCATTTTGCTGTCGGCCGCCACTTGGTAGAACTGCTCGATGGGCATGCCGTCCAGGAAGCGCCAGCTTTTGCCACCATCCTGGCTGAGATAGGCACCACCGTCGTTGCCCTGGATAATGCGATCCGGATTGGTCGGATCCTGCCAGAAGGCATGGTGATCCACATGCACACCCAGATCAATCGGACGCGCCGTGTGACCGCCATCGTCGGATTCCATCAAAAAGAATGATCCAAAATAAAGTTTATTCTCATCATTCGGCGAAACGTACACATGCGAAAAGTAGAATGGACGCACGTCGAGATTGTAATCCTCGCTTACCTGCTGCCAGTGATCGCCCAAGTCGCTGGACGCGAACAACAGGCCGTTGCCACGTTTGGTTTCGATGAGTGCGTACACGCGCTCCGGATTGCTGGGGGCCACCGCCAATGAGATTCGCCCAACGGGCGGTTTGGGAATATCGGTTGTCAACCTGGTCCAGGTATCGCCGCCGTCGGTCGAGCGCCAGATGCCGCTGTCCGGCCCGCCGTCGTCCAGCGTCCAGGGATAACGCTGCGCCTGCCATAGGGCGGCAAACAGCACCTGCGGGTTGTCGCCGTCCATCGTCAAGTCAATGGCACCGGTATGATCGTTTACGAACAACACCTTGTTCCAGGTCTTGCCACCATCCATGCTCTTGAACACACCACGCTCGGGATTCGCGCCCCAGGCGTGGCCCAGCACTGCGACCCATAGCGTGTTGGAATCCTGCGGATCCACGACGATTTTTGAAATTTGTCCGGCGTCCTTGAAACCCATGAGCTTCCAGGTCTTGCCGGCATCGGTGGACAGGTACAGGCCGGCGCCATCCAGTACATCGTTGCGGATGTTCACTTCACCGGTGGCCACCCACACCAGGTTCGGGTTGGAGGGCGCGAGCGCGATATTGCTGATGGACGAGGTGTCTTGCTTGGTGAATATGGCTGTCCAGTGCAGGCCGCCGTCAACTGTTTTCCAGACGCCGCCGCCGGCCGCGCCTACGTAGTAAATGTTGGGATTACCAGGGACGCCCACGGTGGCCGTCACGCGCCCGCCGGCGATGGCCGGTCCCAGATTGCGGAATTTGAGGTTGTGGAAAACGTCGGGTGTGGCAGGCTTGGCTGTCTGCGTCGCGGCGCAGACAGGTGCCGTGGTCAATGCCAGCAGAGTCAGGGACAGCAAGCAGCAGGGAAGCAATCGAACGGTTGTCATTCTGGTTCTCCGGATAAATATGGCGGATAACCCCACCCGCGCCGGCTGCCGCCAGCAGTGCGAGCTTGTGTCCCTGGGGAAGCGGTAATCCTGGATTGTCGTTAGGGCATCAAAATACCATGAAAGTTCCTGGGCCAGTCAATAATAGAACCGCACCCGCAAGCTGGTGGTGTTATTGGTGGCACTGCTGTGGCTGTAGCTCACGCCCGCCGCCAGCCAAGACGTGGCATTGAACAGCAATCCGACAGTGGCATCGTTGGAGGACTGGTTCAGCCAGTTGTGGCCGACGCTGCCGTCGAATTCCACCCAGCGGCTGAAAAGATGCCGCAGGCCCAGCGCCAGCCGATAACCGTTGTCGGTGCTGCCCGCGCCCTGGGAACTGATGTGCTGGTTGAGATAGAGAATATCAGTGTAGAAGTCAGTGGCAGTGCCGAAGGTGTTTTCGCCGCGGATGCCGAAATAATAGTTATTACCGGTGACCAGCGGCTGAGTGAGGTGCGCATAACCGCCCACTACTTGCAACTGGCTGTACACCGTGTAGGAGAGCGCCAGATCCGGGCCTTTGATGGTGGAGCCATTCTGGGGCGACTGGTTTTGGTAGCCCAGTTCCAGATAGTTGTAGTTGAAAGGGTCGGCAGCCAGGGCCAGCACCGGGCACAGCAACACGCACCCCAGCAGACAAACGGGAATTTTCACTAGACTCTCCTTCTTTCAATGCACCATCTGATCCAGATCGAAAATCGGCAACAGAATACCAAGCACGATCAGCAGTACGATCAGGCCCATCACCAGGATCAGTGCCGGCTCCATGATGCCGAGCAACGTGCCGGTGAGAGTTTCCAGTTCGCGTTCCTGACTGATGGCGGCGCGCTCCAGCATGCTATCCAGCTTGCCGCTGGCTTCGCCGCTCGCGATCAAGTGCACTGCCATGGGTGGGAACAGGCCGCTCTTGGACAGCGACTGGCTGATGGACGCGCCTTCGCGCACGCGCAGGGCGGCTTCGTCCACCGCTTCGCGCATGGGCACGTTGACTACCACCTCGCCGGAAATACGCAATGCTTCCAACACCGGCACGCCGCTGCCTGCGAGAATGCTGAGCGTGCGGGTGAATTGAGCAGTATTGATGCCACGCACCAGACGCCCGAACAGTGGCAGACGCAGTTTTTGCGCATCCCAGCGCCGGCGCACGTCGGTTTTTCTCAGGGCGCGTCGCCACAGGAAGAACAGGATAATCAATACGACGATGAGCAAGATACCGTAGGAATGCAAGAAATGGCTTATGGCGATGAGCGCCAAGGTCAGAAACGGCAGGCTTTGACCTGTGTGCGAATACACTTCGGTGACGCGCGGCACCACGTAAGCCATGAGCCCCGCCACCACCAGGATGGCCATGATCGTCAGCAGCATCGGATAAATCATGGCCAGCGACATTTTCTGGCGCAGTTGCTGGCGATTCTCGGCGTAATCGGCCAAGCGTTCGAGCACGCCGTCCAGATGGCCGGTATGTTCGCCGGCTGCCACTGTGGCGCGGAAGATTTCCGGGAATACGTGCGGGAACTGGCCGAGACCGTAGGCAAGAGTATGGCCTTCCATGACCCTGGCGCGTACCGCCAGCAGCATGGTCTTGAGGCGCGGTTTCTCGTTTTGCTGTGAAGCCACCAGCAGGGCTTCTTCCACGGGCATGGCGGAGCGCACCAGCGTGGCCAATTGCCGGGTAATCAGCGCCAGGTCCGAGGAACTTATGCCGCGGCGCAGACTGAAACCACGGTTCGCCTGGGCTTCCTGTTCAGCGGCCTCGTTGATGGCAAGCGGCGTCAAACCCTGATCGCGCAACTGCTGGCGCACCTGCCGCGGTGTGTCGCCTTCCGCGACACCTTTACGCTCGCGGCCGCGATTATCCAGAGCGGTGTATTCAAAGGCGCCCATATTAAAAAAAGGTGCTGCGTGCTGCGTGCTGCGTGCTGCGTACAAAGATGCTGACGTGTTGCCGGTTTTCACGCAGCACGCAGCACGCAGTCCGCAGTACGCCGTCTGCAGTACGTAGCACATTCTGGTAAGTACATCGCACTTGCTTACTCCCTCAAGAATCCGCCCTGGTCACGCGCAGAACCTCTTCAATGCTGGTCTCACCGGCCAGCACGCCCTGCTTGCCGTCCTGTCGTATGCTGGAGGTTCTGGTACGCGCATAATGCTCCAGGTCTTGCTCGCCGCTGCCGTCGTGGATCATGCCGCGCATGTGTTCGTCCACGATGACCATTTCATAAATTCCAGTGCGTCCGCGATAGCCGGTGCGGTTGCAGCTCTCGCAGCCGGCGGGGCGATACAAGGTCGGCGGTTTGTCGCGCGGCAGATCCAGTGCCTTGCATTCACGTTCGCCGGCCGTGTAGGGCTGCTTGCATTCCGGACACAGGATACGCACCAGCCTTTGCGCCAGCATGCCCAGCAGGCTGGAGGACAGCAGGAACGGTTCCACGCCCATGTCACGCAGGCGCGCAATGGCGCCAACGGCGGTGTTGGTGTGCAATGTCGAGAGCACCAGATGGCCTGTCAACGACGCCTGCACGGCGATCTCAGCGGTTTCGAGATCTCTGATTTCGCCCACCATCACCACGTCCGGGTCCTGGCGCAGGATGGCGCGCAGCCCGCGGGCGAAGGTCATGTCCACGCGGGTGTTGACCTGGGTTTGGCCGATGCCGTCAATGTAATACTCAATGGGATCTTCCACGGTCATGATGTTGCGGCTGCGATCGTTCAGGCGCGTGAGTGCGGCATACAAAGTGGTTGTCTTGCCGGAGCCGGTGGGGCCGGTGACCAGGATGATGCCATGCGGTATGTGGATCAGATCGTCAATTAATTGCCGGGTATCGGTGGGCATGCCCAGGTGTTCCAGTTCCAGCCGGCCCGCCTGTTTGTCCAGCAAGCGCAGCACCACGCGCTCGCCGTGACCGGAAGGAATGGTGCTGACGCGCACGTCCACCGCGCGTCCCGCGATGCGCAGGGAAATGCGGCCGTCCTGCGGCAGGCGTTTCTCGGCAATGTCGAGTTTGGCCATGACCTTGATGCGCGACACTACCAGCGGCGCCACCGCGCGGCGCGATTCCAGCACCACCCGCAGCACACCGTCCACGCGGAAGCGCACCACCAGACGATTCTCGAAGGGTTCGATATGGATGTCCGAGCCATTTTCCTTCACCGCTTCGGTGAGCAGCGCGTTGATGAGGCGGATGATGGGCGCATCGTCCTCGCTTTCCAGCAGGTCTTCCGGTTCGGGGAGCGCCTGCGCGACACTGAACAGGTCCACGTCCTCGTCCAGGCCCTCCATCATCTGCATGGCGCTGTTCGATTGATCCTCGTAAGCCTGTTGCAGCAGTGTGTCGAATTCGTCGTTGCTGACAACGCGTAGCGTCAGTGATGTCCCCAGCACGCGGCGGGTCTCCAGCAGAGTTTCGGGCGTCACGTCGGCGCGATGTACCAGGCGGGCGCTGCCATTTCCGATGGCTTCCACCAGCACCCCGTGACGTTTGGCAAACGGGAACGGGAGTCCGCGCACCGTAACGTGTGCCTCGGGCACGGGTGCGGTGGTCGGCATGCCGGGATTGACGGTCAGGTCCATGGCCACGTGGATTCTACGCGCCGGTGGGCGGAGCTGCGGCCGGCGCCTTGACCTTGGTGGCGCCAGCCGGCGCGGGAGTGGTATGGCTCACGGCCACAGGCGGAGCGAAAGCCTTGGCAGCGGTCGGAGGTGCCGGCGAAGTGGCAGCAGGCGCTGGTTGGTTGAGATTATTCAGCACCGAGCGTTTATCCCCCGGCAGGAGTTGCACCGGACCCTGGTTCTGCAACTGAAGGTTGCGCATTTCATTGTAGGTCTGCTGGGTATATTGATCGGCAGTTTCAGGATTTCGCAGGATGGTGGGCTGAATGAACAGCATCAGGTTGCTCTTGGTGTCAGTAGTGCTGCGGTATTTGAAGAGGTTGCCCAACAGCGGAATGCTGCCCAGCACCGGTACATGCTGCTCGGACTCAATCAGATCATCTTCAATCAGTCCTCCCAGAACGACGATCTCGCGGTCCGAAGCCATGACGCTGGTCTTGATCTCGCGTGTATTGGTCACGGGTTGCCCGCCAACGCTGGTGCCGGTGAGATTGGAGATCACCTGATCAATTTTCAGCAGCACGGAATTGCCTTCGTTGATCTGCGGAGTGATTTTCAGTTCCAAACCTACGTCCTGGCGCTGTACGGTCTGGAAGGGATTGATGACCGCCGCACCAGTGGTGGTAGAGCCGGTGGTGTTGGTATATTGGCCGGTGACAAACGGCACCTGTTGGGCTACTTTGATGTCCGCTTCCTGATTGTCCAGAGTCACAATGCTAGGCGTGGACAGGATGTTGGTATCGGAATTTCCGGCCAGCGCGTTGATGAGCGCCGCAAAGCTGAATCCGCCGGTGACAATCTTGCCAACGCCCAGAGTCAGGCCCTGGGGAATGGTGAGATTCGAAGTGCCGGTTGTACCAAGGGTACTGCCAACAGATGCAGCAGCGTTGGCGCCTTCAACCTGCTGAGCCAGACCGAGAATACCTGGACCTGTATTGCTGAAGTCTGTGGCGCCGGCTGCACCGCTATTGAGCGCGTCCGCCACCCAGGTGACGCCGAGTTGCGCGGATTTGTCCGAGGTGAGCTCCGCTTCAATGGTCTGCAACAAGACTTGGGCGCGGCGAATGTCGAGTTTGGCGATAAGATCCTGGACCGAACGCATGATCTTGGGCGGCGCGGTGATGACCAGTGAATTGGTGCGCTCGTCCGGTATCAGCGAGACGTTCGGCTGGTTGGCGCCGCCACCGCCGCTGGTGGGAGCCGTAGCGGATTGCTTTTGCAGATCCTGTGCGTAGCTCTTGAGTTCGTCGGCGATGTCCTTGGCCTTGGCGTAACGCAGATATACCACCTGGGTGTTGCCGGTAGCCGTCGCGGTGTCGAGGCGGGCGATGAGCGCGCGGATACGCAGGCGGTCACTTTTGTCGCCGCCTATCAAGATGCTGTTGGTGCGAGCGTCGGCCACGAGTTTGAGCGGTGGTCCGGCTTCCATACCCTGCTGGGTTTGCATCAGCGAATTGAGCACCTGCACTACGTCGCTGGCAGAGGCATTCTGCAACGGGATCACTTCCACCTCACTGGACGTGGGCTGATCTATGCGCTGGACAATGTCCAGCAGCCTGGTCACATTGCTGGCCCGGTCGGAAATAATCAGCATATTGGACGGCGGATAGGCGGCGAGCTGTGCCTCGGTGGACATCAGTGGCCGCAGCACCGGCACCAGTTGCGCAGCCGAGACGTTGTTGATCTGCACCAATTGCGTGACCATGGCGTCGCCCGGCGTGCCACGCTCGTACGCGTTGCCCGGCATTTGGCGGGCTTCCAGTGCCGGCACGATTTTGATCATGGCACCGGCGGGTACCGCGGCCAGGCCGTGTACCTGCAGCACCGAAAGAAACGCCGCATACACCGTGTCCGAGCTGATGGGTTTGCTGGAAATTACCGTGACGCGGCCCTGCACGCGCGGATCTATGATGAAATTCTTGTGGGTGATCTGGCCGATGGTGGCCGCCACTTCACGAATGTCCGCATCCTTGAAATTGAGTGTGATGCCGCCGGCATCGGCGAACGCTGTACCCGTAGCGAAAAGCAGCACAAAGCAGAGCAACACGGCGCGTAGGCAGGCCGGGCGGTTCAAGTGTTTGTGGTAAGAGTAGCGCGGCACGTTGATCTTTCCCTTTTCAGTTATTTGGCCCTTGCAGTTGCAGTATCTTGGTCTGCTGCTGCCCATTGCGGGTAAACGTGATGGACACCTGATCCGAGGTGCGGATGCTGTTCAGCACCTGCATGCTCTGTGCGGGGTTATCCAATGGCATACCGTTCACCGCCGTCACGATGTCGCCCGGTTCAAGCCCGAGTTTCCCGAAAGCATTGGAATTGCCCACCGGAAACACCCGGTAGCCGCTGAGCTTGCCATTGTCCATCACCGGCATGGCGCGCATCATGTCCAGCAGGCGTTCAGGGTGTCTGATCAGCTCATTGCGCAACTGATTGAGATTCTGGTTCGCCGGAAGATTGCTGCCATACACCACATCGGGTGTTGCCACCGGCAGCATAGCATTGTCGCCGGTTCCACTGGCATTGCCGGTTTTGGGCAGCCGCAATGCCTGGATGCGGCCGTTAAAGCTCAGCATCACCCGGTCCGGGTAAATGGATTGGATTTGTGCGCCGCCGGGCAATTGCGCGCCCACGGTGTACATCTGCTCGATGCCGTTGGACGCAATGATGGCCAGCGACGCATTGCTGTCGGAATCGGCCGCCACGATGCCACGCAGGGTCAGGTTCAGCGTGGTTTCCGGTGCGTTCACAGCCGAGCCGCTGCTGACAGTGCCGAACAGGTGCATGTCGGCAAGTTTACTCACGTCGAAAGCCGCTGCCACCTGGGTTTGCGCACTATATATAGGTTGAGCAGCCTTCGGCTGAGGCAGTACCGCCCAAGTCAGCTTGGCCAGGGTCCAGGCGATCAATACTCCCAGCACCAGACTGAGCCAGAACGGCAGCCGCCGCTCCACCACCGGCAGCCAGCGGTGCAAGAACGCATCCGCGTCCGCCATGCGCAAGTTGTTTATTTCCATGCTGTCATCAAGCCTGTGAATTTCATCCATCGTCCCGGCCGGAAAACCCAGGAGCGCGCCGACTGCCAGTTCCCATCATACTGACAGGGCTGGCAGCGCCTCAAGCGCGGCCCGCAGGGCTGCTTGGGCGCTTCGGATACACTAACGTTTCAATACCGCAAACCGGGGACACGCCTTGAGGATCCGCCACCTGATTCGGATCGCCATTAGCCTGGTGTTGCTGCTGCTGTTCACGGCCTATCTCTCCGGTCTCCTGCCTGTCCGGCTGCTGGACCAACTGGAAGACTACGCTTACGACGCGCGTGTGCGGCTCACCATGCCGGGCACGCCCGACTCCCGCATCGTCATCGTGGACGTGGATGACCGGAGCCTGCAACAGGTGGGTCAATGGCCGTGGCCGCGCGACAAACTGGCGCAACTGGTCAATAACCTGTTAGGCCAGTACCGCGCAAAGCTGGTGGTGTTTGACATGGCCTTTCCGGAGGCCGACCGCAGCCAGGATTTGCTGCTGCTTGAGCACCTGCAGAACGGTCCGCTCAAGAACAACCGGGCTTTCATGAAACAGGCACGGCAAATGCAGCCCGAACTGGAACGCGACCGCATCTTTGCCGCCAGCATACAGCATCGGCCCGTGGTGCTGGGCTTCATGTTCGCTCAAGCCAGCAATTTCGGTGTGCAGCAATCGGAGGGCCAGTTGCCACCACCGGCCATCACAAAACTTGCCGCGCGTTATCCGCATTTAATTTTTCCCCAGGCACGTAACTACATCGGCAATCTGCCGGTGTTGAGCCAGGCGGCCGCTGGCCAGGGATTTTTTTCCAATCCATTCGTGGATCAGGACGGTGTGTACCGCCGCATCGGCCTGTTGCAGGAATATCACGGTAACCTGTATGTGTCTTTGGATCTTGCAGTGCTGCAAGCGCTCCAGCACCAGGCTCCGCTGGGCTTTGTCTTCGATACCGATTGCCCATCCGGGTACGACAACGCGCATCTGGACAAGCTGCGCGTTGGCGCTTACAGCGTGTCGGTAGATCACAACATGGCCGCATTGGTGCCGTACCGCGGTTATGTACGCAGTTTTCCCTATGTATCAGCTGTGGATGTCATTAAAGGTAATGCGCCGCGCAATATATTGAATGATGCCATCGTTTATGTGGGTACCTCCGCGGCCGGTGAACCGGATTTGCGCAGTACGCCTGTGGGTGCCGTCTATCCAGGTGTGGAAATACATGCCAATTTTCTTTCCGGCGTGCTGGATCATCGCGTAAAAAGCAATCAGCCGCAATATGCGCGTGGCGCCGAATGGTTGCTGCTGCTGATTATCGGCGTTGTGATTACCTGGGTGTCCATGACACGCTCCATCCTGTGGAACAGTGCGGTGGCGCTGGCGTTATTCGTATTGATAATTACGGGAAATGTGCTTATCTGGCAATACGGACTGTTCGTATTTCCGCTGGCTATACCGTTGGTATTCCTGATTATTCTGTTCATCCTGCATTCCCTTTATGGGTTCTTCATTGAATCGCGCGGCAAGCGACATCTGTCGCGCATGTTCGGCCAGTACATTCCGCCCGAGCTGGTGGTGGAGATGGATGCGCGCCAGCAGCGCTCCGCCACGGCAAGCGACAGCCGCGAACTCACGGTGCTGTTCTCCGACGTGCGCGGCTTCACGCGCATTTCGGAAATGCTGGATCCGAAAGAACTGAGCCGGCTGATGAACGAGTTTCTCACGCCCATGACGCGGATCATCCACGCGCATCAGGGCACCATAGACAAATACATGGGCGACGCCATCATGGCGTTCTGGGGTGCGCCCTTGCCGGATGCGGAACATGCGCGGCACGGCCTGCAGGCGGCGCTGGAAATGCTGGCGGCGCTCAAGCGGCTTAATCCCGGTTTCATCCAGCGCGGCTGGCCGGAGCTGCGCATCGGCATCGGTCTGAACAGCGGGCTCATGCGCGTGGGCGATATGGGCTCGGAATTCCGCCGCGCCTACACGGTTATGGGCGATGCGGTGAATCTGGGCGAGCGTTTTCAGAATCTCACCCGGCACTACGGCGTGGAAATCGTGTGCGGCGAAGCCGTCCGCGACGCGGTGGCGGATTTCGTGTTCCTGGAGCTGGACCGGTTGCGGGTCAGGGGCAAGGGCCAGCCGGTAACGATCTATGAACCCTTGGGTGCAAGGGATACTGTGGAAAAAGCCCGGAAGGCGCTGCTGATCCGCCATCAACAGGCGCTCGATGCTTACCGCTCCGCGGATTGGGACCAGGCCGAACGGGAGTTTTTCGCTCTGAGCCAGGCGCAGCCGGAGCGCGCCCTGTACCGCCTGTACCTGGATCGCATCGCGTATTTCCGCAGCCATGCGCCGGGCCCGGGGTGGGACGGGGTATTCGGCGGCGATTCCAAATGATTGCCGGGGCCTGGATTTTGTCCGCACGGCCGCTCGCCAACCCCTCGGTGCAGACACCCGGCGCCGGAAATTCGGGCTAAAATCATTCCATGAGCGACCCAGGGCAGGATCAGGAATACCAGCGCGGCCTGGTGGTGGAGGAGGCCAAGCCGCGCCTCAAAAAACCGCCGCTGTACAAGGTGGTACTGCTGAACGACGACTACACACCCATGGAATTTGTGGTGGAGATCCTGCAAACCTTTTTTCGCATGGACCGCATCCAGGCCACCCAGATCATGCTGCACGTGCACACCCGCGGCAAAGGCGTGTGCGGCGTGTTCACCTACGAAATCGCGGAAACCAAGGCCGCCCAGGTGAATGATTATTCCCGCAAGCACCAGCACCCGCTGCTGTGCACCCTGGAGGAAGCGTGAGCATGCTCAGCAGGGAACTGGAGTTCTGCCTGAATACCGCGTTCAAGGAAGCGCGCGCCAAGCGGCATGAATTCATGACGGTGGAGCATCTGCTGCTGGCCCTGCTCGACACCCCACGGGTCGCGGAGGTGTTACGCGCCTGCGGCGCCGATATCCAGACCATGCACCGCGAGCTTATCCATTACATTGACGAGAATACGCCGCGTTTGGATCAGCCCGATCCGGATGTGCAGCCCACGCTCGGTTTTCAGCGCGTGTTGCAGCGCGCGGTATTCCATGTGCAGTCTTCCGGTCACAAGGAAGTCACCGCCCTCAATGTGCTGATCGCGATTTTCGGCGAGAAGGAATCGCACGCGGTGTATATGCTGGGCCGTCAGGGGGTCGCGCGCCTGGACATCGTGAACTACATTTCCCACGGCATTTCCAAGGTGCATGAGGATGAAGTACCTGAAAGCGCCGCGGAGCCGGCTGAGGACGATGCCGAATCCTCCGCCAAGGGCGGCAAGAGCGCGCTTGAGTTGTACGCGAGCAATCTCAACCAGCGCGCCAGGGAGGGCCGGATTGATCCGCTCATCGGCCGCGAACTTGAGATCGAGCGCACCGTGCAGGTGCTGTGCCGGCGCCGCAAGAACAATCCGCTGTTTGTCGGTGAAGCGGGCGTGGGTAAGACCGCTTTGGCCGAAGGTCTGGCATTGCTGATCGTTGAAGACCGGGTGCCGGAAATCCTGCGTGACAGCACCATCTACGCGCTCGACATGGGTGCGCTTATCGCCGGCACCAAATACCGTGGCGATTTCGAGAAGCGCCTCAAGGGCGTGATTACGGAACTCAAGAAGGATTCCGGAAATATCCTGTTCATGGATGAAATCCACACCGTCATCGGCGCGGGCGCCGCATCCGGCGGCGTGATGGACGCGTCCAATCTCATCAAGCCGGTACTGCAGAACGGCGAGCTTAAATGCATCGGCTCCACCACCTATCAGGAATACCGCGGCGTGTTCGAGAAGGATCGCGCGCTGGTGCGGCGCTTCCAGAAAATTGACGTGCCCGAACCGACCGTTGAAGAGACGGCGCGTATCCTGAAAGGCTTGCGGCATAAATTCGAGGAACACCACGAGGTCAAGTATCCCAACAAGATTCTGGAAATGGCGGCTGAATTGGCGGCACGTTATCTGAACGACCGGCATCTGCCGGACAAGGCCATTGACGTGATTGACGAGGCCGGCGCCAACATGCGCCTGCGTCCGCCCGGCAAGCGCCGCAAGACCATCAGCGCATTGGACATTGAGGAGATCGTCGCCAAGATGGCGCGCATTCCCGCGAAGAGCGTGTCGGCTTCCGACAAGGAAGGCCTGCGCAACCTGGAGCGGGATTTGAAACTGGTGATTTACGGCCAGGACAAAGCCATCGGCTCCCTGGCCGCCGCCATCAAGATGTCGCGCTCCGGCCTCGGCACCGAAACCCGGCCCATCGGTTCGTTCCTGTTCGCCGGTCCCACGGGCGTTGGCAAGACCGAAGTCACAAAACAACTGGCGCTGATCCTCGGCATCGAGTTCGTGCGCTTCGACATGTCGGAGTACATGGAACGCCACACGGTGTCACGCCTGATCGGTGCGCCGCCGGGTTACGTGGGTTTCGACCAGGGCGGCTTGCTGACCGACGCGATCCTCAAGCATCCGCATTGCGTACTGCTGCTGGACGAAATCGAGAAAGCCCACATGGAAGTATTCAATCTGCTGTTGCAGGTCATGGATCACGGCACGCTCACCGACAACAACGGACGCAAGGCGGATTTCCGCCACGTCATCATCGTGATGACCACCAACGCCGGCGCTCTGGACATGGCGCGCCCGTCTATCGGTTTCACCCAATCAGATAACACTCCTGACGGCATGGAGGCCATCCGCCGCCTGTTCAGCCCGGAGTTCAGAAACCGGCTGGACGCCATCATCCATTTCAACAGCCTTGACCCGCACACCATCGCCAAGGTAGTGGACAAGTTCGTCATCGAACTGGAACATCAGCTTGAGCAGAAAGGCGTGACACTCGAAGTGGACGAAGCGGCACGCAAACTTATCGCCGAGCGTGGCTACGACGCCAAGATGGGCGCACGTCCCATGGCGCGTGTCATCCAGGAATCGCTCAAGAAACCGCTGGCCGAGGAGCTGCTGTTCGGCAAGCTCGCCGGCGGCGGCAAGGTGCGCGTGGGCGTGAAGGATGGCGAGTTCGATATTGTCATGGAAGCCTCGGATACCGCACCGGCCGCGGTTCATCCGGCGGAAGCGAATTGAAAATATCTTTGCAAAGAGTTGATACAAATAAGTTCAGAGCGAATTTTAACTGTTTGATGATTCCGTCATAACGAAATATTCCCTCTGACCCCATTTGCTTTTATATACATTGGATACCTGCAAGTTCAAACGTTTCTGAATGGAGCTGAAAATTGAAGACCGCTATTATGTGCAACATCAAAAGAACGTTGTTAATCACAGGGTGTTTTGTTTTCATCGTATTCTTTGGTTGCTCTACTTCTACTGATCGCAATAAAGACATGCTGCTCATGCAGGCGGCCACTCATGGAAATACAAGTAAAGGGAACCTCGAAAAATCTGCATTTATGATGCTGGTTGATGGATCGCAATGATTGGGAATTGGAATGCAGGTTATCGCGAACCGGTTTTCATCGACTGATCGCTCTGTTTATCTTTATTCCTTGCTCTGATTCTTGATTTCCGAACCTTCAAGTTGCGAGTCTTTGAAGCTGTCCGAGTCGGCTCATGTTGTAGGCGAGATTGGCCAGCCCTATTTTGATTTCTGCTCGTGCCTGGCCGATGGTCCGCAGGATCGTCTGGTGCATTGAGGTGACTTGATGTCCGAACACATGTTCCACCCGCGCCCGGATCCGGGATCGACTTTTGTTGCGGCGCTGCCGGGCCTTCGTCAAGACCTGCTCCCGCCAAGGGCGCTCGTGGAGGTGATTGGCAATACCCCGTCGCTTAAGCAGTTTGGCGTGCGCCTTAGAGCCATACGCTCCGTCGGCCCACACCGCGGCGCGGGTATTAGGCGTATCGATCAGTGCCTTAAACACTTGGCTGTCATGGGTGCTGGCGGGCGTCACGTGATAGGCGCGCACCAATTTGTGCTTCACATCGATGGCGATGTGGTTCTTGTAACCATAGTGGTGCTTGCCGTGCTTCTGGGTCCAGCGCGCCTCGGTGTCCTTCTGGGCGAGCTTGGCCGGCTGCTTGACCCACTGCGCCGGGATCAACCCGTCCTTGATCGTCTGGTTCTCCTCTCGGGTATTGCGCTGCTTCGGCACCGCCACGATCCGCGCATCCACTACCGTGCCTTTCTGCGCCCGGTAACCCAGACCCGTCAGGTAGCTCTCGAACCGGGCCAACAGCTTCTCGATTGCCTCGGCCTCCTTCAGGCTCTCCCGGAACAGCCACACGGTCTTGGCATCCGGTACCACCGACTCCGGCGGCAGCCCCAGAAACCGCAGGAATGAGAAGCGGTCGCGAATCTGATACTCGGTTTGATCGTCACTCAGGTTATACAGGCTCTGCAGCACCAGCACCTTAAACATCAAGACGGCATCAAACGGCTTGCGCCCCGCATTGTTCTTGCGCGACGTCTTCAGTGCCTGCTTCAATACCGGCCGGAACACCTCCCACTTCACTACCCGGTTGATCACTTCCAGTGGATCGCCCAGCTCGCTCAGCTTCTGGTACCGATCCTGCAGATCAAAGAACCCGCTTTGCATCATCATGGCGTTCGACTCCGGGTGCAAAATGTACCTACATACTCAGACACCGCACGCGTGTATCCGTTGCATTTTTATGCAATTGTTAGAGGTGGCCTAAAGTAATTGAATTAATTGAAAATGGTGCGAACCCAAATTATCAGGGTTCTGACGGTGTACCTATACTGGGAAAGGTTCTGCAATCTAACCTTAAGAATAAATTACAAATAGTCTCTATCCTTGTATCTGCTGATGCGGATGTAAATGCCCGCATGTATATTGTACCTATATCCTTTGGATTATTGATGCAGCGCGATTGTGATCCAAAGATATTATCCTATTTGCTAAACAATGGACTCAATGCAAATGCCGTTGAACCTGCTACTGGATCCGGCCCATTGGAGACAGCTTTATCTTTTTCAAATACTGCATGTGCAAAAGTACTGATAACGCATGGAGCTGATGTAAATGCGACTACTCGTGATGGAGCGTCTCCTTTGCTTAGAGCAGTTGGGTATGAGAATATGGAAATGGCTAAACTTTTGTTGACAATGCATGCCAATCCTAATGTTGCTATGGATAACGGGGTGACACCCTTGATATTGGCAGCTACTATAAGAGCCAGTAATATTGCATTACTGCTATTAAAATATGGCGCAAATCCCTGTGCGCAAAATCATCAAGGTATGACGGCTTCAGACGTGGCCAGAGACTCCAATATCAATGGACCCGGTAATCAAGAGCTTGCTGCACTCCTGATGTGTAAATCTCAAGCTACTAATGAATCGGGGGGAGCGCGAAGCGCCGAGGCGAGGAACCTATGACCGATACTGCACCATAGAGTCTGCAGAACGTCAAATAGGATCAGAATGGATAACTGAAGGTTACTTGCCGCGGTAGGTGATGCGACCCTTGCTAAGATTGTAGGACGTGAGTTCGACGGTGACACGGTCGCCGGTGAGGATGCGGATGTAATGCTTGCGCATGCGGCCGGAGATGTGAGCGCAGCCATCCGTTCCGATGGGTTTCGCCGCTGTTTTACGAGGCTGGCACGAAATGCATGCCGGCTATTTTCCCTGCTGAGTCAAACGTGATGGCGATGCCGAGTGTTTTGTCCTTGAACTCCGTATTCACTATCACACTCGTATAGCCGTTGGTGATGACGGTTTCTGTTTTGTCAGTCTTCTGGAATGCCCCGGCTTGCTGCACCAGCATTCCCCATACCTGCTTGAGATTCAATGGCGGAGCCGCCTGTTTCATTTGATCGGTGAAGTCCGCTTCGGCTGCGGTGAAATTGCCGCTGGCCATGGAATGAACGAAGGTTTCCGCTTTGGCGACGAGCGCGCTATTCACCGAAGCGTCGGCAGCGGCAAGCGCCAAGGTTGGGCTCAGAAGAAGAGTACAAAAAGCCAGGGCCGCAAGAAATTTGATCTTACGGGTGAACATGTTGCTCTCCTTTAGGTAACGGCAATTGCCGGATGAAATCGGTGATTGAGCGGGTCAGCGTCGAGTCTATAGGCAAATCAGGATTGCCGTAAGCCGCCATGTTGTCTTCGACGGAAGGCCCGACATCCTTCAGCGCATGGTTCATGCCGGGAATCAACACCAGTTTTGCGCTGGAATCGGCCTTCGCCAGCGCACGCGCATCCTCCACGCTCGCCTGCAAGTCGCGTTCGCCTTGAATGATCAGTACCGGAATTCCCAGTTTTGCGATTTCCCGCGCGGGATCGTAGCGGAACCAGGAAATCAGATACGGCTGTACACTTGGCCGGAACAGCATTTCCAGCGAAGCGGGGACCGTGGCGACCGTTTTGCCTTGTTCCAGGCTGGCGATGATGGCTTGTGATTCCTTGTACAAGTTCGGTGGTAGCTTTGGTTTGAGCTGTGTCAGCAACACAGTTTGGGCCGGGTCGCCCGCGCCGGCGATGGACACATAGCCGTCCGCGGGGATTTCGCGCGCAGCGATCATGCCGATCAACGAACCTTCGCTGTGCCCAATGATCGTCAGTGTTGTGAAGCGCTTGTCGGCCCGTAATTGGTTTCCCCAGGCGACCGCATCCCCAATGTAGGTTTCAAAACGCAGCTCGCTTTCGGGCAGAGCCATTAGCCTGTCTTCCCCGGCGCCACGCTTGTCGTAACGCAACGACGCGATGCCGTGCTGCGCCAGCGCCTCGGCCAGAAGCTTGTAGCAATCCGTGTTCAGACCGAGTTGCATATCGTTGCCGTTTCGGTCCGTGGGTCCGGAGCCGGCGATGATGAGCGCCACAGGAAACGGCCCCTGGCCTGCAGGGAGTTCCAAGGTGCCGTGGAGCATGCCTGCGGCGGTTGCCAGGGGTCCCGCTATTTGGCGTAGTCGGGTGTGTGCGGGAGCAGCCATGGCCGATGCCGTTCCAAGTAACAGTAAAGCAATAGCTATTTGTTTCACGCATCCATCCAATCGGCGAAGCTTGCACGGGAAAGTGGGCGATGTTACCCCGTATCCTTGGCTGAGAAAGATGACGGCTTACTTGCCGCGGTAGGTGATGCGGCCTTTAGTCAAGTCGTAGGGTGTAAGTTCCACGGTGACACGATCACCGGTGAGGATGCGGATGTAGTGTTTGCGCATGCGGCCGGAGATGTGGGCGAGCACCACATGGCCGTTGTCGAGTTCCACCCGGAAGGTGGTGTTGGGCAAGGTTTCCACTACCTTGCCTTCCATTTCAATGTTTTCTTCTTTCGGCATACACCCTCAGGTTGTGATAAATGGGGCACGCAATGCCATTCAAGCCGTTGCGGGCGCGCAGATTCTGCCGGAATCGGACGCGGGCTTCAACTAAGCGGGGTTTCGGGTGACGCGCTGCCAGCCATTGGGGGTCAATTTCTCGAAGGGCATGAAGCTGCTTTTATAGGCCATTTTGGGACTGACAGCGATCCAGTAACCGAGATACAGCCATTCCAATCCACGGCGGTGGGCTTCGCTGATTTCCCACAAAACCGCAAAAGTCCCGAGACTGCGGCGCGGCCATTCCGGCGTATAGAAGGTGTACACCGCCGACAGGGCGTTATCCGGCGCATCCACCACCGCCACCGCGGCGAGTGTGTCGCCCAGACGCATTTCGGCAAGAAAGGTACGGCTGCCATGTTCCAAGAGGAAGCCGGCATAGTCAGAAGGCGAAGACTGATCCATGTCGCTGTCGGAATGTTTCCAGCTCATATACCGCTGGTAAAGCGCGAAGTGTTCCGGAGCAAACTCCGCGGGACGAAGCCGAACATCAATATCCCGGTTCCGCCGCCAAACGCGCCGCTGGCCGCGATCCGGCTGGAAATCCCGCACCGGTATCCGCAGCGGCACGCAGGCATGGCACTGTTTGCAGCCGGGGCGGTACAGATACGCTCCGCTGCGGCGGAAACCCTGCTGTAGCAGCGCGCTGTACGCTTGATTTTGGGATGCGATCCGCGGATCCAGGAAAATCGTGCGCGCGATCTGCCCGGGCAGATAAGCACAGGGATGTTCCGGTGACAGGAACAGCGAAAGATCGTTGCGAACAACATCCCGCATCAGAACTCCAATGGAACGTCAAAACGCCACGGCGCTTTCCGGCCGGGCAGTGCCGCATACCAATTGAGAAGCTTCAGAAATTCAGGCCGCGGGATGGAGATACTGCCGAGACGCGCGAGATGTGCGGAATGCACCTGGCAGTCAATCAACCCGAAGCCCCAAGCCTGAAGCTGCCGCGCCAGACAGGCAAGGGCGATCTTAGAAGCGTTGGCGCGACGGCTGAACATGGACTCGGCAAAGAATACGCCTCCCAGGGCCACGCCATAAAGTCCGCCCGCCAGCGCGCCGTCTATGCGCACCTCCAGTGAGTGGGCATGTCCGAGACGGTGCAGCTCCTCATACGCCGCTTGCATGTCCGGAGTGATCCAGGTTCCGCCTTCCGGTTGATTATGGCGCGGTGCCGCACAGGCGCTGATGACTTCATTGAATGCCGTATCAAAGCTTGCTGCATATCCGCCACGCCGCAAACATTTTCGTAGTGAATGGCTTATATGGAATTTATCCGGATAAATTATGCTGCGCGGATCCGGTGACCACCACAGTACCGGCTGTGGATCGCTGTACCAGGGGAAGATGCCGTGGCGGTAAGCGTACAACAATCTTGCCGATGAGAGATCGCCGCCCGCGGCCAACAATCCGTCCGGTTCGGTGAGCGCATGACTCACATCCGGAAATGTTTCCGGCGGGCTGTCTGGTGGAATCCAGAAAAGTTCGAGGCTGGGCTGGCGCACAGGTTTACAATTGCACAGGTTCAATATGGAGGACCATCATGCAACCACGATTCGAGTATCACAAGACCGGCATTGCCGGCCTCAAACCCTTGCAGGATTTGGAGAAATACCTGCATGGCTGTGGCCTGGAGGCGTCGCTCCTGGAATTGGTCAAGATGCGAGCTTCGCAGATTAACGGCTGCGCCTATTGCCTGGATGTGCACAGCAAGGATGCGCGTGCCAAAGGCGAGACTGAGCAGCGCCTGTACGGGCTGGATGCCTGGCGGGAAGCGCCGTTTTATACGGAGCGCGAGCGCGCTGCGCTGGATTGGACCGAGGCGGTGACACGGGTGGCCGACACGCATGTGCCGGATGAGGTGTACGAGCGCGTGAAACGGCATTTCAACGAGCAGGAACTTTTCAACCTTACATTGGCCATTATCGCCATCAACGGCTGGAACCGGCTGTCTATCAGCTCGCGCACGGTCGCAGGCACTTACAAGCCCAAACTGGCAAAATAATTACCTTGCGCAGGCGCGGCGACCCCGGCTTTCGTCGAGGCAGGCATTCGCCGCGACTAAAAGCCGTCGCGCTGTGTGACAGCGCTCCTACCATGTCGGTGCCAGCAGCCGGATCTTTTTGCAAAATGCTATGAAGCGCAGGTCGCGCTTACGGTTCAGGCCGATTCTACGTGGCGGAAAGGCAGGTGCTTTCCCGCCTCTTGCATGTACGCGTCCACCAGGCGAGTTTCCCGATGCAGGAAATCGGCAATTGGCTTTCTGAAGGACGGCTCGGCAATCCAGTGTAGTGAACAAGTCACGGTAGGTTCGAAACCGCGCGCCAGTTTGTGCTCGCCCTGGGTGCCGGGATTGAAATGCCGCAAGCCTTCGCGGATACAGTATTCGATGCCCTGGTAATAGCAGGTCTCGAAATGCAGGCTGTGAAATTCCTCTGCACAGCCCCAGTGGCGGCCGTAGAGCGTGTCGGCATCCCGGAAACAGATGGCGGCAGCCACGGGCTGTTTACCTTTATAAGCAAAGATGACTATCAAGGAGTTAGCCAGGGTGCGGCTGATCTCGGAGAAGAATGCGCGGCTCAGATAGGCGGGTCGGCCGCGCTTGGAGTATGTGGCGGAATAGAAGCGGTATAGCGCATCGAGCAATTCGTCGTTCAGATCACGGCCGGCGTATATTTCGTGGTGAATGCCGGCCTCCAATACTCGCCGGCGCTCACGTTTGAGCTTCTTGCGCTTTTCCGCGGACAAGGTGCCGAGGTAATCATCGAAATCCCGGTAGTCACGATTGTGCCAGTGAAACTGGCAGTCTTTGCGCAGCATGAATCCCGCATCCGCCCAGAGACGTGTCTCATCGCCGTCAGGGAACAAACAATGCACGGATGAAGCCTGTTGTTCGGCGGCCAGTGCAATGGTTTTATCTATCAGCATTTTGGCGATGGCGTGATTTTCTGTGCCGGCATGGAGCAGCAGACGCGACCCGGTAACCGGTGAGAAGGGGATGGCGGAGACCAGTTTTGGATAGTACTGGAGTCCAGCGAGCTGGTACGCCTCGGCCCAGACCCAGTCAAAAACATATTCGCCGAAGGAGTGGGATTTGAAATACAAGGGCAGAGCGCCAACAAGTTTGCCACTGCCATCTGCGCATGTGAGATGCTGTGGCTGCCAGCCGGTTCCGGCACCGACACAGCCGCTGTGTTCCAGCGCCGCCAGAAATTCATGCCGCAGAAATGGATTACCGCCCGCCAGCCGGTTCCAGCCGGCGGCGGGAATTGAGTCAATGGAATCGTGAATCTGAATACACACGCTGTCAGCTTAACGCGGCACAGCAATCAATAGTAGGAGTGGCCTCAGGCCGCTATGAAATTGGAATCGCGGTGAGGATGTTGCTCCCACAAACGAGCGCGCGTCATTGCGAGCACAGCGAAGCAATCCGGCTGTGAGATTGCTTCGGCCGGAAGGTGGCCTCGCAATGACAGGAGGAATCGCGATTATTTGCGGGCAAGGGCGTCCAGATATTTCTCCGCGTCCAGTGCCGCCATGCAGCCGGTGCCGGCGGAGGTGACCGCCTGTCGGTACACCTGATCCATGACATCGCCGGCGGCAAACACGCCCGGAATGCTGGTGGCGGTGGCGTTGCCGGTAAGGCCGCTGTTGACCGTGATGTAGCCGTTTTTCATTTTTAGCTGGCCTTCGAACAACTGGGTGTTAGGCGTGTGTCCGATGGCGATGAATATGCCTTTGGCATGTACCTTGTGTGTTTTGTCAGTGTGCTTGGTGCTGCGCACCTGTACTCCGGTGACGCCGGAATCGTCTCCCAGCACTTCGTCCACGGTGTGATCCCAGAGGATCTCCACGTTGCCGTGCTTGGATTTATCTATGAGTTCATGCGCCAGGATCTTTTCCGCGCGGAATTTGTCACGTCGATGCACCACCGTGACTTTCGACGCGATGTTGGCGAGGTACAGGGCTTCTTCCACCGCGGTGTTGCCGCCGCCCACCACGGCCACGTGCTCACCTTTGTAAAAGAAGCCGTCGCAGGTGGCGCAGGCGGATACACCGCGGCCCTTGTAGGCTTCCTCGGAAGGCAGTCCCAGATATTTCGCGGTGGCGCCGGTGGCGATGATGAGTGCGTCGCAGGTGTACTTGTGCTGGTCGCCGCTAAGGTGAAACGGGTGCCCGGCAAGATCCACCTTGTTGATGTGGTCAAACACAACCTCGGTCTTGAAGCGCAGTGCGTGTTTGAGCATGCGTTCCATGAGCGCCGGACCCAGCAGGCCTTCCACGTCGCCCGGCCAGTTGTCCACTTCCGTGGTGGTCATGAGCTGGCCGCCCTGTTCAATGCCGGTGACGAGCACGGGTTTGAGGTTGGCGCGGGCGGCATACACTGCGGCGGTGTAGCCGGCCGGACCCGAACCCAGAATCAAAAGGCGGCAATGCTTGGGGGTGCTCATATATAATTGGCCTCCGGGCCAGTCATTTGGCGGCCGTAACGACGTTTTCAAGGCCGAGGCGGCGCATCTGGCGCCTGATTTGCGTCAAGAACCTGTATTAACGAGAGTTTCCGAACCCTTATGCCATTGCCACGCCGGGCCTGTGTCCACCGGGATTCGGCCGGATTTTTCGAATGCTGTGCGTCTTGAAGATACGTGCAGCCCCGAATTTGTTTCATGGTAACGAATTTTTCTGGTCAGCTGAAGTGAAGGAGTCGTCATGCACATAGGTATTCCCCGCGAGTTGAAAGCCCTCGAAGGCCGTGTCGGCCTGATTCCGGCCGCGGCTGCCGAGCTGGTTCGCCACGGGAATCAGGTGTTCATCGAGAAGGACGCCGGCATCAAGAGTGGCTACAGCAATGAGCATTACCGCGCCGTGGGCGTGGAGGTGCTGCCATCCGCGGCCGAGGTGTACGGCAAGGCGGAAATGATCGTGAAGGTCAAGGAACCCATCGAGGCGGACCTGAAGCTGCTCCGGAAAGAACACCTTTTATTCTGCTATCTGCACCTGGCAGCGCTGCCGCAGCTCACCGAGGCGCTGAAGAAGATCGGCCTGACCGCGGTGGCCTTTGAGACCGTGGAAGTGGACGGCCGCACACCGCTGCTGGCGCCTATGAGCGACATCGCCGGGCGGCTTGCCATCCAGGTAGGCACCCATCTTTTACACCAGCCCCAGGGCGGCAAGGGCATCCTACTGGGCGGCGTACCGGCGGCCAAGCGTGGTCATGTGGTGGTTGTGGGCGCGGGCGTGGCCGGCGGCGCCTCTGCCGCGGTGGCGGCCGGTATGGGCGCGGAAGTGACTGTGTTTGATATTTCCCGCGACCGCATGGAGCGCATGCGCGAGCTGGGTCCGAACGTCACGGCGCTGTATCCACACAAAGCCGACATCGCCGAGGCGGTGAAATACGCGGATATCGTGGTTGGCGCGGTGCTGGTTACCGGCGAGAAAGCGCCGCACGTGGTCTCGGCCGAGATGGTCAAGGCCATGCAGCCGGGCAGCGTGGTGGCCGACATTTCCGTGGACCAGGGCGGCTGCGTGGAAAGCACCAAACCCACGACCTGGGACAAGCCTACCTACGTCTGGGAAGGCGTAATCCATTTCACGGTCACGAATATGCCGGGAGCAGTGCCGCGTACCTCGTCCCAGGCGCTGTCGGCGGCCATTACGCCGTATGCGCTCAAGCTGGCGTCAGGCGGCTGGCGGAATGATGAGCCGCTGCGCAAGGGTATCAACGTGGAGGCCGGCAAGGTCGTGCATCCGGCGTTGCTAAAATAATAAAAACATATATAAACTAGTAAGTTATATTAACTTCTTAAAGTCAGGCTGAAACGTGGCGCAGGCGACGCGCAAGGAAACCACCCGCTCACCCATCGCCATCCATCTGGCTCAGGGCCTCAAGGAGGCGGCCCTGTGGGTTTTTCTTGCCATCGCCATACTGGTATTCACTTGCCTCGCAACCTACAGCCCTGCCGATCCCAGTCCTTTCTATAGTGGTGCCGGTAGGTCGGTGCATAACGCGATAGGCCCGGTTGGGGCTTGGCTATCCGCTGGCCTGTATTTCCTGTTCGGCTATCCTGCATTCCTGTTCCCTGTCCTGCTGGCTTGGGCCGGCTGGATGATTTTCCGCGCTCGCAAGTCCACCGAGCCTGTCAACAAGCTGCATCTGGTCATGCGCATCGGCGGCCTAGTTCTGGTGCTCCTCACCGCCAGCGGCTTGGCCTCCCTCAACTGGCATGTGGAGGCAGGCGTCTTGCCGGTGGATGCCGGAGGCGTGCTGGGCGACTTCATCGGCAAGGGTTTGGCCCGTGGCTTGAGCGGTCTGGGGGCGACCCTGTTGCTGCTGGCCCTGTTTCTGAGCGCGGTGACGGTATTCACGGGCCTTTCGTGGATCGCGGTGATGGACCGCATCGGCCGATTCAGCGTGCTGTTCGCGGAGCGCGCGCGCAATCGCTGGGGCTGGCTCAAGGAAACCATCCAGGCGCGCCGCGCCCGCGAGCAGCAGGTGGAAATTATCCGCGTGCACCAGGAAGAGGTACAGAAACGACCCAAGACGCGTATTGAACCGGTGATCAAAGTCCTGCAACTCAGCCCGCGGGTGGAGCGCGAACGCCAAGTGCCGCTGTTCGAACCACCGCCGAATGCGGAACTGCCGCCGTTGGCATTGCTGGATAATCCGCCGCCCAGGGTGGACGGCTATTCAGAAGCCGCGCTGGAAGCCTTGTCGCGCCAAGTGGAATTGAAGCTTCGGGATTTCGGCATCGAAGTGCAGGTGGTGGCGGTGAATCCCGGGCCGGTGGTGACGCGCTTCGAATTGCAGCCGGCGCCGGGTGTGAAAGTCAGCCAGATCAGCAATCTGTCCAAGGATCTGGCGCGTGGCCTGTCCGCCATCAGCGTGCGCGTGGTGGAAGTGATTCCCGGGAAATCGGTGGTGGGGCTGGAAATCCCCAATGAATCCCGCGAGCTGGTGACGCTTGGGGAAATTCTTAAATCCACTGAATATGACGAATCACGCTCGCCGCTGACCCTGGCTTTGGGCAAGGACATCGGCGGCAATCCGGTGGTGGCGGATCTGGAGCGCATGCCGCATTTGTTGATTGCCGGCACCACCGGCTCGGGCAAATCCGTGGCGCTCAATGCCATGATCCTGAGCCTGCTGTACAAAGCCACCACCGAGTACACACGACTCATCATGATTGATCCCAAGATGCTGGAGTTGTCGGTGTACGAGGGCATTCCGCATCTGCTGACGCCGGTGGTTACAGACATGAAGGAAGCGGCCAACGCGCTGCGCTGGTGCGTGGCGGAAATGGAACGGCGATATCGCCTGATGGCGGCGGTGGGCGTGCGCAACCTCGCGGGCTATAACCGCAAGGTGAAGGAGGCGATGGATGCCGGCAAGCCCATCCGTGACCCCTTGCTCAAGCCCGAACAGTTGAACGAGCTGGACGACGCCGACATCCCGACGCTCATGCCGCTGCCCAGCATCGTGGTGGTAGTAGATGAACTGGCGGATTTGATGCTGGTGGTCGGCAAGAAAGTGGAGGAATTAATTACGCGGTTGGCGCAGAAGGCCCGTGCCTCGGGCATCCATCTGGTGTTGGCGACACAACGCCCGTCAGTGGATGTGATTACTGGCTTGATCAAAGCCAATATTCCGGCGCGTATCGCTTTCCAAGTTTCGGCGCGCATGGATTCCCGTATCATTCTCGATCAGCAGGGTGCCGAATCCCTGCTGGGACACGGTGACATGCTGTTCCTGCCGCCGGGCACCGCGTTGCCGATACGCATCCACGGCGCGTTCGTGAGCGATCAGGAAGTGCATCAGGTGGTGGAACATTTGCGCCGCAGTCTGAAGGGTCAGAAACCCGCGTATCTGGATGAGGTTCTGCAGGGATCGTTGGAATCCCTGCCGGGCATTCCGGGTTTTGGCGAAGCGGGCGAGGGCGGCGCGGACACCGAGTCGGATCCGCTCTACGATCAGGCGGTGCGCATCGTCACGGAATCGCGACGCGCGTCCATTTCGGGCGTACAGCGGCGGCTCAAGATTGGCTACAACCGCGCCGCGCGCATGATTGAAGGCATGGAAATGGCCGGCATCGTCGGGCCCTTGCAAAGCAATGGCATGCGTGAGGTGCTGGTAGCGCCTCCGCCGGGAATGGAGAGCGAGGAGTGAAGGATAAAACTTCAGGAGGACTCTGTGCGCGTTAATAAATTGATTATTGCCTTGGCTGCTGCGGCGGCGTTTGTGTCTTTCGCGGTTCGCGCGGCCCAACCGGACGTTGCCATTCGACAGATGCAGTCGTTCCTCAAGAATGTGCATACCCTCAAGGCCGATTTTACCCAGGTAGTGCTGGATGCAAATCTGCGGCAAGTGAAGCAAACCTCGGGCACGCTCGCCATCAAGCGCCCGGATCGCTTCCGCTGGGATTACGCCGCGCCCAACAACGAAATCATCGTTGCCGACGGCAAGCGCGTCTGGATATATGACGTGGAATTGCAGCAGGTGACGGTCAAGCCGTTGAGCGGCACACTGGCAGCGAGCCCGGCCGTGCTGTTATCCGGGTCAAATGATGTGGCCCGAAGCTTCGTAGTGAAAGACCTTGGCCGGGACAATGGCCTGGAGTGGGTCGGACTTACACCCAAGGTTCAGGATACGGATTTCGAGAGCGTGAAACTGGGGTTCAAGGACGACAATGTTTCCGTGATGGAACTGAAGGATGCGCTCGGCAACCTCACGCGTATCACGTTCAGTCATCTGGTGCTCAACCCGGCGATCCCGGACAGCGCATTCCAGTTCACGCCGCCGGCCGGCGCGGATGTTATCGGTGACGCCGGCAAAAATCCCCCTCGCTGAAACGCCTGCCGCGGAAGCCGTGCAGGATGGCCGGCCGCTGGCCGATCGCATGCGGCCGCGCACGGCCGCGGAGTTTTACGGCCAGACACATTTGCTTGGCCCCGGCAAACCGCTGACCCGCGCACTGGAAAGCGGGCATCTGCACTCCATGATTTTCTGGGGCCCGCCCGGTACCGGCAAGACCACACTGGCGCGGATGCTGGCGGAAGCCAGTCATGCGGACTTCATCGCGCTGTCGGCAGTGATGGCGGGCGTCAAGGATGTGCGCACGGCCGTGGATCAGGCGCACTCACGCCGCCGCGAAGCGGGTTTAGGCACCGTATTGTTCCTGGATGAGGTGCACCGTTTCAACAAGAACCAGCAGGACGCCTTCCTGCCATTTGTGGAGGACGGCACGCTGACGTTCATCGGCGCGACCACCGAGAACCCGTCCTTTGAACTCAATAACGCGCTCCTGTCGCGTGCGCGAATCTATATATTGAAGCCGCTGGAAGCAGGCGACATCCGCCGCATCATTGACGCGGCTTTGACAGACAGCATGCGCGGACTGGGTGCGCGTCACATCGAGTTGGCGGATGCACTGCGCGATGAACTGGCTACGGCTGCGGATGGCGATGCTCGCCGTGCGCTTAATTTTCTGGAACTGGCGGCGGATTCGGCCGAAGCGGTTAACGACCGTGAATCCATAAGTGAAAAAACCATCCACGAGGTGATTTCCGGCGGTCTGCGCCGATTCGACAAGCACGGTGAATTGTTTTATGACCAGATTTCCGCGCTGCACAAATCGGTGCGCGGTTCCGCGCCGGACGGTGCGCTGTATTGGCTGGCGCGCATGCTGGACGGCGGCTGCGATCCTCTATATATAGCGCGGCGCGTGGTGCGTATGGCTTCCGAGGACATCGGCAACGCCGACCCGCGCGCGCTGGCTTTGGCCCTGAACGCTTGGGATGTGCAGGAGCGGCTGGGTTCCCCGGAAGGCGAACTCGCTATCGCCCAGGCCGTGGTATATCTGGCCTGCGCCGCCAAAAGTAATGCGGTTTATATGGCGTTCGGCGAAGCCATGGCGGATGCCAAGCAGTACGGCACTCTGGAAGTGCCGCTGGCTCTGCGCAACGCGCCTACGAAACTTATGAAGGGTCTGGGCTATGGGCGCGAATACCGCTATGCCCACGATGAGGCGGACGCCTATGCGGCGGGGGAGAACTACTTCCCGGAGACAATGCCGCCCAAAACCTATTATCATCCGGTGCCGCGCGGCCTCGAAATCAAGATCGCGGAAAAGCTCGCGGAACTGCGCAGCGCTGATGAAACGATCCGCAAGAAAACCATCAAGCCAAAGTAAAAATCTATGTTGGACCCAAAACTGTTGAGAACCGAACCGGAAACAGTGGCCGATAATCTGGCTCGCCGCGGCTTCGTGCTGGATGTAAAAAGTTACAGCGTTCTGGAAAACCAGCGCAAGGACATCCAGACGCGCATGGAACAGTTGCGCAACGAGCGTAATGTCCGTTCAAAGGAAATCGGCAAGGCCAAGGCGTCCGGTCAGGACGCTGCACCCTTGCTCAAACAGGTTGCGACGCTGGGCGATGATCTGAAGACAGCCGAAGCGGAATTCAGCCGGGTGGAAGCAGAACTGGAAACCATTCAGCTCGGCCTGCCGAATATCCTGCATGAAAGTGTGCCGGATGGGCGTGATGCAAGCTTCAATAAGGAAATACGCAAGTGGGGCACGCCGCCACAATTCGATTTTAAACCCCAAGACCATGTGGACCTGGGCGCTATCAATGGGCGCATGGATTTCGAATCTGCCGCGAAACTCTCCGGTGCGCGTTTCGTGGTGCTCAAGGGCGCGTTGGCAAAACTTCACCGGGCGCTTGCACAGTTTATGCTGGATTTGCATACCTCAGAACACGGATATACCGAATGTAATGCTCCACTATTAGTTACCGCTAAAACAATGGTAGGAACCGGGCAACTTCCAAAATTTGAAGAAGATTTATTTGCAACGTTTCGCTTGCCGGATGGAAGTATGCATAAGGAGCAGTTTGTTGCTCATTACTCAGATTGGAAAGAGCTCGCTGAATATATTGAAGATAAAAATGAAATGGGCGCTCTGAATGCGCTTGATAAAATTATTTCTTCTAATAAAGATCGATATCTAATTCCAACTGCTGAAGTGACCTTAACAAATTTGTTCCGCGATACCGTTGTGGAAGTAAATTCCTTGCCATTGCGGTTTACTGCACATACGCCTTGTTTCCGCGCCGAAGCGGGCGCCGCTGGCAAGGACACCCGCGGCATGCTCCGCCAGCATCAATTCGAAAAAGTGGAACTGGTGCAACTGGTCAAGCCGCAGGATTCCTACGAGGTGCTGGAGGAGCTGACCGGCCACGCGGAAAAGGTCTTGCAGAAACTCGGCCTGCCGTATCGCGTGGTGGCGCTGTGTGGCGGCGACACCGGCTTTGCGGCCGCCAAGACCTACGACCTCGAGGTGTGGCTGCCGAGCCAGAACCGCTATCGGGAAATCTCCTCGTGCAGCAACTGCACGGATTTCCAGGCGCGCCGCATGCAGGCGCGCTGGCGCAACCCGGACACCGGCAAACCGGAACTGCTGCACACGCTCAACGGCTCCGGCGTTGCCGTCGGCCGCGCACTCATCGCCATCATGGAAAACTATCAGGACAAGGAAGGCCGCATCATCGTTCCAGAAGTGCTGCAACCCTACATGGGTGGCTTGAAAATTATTTAGAGCGTTTAATAGAACGAACCAAATTCGAATTTTTCCCCCATCCTCGCCCTTCTCCAGGAGGGAGAAGGGCGGGTTATCTCCCTCTCCCTTTGGGAGAGGATGAAGGGTGATGGGGCTTGGTTTTTGTTCACGCCATTTTGTTAGACGCCCTTAGTCTTTTTACCGGCGGCTTGCTGGGCTTCCGGCTGATGCAGCACCTCCAGAACCTTGAGCCGCAGTTTGCGGCCCCCCGGCACCTGCCACTCGATGGTTTGACCCACGGACAATCCCAACAGCGCGCTGCCGACGGGCGCGGTCACAGATACCTGGCCCGCGCCGCTATCCACCGTCTGCGGATACACCAGCGTAAGCGAATGTATGGTGCCGCTGGTTTCATCCACGAAGCGAGCGGTGGAGTTCATGGTGATGACGTTCGCCGGCAACTTGTCCGGCGGCACGATGTGCGCGCGATGAAGTTCCTGGCGCAAGGCATCCATACCCGGCGGACCGCGGACCGCTGGCGCATCAAGCAGGCGCTCCAAGGCATCGAAATCGTGCTCGGTGATATAGATGGACGGTGCCTGTTCCATGGTTACGCTCCTGTGCTCGAAACTGTTGGAGGGGATGCATGCAGGATACACCGGGGAGGTGCTCTGTTCCCCAATGACAGTAATATAGTCGTGATGGCCCGTTTCAACCCGCATACTTGGCCGTTCTGGCGAGCAAATTACGGTTCCGGTATCCTTGCGGCCCCATAGGAGAGGTGGCCGAGTGGTTTAAGGCGAGGCGGACACGCCGAGCGGTCTTGAAAACCGGCGAAATATAATGGGGCTCCAGGTGCCCGGAATATGGTTTCAGTTTTATGGAGAGGTGGCCGAGTGGTTTAAGGCACCGGTCTTGAAAACCGGCAAGGGCGCAAGCCCTTCGTGAGTTCGAATCTCACCCTCTCCGCCAAATCAACATTAGGCGTCCCTCAGGAACATGCATGTCTATCAAGCTTCATTTGCTGAACGCAGGCGGCAAGTTGTCGCCTTGGTCGGGCAGACTTGAGCCTGCATTTGCCAAAAGTGTCGGATCGATTGTTGCCCTGCTGGCTGTAGACAACGTTGACATCGTTGTGCGAGCGGGTCATCGGGTGATGCCGGAGACTGGCATCGGGGGGTATAGCCCCTCGGCGGATGTCGTTTACATCACACTTGACCCGGAGCATCCGCGCCTTTCAACTTCCTTCGAACGCGAATTCCTGGTTACGCTCGGGCACGAGTTACACCACTGTGCCAGGCATAGTGGTCCCGGATACGGCCGGACTCTTGGGGAGGCGTTAATCACGGAGGGTTTGGCCTGCAATTTCGAGGCAGAGCTTCCCGGTGGTGCTGCTCCCTTCTATGCTCGTGCTGTGGAAGGAGCCAGTTTGGAGTCCATTGCTGAGCGTGCGAAGCCTGAGCTTCAGCATTCTCCATACGCCCATCGAGCGTGGTTCTTTGGTTCAGAAATCGAGAATCTTCCGCGTCATGCAGGATATTCTCTCGGTTTTAGCATCGTAGCAGGGTATATTTCGCGGCATGCCACGCCCGCGTCACGTCTTTGGGATGTCCCAGCGGAGAAAATCCTGGCAGAGGCATTTCCGATTGAAATTTGATAGATCGTTCAAGCCGAGGTGCTGTCGTTACGCGGCATAAATCAGATGTTATCGGTGCCGTGAGCTCGCCACAGCGTATCCTCGTCATCCGCAACGACAAGCTCGGCGATTTCATGCTCGCCTGGCCGGCGTTGGCCTTGCTGCGCGCCAGTGTGCCGCAGGCGCATGTCGCCATGCTGGTGCCGTCCTATACGGCGCCGCTGGCGGAAACCTGCCCATACATAGATGAGGTCGTCATTGACCCTAAGCTGAAGGGTGATCTGCGCAATGGCTTCGCACTGGCCAAGCTCTTCAAGCCGAGGAAGTTCGACGCAGTGATCACGCTGTTTTCACACTTCGACACCGGATGGGCAGCCTGGCATGCGGGAATTCCCTACCGCCTGGCGCCCGCGATCAAGCTGGCGCAGGTTTTTTACAACCACCGGCTGAAACAGCGGCGTTCCGAATCGGTCAAACCGGAGTACGAATACAACCTGGATCTGATCAAGCGATACTTACAGGATAATGAGTATAAAGAAATACAACTGCCGGTGCCGCCGTATCTGCATTTTGACGAGATTGAAATTCATGGCCTGAAGCGGGAATTTCTGCAAGCTCACGGCATCACTGATTCACAGCGCTTGATATTCGTTCACGCGGGCCACGGCGGTTCTGCCGATAATCTATCCTTGCCGCAGTATGCAGAACTGATCCGTCATCTGCGTTCCGGTGCTGAACATCATGTAGTTCTGACTGCGGGCCCGAATGAGGAATTGCAGGTTCAGGCGCTTTCCGGACTGCTCACAGAAATTCCTCACAGCGTGTATATTTCACGGGACGGTTTGGTGAGATTTGCCATGCAACTGCAATTCTGCGACCTGTTCATCAGCGGTTCGACCGGGCCGCTGCATGTGGCGGCGACGCTCAACCGCCGTACCGCAGCGTTTTACCCACGCCGGCGTTCCTCCACGGCATTGCGCTGGCAAACCATCAATGCAGCGGACAGAAGGCTGGCGTTTTCACCTGCTGATGACCGGACGGAAAATGATATGGGTTCCATTGATATGGTGGCAGCGGCTGCAGAAATCAGTCGCCATTTCCTGAAGTGAGGAGTATGAACCGGATGTTTCGCCTGCCAGATATACGACCCGGATCTCAGCGCAGTCTCGCATCCAGGATTTTGATGGCGGCACTGCTGGTTGTGATTGTCGCGGTAGCGCTGGTTCTTGGCGTGGTTATCTTTGTTGTGTTGCTGGGTGCCGCGGCCGTGTTCTTTGGCTTGCTGTATTTGCGGAGTTGGTGGTTGCACAGAAAATCAGGATCGGCAGCGCGTCACGCTCATCGGCATGCACACGGCAGGGGCGTCACCATTGATGGAGAATACACCGCAGATGTCTCTCATAAGAATGAGGAAGACATCAAATGATGAGAAAGATGTAATGGCTGCGGCATCGAAGCAATGCCGCTGCTTGGTCAAAGCTGAGTGGAAGAGAGTGCTATCAGCGCCCGGTCAGGCGCTGATGGCACTGAATGTGTATTAACTGAACATTCTGGCGATCCTCAAAGGATCGGAAATAACCAGATCTGATTCTGGAAGGTTCGTGGGCCAGCTCTATTGGTTCTTGGCCACTCTCCACGATGGCGGCACGGCCGGAGTCCAGGCGTCGAAACCGTGCGAATCCCAAACGATTCCTGAAATGCTCTGGCCTTCCGATGCCATCAGGATGTTATAGCTGCCGCTCGATGCCGCTTTGGCGACGATGTACGGATTGAAGTACAGCATGAAATCGCCTTGTGGATCAGTGGTCACTGAACAATACAGGTGGTACGGAGGGTACTTTACCTTGAAGATCACATTCAACTCACAGGTGCTTCCGTTGATATCAATTCCGGCGCTCTCTACCAGGTATCCCAGATTCTGCGCTGCGAGTTTCTGATGGCCCGGATACAGCGTCTGCTTCCACGTTGTCGGGAAGGCTTGGCCGGTGGCGACGGCAGGAGTCGCAGCCGTGCTTGCGGCGGGCGCCGTTGTCGCAGTCGCGGATGCGGTTGCTTTGGCCCCCGATTTTGTTTTGATCTTCGAAGTTGCGGCTGGTTTGGCGGTTGCAGCTGCCGCGGCGGTTGTGGCCGCCGCAACACTGCTGGTGGCTACCGGCAATGTCAAAGACGGCGTATTGGATATCGTGAAGCTGCCGTCGGCTGCCGCAGCAAGATCCACTTCTTGCCCGTCAATCATGAAGGCTTTATGAGTAGCTTGATCCTGATTCACCGCACAAGTCGGCGACCAGGGCTTATCGGAATCCAGTGTCAGTATATTGACGCTGCAGGTTGAACCCACCACATCAATCGTGCCCATGACGATGCGTTGCTGTGCCCCCATCGCTGTCAATACCGCTACCAGCGAATAGGATTTGGAAGATGAAGAACATCCAAAAATTATCAGTAGTGCTCCTGCGGCACCGCAGCGTACTATCCAGCGGAAAGTAAGCTTCAGCATGATTATTGCCTCCACGTTATTAGTTCAGGGGAAACTCTTGATATTCAATAGCTTATCACAGACGCCGCCCACGCGCAGGGCAACAATCCGTGAACGGCCATAATTTGAACTTTTAAGCTGCGGGAGTCAACTTGATACGGACACCGGAAATTTGACGGTGGCAGTCAGGCAAATGAATGCAGCCAACGGCGCCACGGGGGTGTGGCGCCGGATAACTCCGCGCTGGTTTCAATCCCAGCGATCGTCCTTTACTTGTACCATGCCGTCCTGAATGCGCACTGGAAAGGTTGAGACAGGTTCATAGGCCGGTGGCGCCAATACCTCGCCGGTGCGCACGTCGAATTGCGCGCCGTGTCGCGGGCAGGTGATCACGCAGCCTTTGAACTCTCCGCCGGTCAGGATACCGCCGTCGTGGGTGCAGACATCCTCGATGGCGTAGAACTTGCCCCCGAGGTTGAACACCGCGATCAGCACATCGTTGATGTCGATGGTTTTATATCCGCCGGGTGGGATTTCTTCCACAGAACCCACGTTGACCCAGTTTGCCATTGCCTCACTCCCGTATTTGAAGTGATCTAAAAAACCTCGTTCCATTCACATTGTGTCCTTCGACCCCGTTCAGGGCCGGCTCCGCAGAGCGAATTCGAAGCATTCCCACCACGGCAGTAATGCCACCCTTCGACGGCACTACGCTCAGGACGAAATGTATTTATAGGACCGCTTCTAGTAATACATGCCGGTCTGGAGTTTGGCCTCTTCCGACATCATGTCGCGGCTCCAAGGCGGGTCGAAGACAATCTCCACATGCGCTTCGTTTACCAGCGGAACCGATTCGATTTTCTGCTGCACATCCGCGGACAGAATCGTGCCCATGCCACAACCTGGCGCAGTCAGGGTCATTTTCACATCCACGCGCTTCTTGCCACCTTCGGCATTGCTGAGTTTGCACTCATACACGAGGCCGAGATCCACGATGTTGATGGGAATTTCCGGGTCATAGCAGGTCTTCATCTGTTCCCACACCAGCTTTTCAAGGTCTGCGTCCGTGTGGTCTTTCGGCAGGCTTGGTTGTTCCGGCGGTTCCAGTCCCAGAGCGTCCGCATCCTTGCCGGCGATGCGAAACAGGTTTCCATCCACGTACACCGTGAAACTGCCACCCAGCGATTGCGCCACATTCACCGTGGCCCCTTCGGGAAGGATGACTTGACTGCCGGAAGGTACCATGGCCGCTGCGCAGGCACGTTTCAAAGCGATGGGAGTGCGGTCGTACATATGCTATTCGGTGGAGACCGCATGCTCATCGGGATGATCGAGAGCGCTCTTCAAGGTGTGCCAGCACAGGCTCGCGCATTTTACCCGCGAAGGGTAGGCGCGCACACCGGAGAGCGCCGCGAGCTTGCCCAGGGACTCAAGATCAGCCGGCTCGTACTCACGGGTGAGCAAGTCGTGCATTTGATCGAACAACTGCTCGGCTTCGGCGACAGATTTGCCCTTGAGTTGCTGACTCATGAGCGAAGCGGAGGCCACCGAGATGGCGCAGCCCGAGCCTTCGAAGCTGATGTCACGGATGTGGTTGCCGTCCAGTTTCAGGTACAGCATGAGCTTGTCGCCGCACAAGGGATTGAAACCCTCGCGCGTGCATGTGGCATCCGCGATTTTGCGGAAATTGCGCGGACTGCGGTTGTGATCCACGATCACGTCTTGATAAAGTTCCTTGAGATCCATCAGCGGAATACCTCACCGACTTTTCCAAGTGCTTGTATCAGCGCGTCAATGTCCTCACGCGTATTGTAGAGGGCGAGGGAAGCGCGTGCCGTCGCGGGAATCCGGAAGCGTTCCATGACTGGCATAGCGCAATGGTGGCCGGTGCGGATGGCAACACCTTCCTGGTCCACGATGGTGCCGATGTCGTGGGGGTGCACACCCTCCATCACGAAGGACAGCACGCCGGCCTTGTGCCTGGCCGTGCCGATGAGCTTCAGACCCTTCACTGTCTGGAGCCGTTCAGTTCCATAGGCAAGCAAATCCTGTTCGTATCGCTCGATGGCGTGCATGCCGATGTGTTGCAGATAATCCACCGCCGCGCCCAGGCCAACTGCGCCGGCGATGTTGGGTGTGCCGGCCTCGAATTTATGCGGCAGATCGTTCCAGGTGCTGCCTGCGAAACGCACTGTGCGGATCATGTCGCCACCGCCTTGCCAGGGCGGCATGTCTCGAAGTAATGATTCTTTTCCGTACAGCACGCCAATGCCGGTAGGGCCGAACATCTTGTGGCCGGAGAACGCGTAGAAGTCGCAGTCCAGTGTGCGCACGTCCACCGGCAAATGCGGCACTGCCTGGGCGCCGTCCAGCAGCACGGGCACGCCACGTGCGTGGGCGTAGGCGATTATTTCCTGTACCGGATTGATTGTGCCAAGCGCGTTGGAGACGTGGACGAGTGCGACCAGTTTGGTGTGGGTACTGAACAGTTTCTGGTACGCACCGGGTTCCAATTCGCCGGCATCCGTAATGGGGATGACTTTCAAGAGCGCGCCGGTTTGCTCGCATAAAAGCTGCCACGGTACGATGTTCGAATGGTGCTCCATCTCCGAGAGCACGATCTCGTCACCGGCCCGTAAACGGCCGCGACCATAACTCTGGGCCACCAGATTGATGGCCTCGGTAGCGCCGCGCACAAACACGATTTCCCGGCCCGAAGCCGCATTGATGAAGTGGCGAACGTTCTCGCGCGCGCCTTCATAGGCGGCAGTGGCCTGCTCGCTCAACTGATGTACGCCGCGGTGTACGTTGGAATTTGTTTGCTGGTAATAGTCCGCAACCGCGTCAATGACAGTCTGTGGCTTTTGCGAAGTCGCGGCATTATCCAGATAAACGAGCGGCTTGCCGTGCACCTGCCGTTGCAGGATAGGGAAATCCCGCCGCCAGTGCAGTGGATCGAAACTGCCTGTCACGGCAGCCGGTTTGCGGAGTGTGTCGGGCCGGGCGCTCATGGCAGTTCCATGGCCGCGGATTGCGGCAGCACCGCCGCTAACTGGCGCCGGGCGAAGGTATGCAAGCTGGGCGTTGCGATGCGATCGAGCACGGTGGCGGCGAAGGCGCCGATAAGCAAGCCACGGGCGATTTCCGGGTCGAGGCCGCGGGAACGCAGGTAGAACAGGGCGTGCTCGTCCAACTGGCCGATGGTCGCGCCGTGGCTGCATTTCACGTCATCGGCGTAAATTTCCAGTTCCGGTTTGGTATCAATCTCGCCTTGGCGCGACAACAGCAGATTATTGTTGGTCTGGGTGGCGTCAGTTTTTACCGCATGTGGAGCCACTACCACTTTGCCGTTGAATACCGCACGCCCCCGATTGCTGATGATGCCGCGATACAACTCGTCGCTCATGGTGTTGGGTGCGGCGTGGTCTATGCGGGTATGGTTGTCCACGTGCCGGCGTCCGTTGGCCAGATACAAACCATTGAGCACAGTTGCGGCACCCGGCGCTTCGAGCCGTGTGCGCAGGTCATTGCGTACCCACAGACCGCCGAAATTGAGCGTGTGTGAAAGAAAGCGGCTGTCACGCTGCTGAGTCACATATACGCGGCTTACGTGAAAATCTTCCTGGCTTTCTCGTTGCAGTCTCAAATGCTCAAGTCGGACATGCTCGCCAAGTGAGACTTGGGTATAGCTGTTGGCGAAATTGGCCGCGCCTTCAAGGCCGAGATAGGTTTCAATCAATGTGGCCTCGGCGTGGGCTCCAAGTTTTATCAAGACGCGCGGATGACAAGCCAGCGCGTGCGGCTGCGGTGCGGATACGAACACGAGTTGCAGCGGCTGTTCGAGTTGTGCGCCATCAGCTATTTCAATGACGGCGCCGTCCGACAGGAATGCGGTATTCAATGCGGTGAACGGATCGTCACTCCATTGTGATTCCGGAACCAGATCGGCTTTCAGCCGCGTGGCGTCGCGTTCCAGCACCAGACCAAGCGGCGCGATGCGCAAACCGGTGATCTCTGATGCGGTGGAACCGAATTCCGGCGCATGCTGTCCATTCACGAATACCAATGTATGCGCCACCGCTTTGCGCAGCAGCACCGGCTCAAGCGCGCCGGCAGCAATTGCGGCCGGTTGCGGCATTGCCGGATTGAACGTGCGCTTTTCCAGCAGCCGGGTGCTGGTGTATTTCCAGTCTTCGCTGCGTTCAGCTGGAAAACCGTGATCCGCGAAGCGCGCGAACGCTTTGCGGCGCAAGGCCGCAAGCCAATCCGGGGCCTTGCCTGCGCGTGCGGTTTCAAGCGCCGCGAAGCCTTCGGCATAGGGTTGGACGGTTTCATGCACCATGTTCATGCCGCGGCCTCGGCCAGCACCCAATCGTAGCCGCGCTTTTCGAGTTCCAGCGCCAAGTGCTTATCACCGGATTTAATAATGCGGCCGTCGGCCAGCACGTGCACGAAATCCGGCTCCACGTAGTCCAGCAGCCGCTGGTAGTGCGTGACCAGGAGCATGGCGCGCTCGGGATCGCGTAATTTGTTGATGCCGTTAGCCACGATTTTCAAGGCGTCTATATCCAGGCCGGAATCGGTTTCATCCAGCAGCGCGAGCTTGGGTTCCAGCACCAGCATTTGCAGGATCTCGTTGCGTTTCTTCTCACCGCCGGAAAAGCCCTCGTTCACGGCACGACCGAGAAAACTGCCGTCTATTTCCATGAGTTGCATCTTGGCCTTGATCAGCGACAGGAAATCCACGGCATCCAGTTCCTCCTCGCCGTGATGCTTGCGGAGGGCGTTATACGCGGCCTTCAGCAGATAGACGTTGTTGACGCCGGGAATTTCCACCGGGTATTGAAATGCCAGGAACACACCTTCCCGCGCTCTCTCTTCCGGCTCTATGGCGAGCAAGTTCTTGCCGTGATAGCTGACACTGCCGGCCGTGATTTCATAGCCCTCGCGGCCAGCGAGAATGTGGGCGAGCGTGCTTTTGCCGGAGCCATTCGGACCCATCACGGCGTGTACCTCGCCGGCTTTCACCTCCAGGTTCAGGCCCTTGAGAATCTCACGTTCTTCAACTTTCGCATGTAGATTCTTAATGCTTAGCATAGCTATTTCCGGTTATTGATCTTTGAATTTCACGCAGCACGCTGTACGCCGCACTTCTTATCCAACCGCGCCTTCCAGCGTCACAGCCAAAAGCCGTTGTGCTTCCACGGCGAATTCCATAGGCAATTCCTTGAATACGTCTTTGCAGAAACCACTCACGATCATGTTGACTGCGTCTTCTGTGCCGATGCCACGGCTGCGGCAATAAAACAACTGATCATCGCTGATCTTGGACGTGGTGGCTTCGTGCTCCACCCGCGCGGTGGGGTTCTTCACTTCCATGTAGGGGAAGGTGTGCGCACCGCAGCGGTCGCTCATGAGCAGCGAGTCGCACTGGGTGTAATTGCGCGCGTTCTCGGCGCCGGCCAACACTTTCACCAGACCGCGATAACTGTTCTGGGCGCGGCCCGCGGAAATGCCCTTGGAAACAATCGTGCTTTTGGTGTTTTTGCCGATGTGCACCATCTTGGTGCCGGTGTCCGCCTGTTGATAGTGATTGGCTACCGCCACGGAATAAAATTCACCGATGGCGTTGTCGCCTTTCAGCAGCACGCTGGGATATTTCCAGGTAATGGCTGAACCGGTCTCGACCTGGGTCCAGGAGATGCGTGAGTTGTCGCCGCGGCAGTCGCCGCGCTTGGTAACAAAATTGTAGATACCGCCCACGCCGTTTTCATCGCCGGGATACCAGTTCTGGACCGTTGAGTATTTTATCTGCGCGCCCTCAAGTGCAATGAGTTCCACCACCGCAGCGTGCAACTGGTTTTCATCGCGCATGGGCGCAGTGCAGCCTTCGAGGTAACTCACGTAAGCGCCTGCCTCGGCGACGATCAGGGTGCGCTCGAATTGTCCGGTGTTCGCCGCATTGATCCGGAAATATGTGGACAGTTCCATGGGGCAGCGCACACCTTTCGGCACGAATACGAAAGAGCCATCGGTGAATACGGCGGAGTTGAGTGTGGCGAAGAAGTTATCGGAATAGGGCACCACGGAGCCCAGATATTCCTCCACAATACGTGAATGGTTCTGCACCGCTTCCGAGAAGGAGCAGAAGATGACACCCGCTTCCGCGAGTTTCTTGCGGAAGGTGGTGGCGACCGAGACGGAATCGAACACCGCATCCACCGCCACACCGGCGAGTTTGGCGCGCTCGTGCAAGGGCACACCGAGCTTCTCGTAAGTTTCCAGGAGTTTCGGGTCCACCTCGTCGAGACTCTTGGGCGCGCCCTTTTTTGATTTCGGCGCGGAGTAATAGGAGATCGCCTGGTAATCAATCGGCGGGTGTTTGACGTGCGCCCAATGAGGCTCCTGCATGGCGGTCCAGCGACGATAGGCTTTCAGACGCCAGTCCAGCATGAACTGCGGTTCGTTCTTTTTGGCGGAAATCAGGCGGATCACGTCCTCGTTCAAACCCGGTGGCACCGTATCGGCTTCGATATCGGTGACAAAGCCGTGGCGATATTCGCCGCGCACTAGATTTTTGACATCGTTGGTATTGGTTGCCATGGAAATGATCCCGTTTATAGGCGGCGGCGTGGGTCGCCGGACAGCATGGTGCCTAAATCCATGCGTGGCATCAGCGTCGCCGCCGGCCGTGCGAGTTCGGCCAGGGTGACGGTCTTGAGGGCATCGCGGATGGCGAGGCTGATGCGCTGCCAGTTGTGGCCCACACCGCACACCGGCTCAATGCCGCAGCGGTCGTGACCCAGGCTGCATTGGGTGATGGCCACAGGCCCTTCAATGGCGTCAATGATTTGCACGGCGTTGATCTGTTCGGGCGGTCGCGCCAGGCTGTACCCGCCGCGCGCCCCGCGCTGTGAGGTCACTAGACCGGCGCGCGTAAAGCATTTGAGTAGCTTGCTTACCGTGGGAACGCTCAGATGAGTCGCCGCCGCCACGTCAGCTGCGGCGTATACGCCCTTTGGCTTGCTGGCCATGAAGGCCAGCACCACGGTGCCGTAATCGGTCAGTTTACTCAGGCGCAGCATGGGGTTGTGCCGATGGTTGATACGGGACTATTTTAGTCCTGTTTGAGTGCTTTGGGAAAGCGGCGGCGTGGCGAGCGGGGCGCCCAAGCTGACGCGCGCGGGCGGCCGTTTATACTGGCTGCCCGATGGCGCCAATAGATCAACGTTCATGTACACCGAGGTGAAACTCGCCCACGTCGTTTTTGCCGCGCTGAGCATTGGCCTGTTTGCCCTGCGCGGAGCGTTCACGCTGGTGGCTTCGCGCCCGCTGACCCACCGCCTATGGAGAGTTCTGCCGCATGTTGTGGACACCCTGCTGCTGGCCATGGGTATATGGCTTGCAATCATGTTGCAGTTGAATCCGCTGCACGTGAGCTGGCTGGGTGTGAAACTGTTGTGCGTGGCCGGCTACATCGTGCTGGGCGTGCTGGCGTTTCGCGTGAGCCGGCCGCGCTGGCTGCGGCTGGGATTGTTTACCGCCGCCGTGCTGCTGTTTGCTTTCATCATCAGCATTGCGGTATTACATGATCCGCGCGGTATATTTGCGCTGGCCGGGTAGGGCGGAGGACAGCATGCCGAACCGATTTGCAAATTTCCGAGAGTTTTATCCCTTCTATCTCGGCGAGCACACCAACCGCACCAACCGGCGCTTGCACTTCATCGGCAGTTGTCTGGTGTTGCTGACCTTGATCCTGGTGCTGATTACGCACTGGTGGTGGGGATTCATTCTCATGCCGATTTTTGGCTACGGCTTTGCCTGGATCGGGCACTTCTTCTTCGAGCATAACCGTCCGGCCACCTTCACTCATCCCATCTACAGCTTCATGGGTGATTGGGTCATGTTCGGCAACATCCTCATGGGCCGAATGCGCTTCTAGTACCATTTCAAAATCATTCCGTATCAAGTTAAAATAACAACTGCCGCGCACCATCAATCGGCACAGCGGCGAAAGGAATCCTGGTACTCGGGGGAGAGTGTTTCACATGCATGCTTGGTACGATGACTGGTTGCTGTGGCTGCTGGTGGCGGTAATTGTTTGCCTGTTGACGGTATTGATCGCGATCTATGTATGGTTGCGGCTCACGTCTGCGCGCCGTCGCACACAGGCCATCTTGCGCAACACTGCCGACCGGCTGTTGCGCAACGTGGTGCTGCCGGACGGTGTTGGTGGTCATATCGGCGTGGACGTGCTGTTGCTCAGGGACAACCGGCTCTATGTGCTCGCCATGCTGCACGCGGACGGCGCAATCTTTGGTGGCGACAAAATGGATCAATGGACCATCATGGGTCGCCACCGGCGACTCAACTTTCGCAATCCGCTGCATCTCATGCAGGACCGGATTCTGGCATTGCGCGCACTGGTGCCGGAATTGACCCTGGTGCCGCGCATCGTGTTCACCGGCCACGGCCATTTCCCCAAGGGGCATCCCGAAGGCGTGGAGTTGCTGGAGGAATTCGCCGCACCGCTGCGCCGTCCGAAGAAATTCAAAGCGCTTGCGCTGGATCCGAAACTGGAAGAAATCTGGACGCGCTTGCGGGAAACCGCGGGCGTGCCGCCCGGCGGGGAAGTCCCGGAACTCAGCGCCAGATTGCCAGATGCAACAGAAACGTGATGGCGCCGTAAATCAGCAGCGCGGAAAGATACAAGCCCGCGAACCACAGCAATGGTCGCCAACGCGAACGGCGGTGCATGTTTTCGGGAGCCATCAGTGATAGCCCTCATCGGTACGCACCTTGCCGCTGAAAATGCGGTAGCCCATGACCGTGTAGCCGAGAATAAACGGCATCACGATGATGAATCCCACCAGCAGGAACAACTGGCTGGAGGCGGGCGAAGTGGCCTGTTCAAACGTGATCGCGCGCGGCACGATGTAGGGCCAGATGCTGATGATGAGACCGATATAAGAGAGCAGGAACAGGCCGACGCTGCATAAAAACGGCGTGTGCGCATGGCGTGCGCGTTTCAAGGCATACCAACAAGTGACCGCCACCAGAAACGTGATGAACGGTATCTGCGACAGGTAATAGAAATTCGGCACGGAGAACCATCGCTCCCTGATCGCGGGTTGCTGGAACGGGGTCCATATGCTGACGCCGACTATGGCGAGCAGCATCAACGGCAGGATGCGCCGCGCGGCGCGGTAACTGCGTGCCTGCAACTCACCCTCGGTTTTCATGATCAGCCAGGTGGATCCGAGCAGGGCGTAACCGACCACGATCGCGAAACCGGTCAGTACCGTAAACGGTGAGAACCAATCGTAGAGACCACCGGCGTAATTACCATCCACGACTTTCAGCCCCTGAATCACGGCGCCGAGCGTCATGCCCTGGCAAAAGGCAGCCAGAAATGACCCGCCGCTGAACGCGATGTCCCACAGGATGCGGCTTTTGTGCGCCTTGAAACGGAACTCGAAGGAAATGCCGCGGAAAATCAGTGCCGTCAGCATGAACATCAGCGGCACGTATAGTGCGGACAGCAGAATCGAGTAAGCCACCGGGAACGCCGCCAGCAAACCGGCGCCGCCCATGACCAGCCAGGTTTCGTTGCCGTCCCACACCGGCGCCACGCTGTTCATCATCAGATCGCGGTGCTCATGGCTGCGCGAGAACGCGAACAGGATGCCGATGCCGAGATCGAATCCGTCCAGGATCACGTACACCGCCACGCCGGTGGCGATGATGATGACCCAGATGAGCGGCAGCAGGTGCATCATTCGTTCTCGATACCGCCGAAGGCGTGGCGCGCGGGCGCATGTTCGATTTCCAGATGGGGCAGGGTTTCCACCGGGCCTTTACGAATGACTTTCAACAAGTAATAGAGATAGGCCCACATCACCACGGCGTAGATGCCGATGAAGGCCAGAAACGAATACAACACCCGGTCGGGCGTCAGCGGCGACCAGGCGTCGGCGGTGCGCATCAGTCCGTACACCACCCACGGTTGGCGCCCGGTTTCCGCCGTCCACCAGCCGGCCACGGTGGCGATGAAACCCGCCGGCGTCATCCACAGGCTCCAGCACAGAAACCAGCGGGGCAGTTCCCGGCCGCGTCTGCGCCACAACAGCCACGCGCCGGCCCAGCCGAGCGCGAGCATCAACAGGCCCAGCGCCACCATGATGCGGAACACCCAGAACACCAGCGCTACGGTGGGCCAGTCTTTCAGCGGTACCGTTTCCAGTCCGGTTACCACGCCATGCACGCTGTGCTTGACGATCAGACTCGAGGCGTAGGGAATCTCCAGCGCGAAATCGTTGTGACGGGTTTTCTCGTTCGGCCAGGCGACGAGCACCAGCGGCGCGCCGGCCATGCTTTGCCAGCGGCCTTCGATGGCCGCGACTTTGATGGGCTGGTAGCGGTCCGCTTCCAGGCCGCTCTGATCCCCCGCTTCGATTTGGATGGGCGCGAGTATGGCAGCAGCGATGATGGCGAATACGAAACTGCGCCGGGCGAATGCTGCATGCTGATTGCGCAACAGAAACCACGCTGACACGCCGGCGACAAACACACTGGTGGTCAGAAACGCGGCCAGCAGCATATGGATAACACGATAGGGAAACGAGGGATTGAACACGATGTGCCACCAGTTCACAGGATAGAAAACTCCGTCGTGCAACACGGTGCCCGCCGGCGTCTGCATCCAGGAATTGGCGGAGATGATCCAGAACGCCGACATCATGGTGCCGAGCGCCACCAGGAGGGTGGCGGTGAAATGCAGTTTCGGACCGACGCGGTTCCAGCCGAACAGCATCACGCCGAGAAACCCGGCTTCCATGAAAAACGCGGTCAGCACCTCGTAGCTCATGAGCGGGCCGATGATGCTGCCGGCGGCGGCCGAGAAGCGGCTGAAGTTGGTGCCGAACTCGTAGGACAGCACGATGCCGGAAACCACGCCCACGCCGAAGGTGAGCGTGAAGATTTTCACCCAGAACAAATAATGACGCTTGTATTCGGGATTGCCGGTTTTCAGCCACAGCCCTTCGAGGATCGCGAGGAACACCGCCAGGCCGATGGTGAGTGTCGGGAACAGGATGTGAAAGCTGAGCGTGAAGCCGAATTGCAGGCGGGAAAGTAACAATGTGTCCATGTAGCAATCTTAAGCCATCTGGAAAGTGCCTTGTCTCCCCCTTACCCCAACCCTCTCCCCGCAGGGGAGAGGGGACTCAGAAAAGAGCCGCCGGTGAAAGAAGAGTGAAGGGAAGTCATGCGATGAGCAGTTTCAATTCCTTGCATGATGATCCGCGATCACTTGCGCCACGCAGGCGGTGAGTTTTTTCGCGGTTGGGATGTGCAGGAATTCATTCGGACCATGTGCATTGGCATGCGGTCCTAACAGGCCGGTCACCAGGAACTGCGATTTGGGGAATTTCTTGCCGAGCATGCCCATGAACGGGATGCTGCCGCCGGTGCCCATGTACATGGCGTCCTTGCCGAAGAATGCCTGGGACGCGCTCTGCATGGAGCGCTCCAGCCACGCGGCGACCGCCGGCGCATTCCAGCCGCCCATGGGCGATTCCACCTCGAACTCCACGCGGGCTTTATACGGCGGGTCTTTCTCCAGCAGGCGTTTCAGCTCGGCGCTGACTTTGCGCGCGTCGGCCGTGGGCGGCAGACGTAAGGAAAGTTTCACAGCCGTGCGCGGCCGCAGGACGTTACCGGCATTCGCCAGACTCGGCATGCCATCCACGCCGGTGACCGACAGTGTTGGTCCCCAAGTGTTGTTGGTAATCAGTTTTACCGGATCGTAGGACAAGGGTTGCATGCCTTTCACGAACGGAAATTTGCCGTACACGCTTTTACCCAGTACCTTGGCGGCCTGGCGGATCTGCGCACGCCGCTGCGCGGGGATCACCGGCTTCAGGCTTTTGACCTTGCTCGCACCCGTGACGCTATTTTCCACGCGCTCCAACAGGCTGCGCAGGATGCGGAAACTGGATGGCACGATGCCGCTGGCGGCGCCGGAGTGCACGCCTTCGGTGAGCACGTCCACCGTGAGCGTGCCGACCAGATTGCCGCGCAATGAGGTGGTGGTCCAAAGCTGATCGTAGTTGCCGCATTCCGCATCCAGGCATACCACCAAGCTCACATTACCCAGACGCTTGCCGAGTTTTTCGATATGAAAGGACAGATCGAAGCTGCCTGATTCCTCGCAGCACTCGATCACCAGCACGCAGCGCGCGTGTGGGATATTCTGTTCCTGCAGCGCGCGAATCGCGGTGAGCGAAGCGAACACCGCGTAGCCGTCGTCGGCGCCGCCGCGGCCGTAGAGCTTGTCGCCGCGCCGCACCGGCGTCCAGGGGTCCAGGCCCTCGGCCCAGCCGGTGAATTCCGGCTGCTTGTCGAGATGGCCGTAAAGCAGCACCGTGTCATCGCCGACGCCGGGGATTTCTATGAACAGCAAAGGCGTGCGACCTTCCAGCCGCAGGATTTCCAGTTGCATATCTTTGATCGCATTGCGGCGGCACCAATCGGCGGCCAGTTGTACGGCACGCTCCATGTGACCGTTTTTCTGCCAGTCCCTGTCGAAGATCACTGACTTGTTGGGAATGCGGATGTAGTTTTCAATCGCCGGCAGAATGGAGTCATCCCAGGTTTTATCCACAAAACCTTTGATTTTTTGCGTGTTCATCGGCGTCTCCGGGAAAGGGTGAATAGTGAAAGGGTTTATCAGCCATTTCAAAAATATGGCGAACCCCTCTTCCATTGGGCGAGGAGCAGAGGTGAGGGTGCGGCGAAGTCATCTGCATCCGGTTAAATCGTACCCTCACCCGTCCCGTGGGCACCCTCTCCCGGAAGGAGAGGGGTTTTGAGATCAGTTCATTTTACCTGAACAGACTGCGCAGCCGGTAATTTGAAGAAGCTTTGTGCATTGGTGGTGGTTTCAGCCGCCAGTTGCGCCGTGGATTTACCTACGCACGCGGCCACCGCTTCACAAATATGCGCGAGATACATGGGTTCGTTGCGGTGCCTGTGCGGCTTGGGATCCAGATCACGTGGCAGCAGGTAGGGCGCATCGGTTTCCAGCATGAGCCGGTCGGCGGGAATCAGCTTGACCAGTTCGCGCAAATGCGCACCGCGGCGCCCGTCGCAAATCCAGCCGGTGATTCCGATATGGCAGTCGAGGGACAGATAATCCCGCAGCTCGATTTCAGTACCGGTAAAACAATGCACCACGGCATCCGTGATGCGGCTGCGATACTGGCGCAGGACGGCTATGAAATCCGCATGCGCGTCGCGCTGGTGCAGAAACACGGGTTTACCCGTGACCGCCGCCAGTTGCAGTTGCGCTTCAAAAACCCGGATCTGGGCATCGTGAGGCGAAAAATCCCGGAAATAATCCAGGCCGCATTCTCCGGTGGCGACCACCTCCGGTTCCACGAGCAGTTGGCGCAACAGGTCCGGCGCCGCGGCGTCGAAGTCTTTGGCCTGATGCGGATGGGTGCCGGCGGTGCAATACAGCACGTCGGGCCATTGGCGGCAGAGTTCCAGCGCCTTGCGGCTGTGCTCGACATCGCTGCCGGTGACGATGAATTGCGCCACGCCGGCCGCCTGCGCGCGTCGGAGCACCGCTTCGCGGTCGGCGTCAAAACTGTTGTGGGTGAGATTCGCGCCGATGTCTATGAGCATGCCTGGGAATTCCGATAAATTATATGGTTTTACAGGAGCGGCGATCTTTGTGGAGCGGTCTCCCGGCCGCGATGGATTTTAGCAGGAGCCAAAATCGGTCCGTGACAATTTCCGATGCCGGGAATCGCGGCTGAAAGTCGCTCCCACAATAATACATCGCGCGTGCGGGTTATTTTTGCATTCGCAGGTTGGCGTGAGCTCAGTGAACCCCAACTGGGCTTGCAAGATTCAATGTCATTGCGAGCGCAGCGAAGCAATCCCGAGATGAGATTGCTTCGGCCGCAAAGCCGGCCTCGCAATGACAGATATGAGTGAAAGCTTCGCGATGACACAAGGGAGATAACCGGCCTCGCGATGACAGGAAGAGCATGTTGAGGTTCGAAAGACCTCACCCCAACCTACTGCAAGATTATGGTGGTGTTTTGCTTGGCGAGTTGCCGGAAACGCGTATCACCATGCAGCGTGGTATATCACGGGCCGGCTCCGCTAGTCGCTGCCGTAGGCGCGGCGGTGGCAGCGGTGGCCGGCTGGTCTTTGGCGTATTTCTTCAGCAACGTCTGGAAGCGCGGATCCTTGCGCAACGGATCCCAGCCCGGGTCCAGGCGCAGATCCGATACGGTCAACCCAGTCGGCACTGTCAGCAGATATGGCAATACTGCTATCGCCGGATCAGCGTCTCCAAAACGCGCCTGCAACTGCGCCAATTGCGACATGTGATAAGGTTTGCAGACCGAGCACGTCGAGTGCACCACGACATCGCGCTGCGCCTCGCGCAAGGCCGCAGCTTTGTCACCCAGGATGGCATAAGTCTGAGCGATAAATTGAGCTAGCAACACGTCGTCGGCGGGCGACTTGCGCTGACTTTCCAGTTCGCCAATCACCTGTGAAGCCAGTGCGCGCGCTTCGTCTTTGCGGCCGGCCATGTCGAGCGCGCGGGCCAAAAAACTCTGGCCGATGGCGCGGGTAAGCGCGCTGTTGGCAGGCTTTGCGATGAAGCTCTCCAGTGCGACTATTGCGGCTGGGTAATCGCGCTTTTCCATGAACTGCTGCCATCGAGTGAAAATAGTGTATGTTGAGTCGTCCGATACAGGTACCCTATCGATCAACTGCTGGGCTTCGCCGAGGTTGCCTTGCTCTTGCCAAGTGTTGGCCTTGTCCATGATTAGCCCGGGGTTGTCCGGACTCAGTACCAGCGCCCGGTCCAACATCACCCGCGCCTGTGGGAATTCGCGCATGCCGGCGTAATTGTCGGCCAGATCCCACAACCATTCGACACTACGCGGCTCCAGTAGTGAGGCCTGCCGCAAGTGCACATTGGCCTCCTGCCACTTGCCCTGACGCTCTTCGACATCGCTCAGGCCCACCAGCACGTCGGCACTGTTGGGCAACAATTTCTGCGCCTGCATCAGTGGCGGCACGGAATCATCGAGATCGCGCAACCCAAGGTAATAGTATTTGGCTAGCACGAGATAACCCTGGCCGAGGTCCGGCTGCAACTGCAATGCCTTGTCGACATCTTGCTTCGCGTCCGCAAGCACTGCCGGAGAACGATCAATGAAGTTGCTGTAGATGAGTATCTTCATATAGGCCAGATGCGCCCATGCCAGGGCGAATTGCGGGTCGAGTTTAACCGCCTCGGCATACAGCGCTTCCGCCTGCCGCAGTGCGCCTTTCCCCGGTGAGGGATTTTTCTCGATCACGAGGCCGCGCAGGTAGGCGTCGTAGGCGGCGGCGTTTGTAGTCGGCACATCGGCAACGCGCGCGGATTCTGTCGGCGATAATTTGGCTTGTAACGCAGCGGCGATTTTCTGTGCCACTTCGCCTTCCACGCCGAAGATGTTGTCCAGCGTGCGCTGATAGCTCTGCGCCCAGATGTGTGCATCCGAATTGGCATCAATCAACTGCACATTGATCAGTACCTGATTGCCGGCCTTCTGCACACTGCCCTCGAGTATGGCGGCGACGCCAAGTTGTATGGCGATTGTCTTCAAATCCTCGGGGTGGCTCTTGTACATCTCGGTTGACGTCCGAGAGATTACTTTCAGATCGCCGATGTCGGCCAGCTTGGTCAGGATCAGGTCCTGCATGCCGTCGGCGAAGTAGGCGTTGGCCTTGTCAGTGCTGAGATTTTCGAACGGCAGTACAGCGATGGATTTGGCCGGGATTGTGACGGTGACAGCCGGCGCCGCCGGCTTGGCTTCGGTCTGTTCTACTGCCATGCGCGCCGCATGACGTTCGGAAAAGCGGAAGGCGTAAATCCCGGAAACCACCACCGCTGCGATGACCACGGGCGTAATCACGGCTCCGAGTTTCCAGTGCCGCCGCTGCCAGAGCGTCTGGCTGGCAGTATCCGTGGGCTTGACCAGCAACCAGGCCAGCACGAGGACGACCGGAAAGCCCGCAATCAACACAATAATGGCGGCCGGCACCGCCGCCGACCAGCCGAAATACGGGAAGGCACGCGCCACCACCTGGATCAGCACGGCGATGAGCGTGCCGTACCCCACCGCCACCCGATAAATATGGTGTTGCTTCAGGCGCACAAAGAAGCCCTTCGGGTTGGTCTGTATTTCTGCCACGCTGCCCCTCCGGCGCAGGATTATGCCCGATTTCGACGCGGGCGAGCGGGTTCAGGTTCCGGCGGGGTTCTGACGGTAAAACAGGCTCAGTTGGCGGTACAGGTCCGGCGAGAAATCCGCGAGTGCGCGCGGCTGCTCGAAGAACAGCTCGCTCGCCACGGCGAAGAACTCACCGGGGTTCTCCAGTCCGTAAGGATTGAGGGGTGCGGGTTCGCCGGATTGCCAGCGGCGTTCAAGTTCCCGGTAAGCGGAGTGGAAGGCGTCGGTCCATACGCGCGCGGGCATGTCGGCGTGCAGCGGCGGGAAACCGTTGGCATCGCCGTTCAGCATGTCGAGCTTGTGGGCAAACTCGTGGATGACGACGTTGTGACCAGGCGGCGAACCGGCCTGCATGACGGATTCCCAGGACAGGATCAGCGGGCCGTGCTGCCAGGCTTCGCCCGCCATGACGCTGCGGTTGTGATGCACCACGCCGGCCGCATCCACGCTCTGGCGTTCCGGCACGAACAGGCCGGGATACAGCACCACGCCGTGCCAGCCGCGATACCACTTCAGGCCGAGATTGAGGATCGGCAGGCAGGCATGCGCCGCGAGCAGCGCGCGCATGCCGTCATTGAGTTCCAGGCCTTGCACCGGTTCGAGGGATTTTTGCCGCAGGAACAACGTTGCGAGCACGCGCAATCGCGCTTGGCCGCTCACGCCGAGCCGGCGTGCCGGAGCGCAATGGGCGAGGGCGTGTTGCCAAGCGGCATCCAATATCGGATGACGTTTGAGAATGTAGCGCTCGCGCCATTTGCCAAGGGTTCCAATCATGATTCACTTAATCGGGTGGTTTCCGTATCACTGGGGCCGCGGCGCGCGAAACCAAGCCGGTTTAGATGATTCATATTCACACCTGGGTTATGCGTAGCAAGACGATGTAGCTCGAGTATATCGGGCATCGCGCGTGGAGAGTTTTCCCGGGCCATACGGGTTATTATCTGGTGCATAGTTGATTGTGTAGAACCGGTTACACGTGTCTGTGCAAGGGGTGAGCGGAGGTGAAATATGTCCTATGAGATGACGATCCTGGCGCTGGTCACGCTGTTTTATATATTTTCCTGGCTGCCCGCGTGGCTGGCGAAATACCAGGCCTACGGCGGCCGCTGGCTGGCGTCGAACCGTTCCACGCAAGGTTTGCCGCCGCTGTCGGAATTGGGACAGCGGGCGGTACGCGCGCACGAAAACCTCAAGGAGAATTATCCGGGCTTTGCGGTGGCGATACTTTTGCTGGCGTTCAGCGGTGGCTTTACCCAATACACGTTTAACGCGGCCCTGGTGTTTCTGGTCGCCAGGCTGGTGCACTTGCCGGCCTATATCATCGGCATCCCCTGGCTGCGCACTTTGAGCTGGCTGGCCGGGTTTTTGGCCACGCTATACCTGCTGATCATGGCCTTGGCGGCGCTGGTCTAGCCTGACCTGGGCCGAAGCCAATAAAATCACAGTCATAACCTTCAAGACAAAACGGGGAAGACCCAGTGATCCGGCAGAATCCGGTTCGAAAGCTGATCGCCACGCTGCTGGCTAGCGTGCTGTGCGCGTTGAGTGCGGCCGCGTGGGCCAGCCAGGACGTGGTATTACTGCTCGACAATTTCGCCGGTGGTCGCGCCAATGCGGCGCAGCGTCAAATCGTCCAGGCCGAGATGGATTTCATTGACCATCAGAGGCCCGACACCCGCATTGCCGTGGTGGCATTTGATTCCAAACCGACGCTGTTGCTGCCGCTGACGCCCGTCAGTGCTGCCAATCGCCCACAAATAAACAACGCATTGAATCGCCTCGATTACCGCCACGCTTCGACTGATCTCTCCAGCGGACTCGAACTGGCTCTCACTGAGATCATTGAACATGGAAATAGCGACGCTCAGAAGAGCATTGTGCTGGTGACCGGCGGCACCTTGAAGACCGGCAACCAGGCGATTGATCACGACAAGATGCGCTGGATCATGCGGTCATTGGTCCCGGTTGCGGTGTTCAACCAGGTGCGTGTCTTCAGCGTGGCGCTGGCGCAGAACACGGATGACAACACGCTGCAAATGCTGGCGGACAGAACCGGCGGCAGTTATTTCCGCGTATCGCAGCCCGCAGGGCTTGCCAGCATACTTCAGAGCATCAGCACCGGGACCGCGAGTGACGGGTTGGCCGGTGTGCCGGCTTCATCCGCAGGCAATGCAGCGCCCGCGAAGTTCGATACTCCCCTGACACAGCGTCACGAACTTCCGTCGCGCATGCACTGGCTATGGCTGGTTGTGTTATTGGCTTTGATTGCGGCCGCTATCGGTATTTATGTGGCCCGGAACATGCAGCTGGTCAGGATGCCGAAAAAACCGTTCAAACCCGACAACCTGCATGTGGAAGGACCGCGCGCCGTGCTGTATGACATCAACAACCCCAACGATATCAAGCGCGTCGAATTGGGTGAGCGCGCCACGCTGATGGGCAGGGTGGCCGGATACGATCCGGAAGTCCAATACGTCCTGGTCAAGGAGAAAACTGTGGGCCGCTGTCATGCGGTGATCGAACGGCGCGGACATTCCTTCTGGATCATGGATCAGGGCAGCATCAACGGCACCTTTGTGAACGGCGAACGCATCACCGCGGACCGTGCCTTGAAACACGGCGACATCATCGCCATTCATCGCCATGAATTTGAATTCATGATTCCGGAATATTTTGAATCAGACGCCACCATCGTGGGTGCGCGCGAACAGTTGGCGACCTGAGAGAAACCCGATGTCTGAACTCATGGCATATCACTGGCGGCGCAGTTCGCGCGCAAAACAATTGCAGGTGCGCATCACGCCCTGGCAAGGCATCGAGGTGGTGATACCCACGCGCACCAGCAAGCAACGGGTACGCTCGTTCCTGGCGAGGCAGCGGAACTGGATACGTGACACCTGGCAGCGCATGCAGGATCAGATCGTTGATTCCGATCGCGAGCTGCCGTCGGAGATGGATTTACGCACGTTGGGCGAGCATTGGCAGGTGCACTACCGCAGACGGCCGGGCGCGCAGGTGCGGATCAGCGCGCGTGGGCACGCGCTCACGGTTTATCACGCCGGTGAAGATGAAGCCGCATGTCGCGAGGCGTTGCGCCGCTGGCTGGCGCGTTACGCGCGTACGCACTTGGGCACCAAAGCGCAACGCATGAGTGCGGCTATGGGATTTGGTTACCGGCGTTTGCAGATCCGCGGACAGAAAAGCCGCTGGGGCAGTTGTTCGTCGAATGGGACCCTGAGCCTCAATTACAAGTTGCTGTTCCTGGAACCGGAACTGCTGCATTACTTGCTGGTTCACGAACTGTCGCACACGCGTGTACTGGATCATTCTGCGCGCTTTTGGAAACTGGTGGAACGCCACGAACCGCGCTGGCGCGAGCTGGACAAGCAACTGGGCGAAGCCTGGCGCGATGTGCCGGCGTGGGTGGAACTATCGTAACCGCCTTCAATTCGAGTCCGTCCCCCGATCCTGCATGCCTATGAGCAGGCTGCAATTGAGCTTGTCCAGCAGCGACATGCTGACCGGCGTGCGCCACCAACGCGCCAGGGCGCCGCGTTCGCGGTGACCCACCACCACCAGATCAGCCTTGACACTGACGGCAAGTTTCACGATTTCCGCCACCGGATCGCCCTCGGTCAGATGGCCGCTGGCTTCCAGGCCGAAGCTTTTCAGGATGCTGACGCCCTCATCCAGGGTTTTCTGGAAATGTGAGACTTCCGCGGCCGCCAGGCCGCGAGCTTCGAAACCCTGGCCGATGGCCATGCCGGCGCTGTGCTTGATGACCGCGAGCAGATGCGTACGGGCCTTGAACTGTGCGGCCAGCTCGGCACCTTCGCGCAGCGCACGGCGACCTTCAAGGCTGCCGTCGTAAGCGAGCACGATGTTTTCATACAACATGGCGTTGCCTCGTGGTGTGCGTTCCCGAACGATAACCGCGGCTGCGGCCGCAAGCGAGGCAATCACTCCAGGAACAAGTCCGACTGGAGCGCGGCGCCGGGTTTGACCGCATACGGCGCGAAGTCGGTGATACCTGCGCCGCGCAGCACGTCCTCGTCAATGAAGAAATTTCCACCGCAGGTGCGGCTGTCGCGGGTCAGGATGGCGTGCGCCGCGTCCGCCACAATCGCCGGGGTGCGGCATTGCTCGGGCAGCACGCGGCCGCCCAGCATGGCGATGGCGGCGGTGGCAATCACGGTGCGCGGCCACAGCGCATTGACGGCTATGTGACCGGCAAATTCCGCGGCCATGCCCAGCGTGCAGAAACTCATGCCGTATTTTGAAATGGTATAAGCGGTGTGCGCACGGAACCATTTGGGCGCGAGATTCGGCGGTGGCGCAAGATTCAGGATGTGAGGATTTTCCGACTTCAACAAATGGGGCAAGACCGCCTGTGAACACAGGAAGGTACCACGCACATTCACGTCCAGCATCAGGTCAAAGCGCTTCATGGGCGTCTCGGCGGTACCCGCGAGCCAAATGGCGCTGGCGTTGTTCACCAGGATGTCAATGCCGCCGAAGTGTGTGGCGGCCTGCTGCACGGCAGCGCGCACCGATTCCTCTTCGCGCACATCCATTTGCACCGCCAACGCGCGGCCGCCGGCTTTTTCGACCGCTTCGGCGACACTGTAGATGGTGCCGGGCAATTTCGGATTGGGCTGCGCGGATTTAGCCGCGATGACCAGATTCGCGCCGTCGGCCGCGGCACGCAGTGCAATGGCGGCGCCGATACCGCGGCTGGCGCCGGTGATGAACAAGGTTTTTCCGTGCAGGGTGCTGGGCATGGTTTGGCTTCCTGAAGGTTCACGGCATTATACTTTTACGTATGGCCTACACGACGTTGGTGGATACAGAAACGCTGGCGCGGAACCTGGGTTCCGGCTGGTGCGTGTTCGACTGCCGGTTTGTGCTCAGCGATCCGGGAGCGGGCGAGCGCGCCTACTGCGAAGGCCATATTCCCGGCGCGCGCTATCTGCATCTGGATCGGGATTTGGCCGGGCCGGTGGGTGAGCAGAGTGGACGCCACCCCCTGCCGGAACCGTTGGTGCTTGCAGCCAAACTTGCGGCGGCAGGCGTGAACGCCGATGCCCAAATTGTGGCTTATGACGATGCGGCTGGTGCATTCGCCGCACGGCTTTGGTGGCTGTTGCACTGGTTGGATCATCCGCACGTGGCGGTGCTGGACGGGGGCTGGAAAAAATGGCTCCGGGAAGGCCGGCCGGTCAGCCGCGAACTGCCCGAGGATGTACCCCAAGGCAATTTTCGTGCGCAGCCCGACAACAGTTTATGGGTAAGTTCAGCGCGGGTGCTGGAACGCGTTCGCGCAAACGCTGGCCGGTTGCTGGATGCGCGTGCCCCGAACCGTTTCCGGGGCGACGAAGAGCCGATTGATCCGGTGGCAGGACATGTGCCTGGTGCAGTCAACCGGCCTTACTCGGAAAACGTTTTCCAAGAGGGCGTCTTCAAGGCCCCGCAGGAGTTGCGGCGATTTTTTGACGCGGCGCTGGACGGTGTTCCGCCACGCGATGCCATTTGCATGTGCGGATCGGGTGTGACTGCTTGCCACAATTTGCTGGCCATGGAGGTCGCGGGTCTCAAGGGCGGCAGGCTGTATGCGGGTTCCTGGAGTGAATGGATTCGGGATGCCGGAAGGCCGGTGCGCCGGGGTCAATGATTAAGATTGATCCATAAACGTAATTGTTCGTATATTTGATCTATACTTGTCGGGAAGTCCGGGTAACTGGAGGAGGTAGCGTATGAAAACCGTGATACGTAATTCATTTGGCTGGCTGGTGGGCCTGTTGCTGGCGGCGGTGTGCGCCGCGGCCATGGCCTCGCCGTTCGTAGGCTCCCGCAGCGAACCGCATGCGGTGCTGTACCTGAACGTGAATCAGTCTGCCAAGCAGATCTGGCCCGTGAAAATCTGGGCGGTGGACGGTCAGCTCACCAACCGCTCCAACCAGGGCGTGTTGTGGATCAAACCCGGCGACTACAGCTTCAACGTGAAACTGGGGGCCGTAAACATGGCGGACGTGCCCGGCCTGGAACGCAACGCCCGTTTTGGGCAGGAACAGCACGAGCTGAAACTCAGCGTGGAAGCCGGCAAGGCGTATTACATCGGCGCCAAGTTCTCCGCCGCGGGCAAATGGCAGCCGGAAGTCTGGAAGACCGACGCCGCCAAGTATTGAATGATTGCAACGCGCCGCCTCTATCCAAAACGATGGCGGCGGGCAGGAGGTAGTCCATGACCAGGATAATGCGAAATTCGTTTCGATGGCTGGCAGGTTTGCTGCTGGCGGCGGTGTGCGCCGCCGCGGTTGCCGCACCCTCGCCGTTTGTGAGTTCGCGCAGCGAACCGCATGCGGTGCTGTACCTGAATTACAAGATGATTCCCAGCCGGATCTATCCGGTGCGCATCTGGATGGTCGACGGCAAGCTCACCAATCGCTCCGATCAGCCGGTCGTATGGCTGAAGCCGGGTGAGTACAGCTTCAAAATCAAACTGACCAAGGTGGTGAACCTTGCCTACGTGCCGGGAGCCACGCAAAAATTACCGGATGCGCGGCAGATGCAGGATTTGAAACTCAGCGTGGAAGCCGGCAAGGCGTATTACATCGGCGCCAAGTTTGATGCTTCCGGCAAGTGGCGACCTGAGGTGTGGAAGACCACTGACATCAAATAAACCCGGAAACGTTCAGCGGCACAAAATGAAACCGCCACTCTCTTTGGAGAGCAGCGGTTTTTTTGATTCAGAACGAAATGGTTACGAATCTACGCAGCCAGTTGCCTTAATACGTATTGCAGGATGCCGCCGTTCTGGTAGTAATCGCGTTCCTTGGGTGTATCCAAACGCACGCGCAGCTTGAAGCTCGTGGTTTTGTCGTCATTGGTTTTCGCCTTGACGGTGACTTCCTTCGCCTTGCCGGCGTCCAATCCCGTGATCGAAAATTCCTCTTTACCCGTGAGTCCAAGTGACTTGGCATCTTCGCCCGCGTGGAACTGCAAGGGCAGTACGCCCATGCCGATGAGGTTGGAGCGGTGAATGCGCTCGTAGCTCTTGGCAATCACGGCGTGCACGCCCAAGAGCAGCGTGCCCTTGGCGGCCCAGTCGCGCGAGGAGCCGCTGCCGTATTCTTCGCCGGCGATCACGAGCAGCGGCGTCTTGTCCTTTTGGTATTTAACCGCGGCGTCGTAAATGGACATGACTTCGCCGCTGGGGATATACACTGTGACGCCACCTTCAGTACCGGGTGCCAGTAGATTGCGCAGGCGAATGTTGGCGAAGGTGCCGCGCATCATGACTTCATGATTACCGCGGCGCGAACCGTAGGAATTGAAATCCTTCGGTTGTACGCCGTTCTCCATAAGATACTTGCCTGCCGGACCGTCTTTCTTGATGCTGCCGGCCGGCGAGATGTGGTCGGTGGTGACGGAATCACCGAGCAGCGCCAGCACGCGCGCGCCTTTGATGTCAGCTACAGGTTCGGGCTCCATCTGCATGCCGTCAAAGTAGGGCGGGTTGCGCACGTAAGTGGAATGCCTGTCCCATTGATAGATTTCTCCTTCCGGTATCCGCATGCCGTTCCAATGCTGGTCGCCGTCATAAACCTTGCCGTAAACC
>JBAVYM010000067.1:0-6876 GCA_049698775.1 Gammaproteobacteria bacterium
ACTCCGCGCGTCTGCTGCCCGCATCCCAGACCACGCTGGATGGTGCGGTGCAGACCTTGAAGGACAATCCGAACGTTGACGCGGAAGTGGCAGGTTACACCGACAGCATGGGCAAGGCGGCGTACAACGTCACGCTCTCGCAGCATCGTGCTGAAACCGTGATGAAGTACCTGGTGGATCACGGCATAGATTCAAGTCGCCTGACCGCCAAAGGCTACGGTGAAGCGGACCCCGTCGCATCCAACAAGACTGCTGCAGGCCGCGCCCAGAATCGGCGCGTGGAACTGCGCATTACCAATCAATAAGGAACCCCCTGATTTATCTGTCATACCCGCGAAAGTGGGTATCCAGGTTCTTGATATTGCTGGATTCCCGCCTGCGCGGGAATGACAGAAGTGAAATAAATCAGGGCTTCCTAAGAATATTGTTTCCTCGATTGAAAACGCCTCGCACTCGCGGGGCGTTTTTTTACGGCGTTCGGTATTTACATCCGGATTCATGTTTTCGGATTTGGCGGTGGTAATCTTGCGTGCGCTTTACCCACAACCCTCGATCCACCATAACCTCGTTTCCCCGGAATGGAGATGCACTCATGTCACTGAAAGTACTCGGATTCGCCGGCAGTTTGCGACAAGGTTCCTACAATAAGCTGGCTCTGAAAGCCGCCATCGAATTGAAGCCTGCGGACATGGAAATCGAGAATTTCGATATCGCGCCGATCCCGGTGTACAACGAAGATGTGCGCGTGCAGGGTTTCCCGCCAGTGGTGGAGGAATTCCGCGAGAAAATCCGCAAGGCGGATGCCCTGCTGATTGTGACACCTGAATACAACTATTCCATGCCGGGCGTGCTCAAGAACGCCATTGACTGGGCTTCGCGCCCGCCTGACCAGCCTTTCAACGACAAGCCCGTCGCCATCATGGGCGCGTCTGGCAGTCTGCTGGGCACCGCGCGCGCCCAGTACGATCTCAGGCGCAGTTGCGTGTTCCTGAATATGCACCTGGTAAACAAGCCGGAAGTGATGATCGCGCAAGCGCAAAACAAGTTCGATGCCGGCGGCCGGCTAACCGACGAAATGACGCGCAAATTGATCGGGGGATTGCTGGTAAACCTGGCCGCGTGGACGCGGCGGCTCAAGAGCGGACAATAGTAGGCGATACAAATAAAACGAGCCTAGATGCGCCGGCCCGCGGCGCGTTGTGGCCCGTGATTATTCCTCGGCGGTCACGGTGCGCGCGCCAACCACGGCTCCGTTGCCGGGTGGCTGCGCGTGGTGTTGGGCGTTCAGCTTGCGCATCAGCGGCAGCACCGCCAGCGCGATGAGCGTGCACACGATGCCGGCTACGCCCAGCCAGTTAAACAAGCGTGTGTAGATCGGCATCATTTCCACGGGATTGGTGATGGTGCTGGGAATGCTGGCGAAGGTCGCCACCATGCCGCCGAGATACTGCGACAAACCCACCGCCACGTAATACGCGCCCATCATGAAACCGCCCATGCGCGAGGGCACGTAGCGCGCGATCATGGCCAGTCCCAGGCCGCTGGTGAGCAATTCACCCAGCGAGCCGAAGGCGTAGCCCCAGACCATTACCCAGGAAGTGGTCTTGCCCGGCGCGTTGAGAAAATGGCCGGCAGCGCCGTAGACGAAATAACCCGCGGCCACCATGGCGAAACCCAGCGCAAATTTTGACGCCACCGACAGGTCCCTGCCGCGCTTGCCGAAATGGCTGTAGATGAACGCCAGAATCGGCGACAGAATCATGATCCAGATGGGATTGAACGCCTGGAACTGCGCGGGCTTCCAGCTCCACAAGTGCAGGCCGAAGAGGTTGAAGCTCCAGTCCACATTGCGCAGCGCAAACAGATTCAGCGAGGTGGACATTTGCTGGTAGAAAATGAAGAAGAACACCGTCTGGATGGTCAGGATCAGGGCCGCGATCAGTCCCGGACGCTCGCCGTGCCGGCTGTTGCGGATCAGATAAACGAAGATACCGAGCACCACGATCGCCGCCAAATACACAAAGATGCGCGCCACCAGCTCGTAGTTGAGGATGAAGGCGGCCACAAACAGCGCCACCACGCCCAGACCGAGCACAGTGCCGAGCTTGTGCAATTTGAGCGGATGGTGATCCGGCTCCGAACCGATATGCGCCAGGGTATGGCGCATCACTAGGTAATTGCCGATTCCCACCAGCAGGCCGAGGCAGCACACCGCGAATGCCGCGTGCCAGCCGAAGTTTTGCCCGTAGGTGTCGTTGATGTAGTCCTTGATCCACGGCGTCAGCAGCATGGACACGGTGGAGCCGATGTTGACCGCCATGTAGTAAATCGTGAAGGCGCTGTCTATGCGGGAGTCGTCGCCTTCATAGATCTTGCGCACCAGATTGCCGGCGTTGGCCTTGAACAGGCCGTTGCCCACCACGATCACGCCGAGCGCGCAGAACAGGAACCACACGCTGGAGCCGGGAACCGCCATGAGCGCGTAACCCACCGCCAGCACGATGGCGCCGGTGAGCATGGTGTGGCGGGTGCCCAGAACCTTGTCGCCGATCCAGCCGCCGATCGCGGGCGCCACGTAGATCAACGCGGCCGCGGCGCCCCAAGTGAGGTTGGCGCGCGTGTCCGCGAACCCCAGGCGCTCGACCATGTAGTACACGATGAGCACCTGCATGCCGTAATAGCCGAAGCGTTCCCACATCTCGATGAGAAACACCGTGGAGAACGAGCGGGTCCGGGATACTGTTACCTGGGTTGCCATTTTGGAGTCCGTACTGGAATGGATGGGCTGAATCGGCTCTGGGGTTCCCCGCTCCAGCGGAGTCCGGCAGCTTTAGTACCAGATTCCACCACCCCTGGGAAGGGTATCCCCGGCAACCGTGAGGCACTTGGAAACAGCCGCCATTCCACCCGGAGCAAGCGGTAAGGTCTTTCGCGGGGATGACCTGAAGACGAGCGGTTTGCTGTCTATACTATGGACGCCGCGTTAAGCTACGGGAACAACAACATGTCGGTCCAAACAGGCCATGAGCGACGCCGTTTCCACCGGTTCCGCTTTTCCTCCGTTATCCGCGTCCGGCAGGGGGATACGGTGCAGGAATGCGAGATGCTGGACATGTCGTTCCGCGGATTTCTGGCGCGCTGTCCGAGCGGCTGGCAACCCGTGGAGGGCGACCGGCTGCGGGTGGAGTGGCGGCTGGCGGAACTTATCAAGCTGGAACTGGACGCGGTGGTGATGCATGTGCACGACGGACATATGGGTTGCAGCTGGGAGGCCCGCGATCCGGAAAGTTTCACGCACCTGAAACGGCTGGTGGAAATCAACCTGCTGGATCCCAAACTGGTGGCGCGGGAACTGGAAGCTCTCAAAGGTGAGACTGCCCACCAGCACGGTGATTCCGTGCATTGATGCTCGCGGTGCGGGTCACTAAAAATCAGATCGTCCGGCTTACGACGGCCACAAATCCAATTGCGGACTAACGGACGGCACCCGGAAATGGGTGTTGCTCAACCGCATGCGGCGCGCATAAACGAGGTTCAGGCGTTTGCAGGCGAGCGCGAAGCGCTGGGCAATCAGCTCGGCGTATTCGCCGGTACCCCGCATGCGCGTGCCGAATCCCGAGTTGTAATCTTTGCCGTCGCGGGCTTGACGTATGAGGCTCATGACATGCTCGGCGCGCCCCGGCAAGTGCGCCGCCAGCCATTCCCGGAACAAGTCCTTCAGTTCGTAAGGCAATCGCAACAGCACGTAACCCGCGCAGCAGGCGCCGGCCTCGGCGGCGTGTTGCAGAATCTTCTCCATTTCCGCATCGTTCACCATCGGGATGATGGGCGCAGTGAGCACGCCGGTGGGCACACCGTTCATGGTCAGGGCGTGTACGGTCCTGAGCCGCGCCCAGGAACTCGGTGCGCGCGGTTCCAGACTGCGTTTCAATTCATCGTCCAACGTGGTGACACTCACCATGACGGTGGCTAAATCCTGTTTGGCCATGTCCGCGAGAATGTCCAGATCGCGGGTGATAAGCGTGCTCTTGGTGATAATGCTTACCGGATGGTGAAAACGCTGCAATACCTCCAGCAGGCTGCGCGTGACTTTCAATTTGCGTTCGATAGGCTGGTAGGGATCGGTGTTGGCGCCGAGCGTGATGGGTTGGCAGCGGTAATTGGGTTTGCGCAATTCCTGCTCCAGCAGGTCTGCCGCGTGCTGCTTGTAAAAGAGTTTGGTCTCGAAATCCAGGCCCGGTGAAAGATTCAGATAGGCATGGCTGGGGCGAGCGTAGCAATAAATGCAGCCATGTTCACAGCCACGATACGGATTGATGGATTGCGCGAAGGGAATGTCCGGGGATTGGTTGCGGCTGATAATCGAGCGCGCCGGTTCGGCGGTGACGGTGGTCTCCAGCGGCGGTAATTCATCGTCGCCGTGATGGCCCCAGCCGTCCTCGAAGTTTTCACGCCGGCGCGTCTCGAAACGCCCTTCCGGATTGGATAAGGCACCCCGGCCTTTGCGTGGAGTTTCAGAAGGGGTGGTCATAGGGTAATACTGGATGAATATCCAGTATTATAACTGGAAGCCGGCTTTCGGCAAGGCCGGAATTGGGGTACGAACGGCGCCCGTGTTAAGGTACGTGCCTGCAACTTTTACCGTTTCAAAACAGCATTACCGGACCCGATAAACGATGCAAAAGGCGTCAGGCTTTCTATTGGCGGGTATTCTCCTGATGGGATGCACCAGCCAGCCTACTTCTGTGCCGCCCCCCAAGCCCGCTCCCGCCGCGCCAGTCCTGATCGGTACGCCTGTCAGCCAGGTCGCGACACCGGAATTGCAGGCCATTGCTAGCGGCCAGACGGACCAACAAATGCTGGTGCGCTTCACGGTCAAGGCGGACGGCAGCGTGCAGAATCCGCAGGCCGTGTTCACGAAATTATCACCGGTGGATACGGCAGCCGTGTTGACTGCACTGCAACAATGGCGCTTCAAACCGGCCGTGGACGGCACCACATCCGTGGACCGGGACTTTATTTATCCACTGTTTTTCGGCCCCGATGCCGACCAGGATCGTACCCGGTTTTTCTGCCGCAACGAAAAAGCAGTGTATGAGCCGGACACCACGTGTGAAATAGTGACCAGCGGTCAATGGCGTATCTACCGCATGAACCCCATATATCCACCGGCGCTTTTGAGCAAACGGCTTGCCGGTTCCGTGACGCTGTCGTTCGACGTTGGCCCGCATGGGCAGGTGCTCAATCCCAAGGTGACCAGCGCGCCGGGTCTGTTCGATGCCGCCGCCCTGGACGCTGTGAAGCAATGGTATTTTGAGCCGCTGGCCGGCGAGAACCGCGACGCACCCGCCCAACATGTGACCGTCACGGTAAAATTCACCCCGCCGGTTGTCGGACACAGTCCGCACTAGACGAAACACGTTCGGCGCTTTATCGAGGCTGCCTCATGCGCATGACCCGCTTCCGCTGGATCGTCATCGCGTTGATATTTCTCATCACCGTGGTCAATTACATTGACCGCTCCGCCATTTCTTATGGCATCGGCGACATCGCGCGCGATCTGAACTTCAGTGAACACGACCGGGATCTCCTCAGCGGTTTTATCCTGGCAGCGTTCAGTATTGGCTACGTGCTGGCCACGTTTTTCGGCGGCATTTTCGCCGACCGGCACGGCGCCCACATCACGCTGTTCTGGGCGGCACTGGTCTGGTCCATCGCCATCGGCTTGACAGGTCTGGCCGTGGGTTTTGTCACGCTCGTCTGCGCACGGGTTCTGCTGGGCGTGGCGGAAGGCCCAAACTTCCCGGCCATGAATCGCAGTGTGGCGGACTGGCTGTCCAGCCGGGAGCGCGCCATCGCGCTTTCCAACTCGCTGGTGGCGGTACCGCTGGCGCTCGCCATCGGCGCGCCCATCGTCACCCAACTCATCATTCACGTGGGCTGGCGCGGCATGTTCATTGTACTCATGGTGCTGGGCCTGATTTGGCTGCCGTTGTGGTGGTTTCTGTTCCGGGACTTTCCCGAGCACAGCCGCTTTGTGAACCAGGCGGAACTGGAACATATCCGCGACGGCCAACTCATGGACCGGAAAACTGAAAGCAAAGCCCTGTACGAACGGCGCCGGCACATGCATGGCATGTGGAAATTCCTGCTGTCCAATCCCACGTTGCTGGCCAACGACTGGTCGTTCTTCGTGTTCGGTTATTACCTGTTCTTTTTCATGACCTGGCTACCTAGCTATTTGCAGCAGGCGTATCAACTGAATTTGCGGCAGGTAGGCATCTTCGCGATTCTTCCCTGGCTGGTGGCCGCGATCCTGTTGTGGGGTTTCGGCTATCTGTCCGATGCGCTGTTGCGCAAGACCGGCAGCCTGCGTATTTCCCGTTCCCATCCGATCTGGATTTCGCAGTTGCTGGCGGCGCTCTGCATTCTGCCGGTGATTTTCGTCCACGACCTGACGGTGATGCTGGTATTCATTTCCCTGGCGGTGGGGTTGAGCATGAGTTCCAATGCGGCGTTTTATGCCGTCAACGTGGATGTGGCCAGGGAGCGCGCCGGTACCGCGTTCGGCATCATGAACGCTTTCTTCGCCATCTCCGGATTCGTGGCGCCGCTGGTGACCGGATGGGTGGTGGACGCGACCCACAGTTTCAACAATGCCTTCTGGCTCATGACGCTGTTGGCTTTGTCGTCCGTGGTGGTGGTGATCCTGTTCCATCATCCGGATCGCAGCGGCCGGCTGGACGAAGCCACGGCGGTCGGCGCGTCTATAATTGAGACCTCTACCAGGTAATTCACTTTCAGAGACCAGCCGATGAAAACCCTTGTCCGCGCGGTTTGCGTGCTGTTGATTTTTTCCGGTCCGGGCTGGGGGGG
>JBAVYM010000068.1:0-27528 GCA_049698775.1 Gammaproteobacteria bacterium
TTGACCGGAGAACACCGGATGATGTCTATTACACATCGCTGCCGCTCGCCGTGGCAGCTTAACCCTGGAGTCGCGATCCACTTATGAACGGCGATTCACTGTCCAAACATCGGGGTCCATCTCAGTCGAACCGGGTTACGCCATGGCCGGTCTTTCCTTCGCGCCCATGATCAGCAGCCACAGCGTGACCGCGATCTCGCCCAGTTGCAACGGGAAGGACCAGGTGTTGATCGTATCCACGTATTGCGGCAGGAACATGTTGGCGAAGCTGATGATGATCCAGGTGGCGCCATCCAGGATCAGCCACCATCCCAGGATGCGGGGGAACCAACGGGATTTGAGAAACAGGATGGCCATGGGGAATAGCCACACGCCCCACAGCACTTCGGCGGAGACCACCAGTTCGTAGTGAAGACGTGTGAAAAGATGAGCCAGCGCGTCCCGCTGGCCTTCCGTGAACACCTGCAGATAATCCGCGCCGCGCACCAGCAGGAGCGCGGCCGCGTCATTCAGCGTATTCACGAAATAAATGGCACCGGGCAGGATGCCTCCAGTGATGACCAGCAGCCACGCCTGGTATCTGTCCACGTCCTTGAACAGCCGATAGAAGGCCAGGGTCAGGAATACCAGCACCACGCCGCCCCAGGTATCCGCGAAGATGCCGAACTGGAACAGTGTCTGGTGGGCAGCGATGTTGGTGGCGGTGTTCTTCGCGTCCCCTAAGACGAAGAGCTTTTGGGGAATGTAGAGGAGGCGCCAGGGGCCGATGAACACCAGCAGCAGATACCAGAGTCCGACGATGCGCGCGTTCTTGCTGAGTGGTGTCATGGATGTCCTCCCTGATTTGAGTATTTGGGCCAGCGCCTTATTTCTTGACGTTAATCACATACGTTTTGAACACGTATCCCCAGGGTACAGCCACGATCGGCAGGATCACCCACAGAAACGCATAGGTCATGCCCGCGGCAGGCGAACCTGCCAGCGTGCCCGTTTTCCAAAGTGGATAGGCGACCAGTAACAGCCACAGGACCTTGTAGAAGATTTCCAGAAACAGTATCGGGAGCATCTTCACGGGTCGGAAGAAGCCCAGCACCGCCAGGGTCGCGAACGCCGCCCATACGCTCCACTCCATCGCCTCTTTGGGGTCCCATGCGCCGTGATGGGTAAAGATATAGGTCCATGAATCCTTGCCGACAAACACGACCATCAGCAGATAAAGCAAGCGCATGAGGTAGATGTTGATCGGGTGTATGCCGTCATAACGCGCGTAATCCGGCTGGAAGATGCTTTTGATGCTGAATGACATGGGACTCTCCTCTTGCAACCAAAGCAAAGTGGACGGGATGATCTGGTTCTGGCTTATTAATCGGCAGCAGACTTGTGTCTGCTGCCGATTCTTTTAACTCCCTAAACTCAGTGCCCTACATCGGCCAGAGCGCGGCGAAGATTGCGCCGGTAACCAGACCATAAATCAAACCATCAATCACGTCCTTGGTTACCGCTTTCCAGGGCTGGCCATACCAGATTCCCATGGGCAATGATCCAAAGGCGTAGGCTATGAAGCCGACCGTGCCGATTACTCGGAAAATTTGCAGTCCAGCAGTGCCGGCTGCCATCGTACTGGCGGCAACATAAGCGCAGAAATAAGAAACGATGAGGCAGAAAATGAACCACTGCACCAGGTTCTTTCCCATGCTGAACATGCCGCTCGGCCGCAGGATCATGAAACCTACTGGGCCTTGTTTGAATTTTTCGCAGGTTTCGGGCTTTTTCATGTCCTCCATGGGAGCAAAAGGCAGCATGTACATGCCAGGTGCGGGATTCCCCTTACGGATGGCTGCGCGCACCTCGTCTTCATTGGGGAAGCCGTGGTAATCCGGCATATGCCAGAATTTGAAGACCATGTGCAGGATGCTGCTGGCAATGAACACGCCGACAGCAGATAGCAGGATGGGAAGCCAGAGATGTGCAAGCGATGTCATGCCGAACTCCCTGAAAGAGATGCCTTGAGATAAGGCGCCTGGATTCTACCCGACGCTGCGAAAGAAAGTGAGCAGCCCTGCACCCCTATGCGGTCAAGGCCTTGGCGGGCTTAAGGCGTACATATAGCGTCTTGTGCACACGTGCCACCACAGCGCTGCTGGCATCGGTAATCTCGACCTCGAATTCCGGCAGGTATTTTTCACCGCTCGCGGTCTTTTCGCGGATCGTGGCCAATGTGGCATCGTCCAGCCGAAACCATGCCTTTACCGTACCGCGCCCCGGTTTGATGTAGTCGATACTGGAACGCTGGTCCCAGACGTAATAAGCGGGCCCAAGTATGCTGATGAGCATGATCATGTGCAGGCCGTCGGTCATGGCAAACAGACTGCCACCAAAATGTACGCCGACGTAGTTACTGTTATACCAGTGCTGTTTAAGCACGACCTCCACTTCGCGGTAATCATCACTGATGCGTCTGACTTGTATGCCGCTGCACAAGAAAGGCGGCCACAGGTTGATGAAGCGTCTCAGGGTTCCAGCTTTCATGCCGATATCAAGTCCTGCCGGGGTTTAGGGAAGTATCTGTTGCATGGACAGTGTTGGACCCACGAAACGTGTTTTGCAGTTTTCCCAGTTCCTGGCTATGACCCTGGTCGTGTTCGACCCACAGTTCCAATAGCCTGCTCAGTGTGATTTCACCCACAGGTTCCAGATAGCCGGTGCGGGCAAGCTGAGCATCTGTCACATTCTCAAGAACTTTCAGGTTTGCGCCGCGCGCCTGCACGAAAGCATCCAGGACCGGTTGCAATGTCTGTTCGCGGTAGCGCCGTTCGCGAGCAAGCTGGGCGCCGTCGAGGTCAGGCAGCGTGGGATGCTCTTCCGCAAGCAGGCGTCGCAATCGCATGCCATAACCCTCGATTTCGATGTCCCGCAGGTGACAGACGTTTTCAAGCACCGAGAAGTATCCGCCTTCGGGCTGGAAATGCAGTTGTGCGTCTGTCAGGCCGGTGACGTGCCGTTGCAAAGTTTCCGGCATCAGCTTTAACGCAGCTATGGCGTCTTTCAGCAGCATGATAAGGGCCTGCCTGTCTGCATCCGCGCGATGTCGCGTGATGGCAGGTAGTATATTGACACGTTCAATGCGCGTTGAACCCGCCTCAGGAAGGAACACTTATGCCTTATGCCATCCGCATCCATGAAACCGGCGGGCCGGAAGTGCTGCGCTGGGAAGAGGTCGAGGTCGGCAAGCCCGGTCCCGGCGAGGTGCTGGTACGCAACACGGCCGTCGGCCTGAACTTCGTGGATACCTACAACCGTAGCGGCCTGTACCCGATTGCGTTGCCGGCGACGCTCGGCCGCGAAGGCGCGGGCGTGGTGGAGGCGGTCGGCCCGAAGGTGAAGGAATTCAAGCCGGGCGACCAGGTGGCTTATGTGGATCCGACTGGTGCTTACGCTGAAATGCTGCTCCGACCCGCCGAGCGACTGGTAAAAGTCCCCGCCGGCGTGAGCGACTGGATTGCGGCGGCGATGATGCTTAAAGGCATGACCGCGCAGTTTCTGCTGCGGCGCACCTACCGGGTGAAAAAGGGCGATACCATTCTGGTGCACACCGCGGCCGGCGGCGTCGGCCAGATTCTCTGCCAGTGGGCCAGGCATCTCGGCGCGAAAGTCATCGGCACGGTAGGCAGCGAAGCGAAAGCGCTACTGGCGAAGAAGGCCGGCTGCAAATACGTGTTGATCACTTCGCGTGACAAGATTCCGGAGCGCGTGAAGGAAATCACCAAGGGCGCGGGGGTGCCGGTGGTGTACGACGGCGTGGGCAAGGACACGTTCATGGATTCGCTCGATTGCCTCGCGCCACTTGGCCTGATGGTGACCTACGGCAACGCCTCGGGCGCCGTGCCACCTTTCAGCCCCACGCTGCTGACGCAGAAGGGTTCCCTGTTCATTACGCGCCCGACTTTGGGGACCTATATCGCTAGTCGGGCAGACTTGGTGCGGGCTGCGCGCGAGTTGTTTGCGGTGGTAAAGCAGGGCGCGGTGAAAATCACCGTGAGCCAGACCTATCCGCTCCGAGAAACGGCGCAGGCACACCGCGATCTGGAATCGCGCAAGACCACTGGCTCGACGGTGCTGCTGCCCTGATCGAATCATGGAAGGCGAATGAAAGAAGCCCCGCTTTCGCGGGGCTTCTTTGTGATTATTTATGGGTTTCCTGCATTCGCTTCAGCATTTCCCTGGGTGATACATCCTCGATGTGCGTGCCCACGTACCAGCGATGGCCGAAGGGATCGATGAAGCCGCCGGTGCGGTCGCCGTAGAACTGGTTTGCCACCGGCCGCTCCACTTTGGCGCCCGCGGCTATGGCGCGGCTGAACACCGCATCCACATCCTTTACGTACAGCATGATGCCTACAGGTGGAGGAGTTCCAGGCTGTGGGGCGCGCGCACGCATCTCCGGGTTTTCATCCGCCAGCATTATGCGCGAGCTGCCAATCTGGATTTCGGCATGGCCAATGCGGCCATCAGGATGAGGCATGCGCACTTTTTCCTTGGCGCCGAAGGCTTTTTTGTAGAATTCGATAGCCGCCGCGCCGCCATTGACAATCAGATATGGCGTGACGCTGTGATAGCCGGCGGGGATCGCTTGCACCCGGCTGGCTTTTTTGGTCCGGGACTTGGCTTTGCCGGTCCGGCGTTTTGAGGACTTGGATTTTGCGGTCTTGCTTGCCATGACAACCTCCTGAAATTGCAACGGGATGATGCTCTAGTTTAATACTCTGAGATGCCAGTGGAATGACCGCCGGACAGCCGGTCCGAGGCAGGGCGTTACTGGCGGGTCACGGGGCCATCACGCATGAACCATTCGGGCTGGACATCAAATTGCAACAGTTTGCATTCCAGCGCACCGTTGTAAAACGCATTCATCTTGCGGGCGCGGATGCCCATTTGCTTGGCGAGTTCCGGACTGCCGGTGATGATGCCCGCCTGCCAGCCAAGGCATTCGTTCTTGAGCCAGCGGCCGAGCGCCGCATATAAAGGCCCAAGTTTACCCACCTCGCCCAGGCGCTCGCCGTAGGGCGGGTTGGCAAGCGCCAGACCGGGTTTGAGTCGGGGCGCGAGACGATTGGATTCGAGTGGGATTTTTTGCAGGCGGATGACATTCCCGAGTCCGATAACCTGGATATTCTGCTGCGCGGCTTCGATGGCTTGGCTGTCATGATCAAAGCCGAGGATGACGGGGATTTTTCCCAGCGCCTGATTTTTTCTGAGTCGCGCTTCCTGCAGAAGTGTTTCCCAAAGCACAGCGTCGTGGCGAAGCCAGCGGGAGAAACCCCAGTGATCCCGCCACAGGCCCGGTGCCATGTCGCCGGCGATCATGGCCGCTTCAATCAGGAACGTGCCGGAGCCGCACAAGGGATCTGCAAACGTGCCGCCACGTTTCGCGATCTCCGGCCAGCCGCATTTGAGCAGCAGCGCGGCGGCGAGATTTTCCTTGAGCGGTGCCGCTACGCCCCGAATGCGGTAGCCGCGCTGATGCAGGCTGTCGCCGGACAGGTCCAGGCTCACGGTGGCAATGTCGCGGTGCAGATGGCAGTTGATGCGCACATCAGGGTGTTCCAGATCCACCGACGGGCGCCGGCCATCGCGTTCCCGGAAGCGGTCCACGATAGCGTCCTTGACGCGTTGCGCGCCGAACTGCGTGTGAGTGATGTTCTCGTTGCCGCCGGTGAAATCCACGGCTAGGCTGCCATCGGCGGAAAGATCCCGCTCCCAAGGCATGCGCTGGATGCCGGCATACAGGCCAGCCTCGTCCATGGCCCGGAATTTCGCAAGCGGATAAAGCACGTGATTGGCGCTGCGCAACCACAGGCAGGCGCGGTAAGCCATGGCCGGCGGTCCCTCGAACGAAGCGCCGCCGCGCGCTTCCTTCACTCTGATCGCGCCCAGCGCGCGCAGCTCATCGGCTACGATGGGTTCCACGCCCTTGGCGGCGGTGGCGAAGAACTGCAAATCGGCAGCGGGGCGGGATGGGGATTTCATGGGATTAGGTTACAGTTAAGTTTGCTGCCCTATCAAACGCTTCTGCACCATGACCAACGCCGACGCTATACCGGAATCGCTGCGCCCCGTCTGGGAGCGCGGCCGGCCGTCGGTGCCGGCGCTTGAAGATTTGCCCGCAACTGTGCGGGATTCCTTGCCGCGAGTCTGGGTATGCAGTGAGTTTATATCGCAAAACTGCCAGCGCCATCCGGAATTGCTGGCGGACTTGGTGAAGTCAACGGATTTGCAGACCAGCGGTTCGCCCGCGGTACGCGTACACGCGGCCTTGCAATCAGTCGGCAGTGAAGCACAATTATTTCGAACGCTGCGCGCGGTGCGCCAACGCGAAATGCTGCGCATCGCGTGGCGGGATCTGGCCGGCTGGGCCAATCTGGAAGAAACCCTGCACGATCTTTCCGATCTGGCGGATAGCTGCGTGGCCGGCGCGCTGACATCGCTGTCGCGCTGGCATGCGCAGCGCCACGGCGTGGCGCGCGACCCCAAGGGGGAAGCGCAGTCACTGGTGGTGCTGGGTATGGGCAAGCTAGGCGCACGTGAACTGAATTTCTCCTCGGACATTGATCTGATTCTAACTTACCCGGAAAACGGCCAGAGCGACGGTGAAAAGCCACTCGACAACGAAGAATACTTTCTGAAACTCGGCCAGAAACTGGTGCGCGTCCTGGATGAGGTGACCGCCGATGGTTTCGTGTTCCGCGTGGACTTGCGCCTGCGGCCTTTCGGTGAGGCCGGGCCGCTGGCGCTCAGTTTCGGTGCGCTGGAGACCTATTACCAGAATCACGGCCGTGAATGGGAGCGTTACGCACTCATCAAGGCGCGGCCGGTGGCCGGTGATCTTGTCCAAGGCGGGAAATTGTTGCAGACGCTGCGACCGTTTGTGTATCGGCGCTACCTGGATTTCAATGCCTTTGAATCGCTGCGCGAGATGAAGCGACTCATCATGCAGGAGGTGGCGCGGCGCGGTCTGGACGATAACATCAAGCTCGGCCGCGGCGGCATCCGCGAAATCGAATTCATCGGCCAGCTGTTCCAGTTGATCCGCGGCGGACGCGAGGCGGGATTGCGCGAGCGCGGTATCGTACCGGTGCTGCGTTATCTCGCCGAAGCCGAATATCTGAAACCTTCCGAAACCGGGACGTTGATTACAGCGTATGAATTTCTGCGACGGGTGGAAAACCGTTTGCAGGAATGGCGTGACGAGCAGACCCACGAATTGCCGAAGGACGAGACCGGCCGTGCGCGGCTGGCCTGGTCCATGGGTTGCGACGATTGGCCGGCATTCCATCAGACGCTGGAGACACATCGTCATCAGGTGCAGAAGACTTTCGAGCAGGTGTTCGTGGCGCCGCGAGAAGTGCGCGAGCAGCGCCAGCAGGAATCGCCTTTCAGCGCCTTGTGGCGGGGTGCGTTGGCACCTGCGGACGCCGAGAAACTTCTGAGCGATACGGGTTTCGGATCAGCCGCGGAAATTCTGCAACTGCTGGAGCAATTGCGCGACGGCCCGCTGTTACGGGCGCTGGGCGAGCGCGGACGCCGGCAATTCGATGAATTGCTGCCGCGCCTGTTTGAAGTTTCGCAGAACACGGCCGAGCCTGGTGAGACCTTCAAGCGGCTGCTGCGCGTGGTGGAAGCCATTGCCAAACGCTCCGCCTATCTCGCGCTGCTGCTGGAAAGCTCCACCGCGCTGGAGCATCTGGCGCGCTTGGTTTCCGGCAGCGCCTGGCTTGCGGATAGGGTGGCGCGCACGCCGCTGCTGCTGGACGAGCTGATTGACCCGCGCATCTTCAACGAGTTTCCCTCCCAGGATTCCCTGCACGCGGAACTGGAAAGCGCGCTGGCCGATGTGCCGGCCGACGATCTGGAAGGCCAGATGGAGGCACTGCGTCAGTTCCAGCAGACCAGCGTGGTGCGGGTCGCGGCGGCGGACCTGTCCGGCAACGCGCCGTTGATGAAAGTCAGCGATTTCTTGACCTGGACCGCGGAGCAGGTGATTCGCAAAGCGCTGGAGATCGCCTGGCAGCATATGCTCTCGCGCCACGGTGAACCCTGGTGCCGTAATGGTGTGGGTGAACGGCGCGCACGCTTCGGCGTCATCGCCTACGGCAAACTCGCGGGCCTTGAACTCGGCTATGGTTCGGATCTGGATTTGGTGTTCCTGCATGACAGCGCCGGCGAGGATCAGCACAGCCGCGGTGCGCGTTCACTGGACAACAATGAATACTTCACGCGCCTGACACAACGCATCATCAATATCCTGTCCATTCCCACCACCTCCGGTGTGCTCTATCAAGTGGATACGCGCCTGCGTCCGAGCGGCGCGGCGGGTTTGATCGTAAGTTCGCTGGACGCGTTCGCACGCTACCAGCGCGAGCAGGCCTGGACCTGGGAACATCAGGCGCTGTTGCGTGCGCGGCCGGTGGCTGGCGACGCCGCGGTTGGCGACGCTTTCAATGCCCTGCGCCGCGAAGTACTTGGCAAGCCGCGGGACGGTGCGGCGCTCAAACGCGACGTAGCCGTCATGCGCGCGCGCATGTTGAAAGAACATGCGCAGACTGTCGGTGAATTTGACATCAAGCTGGACGTCGGCGGTCTGACCGACATTGAATTCCTGGTGCAGTACTGGGTGTTGGGCCATGCTGCGGCGCATCCCTCGCTGCTCGATTGGACCGACAACATCCGCAACCTGGAAGGGCTGGTGAGCACCGGCGTGCTCACGGCCGAACGGGGTGAATTCCTGGCTGACACTTACCGCGCCTTCCGCCAGATCGTGCATCGCAAGAGCCTCGAAGGCCGGCCGGCGCGCATCCCGGCTGCCGAGGCGGACCCGCAACGCAGCCAGGTGCGCAGCCTGTGGGATGCAACCATCGGCCCGCCGCCCGCCGGAGAGGCATAGTGGCTTGATATAATCACGGCCCTTCTCACGTAATCGGGATGCAACCGTGACCAGCGCTGCAGTGAATAAAGAGGGGCAGGCCACCCCCAATGCCAAGCGTCACTATGACGTGAGCCGCAAGGATTTGCCGTTGCACTGCCCGATGGACGGCATGAGCCTGTGGAATTCTCATCCGCGGGTGTACCTTCCCGTCGAGGCCACCGGCGAGGTGGAATGCCCATACTGCGGCGCAACCTACACGCTGGTTGACTAGAGGATCTCAGAATCCATTCACCCTGAGCGTCGTGCCGGCGGCGCGGAGTCGAAGGGTCACCCAATAACAAAGTTTCAACTACGTTTTACGGAGCCGGCCCTGAGCGAGATCGAGGGGCGCAACATGAACGATACAAAGCTTGTGAAACCGTTCACGGCTCATTCTTTACTGCGTGGGGTCGTATGAGTGCAACGCTTCACCGCATTTCCGTGGTGCTGATCGTCCGCGATGCCGCCGCGACACTGGCGGCGACGCTGGACAGCGTACGCGACTTCGGTGAAGTGCTGATTTACGACAATGGTTCCCGCGACAACACGCCGGAGATCGCGTACCGCTACGCCAATGTTCGCATCGAGCGCGGCCAGTTCTCGGGCTTCGGTCCTACGCGTAACGCCGCCGCCGTGCTGGTACACCATGACTGGATTTTTTCACTGGACGCCGACGAAGTGGTTAGGCCGGGTTTGGCTGCGGCCATTGCCAGTCTCGCGCTCGACAAACCGGAACAGACCTACGCGGTGGAACGGCAGAATTATCTTCTGGGCAAGCGCGTGCGTCATGGCGGCTGGGGCAGCCAATGGCTCACGCGGCTTTACAACCGCCGCACGCATCAATTCACGGACGTGGCGGTACATGAGAAAGTCGAGCTGAAAACCGGCGAACAGCCGGTACAACTGCCCGGTGTACTCCGCCATACCGGCATGCGTGATGCCGGGGATTTCCTGGTGAAAATGCACCGCTACACCATGCTCAAGGCGGGGGAGTCCACCCGCACCTATCCGCCGGCTATCATTCTCCTTAAAACCGTGTGGGCGTTCATCCGTGCCTATGTCCTGCGGCTTGGCCTGCTGGACGGCTGGCGCGGCCTGTTGATCTCCGTGTCGGAAGCGAACGGGGTATTCTATAAATACATGGTCATCTATTCGCAGAGAAAACCATCATGATCATCGTCACCGGCGGCGCGGGTTTCGTGGGCAGTAATCTGGTGCTGGAACTCAACCGGCGCGGCCAGTCCGATATCATTGTGGTGGACGATCTCAAGGACGGCGCCAAGTTCCGTAACCTGGTGGAAGCGGAGATCGCCGATTACCGTGACAAGGATCAGTTCCTGCAACAGCTCACCAATGGTGCCACGCTCGGCCCCATCGAGGCGGTGTTCCACAACGGCGCCTGCTCCGACACCACCGAGTGGGATGGCCGCTACATGATGGCGGTGAACTACGAGTACTCCAAGCTGTTGCTGGAGCACTGTCTCACGCGCAACATCCCGTTCATCTATGCGTCATCGGCGGCCGTGTATGGCGGCGGCAAAGTGTTCAAGGAGGAACGTCAATACGAAGCGCCGCTCAATCTGTACGGCTATTCCAAGTTCCTGTTCGATGAGTACGTGCGCCGGCGCATGAAGACCGCGTTAAAAAGCCAGGTTGTGGGTTTCCGCTACTTCAACGTCTATGGCCCACGCGAGCAGCACAAGGGCAAGATGGCCAGCACCGCCTTGCATTTCAACAATGAGATTCTGGCGATCGGAAAATGCAAGTTGTTCGAGGGCAGCGGCGGCTATACCGATGGCGAGCAGCGCCGCGATTTCATCCATGTGGACAACGTGTGCGCGGTGAACCTGTGGGCATGGGAGCATCCGAAAGTCTCCGGCATCTTCAATCTCGGCACCGGCCGGAGCCAGACCTTCAACGACGTAGCCAACGCTGTAATCAAATATCACGGCAAGGGCAAGATCGAATACATCCCGTTTCCTGAGAATCTCAAGGGCCGTTATCAGAGCTTCACCGAGGCCGACATGAGCGCATTGCGCGCTGCCGGCTGCGACCACAAGTTCATGACCGTTGAAGATGGTGTCAAAAAATACATGGAATGGCTGAACAAATAGGTGGCTCATCAACCTTGTCCCCTCGCCTCTTGGGGGAGAGGGAAGGGTGATGGGTAATCAATTTCCCTTCATTCCCACCTTCTCCCGCAGGGAGAAGGAGCCGAAAAATGAACAACACGCAGCACGCAGCACGCAGCACCTCTCCCCGCATTCTGGTCGTCGGCCCTGCCTGGATCGGCGACATGGTGATGGCGCAGAGCCTGTTCATTAGCCTCAAGCGACGCTTTTCGGATTCAGAAATTGACGTGTTGGCACCCGTTTGGTCGAAGCCCTTATTGGCACGCATGCCGGAAGTGCGCAGCGCCGTGACGCTGCCGCTCGCTCACGGCGAATTCGGTTTCGGCGCGCGCCGGCGCCTGGGGCGTCTGCTGCGCGGGCGTTACGATCAGGCGATTGTATTGCCACGTTCATGGAAATCCGCACTTGTGCCGTTCTGTGCGCGCGTTCCAAAACGCACCGGCTATCGTGGCGAGTGGCGGTTTGGCCTTATCAATGACATGCGCCGCCTGGATAAAAAAATATTGACGCAAACAGTGCAGCGCTATGTGGCGCTCGGGCTGGAGCGCGACGCGCCGTTACCACCGACGAACATCCCTAAACCGCAATTGCGCGTGGACCCGCAGAATCAGAAGGTGTTGCTGGAAAGACTGGCCTTGAACCAGGATTTACCCATGGTCGCGCTGATGCCGGGCGCGGAATATGGCCCCAGCAAACGCTGGCCGGTGGAGCGCTACGGCGAACTGGCGAAACGGTTGATTGCCTCCGGCAGACAGGTGTGGGTGTTCGGCTCCGTACGCGAGCAGTCGCTAGGCGAGGAAATTACGCGCATCGCCGGCAACCGCGTGGTGAATCTGTGCGGCGGCACCCGGCTGGAGGACGTAGCGGATCTGCTGGCGCTCGCCGAAACCGCCGTGACTAACGACTCCGGTCTCATGCACATCGCTGCGGCGGTGGGTATCAAGATAGTCGCCATCTACGGTTCATCCTCGCCGGATTACACCCCGCCGCTAACGGACAAAGCGGAAATCGTGTATTTGCGTTTGGAGTGCAGTCCGTGTTTTCAGCGCGAGTGCCCGCTCAAGCATCTGAATTGCCTGAATCACATCAGCGTGGACGATATTCAGCGGCGAATTTTGTGAGCTGATATTCTTTCTGTCCGGAAATCAGGCAGGGATTGACGGCGATGGCCGGAATTACTCAGACTGACGCGCGCACAACAGTTGAAGCGATTTACCACACCGAGTCGCGGCGCGTGTTGGCCACGCTCATTCGGCTGCTGGGCGATTTCGAGCTGGCCGAGGAGGCGCTGCATGACGCCTTCACGGCAGCGCTCACCCAGTGGCCGGGCGAAGGGGTGCCGGTCAATCCGCGCGCCTGGCTGGTGTCCACCGGGCGTTTCAAGGCGATAGACAGGCTGCGCCGCGACCAGCGCCTCGATGCGCTTGATGCCGTGGCCGAACAGGTGGACGCACTTGCCGACGAGAATGCGACACCGGACGCCGACCCGGAAAGCATTACCGATGACCGGCTGCGGCTGATTTTCACCTGCTGCCACCCGGCGCTCGCTCCCGACGCGCAGGTGGCGCTCACGCTGCGCGAGGTCTGCGGGCTCACCACCGAGGAAATCGCCAGCGCGTTTCTTGCCCGTGCGCCAGCGATTGCGCAGCGCATCGTGCGTGCCAAGGCCAAGATCCGCGAAGCGCGCATACCCTACGAAGTGCCGGCCCGTGCCGAACTGTCCGAGCGATTGGAAGCGGTGCTGCGCGTGATTTATTTGGTGTTCAACGAGGGCTATTCCGCTTCCTCGGGTGAGACGCTCATGCGCGCCGATCTCTCGGGCGAAGCCATCCGCTTGGGCCGGCTGCTGTTGGAATTGCTGCCAGAACCGGAAGTGATGGGATTGCTCGCGCTCATGCTGCTCCAGGAATCGCGGCGCGCCGCGCGCAGCACATCCACGGGCGAACTGGTGCGGCTGCATGACCAGAACCGCAAGCTCTGGAGTCGCGAACAGATTACCGAAGGTTTGGCGCTGGTGGGGCGCGCACTCGCCGCCGGCCCGCCCGGTCCCTACGCGCTTCAAGCCGCCATTGCCGCGGAACATGCGCGCGCGCCCGGCTCGGCTGCCACGGACTGGAAGCGCATCGTCGCGTTGTACGACACGCTCGCGCAGTGGCAGTCCTCGCCAGTGATAGAGTTGAATCGGGCCGTGGCAGTTGCCATGCGCGACGGTCCGGCGGCGGGCTTGTCGCTGGTTGATGCGCTGCTCGCCCGCGGCGAACTCGCGGACTATCACCTGGCGCACGCGGCCCGGGCGGACCTGTGCCTGCGGCTGGGACGGATTGCAGAAGCGCGTGCTGCTTATCAGCAGGCTCTGGCCCTTGCGCGCCAAGAGCCGGAGCGGCGTTTCCTGGAACGCCGGCTGGCGGAGCTGGCTGACTGGGGCTCATCACAAAGTCCCTCTCCCCGCGAGGGGAGAGGGCAGCTGCCGCACGGCGGAAGGTGAGGGGTGTCGAATCCCAGCGGGTTCATTCGACTACGGAGTGCGTTGGGAAAAGGTTCAGTTGGCTTGTCGAAATCCAGCTTTGCCATTCGACTATAAGGTAAGAGCCCTTAACGCTCTGGAGAGAAACATGAAGTACCTGTGTCTGGTTTACCTGGACGAGAAGCGGCTGGAAGAGGTCCCCGACGCCGAGTGCGTGGCCTTTGACGCAGGGCTGCGGGCCGACGGCCGTTGTCTGGCTTCGGAAGCGCTGCAATCGGTCACGACCGCCACCACCGTGCGGGTGCGCAACGGCCAGGTGGCGATCACCGACGGCCCGTTCGCCGAGACCAAGGAGCAACTGGCCGGGTTTTACATGATCGAGGCGCGCGACCTGAACGAGGCCATCCAGGTCGCGGCCCGGATTCCGCCGGCGCGCATCGGCAGCATCGAGGTGCGGCCCATCCGTCCGATCCGCGAAACCGTGGCGGCCGAACAGGCCACGCAGAAACGCTGATCCATTCACTTTATTGAGGAGAACTGCAATGCGAGTCATGGTCATCGTCAAATCAAACGAGGAAATCGAAGCCGGTGTCATGCCGAAGCGCGCGGACCTGGAACCCATGGGCAGGTTCAACGAGGAACTGGTCAAAGCCGGCGTGATGCTGGCGGCCGACGGGCTGCATCCGAGTTCCAAAGGCAAGCGCGTGCGCTTCGAGGGCGCCAAGCGTACCGTGATTGATGGTCCGTTCACGGAAACCAAGGAACTGGTCGCCGGCTTCTGGCTGTGGAAAGTAAAATCCATGCAGGATGCCGTGGACTGGTTGAAGCGTGCACCCTTTGATGGCGGCGCCGAGGTCGAAATCCGCCCGGTGTTCGAGGCGGAGGATTTCGGGGAGGAACTCACGCCGGAGATGCGCGAACGGGGTGCGCGGCTGCGCGCGGAGATCGAGCAAAGCGCCAAGAATCCCAAGCGCTGATCACACACAATAACGAAGAGAGCACACATGCAAGTCCAACCTTATCTGTTCTTTGAAGGTCGCTGCGAAGAGGCTGTCGAGTTCTACAAAAAGGCGCTCGGTGCCAAGCAGGGAAGACTCATGCGCTACCAAGACAGTCCCGAACCACCACCGCCCGGCATGGTGCCACCCGGTTATGAGAACAAGGTAATGTTCACCGAGCTTCACGTCGGCGATACCGTAATGATGGCCTGCGACGACGCCACCAGAACCATAACAGGCTTTCAGGGTTTTCGCCTGTCATTCAGCGTGCCTAACGAGGCAGAAGCACGGCGTGCGTTTGCCGCGCTTGCCAACGGCGGCGAAGTGAACATGCCGCTCGTCAAAACCTTCTTCTCGCCCTGTTTCGGCATGCTCAAGGACAAATTCGGCATCGGCTGGATGATCATGGTCCCGGCTGAATCGCCCTGAGACGCAATCCCCCACACCCGGAGAGACTGCCATGCAGTATAACGCTCAAGCGCTTCCCGCTCCCAAGGCCATGCTTTGGACCGGCCGTGTCATCGTCACCCTGGCCACGCTGTTTTTCCTGTTCGACGCCGGCATGAAACTGATCATGCCGGAGCTGGTGGTCAAGGCGACCGGATGGCATGAGGGCGTGGTGATCGGTCTCGGCATCATTTTGCTGATCAGCACCGTTCTTTATGCCATTCCGCGCACTTCGGTGCTGGGCGCCATTTTGATCACCGGCTATCTGGGCGGGGCGATTGCAACCAATCTGTTCGTCAAGTCGCCGATTTATTACAACGGCTCGGCGGTCATTTATGGTGTCTTGCTCTGGGGTGGGTTGTTCCTGCGCGACCCGCAATTGCGGGCGGTTTTCCCCGTGCGGCGTTGAAGCGGAATCGCCCAGAGTCATTTGAAACTTCATAGGAGATATTGAAATGGACATACAAAAAATCAGCCCTTGCCTGTGGTTCAATCACGGCGAAGCCGAGGAAGCCGCACGCTTCTACACCGGCATCTTCAAGAACTCAAAGCTCGGCAAGATTCTGCACTACGGCAAGGAAGCCGGGAAAAGCCTGGGTGTCTCGGAAGACCTGGTGCTGACCGTGGAATTCACGCTCGACGGCCAGAACTTCACCGCGCTCAACGGCGCCGGCGAGATGCAGTTCAAGTTCACCGAAGCAGTTTCCTTCCAGGTGTTTTGTGAAACCCAAAAGGAACTGGATCACCACTGGGAAAAGCTTGGTGCGGGCGGTGACCCCAAGGCGCAGGTCTGCGGCTGGCTCAAGGACAAGTATGGACTGTCTTGGCAGGTCATACCCACGGTGTTGCCCAAGCTGCTCACCGATCCGGATGCGGAGAAAGCTGCACGTGTGATGCGCGCCATGATGCAGATGAAGAAGCTCGACATCGTCGCGCTGGAGCGGGCCTACCACGGCTAATGCGGAAGCGCATGTCCCACCTGAAATCGCAGAGCCGTAATCCCACCGGCTTGACAGATAACGGTTACAGTAGTGCAGGTTGGGATTAGGTCTTCCGAACCCCAACTTTTCATCATCGGAATCGTTGGGGTTCCCCCGGATCAAGTCCGGGGTCACCCCAACCTACGCAAGGTTGAACGCAATCACACACAGGAGGAGTTATGAGTTACGTTGACAACATGGTGATACCGGTACCGAAGAAGAATCTCGCGGCCTACCGCCGGCTGGCGCGCCGCATGGGTAAGGTCTGGCGCGAACACGGCGCGCTGGAATACGCCGAATATCTGGCCGACGATGTGAAACCGGGCAAGCTCACTTCATTCCCACAAGCGGTGAACCTCAAGCCCGGCGAAGTCGTGGTGCTGACACGCATCGTGTACAAATCGCGCACGCACCGCGACCGCGTGTTCAAGAAAGTCATGGCCGACCTGCACACCCAGATGGATCCGAAGCAATTCCCTTTCGACGGCCGGCGTATGTTCTGGGGTGGGTTCAAGCCGATGGTCTCACTCTGAGTGACGCGCATGCAAAAGGCTGCTAGCGAAACCGGCGCGGCTGCGGCGCAAACGAGCACACCGCTGCACCGCGACCGGCGCTGGCTCACGTTCGGCGTCCTGTGTCTGGGCGCGCTCATGATCGTGCTCGACACCACCATCGTGAACGTGGCGCTGCCCTCGATCCGCGAGGCGCTGGGCTTCACTGAAACCTCGCTCGCCTGGGTGGTGAATGCCTATCTCCTCACCTTCGGCGGCTTCCTGCTGTTGGGCGGACGGCTGGGTGATCTGTACGGCCATCGCCGCTTGTTTCTCATGGGCATTGTGTTGTTCACGCTCGCCTCGCTGGCCTGCGGCCTGTCCGGCTCGCAGGGTTTTCTGGTGGTGGCGCGCGCGGTGCAGGGCATCGGAGGCGCGGTGGTGGACGCGGTGGCGCTGTCGCTGATGATGAACCTGTTCACCGAGCCGGCGGAGCGCGCCAAGGCCATGGGCGTGTTCGGTTTCGTGTGCGCTGGTGGCGGCAGCATCGGCGTGCTGCTCGGCGGACTTTTGACCGGCGCGCTCAGTTGGCACTGGATTTTTCTGGTCAACGTCCCGGTCGGCGCACTGGTTATCGCGCTCACATTCCGATGGCTGCCGGCCGCGCGCGGCGCGGCGCTTACACGACATCTCGACGTGGGCGGCGCGATCACGGTGACGGCCGCGCTGCTGCTCGCGGTGTACGCGGTGGTCAACGGCAATACCGCCGGTTGGACTTCCGGCCGGACGCTCGGCCTGCTCGCCGCCGCCGCGGCGCTATTGGCGGTATTTCTGTGGATCGAGGCTCGGGTGCGCGCACCACTCATGCCGCTGGGTCTGTTCCGGTTACGCAATCTGGCGACCGCCAACGTGGTCGGTGTGCTGTGGGCGGCCGCCATGTTCGCGTGGTTTTTTCTTTCCGCGCTCTATCTACAGTTGGTACTGCGCTACAGCCCGATGCAGATGGGTCTGGCGTTCCTGCCGGCCAACGTCATCATGGCGGTGTTCTCGGTGGGCCTGTCCGCGAAATTCGTGATGCGTTTTGGTTATCGGCCGCCACTTGCCGTGGGATTGGGATTTGCGGCCATCGGCTTGCTGTTGTTTGCACGCGCACCGTTGAGCGGGAGCTTTGTGACTGACGTGCTGCCCGGCATGCTCTTGCTCGGCATCGGCGCCGGTATCGCTTTCAATCCGGTGCTGATGGCCGCGATGAACGACGTGGCGCCAAGCGAATCCGGCCTGGCTTCGGGAATCGTCAACACCGCATTTATGATGGGCGGTGCGCTCGGTCTGGCGGTACTGGCAAGCCTCGCCGCGGCGCGCACCGGCGATCTGCTGGCCTCGGGCCATGCACAGCTCGCCGCATTGAACGGCGGTTATCAGGTGGCGTTCTTTGCCGGCGCTTGTTTCGCGGCCTTGGCGGCGGCGCTTGGTGCGGCGTTTTTGCGCGGGCGGCAGGTAATAACTTCGAGTGATGCGGAATCAGTCACGCTGTGAGTGATTGGCTGTTAGCAGGTTAATGGTTCACGCGCGGCGCAAATCGGCGATATCGATCACCGCTTGCTGTTCCACCAGTTGACGCAGCGTGGCATCGCCCAGCGCCGTGTCAATGGCATGATCGAGTTTGTTCACCACCTCATCCACGGACGCCACGCCCTTCAGATAGTGATCCACATCTTCCGCGCCCGAGGGATTCAGGCGCATGGCGTCCACGATGTCCTTGAGCGTGATGGTGCCCATGTCGCGGCCCGGCACGTAGCGGCGGATGCGCCCGGAAATCAGCATCAGCAAGCCGTTTTCCCGCAGCCGCCCGAGCACGTCCAGCACGGATTCGGTGGGCACCCGCAGTCGCCGCGCCAGCTCTTCCCGTGACCAGGGCGTCCTGCTGTCGTGGTAGCTGCGGCCGATGAGATACATGATATGCAGCGCCAGGCGTTCGAGGGTGCGGCCGCCCACGTTGCCCGGTCCCTGGCCGTGGCGCACCAGTTCCGGGTTCTGCACATAGAACGCCACCTGTGCGCCCACGAACAGGATGATCCAGCACAGATACAGCCAGGCCATGAACATGATGAGGATGGCAAAGCTGGAATAGATGATGGTTAGGCGCGTGGAGGAAACGATGAGCGCGGCAAACGCCCAACCGGCGAATTCCCACAGCACGCCGGCGAAGATGCCACCGGAGAGCGCCGCGCGGAATTGCACGTGCGTGTGCGGCACGAACGCGTAAATGAATGTGAACGCCGCAATCACCAGCAGATAAGGCAATATCTTGATGCCGACAATCAGCAGTGGGCCGAGCGGTGCCACCTCCTTGATGTATTGCGACATGCCGTGGCTGCTGAGCGTGGCGGTGATGGCCAGCGCCACGATCACCAGCAGCGGCCCGATCAGGATCACGCTCAGGTAATGGCTGAAGCGCTCGCCCAGGCTGCGCACTTCGCGCACGCGCCACACGTAATTGAGTCCCGACTCGACTTTCTGCACCAGCGAAATCACCGCATACAGCAATACCAGCAGGCCGAGCACGCCGAGCACGCCGGCTTTCACGTTGTCCACGAAGTTGAGGATCTTCATGGACAGTTCCTCGCCCTTTTCCCCCAAGGGCGACAGGAAATTCAGCAGCATCGGCTCCAGGTTGTCCTGCACACCCAGACCCTTGAGCACGGCGAATACGAAGGCCAGCAACGGCACGATGGCCAGCAGCGTGGTATAGACCAAGCCCATCGCGCGCAGCGTGACCTCGCCGCTGGCGAAATCCTGGATGAGCACCTGGATCATGCGCAGCCAGTAGATCAGCAGGCGTTTGTGCGCCGGCATGGCATGCAGGTCGCCGCGCCAGATATAGTGGTCAAACAATTTCGGGATTCGGTTCAACACCGGTAATTCTCGTGATCCACTGGGCCTTTATTCTAGCCTCAAGCGGGGCGGCGCTGATCCAAGCGGGTCACGAATTCGCCCAGCAGCGTGCGGTACAGGCCTTCTTTGAGCACCGCGTCCTCGACGCCGGCCTCGATGTTGGGATTGTCATTGACTTCGATCACGTAGATGCCGCGTTCATTCTGCTTGAGGTCCACGCCGTACAGGCCGTTGCCGATCAGGTTCGCGGCCTTGAGCGCGGCATTCATGACGGCCCTGGGCACGTCCGCCACCGCCAGGGTGCGGGAATCGCCGTCCTTGAAACGCCCGCCGCCGTCGTGCTTGAGGATCTGCCAATGATCCTTGGACATGAAGTACTGGCAGGCGAACAAGGGCTTGTGATTGAGGATGCCGATGCGCCAGTCAAAGGCGGTATACACGAATTCCTGGGCCAGGATCAGGTCGGATTCCTCGAACAATTTTTGCGCGAGCGCGTGCAGTTCCTCGCGGTTATCGGCTTTGTACACACCCAGCGAAAACGAGCCGTCCGGAATCTTGAGCACGATGGGGAAGGCAATCTTGTCCGGCAGCGCCGCCAGCGTTTCCTCGGTCACGATCACGGTTTGCGGGCACGGGATGCGGTGCGAACGCAGCAGTTCGGCCAGATAAATCTTGTTGGTGCATTTGAGAATCGAATTGGCGTCGTCAATTACCACCATGTCCTCGTTCTCGGCCTTGCGCGCGAAACGGTAGGTATGGTTGTCAATGCCGGTGGTCTCGCGGATGAACAGCGCGTCGTACCCGGGCAGCTTCACGTAATCCTTGCGCTCGATGACTTCCACGTTGATGTCCATGTCCTTGCCGGCGCGCATCAGGCGTGACAGGAAGCGTTGATCGGAAGGCGCCATCGGGTCGTTGTAATTGTAGAGCACCGCCAGGTCGTAACGCGACGAATTGCGCAGCCGCGGCGTGTGCCAGCGTTTGCTGAAATAGCCGTTGAGCGCGGCAGCGAACTGCTCGCGCTGGAGATCGTTCAACTGGTTGAGGTGAAACGCCTTGATGCGGCTGATGGTCCATTTCTGATCGCGTTCAAACTCGATGCGCAACAACGGGCAGGGGAACAAGTCGAATACCTGCTGGCCCACTTCCGCCAGCATCGGATCGCTGCACTGGCCAAAGAATACGTTAATGCCGTAACCGTCGCGTACCAGCCGCCGCAGGCGCTTCTGCACCATCACGTCCAGATCTCCGGCTTCCAGTTGATAGAGCGACTTCCTGCTCAACTCGGAAATGGTTTTGACGCTCGGCACCACCTTGTGACGGCGCGCTTCCGCCAGCAGCGAACAGTAATAACCGGTGCTGAGATAGTTGTAGCTGCGGCACAGGTTGATGACCTTGATGCCTTTCTCTCCGAAGTGCTCGTGTTCCGAAAGATAATCTTTCGCAAGCACGATGGCGTGGTGCGGAAACTTCGGTGTCCAGTCGCCGCGGTTCTCCACCACGATGATGTGGGTGGGCGCCGTCTGGGCTTGGGGAGGTTCGCTGCTCATGCGGCGCTGCGGGCAGCCTGCCTGGTGGGTTGCGCGCGGCGCGGAGCCGGCTGGGCCAGGGATTTCTGCATGCGCAAGGCATCTGCGTGGTCCGCGTAGTAATCCAGATATTTGCCGAATTGCCGATAGCCCAGTTTCAAGTACCAGCGCGTCGCCACGTGATTGTCTTCGCGCACTTCGAGCCGCAGCTTGACGGCGCCGTGCTTGCGTGAGGTTTTTTCCGCCGCCGTCAGCAGCGCGCGGCCGATGCCACGGCTGCGATGAGTGTGCTCAATGGCAATGGAATATAAGCGTGCGTTGGGTGAGCGGGCATGGAAGCGCAACAGCGCGTAACCGCGCAGCGCATCGCGTTCCACATCCACCAGCAGAATGGCGTTACCTCGGGTCAGCAGGTAATAAAAACTGCGGCGCGACAAACGGTCGCTGTCGAAGTTGCGGGTTTCAAGCTGAACCAGTGCGTCGAGGTCGCTCAGGTTCGCGGGGCGGATCATGCAGCGGGTTGGTGGTTGAGGTAGGGCGCGTCCTGTGCGCAATATGATGACATCCGGCGCGCTACCGGTCGAGAGCCAGGGGCGGCTCGTCCAGCATCGGCACCTGTTCGCGCAGGCTCTGGATGTGCTCCTCCCAGTAGCGCGGTGCGTCGAACCAGGGGAAGGCGCGCGGAAACGCCGGGTCGTCCCAGCGGCGTGCGATCCAGGCGGCGTAGTTGAGCATGCGCAAGGCCCGCAGCGCTTCGATGAGATTGAGTTCCAGCGGGTCGAAGTCGCTGAATCGCCGGTAGCCGTCCATGACATGGCCGAGCTGGACTTGCATCTCATCGCGGCTGCCGGACAGCAGCATCCACAGATCCTGCACCGCCGGGCCGGTGGCGCAGTCGTCGAAGTCCACGAAATGCGGTCCGGCGTCGGTCCACAACACATTGCCGGGATGACAGTCGCCGTGCAGGCGAATCAGGCGGATGTCTCCGGCGCGCGTGAAACTGCGTTCCACGCCTGCCAATATCAAGTCAGTCATTTCCCGGTAACGCGGCGCGAGTTCCGCCGGCAGCAAGCGGCTGTTCAGCATGAACGCCTGTGGTTCCCGGCCGAAAGTCTGCGCGTTCAGGCTGGGGCGATGCGCGAACTTGCGCACCGCGCCGAGCGCATGGATGCGGCCGATGAACCGGCCCAGCCACTCCAGTTGTTCGGGCCGTTCCAGGTCCGGCGCGTGGCCGCCCTGGCGCGGAAACAATGCGAAGCGGTAACCCGCGTGATGCAACAGCGTTGCGCCCTGCGCATCCGCGAGCGGCGCGACTACGGGAATTTCGCGCTCCGTCAATTCGCGCGTGAAGGCATGTTCTTCCAGAATCGCTGCGTCGCTCCAGCGGCCGGGACGGTAAAACTTGGCAATCAGCGGCGGACCATCCTCGATGCCCACCTGATACACGCGGTTTTCGTAGCTGTTGAGCGCCAGCAGCCGGCCGTCGCTCTCGCGTCCGGTGGCCTCTACTGCGCCCAGTATCGTGTCGGGCGTCAGGTTCTGGTAAGGCGTGGTGGAGGCCGCTTCGTTCATGCCGCCAGTCTACCGGAATCGGTAGCTTTCCCGTCATTCCGGGGCCGTGGCTCCGGAGAAACGCAGCCCGGTATTCATCTTGACAGCACCGGTAGGTTGGCTGAGCGCAGTGAAGCCCAACATGAGTCCGATCTCGCAGTGACACAACCGAACCCGCGTCATTGCGAGCGCAGCGAAGCAACCCCGTGATGAGATTGCTTCGGCCGGAAACCGGCCTCGCAATGACAGATTGGGGTTCGCAAGACTTACCCCAATCTACTTCAACTGCGATGGCCCCGGAATGACGATCAAAAAATGTACGCGCGCTACTCCAGCGTCACGGTGGTGTATTTCTTTGCGAGCGCCTCGAAGCGCGGGTTGCCGTGCAGCGCGCGGTACACGGGATTGATAGCGAGGTCGCTGCAACCGACCGGGTAGGCTGGGCAGGAGCTTTCCAGCAGCGCCAGCGCCGGCAAGGGCTCGCCCAACGCGAGGTACATCTGCAAGAGATTGCTCGCGACATCCTGATTGGACTGGTGGCGGGCGAGGGCTTTCAGCGCCGCGAGTGCCTGCGGGCGCAGCGCGGGATCGGTGAGCGCGCGATAGGTCAGCCGGCCGGCCTCGACCTGTTCCCGGTCGAGCGGCGTCGCGGGTTTCACCAGATTGAACGCCGCCACCATCCGCTCGTACTGGTGCAACTGCTGGTACGCGAAGGCGAGACCGAACGCGCTGTCCACGACCGTGGGATCGAGCTTGATCAGCGCTTCGAACGCTTCGATTTCCTGCTCCCAGTCGCCGAGATCCAGGGCATACACGGCCAGATTGTTCCAGGCGGTTTCGTTGGCGGGATCGAGCAGCGTGGCTTCTTTCGTTTCGGCCAGCGCCTCGTTCAGCGGCAGGGCGGTGCCGTAATCGAGGTGCGCATTCGCATTGCTGGGATCGAGCGCCAGCGCTTTCTGGAAATCCGCGCGCGCCCTGGCGAAATCGGGCGGATCGGTGCTGGCGTCCGCATTGCCCAGCGCCAGCCAGCCATCGGTGTTGCGCGGATCGAGCGCGAGGGCCTTCTCCGCTTCCGCGCGAATCCTCGGCAGCGTTGCCTTGAGCGGCAGGTCGGAGCGTTGGGTCAGACTGAGCAGCATGCGCGAAAGCAAGGCATGGGCGTCGGCGTACCCGGGATCGAGCGCGATGGCCTGCTCGAAATCCTTCTGCGCGGCGGTGAAGCTCGCAGCGGTGAAATGCTCCGTCAATGCGCGGCCTTGCAACACCCGTTCGTGGGCCTCGGGGTTCCCGGTGCCGCCCGCCGGCAGCTCGGCCTGCGCGAACTTCACTTTTAGCGCCCGGGCGATCGCCGCCGAAACCTGATCCTGCACCTTGAAGAGGTTGGCGAAGCTGTCGTCGTAGTGCTGCGACCACAATTGCAGGCCGGTGCGCGTGTCCACCAGTTCCGCGGTGATGCGCACCGCATCGCCTTCGCGCTGGATGCTGCCGTGCAGGAGGTTGGCGACGTCGAGCGCCTTGCCGATGTCGCCGGCCGACTGCGTGCTGTCGCGCAGCTTCGCGGCGGTATCCCAGGCGATCACCCGCAGGCCGGTGTTCTGGCCGAGCGCATCGGTGAGTTCCTCGGTGATGCCATCGCTGAAGTATTGCTGTTTGGGATCGTCGCTCAGGTTGGCGAACGGCAGCACCACCAATGAATCGGCGGGCGGATTGAATATGGGTGTGGCTTGTTCCGCCGCCACCTGCTGCGCATGGCGTTCGGAAAAGCGGAAGGCGTAAATTCCCGAGACCACCACCAAGGCGATGACCACGGGTGTGACCACCGCTCCGAGCTTCCAGTGACGCTTCTGCCAGAGGGTTTGGCTGGCGGGATCCGCCGGCTTGACCAAGAGCCAGGCCAGCACGATGGCGACGGGAAAACCGGCAATCAGAATGATGATGACGGCCGGCACCGCCGCGGCCCAGCCGAAATACGGAAAGGCGCGCGCGACGACCTGAATCAGCACCGCAATGGCTGTGCCATACCCCACCGCCACGCGATAGATGTGGTGCTGCTTCAGGCGCGCGAAGAAACCCGGCGTGGCGTCTGTGGATTCCATGGATGGCTGTTCCCCTCTGGGGGGCATAGCCTAACAAATCGGGTTGCGGCGCGCATGGACAGAACCGGGCAAGACCCCGGACCACGGGGCTCTGCAACGGTCAGGCAAGCGTGCTTCAGCTCCGGTCGCCGGAACCGGCGCTGCGGCCTTATGCTGACCTACGCTTAGTCCGTTCGCGCTGAGCGTAGCTTGCGCCAGCGAGCGAAGTCGAAGCGTCTGAATTTGATGCCCTTCGACTCCGCACCTGCGGCGCTACACTCAGGGTGAACGAATAGAATGAAGCCATGCCAGATAACTATCCACACCGCATCGTCTGCCTGACCGAGGAAACCACCGAGACGCTGTACCTGCTCGGTGAGCAGCGGCGCATTGTCGGCATCTCCGGCTTTACGGTGCGGCCGCCCGAGGCGCGCAAGGAGAAGCCCAAAGTTTCCGCTTTCACGAGCGCCAAAATTGAAAAGATACTGGCACTGCATCCCGACTTGGTGTTGGGTTTCTCTGACATCCAGGCCGACATCGCCGCCGACTTGGTGCGCCACGGCATCGAGGTGCACGTGTTCAATCATCGCACGGTAGCGGAAATCCTGCGCATGATCGTCATGTTGGGCGGCATGCTTGGTTGTGAAGCGAAGGCGCAGGCTTTGGCGCAACGTATGCAACAAGGTTTGGATGAGGTGCGCGGGCAGGCCATAAAGCTGCCGCGCCGGCCGCGCGTATATTTCGAGGAATGGGACAATCCGCAGATTTCCTGCATTGCCTGGGTGTCGGAATTGATCGGTATTGCCGGCGGTGTGGATATCTTTCCGGAACTTGCGCAGCAATCGCTCGGCAAGAACCGCATCGTCGCCGATCCCACCGAAGTCATCCGCCGCGCGCCGGACATCATCCTCGGCTCCTGGTGTGGCAAGAAATTCCGCCCTGAACAAGTTGTCGCACGCCCCGGCTGGCAGGCCATTCCCGCGGTGCACGGCCGGGAGTTGCACGAAGTGAAATCGTCCATCATCCTGCAACCGGGTCCGGCGGCGTTGACCGACGGAGTGGCGGCCTTGTTGCGGATATTCAGCCGCTGGTCGCAAGTCCACGGCCGCTAGTCGCCGAAGCGATTTGTCTGCTACTGAAACAGGATAAAAAATTCCTCTCCCTTCGGGAGAGGATGCCCGCAGGGCAGGAGAGGGCGGAAAGGTCTGGGGACTGATGATTCCACCGTACCCTCACCCCCGCCCCGCCCCTCCCGGTGGGAGGGATGGTCAGTCGGCTTTGCCTGGGTGTTCCGCGATTGCTTGAACTTTATTGTTTGGTTGGGGAGAGCCGCCATGTTCCGCAAAAAGCCAAAGCCGCCACCGCACGAAGTCCTGGTGTTGCTGCATCATTCGATGATACGCGACGTCGGCAAATCCGTTTCCAATCTGATTATCAATCTGCTGCTGGGGTTTACCGCGTCGCTGATGATGCTGCATCTGCATCGCGGCGCGTACCAGAGTTTCCAGAATTACATGACTGGCGCCATCAGCCCGGATATCCTGCTGGTGCTGACGCCGGTGTCCATGATTCTGATCGGCATCGAATTCCTGTTTCTGGCGTTCACGCCGTACGAGAAAGGCCGGGTGCCGAAGCTTTTCACCAGCCTGATTCTCGGCATCAAGGATTCCATTGTGGTGGTGTCCGGCCTGTCCATGGGCATGGCCTGCGCCACGCTGCTGCACAACCCCTACACCGCCTGGAACTCGTTCTTCATTTCGATGTTTTATTTTGTGATCGCGTTCTTTCTGGCGTTCATCTGTTTCGCGCCGTTTTACACCGACCTCAAGGGTATCAAGAGCCGTCTGGCATTCGTCATCGTCGGCATTGGTTTTTTGATGCTGTCCGTCTATTACCCCTATCTTGTTGATGAATTGTCCTGGCTGGGCGCGTGGATGTATCCGGCCAGGCTGCCCTGAGGTGTGTGATAAATGCTGCCTTTATTTTAACGCATTGAATCCGGTTTTCTCGCATGGACGCACTCGCACATAGTGCGTATCGGGCATGAAACTCAGCTTCGTCGGATCCCAATGATAGGTTTCCGATTCCAGCGATTGCGTGGTGGATGGCAACGGTGACTGGGATCCGTTTTTCAGATAGGGATAGCTCGCGCGGGTTCCGTCAATGCGCAGAGTTTGGTCATGGTCACCGAAACTTACGGCATAGGTCTCGGAGATGAAGTGTCTGGGTGCCACACCGGAAGCCGGCACATTAACCCCCTGGTTGTAACCATGTATCCAGAGTGGAATGATTTTGCCGTTCTGCAAGGCGGCGATTCGAATTGAATCGTGCACGCAATCGCCGGTTTCCTTGGTCACATATATAACGATGACTGTCTCTCCCAGCTCGGGCAGCACCGGGCCGGCGCTCAATTTGCCGATGGCGCCGACCGACACGGCATCCACGGGTGTGCCGGCGCAGTTCACCGCAAACAACGCACCGGATACCGGCGACAGCCACGCCAGGCCGACCCAGTTCACAAAGGGCTGGTTGGTGCGCAGAATCGAGATGGGATGATAGATGGCGGAATTTCGCGGGCTGTAGTGCAGATGTTTTCCCGGATGCGCGTCGTTGTACCCTGCAATCAGGGTCTGCGGCGACGGCCGGTGGCAGAGTTCCGCGGCATGAGCGCGCGCGCTGAAGCAAACACAAGACAACAGCAACACGAAGCCGAGGCTGATGGTTTTTGACCTAAGGAAGCCGTGATTTATCCCACTTCTGTCATTCCCGTGCAGACGGGAATCCAGCAATATCCAGAACCTGGATACCCGCTTTCGCGGGTATGACGGATAAATCAGGGGTTCCCTAATCATGACTCTGTTATTTAGGGTACCTCTAAAAATCAGAGATTTTGATTTCTGGGTAGGCAGAAATGGCCGAGAAACCGAAGTGTATATGCCAATACATGAGGATTTTGAGGCCATTTCAAACACCGCCAGAAAGCAAAAGATCAATTTTTAGAGGT
>JBAVYM010000069.1:0-42959 GCA_049698775.1 Gammaproteobacteria bacterium
TTTATATACCAATATCGCTTATCAAGTAAGAGCATTGCGCAAACAAAAAGAGAGAAATTGGGATCAGAAAACTCTTGCGGAAAAAGCAGGCATGCTGCAACCGAGAATTTCCGCAATTGAAAATCCATCAAATAGCAAACTCAATCTGGATACTTTGTTACGCATTGCAAACGCATTTGATGTTGCGCTTGTTGTTAAGTTTGCCCCGTTTAACGAGTTAATAAATTGGGCTGAATCATTTAGTCCAGATTCATTTAGTGTTGCTTCATTTGACGTTAAAACTTTCACTAGCGCGGCAGTGACAGATTATCAACAAGTTCCCGTGCGGATAGCATGGGGAAAGCCGGTTCAGCAATTGTCTATTAAGAATGTTGATAGCATAAAAAATATACCCGCATCTTATAGCGGGTACGGCCTAAATACTGGAGGGAATCAGATCATCATGGGAGCATTGAATGGCTAAGAAAACTACAGCACCTAGTAAAGTTGTACAAGGCCCAATAGACCTTGGGGAAATCCCGCATACTAGATCGCCGCAATTCAGAAATTTCTATAGCAACAATGTTCGGATAAGCTTTACACCACTTGAATTCAGAATGACCTTTGTCAACTTTACTGAAGGTGTCGGTCAAGGAAAATATGTTCTGGAAGAAGAAGCAACTGTGACAATGGGCCTTATGCAATTCAAGGCCTTTGCTAAAGGCATTATGGACGGAATAGAAATTTTTGAAAAACAACATGGTGTAATTGCATTGCCCCCAGCCGTTTTGGAAAATAAAAATACCGATGGGAAAGGCTAATCAAAAATCCAAAAGAGGGCCAAAGCCAGATACCCTTAAGATTGAGGGGGATTGGAAGAAGGCTGTTAAGGGTGCTTTGAAGAAGAAGCGCCCGGCTGAGGGCTGGCCTACGCCTAAAAAGGGAGATTGATTCTATGCTGATACTTCAGATTGCGGCGGGAGTGATCCTGGGTGGGATAGGCCTGCATGCGTTGCACTGGTTAAAGGATTGGTGGGCTGTTAAGAAATTTCGTCGCGGCATAATCAGAGTACCCCCTAAGCGGCCTTAGACTAACCTTCGATATAGCTTCCGTATCTGACCGCCAGTCAGCTATTTAACCCTCTCTTTCGCTAAGTACATACTTCCGAATATTTTCCTTGACCTGCTTATGTCATTGGAATCAATGGCTTATAGAAGCCATTCCGGCTCTTTTAAGTTTGACGGGCTTCTTGGCGCACAGTGTTCACCCCAGCCAGCCAAGCACCGCTATTGAGTGCACCCCTTAAAATTACCTGTTGTGAGGCATACTGCCGCCACTTCGTCAGGAAAAGGTCATGCTGATTTACGGCGCTTACGGCTACACCGGCACGCTCATCGTGGAGGAGGCGCTGGAGCAAGGGTTGCGCCCAACGCTGGCGGGCCGCGACCCTGAGAAACTCAAGGCTCTGGCGGAGCGCTACGGCTTGCCTTTAGTGACACTGGGATTGGATGACCCGGCCGCGCTCGACCGAGCCGTCAAGGATCAGCGCCTGGTCCTCAACTGCGCCGGCCCGTTCGCACATACCTGCCAGCCGATCGTGAACGCCTGCCTGCACCAACAGGTGGATTATCTTGATATCACCGGCGAGATTGAAGTTTTCGAGGCGCTCGCGGCGCTCGATGGGCAGGCCAAACAAGCCGGTGTGATGCTGCTGCCGGGTGCAGGTTTCGACGTGGTTCCTACAGACTGTCTCGCGGCGCATTTGAAAGATCGCTTGCCCGACGCCACCCATTTGATACTGGCTTTCCGCGGCAGCGGCGGTTTTTCCCGCGGCACCCGGCGCACCATGCTGGAAGGTTTTGGCCGCGGTGGCGCGATGCGCCGCGACGGCTGCATCGTCAGGGTGCCGGCCGCCTGGAAAATCCGCCGGGTGGATTTCGGCGAAGGCAAAACACGCATCGCCGTCAGCATTCCCTGGGGCGACGTGGCCACCGCCTGGCACAGCACCGGGATTCCAAACATCGAAACCTATGCCGCGTTGCCGCCGGCGCAAATCCGTGCGCTGCGCTTGAGCCGCTATCTCGGCTGGCTGCTGCGCGCTCGGTGGCTGCACGCGCGCTTGCAACACCGCCTGGATGCAAGTTCCGCCGGACCGAGTGCGGCTACGCGCAGAAACACGCAAAGCCTGGTGTGGGGCGAGGTCCGCGATGCCGCCGGCCACCGGCTGCAAAGTCGCTTGGTTTGCGGCAACGGCTATAGTTTCACTGCGCGCGCCGCCGTGGCGGCGGCACGCCGCGTGCTGGCCGGCGACAGGTCGGCGGGATTCCAGACGCCGTCACGTGCGTTCGGAATCGGTTTCGTACTGGCGTTGGGCGCGCGCATCACCGACCTGCCGTGACCTGACCCGGCCCCGTGCAGGGTGTTAAAATTCGCGCTTCCCGTTTCCACTTGGAACGCACGTTTTGTGTGCGTCCTGTTCTCAACTTTTGGAGTGATACATGCCTGCCATGAAAAAACCCGTCCGTATCGCCGTCACCGGCACCGCCGGTCAGATCGGCTATCAGCTCACCTTCCGCATCGCCGCCGGCGACTTGTTCGGTCCCGGCCAGCCGCTGATCCTGCAACTGCTGGAGCTGCCCATGGCGCAAGGCGCGCTCAACGGCGTGGTAATGGAGCTGAATGACTGCGCGTTCCCGCTGGTGCGCGGCATCGTGGCCACCGACAATGCCGAGGTGGCGTTCAAGGATGCGGATTACGCCATCCTGGTGGGCGCCAAACCGCGCGGCGCCGGCATGGAGCGCAAGGATCTCTTGCTGGAGAACGCCAAAATCTTCTCCGCCCAGGGCCGGGCGCTGAATACGGTGGCGAAAAAATCCGTCAAGGTGCTGGTGGTCGGCAATCCCGCCAACACCAACGCGCTCATCACCGCCGCCAACGCGCCGCGCATTCCCGCGAAGAACATCACCTCCATGATGCGCCTCGATCAGAACCGCGCCATGTCGCAGCTCGCCACCCGAACCGGCGCACACGTCAACGATGTGAAGCGCCTCACCATCTGGGGCAATCATTCCTCGACGCAGTATCCCGACATCCATCAGGCCACGGTGAAAGGCAAGCCGGCTATGAAATTGGTGGACGAAAACTGGGTGAAGAATGAATTCATACCCACGGTGCAGCAGCGCGGCGCGGCCGTCATCAAGGCGCGCGGCGCCTCATCGGCGGCTTCGGCGGCCTCGGCCGCGATTGACCACCTGCGCGACTGGGTGCTCGGTACCAAGGGCCAGTGGGTCAGCATGGGCGTGCCCTCGGACGGCAGCTACGGCATCCGGAAAGGTGTCATTTACGGCTTCCCCGTGGTGTGCGCCAAGGGCCAGTGGAAAATCGTCAAAGGCCTCAAGCCCAACGAGTTCTCGCGCGAGCGCATGCTGGCGACCGAGAAGGAATTGCTGGAAGAACGCGAGGGCGTAAAAAACTTGCTGGGCGGCTGAGACCGAAAATGGTGCCGCGTGCTGGGTACTGCATGCGCGAAGGCTTACAGAACTCTCGATCGGCTGATTCGCACGTGCCACTTCCAAGAAAAAGGCCGCGGGTTTTCGCCCGCGGCCTTTTGCATTTCAACGTGCGCAGATTATTGCGTGGAGCCGTGCGTTGAGTTTATGAACTTCGCCGTGTTGTCGTGCAATTCCTTGAGAGAAGGAATATGCGCGTACACCATGTGACCGGAATCGTAGAACGCGTACTGGATGTTGCTCTGCAATTTATCCGGCATGGGCAGGTGGTGCATGGTATAGACTGCCGCATAGTACGGCGTCGCCAGATCGAAATAACCCGCGTTCAGCAGCACCTTGAGATCGGGGTTGTAGATCATGGCGGAGGCCAGGTCCGGCATGACATTCGGCGTGAATGGCAGGGCAAAAGGTGCGCCCGGTGGTTGATGCTTGAAATCCCATTCACCAAACACGTCGATTTCCGGGTTATACGTTTTGTCCTGGCCAAATTTCAGGTCCTTGCGAACGTAATCGTTAAACGCCGACACATACGCCGAACTGATGGCAGCTGACTGTGGATCATATTCGGCGGTCTCGCTCAGGGGATCCATAACCGGGCCGGCAAAGCGTGTGTCCAAGCGGCCGGTAAGGTCATCGGAATCCAGCAATAGTTCGTGCTCGAACTGCGGTCCGCTGACCCGCAGGTTGGCTTTCAGAAGGTAACTCACCGGCAGACCGGTATAGTTATGCAACTGCTCCGCCATCTGCTGCTTAGCAGCCGGATCGAGCATGGCGCCCGCCTGCAAAGCCTTGGCGTAGTCGCCCATGGCGAACTGCTCGACCTGCTGCAGGAACGGCTGGAGTTCCGCCGGCTGGTTCGGCAGCTTGTGATGATACCAGGCGGTGGCGGCGTAAGTGGGCAACATCAATTCATACGGCAGGTCCACGCCGGGATTGATCTGCGGAAAATCCGCATTGATATCGAAGTTGAGGATTTCCGACAGCAGAATCACGCCGTTCAGGTCCACGTCGTCGTTGGTTTCGAGATCATTGGCGAGCACCGCCGAACGCGTGGTGCCGTAGCTCTCACCGAACAGATACTTGGGCGAGTTCCAGCGGCCGTACTGGGACAGGAAGCGGGTGATGAACTGCGCAAACGCGCGGCCGTCCTCGTCCACGCCGTAGAAATCCTTGGGTGTGCCTTCGCCAGCCTTGTCCTTGCCGAGGATGCGGGAAAAGCCCGTGCCCATGGCGTCAATGAATACCTCATCCGTTGCATCCAGCAGGCTGTAGTCGTTATTCACCAGGCCATAGGGCGCGGCCGGCGTGTGCGTATGGTCCGCGGTCACCACGCGCTGCGGCCCGAAAGCCCCCATGTGCAGCCACACCGTGGACGAACCGGGTCCGCCGTTATAGAAGAAGGTCACGGGCCGGTTCGAGGGATTGGCGCCGTCCTTGAAGTAGGCTATGTAGAACATGCTGCCGGTGGGTTTGTCGTCCTTGTTCTTCAAAATGATGGTGCCGGCCACGGCCTTGTACTTGATGCTTTGGCCTTCCACCGTCACCGAGCCCTGGGTGGTGGAGTCCTGGGATTCAGTGGCTGAAGCGGCCGCTGGTGGCGCCTTGGCTGCGGGCTTGTCGGCCGCCTTCGCCGCATAGACCGGCAAAATCAAAACGCAGGCAAGCAGCCCTGCAAACAGAGGGGAGGTCTTCACGGATATTCTCCTTATAATTGTCGGAATGGCTGGAAGTAAGGTTGCTTTCAAGACAGTGGTTCCCGGGTTAAGTTCCCGGCGGCACGGCATGAAGAACGCGCAGCCTACGCCCAGAGCCGGGCTGCGTCCAGCCGCCGGGCAGATGCGCGCGGGCTTTTCCGGGAGTAAATTGCCGCGGCCTGTTCGCTGGGAGCGCCACTATGAACCGTCGTTTACTGGTTGTTATACCCCTGACTGTCATCGCCGTCGCCGCGTTTATTCAACTGACATTTTTTAACACGCTGTCCGGGTTGCCTTTCAACACGGTGAACCGTGGGGCATCGGTCTTGATTGCTCCAGTGCCGGGAGTGCCGCTGCCCGCAGAGTTAAAACCCGGAGATGAATTGCAAATGCAAATGACGACGCCGCGTGCACGGGCTGCGGTATTGGCGCAAGCCAAGCTCAAAGCGGGTGTCAGCTACGATTTGGTGATACGTCGTGGTAATCAAATCTTGACCGTTCCGGTCGTGACTCGGGAGCTCCGGATTCCCGCCAACCAGCGTTTGAACATCGCCCTCGGAGATGTATTGTTTTTTGCCCTGCTGATTCTCGCGCTGCTGGCGATTTGGCGCGGACGCAGCTTGGCGGCTTGGGGTTTGGCCGTCTTTGCAATCGCAATTCTTCTGCAAACTGGTTTGCGCACATTGCCGCTCCCCGCCCTGGAGTCCATGTGGCTCATTACCGCTATCGTCATCGGGGTAGTCCCATTCACACTGCTCGGTCTGTATATCGTGGCATACGCCCTGGGCGGAGATGGGGTGAGCGCGCGGCTAAAACGTACATTTACTGTGTTGTTTGCTTTGTTGTACGTCGTGTTCGCCGCCGTGACCGCGGCCAACGGTTTGGGTGCTGTGTATTTCAACTGGCGAAGCATGCCGCAGCTGATATCCCTGGTGCCGCTGGCCGGAATGCTATTGATCGCATTTCTGCTTCTGGTGCTGGGTTACGCGCGCGCCGGCGTGGAACACCGTCTGCGCATCCGCTGGATCCTGGGCAGTGTCGGCGTGGTGGTGCTGGGATTTATTGTAGACACGATCGCGTTAATCTCCAGCAATCCGGCGGTACAACTGCTGGCTGCCAACATCGGCATACTGCTGTTTTTGTTGGCGGTGGTAGGCTTCACCTATGCGGTCTTGCGCCAGCGGTTGGTGGATGTACGCATTGTGTTGAACCGTACGCTGGTGTACGGCGTGATCACCGCCATCGTGGTGGGCGTGTTCGCCGCCATCAATGCGCTGGTGGAGCGCGAAACACTGGGCCAGGGCGCCAGTCTGATTCTGGAGCTGATCGTGCCGCTGGCGCTCGGCATCGTGCTCGGCAGCATGCGCAAGTACGTGGACACCTACATCAACCGTTTCCTGTTCCGCCGCCAGTATCAGGCGGAAAAAGCACTCAATGATTTCGCGCGCACCTGCGGCTTCATCGAACAACCGGAGCGGCTGCTGGACCTGACCGTGCAGCAGGTGTACACGCACAGCCGGGCGCAGAACGTTGCCCTCTACGAGCGCGAAGCCGGCGGTTACCGGCGGGTGCGTCATCAGGGCGCGGCGGAATTTCCCGAGCGCATCGAGGCCGACGATCTGGCGTTCGTACGCCTGCGCGCCGGCGATCACGAAGCCGATCTGCACGAATTGCCCAGTGCGCTGCGGGCGGACGGCTACGTGTTCTCGATGGCGGTGCGCGGCAAAGTCATCGGCGCGCTGGTCTGCGGTCCGCGGCCGGCGGAGCAATACACCACCGACGAACGCGCGCTGCTTTACCACGTGGCCCAGCAGGCGGGCGCGGCGCTGCACGCCCTGCGCAACGGCGAGCACGAGCGCTTCGTGGATTCGGTGGCCAGCGGCGCACTCGATCCGGCGAGCGCGCGCGAACAAGCCCGTCAGCTGGTGTCTGCATGGCGGATAGCATGACCCACGCTGCAATTACAATAGCGAGGGCTAATTTAATTGTGGGAGCGATGGTGACCGCCAGGGATGGCGGAAATGCGGATTTTGCAGGAGCAAAAATCCGCCCCGTCGCGATTCCCACGGGAAAAATCGCGGCGAATATCGCCGCTCCCACAGCATAATTAAGAACTCTGCCATGGCGCGGGTAAAGATAGAACTGCCGGAGAAATTTCCGTTCCGCACCGAACTGGAGGTGCGCGTCGGCGATTTGAACTACGGCAAGCATCTCGGCAACGACTCGGTGCTGACGCTCATCCATGAGGCGCGCCGGCGTTTTCTGCTGGCACTCGGCATCGAGGAAATCGGCGCGGACGGCATCGGTTTCGTGATCGCCGACGCGGCGGTGGTGTATCGCGCGCAGGCATTTTACGGTGACCGGCTGCGCATCGAAGTGGCGGCCGGGGAATTCGGCAGCCGCGGCTGCGACTTTTATTACCGCGCCAGCCAGGCGCCCGGCGGGCGCGTGGTGGCGGAAGCCAAGACCGGCGCGGTGTGCTTCGATTTCCGCGCGCAGAAAGCTGCCGCCTTTCCGCCGGCGCTGCTGGTCAAGCTGCGCCGTAGCGCCGAATGACCACACTTACCGGCACCGTCGCCGTTAGGGTATAGTTTTGCGAATTTTCAGCTGGCGTGTGCAAAGCGTCTCCCGCCGACCATACCGTCAATAACAAGCAGGAATAAGCCGTGTCAGTCACCATTGCCATCATCTGGATCATCATCTTCATTGTCTTCAGCCTGACGATCCTGTACCTGCGCACCTCACTGCTGGTCGCGACCGGACTGTATCTCCTGTATTTCATCATCTATACGCTGATCGGCACCGGTCCTGACTGGCTGACGCTGTTGTTCTGGATCATCTTCCTGGCCATTGCCATCCCGCTCAACATCAAGGAGCTGCGCCGTCACTGGATCAGCAAACCGCTGCTCGACGTATTCCGCAAGGTTATGCCGGAGATGTCCGAGACCGAAGCCGCGGCGCTCGAAGCCGGCACCGTGTGGTGGGACGGCGAGCTGTTCAGCGGCAAACCCAACTGGAAGAAACTGCTGGACACACCGGCGCCGAAATTGTCCGAGGAAGAACAAGCGTTCCTGGACAACGAGGTGGAAACGCTGTGCGGCATGCTGGACGAATGGAAAATCACGCACGAGTGGGCCGATCTGCCACCACAGGCCTGGGAATATCTGAAGAAGCAGGGTTTCTTCGCCTATATCATTCCCAAAAAATTCGGCGGCAAGCAATTCTCCGCGCTGATGAATTCCGAGACGTTGGCGAAGTTGGCGACCCGCAGCCCCACAGCCGCATCCATCATGGCGGTGCCCAATTCACTGGGGCCGGCGGAGCTGTTGCTGCGTTACGGCACCGAGGAACAGAAGAACCATTACCTGCCACGGCTCGCCTCCGGTGAGGAAGTGCCGTGCTTCGCGCTGACTTCGCCGACCGCGGGCTCCGACGCCGGCTCGATCACCGATTACGGCATCGTCTGCAAGGGTCAATGGCAAGGCAAGGAAGTTACCGGCATCCGTCTCAACTGGAGCAAGCGCTACATCACGCTCGCACCCATCGCCACGCTCTTGGGACTCGCGTTCAAACTCTACGATCCTGAACACCTGGTGGGCACCAAAGACGAATACGGCATCACCTGCGCGCTGATTCCGGTGACGGTGCCGGGCATCAGCATCGGCCGGCGGCATTTCCCGCTCAACATCCCGTTCCAGAACGGCCCAACCCAGGGTCACGATGTATTCGTGCCGATCGAATCCATCATCGGTGGCATGAAAATGGCGGGCCAGGGCTGGCGCATGCTGATGGAATGCCTGGGCGCCGGCCGTGCGATTTCACTGCCGTCCAACACCGCCGGCGGCGCGCGGCTCGCGGTGTATGCCACCGGCGCTTACACGCGCGTGCGCAAGCAGTTCCGCATCGCCATCGCCAAGTTCGATGGCGTGGACGAAGTCATGGGCCGCATGGGCGGACTGCTGTATGCCATGGAAGCGGTGCGCACCATGACCGCGGCTTCCATTGACCAGGGCCAAGAGCCGGCGGTGTGCGCGGCGATTTCCAAGTATCACGTTACCGAAATGGCGCGCGTCGTCGGCAACGACGCTATGGACATCCACGGCGGCAAGGGCATCCAGTTGGGGCCGCGCAATTACCTGGCGCGCGGCTATGAATCCATCCCCATCGCCATCACCGTGGAAGGCGCCAACATCCTGACGCGCAATCTCATGATCTACGGCCAGGGCGTGATCCGCAGCCATCCTTGCGTGCTCAAGGAAATGCGTGCCGCCAGCATGAGTGCGCATGCCGCCGCGGAAGCTGAGCAGGCCGCCAGCGACAAACAACGCACCGCGGCCGTGAACGAACACAATGCCGCGCTCAAACAATTCGACGATGCCCTGTTCAGCCACATCGGTCTGGCGCTCAGCAACGCGGCACGTTCGATGATTCTGGCGCTCACCGGCGCGAGGTTCACGCGCGTGCCGATACAAGGCCACACGCGGCGTTACTACCAGCACATCAACCGCTTCAGCGCCTCGTTCGTACTGGCCTCGGACGCCGCCATGCTGACGCTCGGCGGTGCGCTCAAGCGCAAGGAGAAACTGTCCGCGCGGCTCGGCGACATGCTGAGCTACATGTACATCGCCTCGGCGGTGCTCAAGCGCTACGAGGACCAGGGCCGCCAGACCGAAGACCTGCCGCTGGTGGAATGGGCCTGCCGCCAGGCGCTGTACCACCTGCAGGAACAGATGCACGGTTTCCTGCGCAACTTCCCCAACCGTTTCGTGGCGGCCGTGCTGCGTTTCCTGATTTTCACGCGCGGCCGCACCTATTCGGCGCCCAGCGACTATCTGGGCCACCAAGTCGCCGAACTAATCAGCACACCCAGCGCCGCGCGCGCGCGGCTGACTCACAATACCTATGTGGACGACGCCCAAAGCCCGGTGGGAATGTTCGCCCAGGCGCTGGATTTATCCTTCAAGCTCGAAAGTGTGGAAAGGAAAATCCATCTGGCGGTGCGCGGCGGCGAACTCAAGGTCGCACCCGGCGCTTCGCAGACAGACGCGGCCCACGCAGCGGGCATCATCACCGAACAGGAAGCACGGCAACTGGCACGTCTCGAAGAACTCACGGCGGAGATTTGCGCGGTGGACGATTTCGCGCCGGATGAACTGGGCACCAAACCCTTCCCGCCGCATCCCGTTCGGGTGTGAACAGTGTTCCGTCCGCGGTCGCTACTGCGCCGATTCAGACGGCCGGCGACGCGGTGATTTACGAAGTCACGCTGGACGTGGACCGCCGCGTCAGCAAACGGTTCGATACCTGGCTCAAACAGCACATGCGCGACATGCTGGCGCTGCCGGGATTCCTCGAGGCCCAACTGCTGCCGCCGGATAAAGTCGCCGCCGCGGACGCACGCAGCGTGTGCCGCGTAGTCCAATACCGGCTCGCCAGCCGTAGCGATCTGGACAATTACCTCAACCTGCACGCGGCGCGCATGCGTGCCGAGAGCGTGCGCCATTTCGGCAAACGCATTCGCACCAGCCGCCGTCTGCTCGACGCCGGCGGCAATGAGCTGGTGACGGGCTCAGAACTGGCGCAGCCGGTGCTGCGCTGCCAGAACTGCAACAGCCTCCTGACCGGAAAATTCTGTGCCGAGTGCGGCCAGAAGAACCATACCTATGCGGCGCCGCTGTGGGCCGACATCCAGGATTTTTCCGGTAATCACTTCGGCTTCGACACCAAATTTTTCCACAGCATCCTGCCGCTGTTGTTCCGGCCGGGATTCCTGTCACGTGAATACTCCGCCGGGCGGCGTGTGCGTTACATCAATCCGCTGCGCCTGTATTTCTTCAGCAGCCTGCTGTTCTTCTTCGTCGCCTGGACCTTCGCGCCGTCGCAATTTGTGAATCTCAACAACACGTCTGCCGCACCGGCGAAATCGTTGACTCAATCCAAATCACTGACACCGGCCGAGCGACAGAAAATCTGGGTCAACCCCTATCTGTCCGCGGACCAGAAGCAGTTGATCCTTAACAAGGCCCAACAAAGAAGTCCGGGCACCGTCACGGAGATGAATCTTCCGGATACCATGAGCGGAAATGCTTTCGGCAAGCATTTCAGCATGCCCAAATCGGAATTCAAGACCAAGCTCATGCATGCGATGGAAAGCTATCTTCCCAAGCTGATGTTTCTGTTCCTGCCGCTGGTAGCGCTGCTGTTGAAGCTCTGTTACCTGCGCTCCAGACGCTATTACATGGAGCACCTGATTTTCACGTTGCACAACCACGCGTTCGTGTTCGTGGCCATGCTGCTCATCCTGCTGGCCAACCTGCTGGCCACGCACGTTCCCCGCATGGCGACACCGACACATTATTTCAATGTGATCATCGGTTGGTACATCGCGATATATATTTTCCTGGCCATGCGCTTCTATTACCGGCAGTCGTATTTCAAGACGGCGGTCAAATACCTGTTGATAGGCTTCATTTACTGGTTGACGTTGCTGGTAACCTTTATCGCAGGTCTGGCGCTGATATTCGCCGAGGTGGTCGCGGCCTGAGCGGAGGCTTGATACCAGTGGTCAGGCACACACGCAATTGCGCCCGGAATGCTTGGCTTCGTAGAGTTTCTCGTCGGCGGCGGCAATCAGGATATCCACCTCATATCCCGGCGGCGCCGCGGCCACACCGAAACTGATGGTTACCGCCAACTCCGGCTGGATTTTCCCCCATTCGTAGGATTCTACCTGTTGGCGGATTTTCTCGCACACGGCGGCGGCATTATCGCGTGAGGTTTCTGGAAAGCACAGCAGGAATTCCTCGCCGCCGTAGCGGGCGATGGTATCAATCGAGCGGCATTGGGCGCGCAGGATGTTCGCCAGCACGCGCAACACGTCATCTCCCACCATGTGGGAGAACCTGTCATTCACCACCTTGAAATGATCAATGTCGCCCATGACCAGCGCCAGGTGGCGCTTGAATCGCTTGGCGCGGCTGGCCTCCAGGCGCAGATGCGTGTCCAGGTAACGGCGGTTGTAAAGACCGGTCAATTCGTCTTCCAGCGTCTGGCGCTGGAACTTGCGCAGCAGATCCTCCTTTTCCAGGTTGGTGCTGCGCAAGGATTGCGTAAGTGCATGCAATTCATCCTTCTGCGCGGCCAGATCGCGGGTGCGTTCGTTCACCCGATGCTCCAGTTCATTGCGACTGTGCTCGAGTTCCTCGAACAGGCGCGCATTGGCGATTGCGATGGCCACCTGGCTGGCGAAACTCATCAGCAGACTGACCTGCGATTCATCGAAGCGGCCCTGGGTATAACTCTGTACGCTCAACACACCCAGCACGCGCTCGCGGTAGGTCATGGGCACCGCAATCAGCGATTGGGTCTGGGGCGTGTCGCCGATATGGAAAAGAATGGGCTTGAATTCACTGTCTTCACGCTGCCAGTCACGGATGTAGGCGGATTTGTTGTGGCTCACCACCCAACCCATGATGCCCACGCCCAGGCTTTGGCGGCGCGGCGGCTGGCGCCCCTGTGGATTATGGTGCAAGCGGATGTCTATTTCCCGCGAGCGTTCGTCATACAAGCCAAGCATGAAGATGTCGAAATCCACCAGGCTGCGGCTTTCTCGAAAAATCAGTTCCAGCAATTCATCCAGCACCAGCGAGCTGCTCACCGCCTTGCCAACGCGATTCACCGCCACCAGCTCATCCACCCGGGCTTCCAATGCCCGGCGCGTATCCGCCAGCCTTCTCACCACCAGCACGATCAGCGCCAGCACAATCAGGAACAGGACGAAATCCGATACGCCCAAACGGTTGTAAACCAGCGCGGTGAATACCGCCAGCGGGATGGCCGCCAGGTCCACAGTGGCGGCGAATATTCCGAAGGCCTTGCGCCAGTCGTAACGCTCCAGCCAGGCGATCACCGCCAGGAACAGCATGTTCAGCAATTGCATGAACAAGGCGAGAATAATGATCAGCAATACATCGTGGGTAGTCAGCCGCATCAGCGGCGTTGTGCCGTCCAGAAACTGATACAGGCTGCCGGTAATCAGGATGATGAAGGCCATCATGCCGCCGTTGTGCAAGGCCCGCACCAGCATGAGTCGCGTATTGCTGCTGCGCGCAGCACCCCAGGGCAGCAATGGCCAGATGAAAGCCGCGATGCCAACGATCCAGGCCGCTTCAACCGCACCGAAAATCAGGATACTGGCGAACTGCACCACCCGGTCCAGTGATACATAACCGACGTGCGGAGCCGGAAAACCAAACGCCGCCACCGCGATGCCGAACAGAATGAAACCGACGAAGGCCAGCGTGCTGTTGATATGCAGGCCTAACATCAATGACAGGTAAACGAGTAACACCAGGGCTGCGGCGGCCAGCACGCCCGCATACGCCAACGACAGATAGGGAACAGTTCTTATATTCAGCATAAATCCCCAAGCGCTTACCGGGCCTTCAAGCCGCCGCCGGCCTGATACGCGGCGGGGTAGTTTACAAAATATCGGGCCTCCTTGCGGGAATCTGCGTGCTAAACTGAGTATCCAGGCTCCTCACAGGCCGTTTTATGCGGCAATCAGCGTCCATGAAACACCCAAACCCCTTGCGCCTGACCATCATCCTGGCCGTCTTGGCCGTTGCCTTGGCGGGCTGCAGCCCGCGGGTGCTGGTGGAACAAGACAGTACCGCGAACTTCTCCAACCTGCATACCTTCGCTTGGCTGAGCCAGCCCATCGGCCCGGTGAACAATCCGATCCTCGACAGCCAGATTCTGGAAGAGCGTGTCAAGCGCGCCGTGGTCAGCGATCTCACCGGCCGCGGTTACGTGCAGGCTTCATCGGATCAGTCGCCGGATTTCATCGTGACCTATCACACCGTGAGCAAACAGAAACTGGAAAGCAGCGGCGCGAGCGTTGCACTCGGCTTCGGCGGCTTCTATCCCTACGGTTTCGGCAACGTCATCGTGCCGGTCGGCAACAACGTGCAAACGCGCGAACAGGGTACGCTCATGCTGGACATCATCAACGCGCACGACAAACGCTTGATATGGCGCGGTTGGACCAAGGACTGGATCAGCCAGGACAATTATTCCGAACAGGCGGTCAACAACGACGTGCAGAAAATTCTCGCCAAGTTCCCGCCCACCTGAATGCCGTGAACCCCGCGGCCGCGTACTCAACAAGTTTCAAGGAACTGGACAGGTTGTGGGCCGCGCCCAAGGGCACGGCCTTTCGTGCCTTCAAGCGGGCGCTGCCCTCGTTAACGGAAGACCGGGATTTCGTGCGCCTGGATGGCATGCGCGATCACATAGAAATCGAAACCCTGCGTGCCGCCGGACGCATCTATCCAAGTAGCGTGCACGTGGTGTTGCTTTCAGCCACGGGCGTAACCAGACTGCGGCGGCCGTGAACAATCGCCTGATTGCGCACGTGGACATGGATGCGTTCTACGCTTCGGTGGAACAACACGATCACCCCGAATTCAAAGGCCAGCCGGTGATCGTGGGCGGGCCGAGCCGGCGTGGCGTGGTGTGCGCAGCAAGTTACGAGGCACGCGTGTTCGAGGTGCGTTCCGCCATGCCCATGTACGAAGCGCGCCGCCGCTGTCCCGACGGCGTATATCTGCCGGTGCGCATGCCGCGTTACAAGGAAATCTCAACGCAGGTATTCCGTTGTTTCGCGGATTTCACGCCGCTGATTGAAGGCCTGTCGCTGGACGAAGCCTTCCTGGATCTGACCGACACGCCCGGCTGCAATGCTCCGCTGGCACTCGGCCGCAAGATCAAACAATCCATACATCAGGCCACCGGTTTGAATGCGTCGGTAGGTCTCGGTCCCAACAAACTGGTGGCGAAAATCGCGTCCGAGCGCAGCAAGCCCGATGGCCTGCTGCACATTCCGGCAGAGCAGGTGCGCGAGACACTTGACCCGCTGCCGGTCACCGCACTCTGGGGAATCGGGCCACACACCGGCGCGCACCTGGAACGGGCCGGCATCCGCACGGTGCGGGAATTGAGGCTCGCGCCGGAGTCCTTGATCAAAGCCCTGTTCGGCAACCAGTCGCGATTTTTCCAATCCCTGGCGGATGGCCAGGATGAACGCAGCGTGGGTGGCGACGACCACGAACGCTCGGTCAGCCATGAAACCACCTTCGAACGCGACCTGACCGATCTGCCCGCGCTCACCCAGGAATTGCGCCCGCTCACCGAAGCTCTGTGCACCAGCCTGCGACGCCACGGTCTTTTCCCGCACACACTGGTACTCAAACTGCGCAGCACGGATTTCAAACGCCACACAAGACAGCGGCGTTTCGCGCCGCCCGACAACAGTTTCGCCGTGCTCTGGCCCTTGGCCGAAAGTCTGCTGCGTAACTGGCTGCAGGAAAACCCTGGACAAGCGTTGCGGCTCATCGGCGTGGGTGCGCGGGATTTCGCCGCCAACGACCAACTCGCCCTGTTCGAGGAAAATCTCAACCGCGGCCGGCTTCTGGACGCGGCCACCGATGCGGTGCGTGAACGTTTCGGCGAGGCCGCTCTGTCCCGTGGCCTGTCATCCCGGGTGGAATAAGGCATCATTGCTTCCATGTACGCGAGTTATTTCGGCCTCAGCGAAAACCCGTTTTCCATCACGCCTGACCCGCGCTATCTGTTTCTGTCCGGCCGGCACACGGAAGCGCTCGCGCATCTTTTATATGGCGTCACCGAAAGCGGCGGTTTCATCCAGCTCACCGGCGAAGTCGGCACCGGCAAGACCACGTTGATCCGCTCGCTGCTGGAAAAATTGCCGGACACCGTGGATGCGGCGCTCATCATCAATCCACGCATGAGCATCCCGGAATTCCTGCGCGCCATCTGTCGTGAATTGCACGTGTTCTGCACGTCGCAACAAAGTCCCCAGGAACTCATTGATGCCCTGAACGCGCGCCTGTTGGACGCGCATGCCAAGGGCCGGCGGGTGGTGCTGATCATTGACGAAGCCCAAGCCTTGAGCGGCGAGGTGCTGGAGCAGGTGCGGCTGCTCACCAATCTCGAAACCAGCCGCCAGAAACTCTTGCAGATCATCCTGGTCGGCCAGCCAGAATTGCGCGCGCTGCTGGCGCGCCAGGACTTGCGCCAACTGGCCCAGCGCATCACCGGCCGTTATCACCTGGAACCGCTCTCGCCGAGGGAAACACGCGCCTATGTGCACCATCGGCTGAACGTGGCGGGCGCCATGGCGCCGATATTCACCGCTTCGGGTCTGCGGGTGATCCAACGCGTCACCGCCGGGATTCCGCGGCTCATCAACATCATCTGTGACCGTGCGCTGCTCGGAGCCTTCACCCGCGAGCTGCGCCAGGTGGATGGCGCTCTGGTGCGACACGCCGCCCGCGAAGTGCTCGACAGCCAGCCGGTGAACGGCAATCGCCGCGCCCTGTTGTGGCTGGGCGTATGCGCGGTGATTCTTTTGTCCGCGGTCACCGTGCTGGCTGCCACCGGTCACCTGCGCGCGCTGTCCATAGCGCAAGCACCAGCACCGCCAGTGAAATCCGCACCCGTGATCACCCAGACCGCGCCTGCGGTTACTGCGCTCACCTGGCTTACGGATACCGCGCATCCCACCGACACCGATACCGCGTTCGGCACGCTCTTCACTTTGTGGGGCGCTCGCTATACCCCCGGCGGCGCCGGCAGCGGCTGTCTGGAAGCCGCGCAGGCGGGTCTGCGCTGTCTGTACCGCAAAGGCACCTGGAATAATCTGCGCAGCTTTGACCGGCCCGCCATCATCACGCTTACCGACGCGCAAGGCGTTCTGCATCAGGTGGTGGTGGCAGGACTTGACGCCGATCAAGTCACGTTGCAGGCGGGGAAAACCAGTCAGCGCTTCCCCATCAGCGAACTGGATCCGCTTTGGTACGGCGATTATTTGTTGCTGTGGAAACCCAATGTGAACGCGCCGTCGTCATTGAAGCCCGGCATGATCGGCACGGCGGTGGCCTGGCTGCGCACGCAACTCGCCACGCTGCAACATACGCCCGATTCCGGCAGCAGCAGCTATGACAACACCCTGGCAGCAGCCGTGAAACAATTCCAGGCATCGCAACACTTGAAAGTGGACGGCATCGCCGGTGAGGAAACCTTGATTCATCTGAACACGGTACTGGATGCACCGGGCACGCCGACGCTCGTGCCGGCGGGACACTGAGCATGTCGCTGATCCTGGACGCACTGCGCAAATCGGAACGCACCCGCCAGCAAAGCCTGACCGGACGGGTCAGCGCCGCGGATGCACCACCGGCGCAAGCGCACATCCCGATACCGTGGGTGACGCTGATCGGATTGCTGATCATCGTCAATGCCATCGTCCTGGCAATCATTTTCTGGCGCAGTCACGACAGCGGGCTCGTGCCTGCTGCGCCGGCAATTCACACGGTTCCCAGCATTCCGTCTGCCGTGCAACCCGCACCCGCTTACCGGCCGGAAATACGCTCGCTGGCAATGGAAGCGGCGGCAACGAATGGCACAACCGCAGACACGGTTACCACGCAACCAGCCATGACCCAGGCAAAAGCGGCATCAACTAAAGTCATATCGGCCGCGACAGCGACAACGCCGATTGCACCGGCGATTGCACCCATCAACAACTCAAATCCCTCCGCCGGTAACCCACCGCCGCTCGATACCCTGCCGCTCGCATTCCAGCAATCCCTGCCGCCGTTACATCTGGATGTCCACAGCTACGCGCAGAATCCCGCTGACCGTTTCGTGGTCATCAACATGCAGCGCTACCAAGCCGGCGACACCCTCAAGGAAGGCCCGAAGGTGCTCGAGATCGTGCCGGACGGCGTGATCCTGGAATACAACGGCCAGGCATTTCTGCTGCCGCGGCCGTGAGATTCTCACCAAACAAACGTAAAGTCTCATATACTGGACTTCACACAGATAGTCTTGTATATTGGACTCATGAATTTATCAGCTATTGGCCAGCTCATCGCAAAACATCGCCGCGTCCAGGGCCTGACCCTGCACGGGCTTGCGGCAGCAGCGGGCGTTGGCCGTTCCACACTCGCGGCACTTGAGGCCGGCAAGCTCGACGAACTGGGTTATGCCAAAGTGGCGCGTATTTGTGCGGCCATCGGCCTGGCCCTTGAAGTCCGGCCATTGGAACTCGAGGCATCGCTCATGCCGCACCGTCACCTCACCGAAACCGCCGGCCGTGAACTGACCAAGGCCACTATTGAGGATGTCATCACCCGCGGCACCTTCCCTGTTTGGCGCAATCTGGTGCAGGCAATCCGCAAGGACAAAACCGGCCGCATCGCCCGGCGGGTACGCGAAGTCGCGGCAGCCATCGGCAAATCCGACCCGAAAGCTCAGGCTTTCGAGACACTGCTGCCCACCCTGATACGTGAACCCAAGCTGGCAGCACCCGTTCATGAATAAGACGCCGAAAATCCCCGATTGGGAAACCCTGCTGGCCCAAGCCGCGCTACTGCAAACAAAAATTCCGGGTGCGGTACTCGTCGGCGGCACCGCGGCCGCACTGCACGCACGCCACCGGATTTCCTTCGACCACGATCACGTATTGAAAGACCTCGAGAAGCATTATGCCAAGGCCAACGCTGCGCTTGAAACCATTGTCGGCTGGCGCACGCAGCGCCGTATCAAAGGTAAACTGGTGCTTGGTGGAATCGGTCACATTGATGCTGGCCTCCGCAACCAGCGGCGTTCCGCGCCGCTGGAAACGACACAGATCGAACTGTCAAACGGCGGCACACTCAAGATCCCCACCATTGAAGAAACGCTGCGCATCAAATCCTTCCTCGTCGTGGAACGCAACGCCACCCGCGATTACCTGGATGTGGCCGCGCTTTCGCACCGGCTTGGGATTGCAAAAAGCGTCCGGGCGCTCGAACTCATGAACGATCTCTATAACGAATTCGCCGGGGAAGGCGGCGACATGTTGCTTACGCTCATCACGAAATTGACCCACCCCGATCCTTACGACCTCACGAACGTTGATCTAAACGAGTACAAGGGAATCGTCGCACCATGGCGCGATTGGCGCGCTGTTGAGAGACAGTGTCGCGCGCTGGCGATCGCTCTGCTCAAGCAATCGCCGACCGGTGCGTGATGATACAGTGAGCAAAACTTACACAACACGTCGGATGATGTCGAGTCGCTCTTCCCTTATATTCCGGTGCCCGGGAAACCGAAAGGCCCGGAAAAGCTTTCCTTGTGTCCGGCCTAACAGGAGTATTTCATGAAGCCGTACTACTCGCCGCTATCCGCTAATTCCCACAAGGTCCGCATCGCGGCCGCGTTGCTGGACATCCCGCTTGAATTGCAGAATGTGGAGTTGCCGAAAGGCGAACAGCGCGCTCCGGACTATTTGGCCATCAATCCGATGGGCAAGGTGCCGATGCTAGTGGACGGCGATTTCGTCCTGCCCGAGTCCGCCGCCATCACGATCTACCTCGCCGAATCGAAGCCGGGCAACATGCTGTATCCCGCGGAGCGGCGCGCGCGGGCCGAGGTCAACCGTTGGCTGTTCTGGGCAGCCAGTCACTGGGCGCCGGCCATCGGAGCACTGGCGTTCGAGAAGGTGCTGAAACCGCGTTTTTCAGCGGCGAGCCGGACCCTGTGCAGATCAAACGCCAGGAAGACTTGATCCAGGGGTTTGCCAAAGTGCTTGATGATCACTTGGCAAAACGTCAGTGGGTGGCGGGGAACACGCTGACACTCGCCGACATCGCGATTGCCGGTGCGCTCGCGAGCCCGGTGCAACTGCCGATCCAGTCATGGCCCCACATCGCAGACTGGTCCGAGCGCATCCGGATGCTGCCAGCGTGGCAGGCAGCCGTGCCGCCCAAAATGTCTTAAAAACTGCCAGCGCTCGCCAGTTTCCACGGCTTCATGTACAGCGCTGGCGCGCGGCCTTCGAGCAAGTCGCCGGGTTCGAGGTAGGGATACAGCTCGCGGTAGGTTCTGATTTCGGTGAGCGACACACGCCGGTTGAGCACTTCCGGTTTGAGATCTTCGGGACCGTTCATGCCGGCGGCGGCAATGACCCACAGAAAATGCCGGATGGTGTTCGTGTGGTAGTTCGCCACGCGCTCGGATTTGTCTTTCACCACCAGACCCTGCACGCGCCACGGATCCTGTGTGGCGACGCCGGTGGGACAGGTGTTGGTATGGCAGCGGCGCGCCTGGATGCAGCCCAAGGCAAACATCATGCCGCGCGCCGAGTTGCACATGTCGGCGCCCATGGCGATCTTGGCGGCAACATCAAACCCGCTCACGATCTTGCCGCTGGCCATGACGCGGATTTCCTTGCGCAGATTCGTCCCCACCAGCGCGTTGTGCGCAAAAATCAACGCGTCCACCAGCGGCGTGCCCATGAAGTCGGAGAGTTCCTGGGGCGCGGCGCCGGTACCGCCTTCGCCACCGTCCACGGTGATGAAGTCCACCAGGATTTTGGTTTCCAACATGGCCTTCAAAATGCCCATGAACTGGTCCTGGCGGCCGATGCACAGCTTGAAGCCCACCGGCTTGCCGCCACACATTTCCCGCAACTGCTGCACCCACTCCAGCATTTCATGCGGCGTATTGAAGGCGCTATGGTAGGGCGGTGAATCCACATCGTGGCCCATGGGTACGCCGCGTGCCTCGGCGATCTCGCGCGTCAGTTTGCTGGCCGGCAGAATGCCGCCGCCGCCGGGTTTCGCGCCCTGTGACAGTTTGATGGCCACCATTTTCACGTTGTCGAGCGTGGCACGTTCCTGGTATTGCACGGGATCGAATTTGCCGTCTTTCGAACGGCAGCCGAAATAGCCGGTGCCCAGTTCCCAGATGAGATCGCCGCCGGGTTTCAAATGATATTTGCTGATACCGCCTTCGCCGGTGTCGTGCGCGAAGCCGCCCAGTTTCGCGCCGGTGTTGAGCGCTTCGATGGCGTTGGCGGACAGCGAACCGAAGCTCATGGCGGAGATGTTGAAATGCGAAGCCAGGTACGGTTTCGAGCACTGGCTGCCGCCGACCTTGACGCGCGGTTCCTCTTTTGCGGGCCAGCGCCCGACCACTGAATGGTTGATCCATTCGTAACCGGTGCGATACACGTTTTCGATGGTGCCGAACGGATGCACCAGCCCTTCGTTCTTGGCGCGCTCGTACACCATCTCGCGCTGTTCACGCGCGAACGGCAGGCCTTCCATGTCGCCTTCGATGAAGTACTGACGGATCTGGGTGTGGATGTCCTCGAAGGCATAGCGCAGGTGGCCGAAGATCGGATAATTGCGCAGGATGGTGTGGTGGGTCTGACTGAGGTCGTAAATCGCCAGCAGCGCCAGCAATCCGCCGATGATGAACAGCCACCAGAACGGATGCCAGAACACACCGATGACGGCGATGGCCACCAGCAGAATCAGCAGAGCGACAATGACAGTTCGCTTTTTCATGGCAGGCCCTTATATTCAAGGAAAACGGCGCACATCCGGCCCGGCATTTGCGCCGAAACCTGGACGGGCTTTGCGGAAGAGATTGGATTATACGCCCGCGGCCCGGAAAATCAGGTGCGCCGGCGTCCGCCGTGCCGGCGCGGTGTGCGTCGAGTACACTGATGCAAAGCCTTGCCGAGTCTGCATAGCCCAGGCATGAACATCCTCATCGTTGATCATTCCAAGGTATTCCGTACCGTCCTTCACAAGATGGTGGCGGGTCTCGGGCACAACGCGATTTCCGTACCCACCGCCGAGGAAGCCCTGGACGTGCTGCACAAGGAATCGGTGGGCATGGTATGTGCGGCGCTGACGCTGCCCGGCATGGACGGCATCACCTTGTGCCAGCAATTGCGGGCGCTGCCCCAATATCTGAAGACGCCGTACATCTTGCTCACTTCCACCGAGGATCAACGCTTGCGCCACGAGGCCTTCGAGGCCGGTGTAACCGAGATCCAGGAGCGCACTGAAGCCAGTGAGCTCACCGACCATCTGAGTCGTTTTTTCCAGGAGGAATCACAGGACGTGCGCGGCCGGGTGCTGTATATCGAAGACAGCCAGGTGGCCTCACACATCATGATCAAGTTGCTCACGCTGATGAACCTGCACGTGGATCATTTCCGCATGGCGGACGAGGCTCTGGAAGCGTTCGAGAAACAGGATTACGACCTCATCATCAGCGACATCCTGCTGGAAGGTTCCATCAGCGGCGTGGGTCTGGTGAACCGGGTGCGCAATCTTTCGACTCCCAAGCGGCGCGTGCCGATCCTGGCGCTCTCCGGCATGGACGATCCTTCACGGCGCATCGAACTGTTCCGTCTGGGAGTCAACGATTACGCCACCAAACCGCCGCTGGAAGAGGAAGTGCGCGCGCGGGTGCGCAACCTCATCATCAACAAACAATTGCTGGACCAGGTGGAAAAGCAGTCGCACCAGCTTTATCAACTGGCCATGAAAGACCAGCTCACCGGACTCTACAACCGCAATTCATTGCGGGAGTTCGCGCCCAAGTATTTCAGCAACGCCGCGCGTTACGATTATCCGTTGAGCCTGCTGGTGATTGATCTGGATCACTTCAAGAACATCAATGACAGTCACGGCCATCTGGCCGGTGACAAGGCCCTGGCGAAGACCGGCGAGATGCTGCGCCGGGCTTGCCGCGAAGGTGATCTGGCGGCGCGCGTGGGCGGCGAGGAATTCGTGGTGCTGCTGAATCACTGCGGCACCGAAGATGCGCGCCGCCGCGCCGAGCACATCTGCACGGCCATTGCGGAATTGCGGCCGGAAGGCGTGTCCGTCACCGCCAGCATCGGCGTGACCGGACGGCCTCACGGCCGGGATGTGAAATTCGAGGAGTTGTTCAAGGTCGCGGACCACGCCATGTACGAGGCCAAGAAACAGGGTCGCAACCGCGTGGCCTTCGTAGCCTGCACCTGAAGCGCGCCGCCATGCAACCAACCGCCGTAAAACTCGATCGCAACATCACCGCTTTCATCAACGTGGGCCACGTCGTGGATCACCTGTTTATGTTGCTGTTTCCCACCGCGCTGCTCGGCATGGGCGCGAGCTTCGGACATTCCTACGGCGAATTGCTGGCGCTCGCCACCGGCGGCTTCATCGCTTTCGGCGCGGGCTCGCTGCCGGCGGGCTGGCTCGGCGACCGCTGGAGCCGCCGCAACATGCTGGCGGTGTTCTTCATCGGCATCGGTTGCGCCACGCTGCTGACCGGCCTGTCCACCTCGGTGTGGATGCTGGCCACCGGTTTGACGCTGATCGGCTGTTTCGCGTCCATCTATCATCCGGTGGGCACCGCCATGCTCACGGCGCACGTGCACAGGGTCGGCCGCGCCATCGGCCTGAACGGCGTGTTCGGCAACCTGGGGATCGCGTTCTCCGCGCTCATCGCCGGCGGTCTGACGCAATGGCTCGGCTGGCGCTACGCGTTCATCCTGCCCGGCGCAGCCGCGGTGATTATCGGCGTGGCATTTCTGTTGCGGGTGCCCGATGAACCCGCGGTGAAACGCGTCCGCCGCGCCGCTGCATTGGTTATTTCCCGTGCCATTCTTTGGCGCGCTTTTGCGGTGCTGACGCTCGCGGCCGTGTGCGGCGGCCTCATCTCGAACGCCGCCATGGTGTCCATGCCCAAATTGTTCGCGGAACGCTTTGCTCCGATCGGCGCCTCGCCACTCGGCGTCGGCGCCGTGGTCTTCGGCGTGTACCTCATCGCCTCCGTCTCGCAGCTCATTGTCGGCCACATCGTGGACCGTCACGCCATCAAGACGGTGTTCATCCCGCTGGCCACCCTGGTGACGTTGTGTCTCCTGCTCGGCATCCACGCGGACAATTGGCTGCTGTTCGTGCTGGCGGCGGGATTGATGTTCGGCGTCTTCGGCCTGGTGACGGTCAACGACACCATCGTCGCCAAGTACACCGGCAACGAATGGCGCGCCCGCGCCTATGCCTTGCGTTATCTGGTGGGATTCAGCGCCAGCGCCGCGGCCGTGCCGCTGGTGGCGGTGCTGCACACGCACTCGCAGGATTTCGTGCTCATGTTTGAAGTGCTGGTGGTTTTCAGCGTGCTGATTTTGTTCAGTGCGCTGGCGTTTCCCCACCGCCATGAGGAAGTCGCCGTCACGGCCACGCCGCCAGCAGGAATGCCATCACCAGAATAGCCAGCAAGCGGTGGCCGCTATCCACCAGCCAGCCAGCCGGTTTGCGGCGCGCGATGAGGGTGTCGGTAAGCGTAGGCGCCACGATGAATCCGAGCCACAGCAGCACGGCAGCAATCAGTGCGGTGCCCAGACCGGCATCGTGGCCGGCATGGATCAGGACCAGCGCCAGCACCCAAGCCTGCACGATGCTGCAAATCAACGCGATGCTGTAGCGTTGCCAGCGGCCACCGGATTCCAGGTCTTCAAGCGCATGCGGATTCGCCTTGAGCCACAGCGGGCCGAAGGTGTACGGCAGATACCAGACCGCTCCGACGATGAATCCGCCGATGCCGGCGACCACCACTGCCGCATAATTGATTTGCGCGAACATGCCGGGCTCCTGATTTTATTGGGGGTTTTGCTCGGGGTGAGTGTAGCAGTGATTTGCGGCGGGATTTTGCCCACCATACGATGGCGCAGGTGAACGGCGTTTCCCGGACCACGGAACCAAACGCATTTCATGGCATCCTATTTACTGCCCTCCCGGGAGCCTTCCATGAAAACCCTGCCCGCCCATATCGAGACCCTCAGCGTGCATGCCGGGCATGCGCCCGACGCGGCCACCTCTGCCGTGAGTCCGCCCATCCACCTGTCCACCACGTTTGCACGCTCGCCGGATGGGGAATATTCGCATGGCTTCAGCTATACGCGCGTGGCCAATCCCAACCGCGCGCAACTGGAAACCTGTCTGGCGGCGCTCGAGGGCGGTGTAAGCGCCATGGCGTTTGCGTCCGGCGTGGCCGCGGCCGGCGCGGTGTTTCAGGCGCTCAAGCCCGGCGAGCACGTGATATGCAGTCGGGATGCCTACCACGGCGTGATGCGCTTGTTGCGCGAAGTCATGCAGCCCTGGCGGTTGCAGGTGAGTTTTGTGGACACCACGGACCTGGACGCGGTACGTGCCGCGGTCACTCCTGAAACGCGGCTCATCTGGGTGGAGACGCCGTCCAACCCGCTGCTCAAGATCAGTGATCTCGCGGCCCTCGCCGACATCGCACGTGCAAATCAGATAACCACGGTGTGCGACAACACCTTCGCCACGCCGGTGCTGCAACGTCCGTTCGACCATGGCATGGACTTCGTCATGCACAGCACCACGAAGTATCTCGGCGGCCATAGCGACGTGCTGGGCGGCGCCATCGTGGCGCGCACGCACGGCCCGCTGGCCGAGCGCATCCGCTTCCTGCAATCCGAAGCCGGCGCGGTGCCTTCGCCGTTCGATTGCTGGCTGCTGCTGCGCGGTGCCATGACCCTGCCGTTGCGGATCCGTGCCCAGTCAAAAAATGCGGAAGTGATTGCCCGCTATCTGGCCAACCATCGCGCCGTGGAGAACGTGTTTTATCCCGGACTTGAAAGCCATCCCGGCCACGCGCTCGCCACGCGACAGATGTCCGGCTTCGGCGCCATGCTATCCTTCACGCTGCGCGGCGGCGAACCAGCCGCGATGCTCGTGGTGTCGCACGTGCAACTGTTCACCCGCGCCACCAGTCTCGGTGGGGTGGAAAGCCTGATAGAGCATCGCGCCTCCATGGAAGGCCCGGATACCCAAACACCGCGCAATTTGTTGCGCATGTCCGTGGGTGTGGAGCACGCCGATGATCTGATTGCCGATCTCGATCAAGCCCTGGCTGCATTGTAGAAATTCGCAACCTTCCTGAAGGAACTTCACATGATTCAGCGCATTGTTTCCCTCATGCTTGGCCTGCTGCTGGCTTCTCCCGCGCTGCTGGCCGATTCGTTGCCGGGAGCATCTGCGGCTGCCAGCGTCACACCAGGCGCCGCCGGCATCACCCTGGAACAGATCATGGCAAATCCAGACTGGATCGGGAATCCGCCGCAACGCGCCTATTGGAGCTACAACAGCCGCAACATTTATTACTGGCAGAAGCGCGCCGGCAGCCCGCTGCAGGATCTGTACGAGACCAGCGCGGCCAGCGGCATCGCACACCAGGTTCCGGACCGCGAACTCGGCAGCGTGTCGGCGCCGGAGGGTGATTTCAACCTGACTCACAGCATGAAAGTCTTCGTGCGCGACAATAACGTGTTCGTGCGCACACTCGCCAATGGGGCGCTGCGTCAGCTCACGCGCGACACTACGCCCAGAAGCGAAGCCGCCTTCTTGGCGGACGGCGAGCGTGTGCAATGGCATCAGGACAATGACATTTACCTTTACGATCTGGGAAGCGGATTGGTCTCCCTGGCCGCGGACCTGAAATTATCTGACGATCCGGGCAAAATTGCGCCACCGCAGAATTACCTGCAAGCCGAACAGCCGCGGCTGTTCGATTTCCTGAGCAAACAGCAGGCCAACACTACCGCCGCGAACGCGCAACAGACTTCCCAGACCAGCGCCGACGCCCGGCATGTACCAGCGCCCTGGTATCTGGGTGACAAAATCAAAATTCTGGGCGATTCCCTGTCGCCCGATGGCCGCTGGCTGGTGCTGGTGACGATTCCGGCAAGCTATAACCGCGGCGCACCCGGGATTATGCCCGAGTGGATCACGTCGTCGGGGTACGTACAGATGTTGAAACGGCATACCTACGTGGGCTTGAATCCGCCGCCGCCGCAAAGCGTGCTGGTGCTGGACCTCGAAACCCACACGTCTTTTCCGCTGGATCTCGGCCAACTGCCCGGCATCAAGGACGATCCGCTCGCGGCGCTGCGCAAATCCGCCGTGGACTGGGACGTGAAGCACGACATTCCTGCCAAAACTGCGGAAGAGTCCGTGAAAGCACCGGCCATCCGGCCGGTATCCGTGTGGGGACTCGCATGGAGCGACAACGGCAAGAATCTGGCGCTGGAATTCCGCGCCAACGACAACAAGGACCGCTGGATCGCCAGTGTGGATTTAGCTGGAAAGACGCTGCTGACGCAGAACCGGCTTACGGATCCGGCCTGGATCAACTGGAGCTTCAACCGGTTCGGCTGGCTGCACGGCAACCACACGCTTTGGTATCTCTCGGAAGTCACTGGCTATTCACAGCTTTATCTGAAGGACCTCGACGCTAAAACGCCCCATCAGCTCACCAGCGGTACGTTTGAAATCTCAGATCCGATCCTGAGCCGCGACGACCGTTATTTCTACGCGACGGCCAATCGGAAAGCACCGGGCATTTACGAGATTTATCGAATCAATATCCATGACGGCGAGATGCAGGCGGTCACGAATCTGGGCGGCGTGAACGGCTCGCAACCTTCGGCGCTGGAAGGCGGCGGTATGAGTTACGCGCTGTCACCCGACGAGCGCAGGCTGCTGGTGTATCACTCCACCACCCTGCGGCCGCCGGATGTGTACGTGGTGGACGCACGTCCCGATGGCGCAGCAAAGCAGGTGACGCATACGGTGTCGAGTGCATTCACCTCCATTGACTGGGTAGCGCCCGCCATCGTGCAAATACCTTCCTCGCAGGCGCAGGTCAAGCAACCGATCTATGCGCGCCTGTATGTGCCTGGCGATTACACGCCCACGAAATCCTGGCCGGCGGCGGTGTTCATCCATGGCGCCGGTTATCTGCAGGACGCGCACCAGGGCTGGTCCTATTATTTCCGCGAGATGATGTTCAGCACCTTCCTCGCCCAGCACGGTTATCTGGTGCTGGACATGGATTACCGCGGCTCGGCAGGGTACGGCCGCGACTGGCGCACCGCCATCTATCAGCACATGGGCCATCCGGAAGTGCAGGACATCGAGGACGGCGTGCACTGGTTGGAAAATAATCGGCACGTGGATTCGAAACGCTTGGGCGTATGGGGTGGTTCTTACGGTGGCTTCATGACCTACATGATGATGTTCCGCCGCCCGGACTTGTTTGCCGCCGGCGCGGCGCTCAGGCCGGTGGGCGACTGGGCGGATTACAACGACTTTTACACCTCCAACATCCTCAACCTGCCGAGCCTTGACCCGCAGGCGTATTACGACAGCTCGCCCATCAATTACGCCGGTCAACTCAAGCACCCGCTGCTGATCATGCAGGGCATGGAAGATGACAACGTGTTTTTCATTGACACCGTACACATGGTGCAGAAACTCATCGAACTCAGGAACCCCAACTTCAGCGTCATGATCTATCCCACCGAGCACCACGACTTCGCGGCTGCGTCCTCATGGCTGGACGAATACCGGCGCATCTGGAAACTGTTCAACACCTATGTCAATCCGCCGGCCGTAGCACCGGCGCATTGAGTGGCTGGCTGCTAATATGACCCCGCCACATGGCGGGGTTTGTTTTTACGGAGCGCACTGATGACACCCGTGCAATTCACCGATCTCGATGCTTGCGTGGACGCGATCCTCGCACGCGTCGGCCAGCAGCTCATGGTCGGCACACCGCTTGGTATCGGCAAGCCCAACTATCTGGTGAATGCGCTGTATCAGCGCGCTGCGCGCGACCCGTCCCTGCGCCTGGTCATCATGACCGCGCTGTCACTGGAAAAACCCGGTTGGCACAGTGATCTGGAGCGGCGTTTCCTTGAGCCCTTCGTGCAACGCGTATTCGGCGATTACCCGGAGCTGGAGTACATGCGCCCGCTGCACCAGGGCACGCTGCCGGCGAACGTCGAGCTTTCCGAGTTCTATTTCAAATCCGGCAACCTGCTGGGCAACCGCCACGCCCAGCAGCACTACGTGAGCAGCAACTACACTCACGTGGTGCGCGACATGCTGGCGGCAGGCGTGAACGTAATCGTGCAGATGGTGGCGCAGCGCGACGGCCCCGAAGGTCCGCGTTACAGCCTGTCCGGCAATCCGGATCTGACTCTGGATATCCTGCCCGGGTTGCGCGCTGCCGAGAAAGCCGGCCGCAAAATCGCGGTGGTGGGCCTGGTGAACCGCCAGCTTCCTTATATGTACGGCGACGCCGAAGTGGCGCCGGAGTTCTTTGATTTCATCGTGGACAATCCGGCTTATGCCCACCATCTGTTCGCGGTGCCCAGCATGGCGATTGACCCCATCGAGCACATGATCGGCGTGTACGCCAGCACCCTCATCCGCGACGGCGGCACCTTGCAGGTGGGCATCGGCAATCTGGGCGATGCCTTCGTGTATTCCACTCAACTACGCCACGCCGACAACACGCACTACCGGCAGGTGATCGAACAGCTCGGCGTCCTGAACAAATTCGGCGCCAGCATCGAACGGCTGGGCGGCCTGGATGCTTACCGGACCGGCCTGTACGCGGGCAGCGAGATGTTCAGCGACAGCCTGCTGCATCTTTACCGCAGCGGCATCCTCAAACGCCGCGTGTACGATCACGAGCTGATCCAGAAACTGCTGAACACAGGCCGGCTTTCCGAAAGCATCGGCCCGGAAACCCTGACCACCCTGCTCAAGGAAGGCGCCATCCAACGCGTGCTTACGGCGGAAGACATTGCCTTCCTGAAACGTTTCGGCATCCTGCGCGCGGACGTGCGCCACGACGGCGGTTTCCTGATCCTGCCGGACGCCAGCCGGCTGATCCCCGATCTGGGCGATGCGGACACGCTGCGCCATCTCACCGATATGGCGTTGGGCGCAAAGCTGGCCGGTGGCGTGCTGCTGCACGGCGCCTTCTTCCTCGGCTCCAACTGGTTCTACAACGAGTTGCGCAACATGCCCGAACCCGAGCGCCGGCTGTTCGCCATGACCGCGGTTTCCAAAGTCAACGAAATCTTCGGCGACGTGCAGCTGGAACAGAGCCAACACCGTCACGCGCGCTTCCTCAACATCTGCATGAAGATGACACTGCTGGGCGCCGCGGTTTCCGACACCATGGCCGACGGCCAGGTGGTATCGGGCGTGGGCGGTCAGTACAACTTCGTGGCCATGGCGCATGCGCTCAAGGAAGGCCGCTCGATCCTCATGCTCAAGAGCGTGCGCGAGGAACACAGCCGGCTGATTTCCAATCTGGTGTGGAACTACGCTCAGTGCACCATTCCGCGGCACCTGCGCGATATCGTGATCACCGAGTACGGTATCGCCGAGCTGCGCGGCAAGCAGGATTGGGAAGTCATCACGGCGCTGCTGAACATCTGCGATTCGCGCTTCCAGGACGAACTGCTGAAACAGGCGCAACGCGCGGGCAAAATCCCGGTGGATTACCGCATTCCGGAATTGTTCCGCCAAAACCGTCCGGAAAAGTTGCGCGCCGGTCTCGCGGCGTTTCAGGCCGTGGGCCTGTTTCCCGAATTTCCTTTCGGCAGCGACTTCAGCCCCGAGGAGCAGGTGCTGGGCAAGGCGCTCATCGGTCTAAAACAGCGCACATCGAATTGGCCGGGGCGCCTGGCCACTGTCTTGCAGACCCTGTTTGCATCCACCTCCGGAACCGCATGCGCGCCGTATTTGAAACGCCTGGGCCTGGAGGCGCCCGCCACGCTGAAAGAGCGCTTCACCGCGAAATTGGTGGCTGGCGCACTCAAGCACATTTGACCTGGCTGAGTGCGACTTTCAGGTTCAGGCGCTGGCAGCCGTCCGCGGAGTGGCGCCGATGCTGCGCAACTGCGGACTGAACAGACAGGCCAGCGCAATCAGGGTCAGCACCAGCCCGGCGCCGGCGAACAACGCCATCAACGGCATCACCTTGAGCAGCACGCCGGCAATCGCAGCCGAGATCGGCCCCAATCCCATGAAGGTGAATATCAGCACACTCATGGTGCGGCCCATCATCTCCTGGGGAATCCGCTGCTGTATCCAGGTCAAGACGGCGATCTGCGCGGTGCCGGACAGCAAACCGACGCACGCCATCAGCACGGCGCCGGTGAACGTCGCATGCACCCAGGCCAATGCGGCCAATCCCAGACCTGACAGGATATCAATGCACAACACCATGAGGCCGAGCCGGCCGCGCATGAAGCGCGTCCCGATCCCGGAGGCAAAGCTGCCGACCAGGACGCCGCCGCCGTTGGCGGCCATGAGTATGCCCAGGGAGGCCGCGCCCAAATCCAGACGCGTATCCGCCAGCACCGGCAATCCCACCTGGATCGGGCCGCCCACGAACACCGACACCACCGCCACATACAGGATCAAGGCCCGCAGCGGCCGGTCGGCCCAGACCGAGCTTATGCCTTTCGCCACACCCCGCAGCACGCTGTCCACCGCTTGCGGCGGATGCAAGTCGCTGCGGATGCGGATCATGAACAAGGACGCCAACGAGAACAGAAAACTTACCGCGTCAATGCCAAACGCCAGCCCCATGCCGTATGCATCGGCCAGCGCCTGACCATGACGACCGTGATTCCCGACACTGATGACGAGTCCCGCCAGCACCGGACCGACGAACATGCTGAGCTGACGCATGCCCATGACCAGCGCATTCGCGGAGCGCAACTGCCTGGATTCCACCAGTTGCGGCAGGATGGCCGAGCCCGCCGGATACGCAAAGGCCGTGGACAGGCCGATGCCCAGTGCCAGTACATACACCATCCATATCTGTATGGCATGCGCCAGCACCAGCACCGCGAGTATGGCGATGAACAAGGCGTTGCAGGCGCGCGAAGCCAGCAGCACCCGGCGCGGCGACATCCGGTCCACCACCGCGCCCCCGATGAGCATGAACGCCGCCCGCGGCAGCGCGATCATCGCCAGCACCGCGCCCAGCGCCGCGGGATTGCCGGTGAGCTTCAACACCAGCCAAGGCAGCGCCACCAGCGTGAACTGATCGCCCAGCGACGAGATCGAACTCCCGCCGAACAGCAAGTTGAAATCGCGGTTGGTGAAGACCGAGCTTGGTGTTTTATCCTGCATGCGCATCCCGTGTTTGCCGCGACTGTAGTCCACAGCGCTGTAAATATCACGCGGAACTTTTTTGGGACACCGCGATACCCGCATCGGCGGTTTGGTGCGAGCGCCATAACGCCAGCGCGCTTGCCGCGAGCAATACCGTGGCAACCGCAAGCGCAAGCGTAAAACCCCAGGATTTTCCTGCCATTACGCTCACCAGCACCGGCCCGAGAATCTGGCCGACTGCGAACATCGAGGTCATCACCGCCATCAGACCCGCTGGACGCTGCGGCGCCAACCGTCGCGCTTCCTGCAGACCGGCCAGCGTGATTACCATGAACGTACCGCCCACACACAATGCGGCGAGCCCGATGGCGGCGATATTCGTCCAGATCACCGGCAGGATCACGCCGACCGCCATCAGCAATTGCGCAACTGCCCAGATGCGGCGGTTCGTGAAATGCGCCCCCAGCCGTCCGGCCAGGAGCGGGGACAGCAGCGCCGCCAGACCGAATAACGGCCAGGTCCAGCCGAAAATCGCCGGGTCCGGGATGATGCGCTTCGCCATGGCCGGCAGAAAAGTGGCCGGAATGATGTAACCAAAACCGAAGACGCCGTAACAGATTGCCGGCAATAAATACCTGCGCCCGCCCGGCGGTGGCTGATCGCGGCCAGTGGAATTGTGGTCCGCGGACGGCGTGGCCCGATAGATTGGGCCAGTGGGCAGCATCAACAACAATGCCAGCAAGCCCAAGGCAATCCAGGTCAGCTCCGAGGTGGCGCTGAAATGCAGCAGCACCAGGCACAAACCGCCGGCGAACATGATGCCGAGGCCAACGCCGCCAAAAACCATACCGCCGAGCCACGGCTGTTTCAGGGCGGTGAGCATTTGCAGACTCCAGGCCGAGGCAAACACCAACACCCAGGCACTGGCCACGCCTGCCAGACCGCGCAGCACCAACCACACGGCCGGTGAGTGCGTAAACCCCATGCCCGCCGTCAGCACCACCACCGCCAGCAAGGCGATCCGGATAATTACGGCCTCGCGCACACGCAGCCGGATCGCGGACAGCGCACCCAGGAAGTAACCGATGTAGTTGGCGGCCGCCAGCCAGCCGGCAAATTTCAGCGTAAGACCGGCATCGGTCTGCATCATGGGCAGTACCGGCGTGAACGCGAAACGCCCCACACCCATAGCGACCGCCAGTGCGCACATGCCGGCAAACGCGGCCCGCAGGCCCGAGATGGAACGTGACATGGATTATTCTGCGATTACCGGCTGTGGCTGGTCGCAAAGAAATGCATACACGAACGCGGGTGAGTTTTGCATTTGCAAGCAGGTTTGATCGGCTGGATTTTCAGTTCCATTTGCCGGCCGCGCCCGCGACGCTGTACTTTCCGGCCCCCAGCAGCAATATCGCAAGTCCGCCGAGACCGTAGAACAGTTCCAGTTCAATGATCCAGCCGCCGCTGCCGTTCAGGTGGAAGATATTGACGCCGTGAACCAGCAGCACGGCCACGATTAAATCAATGAGGATCAACAGGCCGCCGATGCGGGCATAGAGCCCGAGAATCACCAGCAGCGGTCCCAGCACTTCGCCCAGATACACGCCGTAGGCCACAAACGCCGGCCAGTGGTGCACTGTAACCATCTCGATGATTTCGTGCGGTCCGGCAAATATCTTGTGTGTGCCGTGCAGAATCAGCAGCACGCCCACCGTCAAACGCAACAGCAACTTGCCCAAGTCATCGGTTTTCCAGTTCATAGGGTTCTCCTGTTTACAGATATTCGCTCGTGATCAATCCACATTGTGGTAATTGAAATCGTACATATATGCATACGGCGCATTGGTGTTCGCTGGTTCAACAACCAGCAATTCCTTTCGCGCAAACGGGCCCAGCGTTACATGCAGGGCACTGGTGCCGCAGGCCCGTTTGATGTTGCTGCAGTCGTATAAATGCAAATTCACAATCTCCACCGACCAGCTTGAGTTGTTTTGTGCATAAACTGCCTGCGCCTGCCTGTTGGGCACATTTTCCCCCCAAGTGGAGATCAAATTACTGGCCGGGGTAGCTTGGACACCGGCCGGAGGTTCGGATGCGGACGCCACCGCATACATGCCGGCAATCACCGGATACTGTTGCTGCAACATGGCGTGGAATTGTGCAGGATTGAATTGCTGGTCGGTCTGTGCACCGCTCAAATAGGGGCTCGGAACGATGGTCCCGGCGTAGGTGATCTTGCCCGCAACTGCGGTAAAGCAACCCAGATCCTGAACGGAATCGAATATCGTCTGCCAGTAACGGAAATGCTGCAGGCAGTAACGGCCGGCATGAATCGGAACCAAATAAAGGCTGGGGCCGCCTTGGGTGTCAGGCACTTCAAAACCGCCGCCGTTCGAATCTTTGGCCGCGTATTTGATCTGCGTGATGCGATTCGGCGCATCCAGCACAATGGCCGCAATCCCCTGACCAGGTTGCAGTTGTACCGGCTTGTTCGCAAGTTCCCCAGTGGAAGCACAACCCAAGAGCGCGGCAATCAAGATCACCCATAACCCGTGACGGATGCGCATAGTCCCCTCCTAACTGCTTTGAAACATCGGGAATGCGTGCATAGCTTATACCCGGACCTGCGCCGTGGCACAGTCAACGCACGGCCGCTCTCAATAACATTCAAGCACGGTACACAAACACGGAATACTGAAACTGTTGAATCTTGCCTGCAGGCGTGAAGTGAGTTTCTGCCCGCTGAGCCGAGAGGCGGAATTGCGGGCCCAGTTCAATTGCCAGGGTTTCCGGTGAGTAGCGTTGCACCGGCAGACCGCTGCAGCGTTCCGGACCGTCCGGTGCGAAAGTAGCGATGATAGCCGTGCCGCCGGGCTGGAGCGTTGCTTCCAGATTCTCCCGGTAGGCGGCGCGCTCGGCCGGATCAATCAGAAAATGGAACACCGCACGGTCATGCCATAAACGATACTTTCGCTGCGGCTGCCATTGAGTGATATCCGCCGCTATCCAATGCATCTGCATCGAGGAATGATCGAGACGCGCCTTGGCTTTCTGCAAGGCTTGTTCCGCAATATCCAACACGCTGATATCCGTGAAGCCCGCCGCCAGCAGACAATCCACCAGCCGCGAGGCGCCACCGCCCATGTCAATCAGCGCGTCAGTTTTCCGCACTCCGGCCGCGTGAATCAATGCCAGGGAAATCTCCGGCCATGGCTGGAACCAGCTCAGCGTGTCCTCCGGCTTCTGCCGGTACACCTCTTCCCAATGCAGCTTGCGGTTCATGCGCTCTTGATCCGTATTGCCCTGCTCGTGGTACCGGGCCTGTGAATCGTATCACTTGGAAGAAGTGACGTTAGTCACTTGCAGCCGACCGGCTTCGCTACTACTGTAATATCAATAGCCTGAGCGGGAGATGGCCATGAAAGACCCTGAATTGAAAACCGCTTACAAGCACTGGAGCGGCTTGACCACCGGCCTGGTGGTGATTGCTATCGGTGTGGCGTTCCTGCTGTGGAACTTCAACGTCCGGCTGCCGTTCATGCGCTACCAGAACTGGTGGGCGCTGTTCATCCTGATCGGTGCGGTCGGACCGCTCTCCTATGCGCTGCGCCGCTACCGGGAAAAGCAAAAATTCGACAGCGTGGCGCTGCACTCGCTGGTCTCCGCCGCCGCCATCATCGTGGTGGCACTCATGTTTCTGCTAAACCTCGACTGGACCCTGTGGTGGCCGGTGTTCATCATCATCGGCGGGCTTTACATGCTGGTGAATCACTGGCGGCGCAGTTCCAGCTCATACGGCCCGCAATAAATAAACCGCAGTTACTGGGGGTTTCACTGCGACAAATCCCTCTCGTAATAACCGGGAGATCCGGCGTTCAACGCCAACCTTCGATACCGGTGCTATGCTCAGGCCGGCCATGAGCACCATAACCTCCTCCGCGTCGGCTTCTTCAGCGGCGCTGCGCTATCGCGTGATCGTGGCCTCGACTATCGGCAACGCGTTCGAATGGTTCGATTTCGCGGTGTTCGGATTGTTCATCCTGGTGATTGCGCAGGAATTGTTTCCGGCCGGATCGCATACCGGTTCGCTGCTGCTCGGCACCGCCATGCTTGGCGTCGCGTTCATCTTCCGGCCCATCGGCGGGATTGTCTTCGGCGTGTACGCCGACCGCGTCGGCCGCAAAAACGCCGTTGCCGTCATGGTGCTGCTGATGGCCTTGGCAACTGCCTGCATGGGCCTGATCCCCGCGTATGCCGTGATCGGTTTGGCGGCACCGATACTGATGGTGGCTGCGCGCATCCTGCAGGGATTTTCCGCCGGCGGAGAATTCTCTGGCGCCAGCGCGCTGTTGGTGGAATATGCGCCCGCCGGGCAGAAGGGATATTACGGCAGTTACCAGATGTGCTCGCAGGCGCTCGCCGTGACCCTCGCGGGATTCTCCGCTTACATTCTCACCGCCTGTTTGCCGGAAGCCGCGTTGCACGCCTGGGGCTGGCGCCTGCCTTTCCTGTTCGGAATTCTGGTCGGACCAGTGGGTTTTTACATCCGCCGGCGCCTGCAGGAATCACCGGAATTTACCGCCTACAAGCGCTCCCATCCCAAGCCGACGGCCGCCGATTTCAAAACCGGATTCAAGGATGCGCGCGTGAACCTCATGTGCGGCTTCGGTCTCACCGTCGCGGCCACCGCGTCGTTTTACGTGACCTTCATTTACATGCCGATCTTTGCGGTCAACAAACTGCAGCTGAGTCTGGCGCAAGCCGCGCTGCCAACCATGCTGTGCGGATTGATGCTGACGCTGATATGCCCGCTCGCGGGACAGCTCTCCGATCGCTGGGGCCGCAAGCGAATGCTGGTAACTGCCATGATCCTGTACGCGCTCGTGATGCTCGTATTCACCGCCTGGGTGCTGCGCGCGCCCGGCCTCGGCCGCTACCTGCTGTTGCAGTTCGCTGCCACGTTTTGCATGGCGTTCCTCTGGGGACCGTTTCCCGCAGCGGTAACCGAAACCGTGCCGGTGGGCGTACGCGCCACCGGTGTGGCCATCATCTACAACCTCGCGGTGATGCTGTTCGGCGGACTCGCGCCGTTCTTCATCACCACGCTCATCCATTTGACGGGAAATCCCATGGCGCCGGCGTTCTACGTGACCTGCGGCGTGATTCTGTCACTGCTGACTTACGGAATCTGGGGCCGTGATCTGAGCCATCAGATCGGCAAAGATAAAAGCCGTTTCTCCGCACCCGGTGTGGCGGAGGGCGATTGAATTTCCCCAAAAGCACACCCGCCATGGGAATAGGCCGCGGGTTAGAAATAGATTTTATGCATCAGCGGCGAAATGCATCCGATACTTCTTACTTGCCTGAAGGAGGCATGATCATGATCAATCATCACAAGCAGATGCCGCGGATAGCGACGGGATTTGGAACGTTTGCGGCAGTGCTTTTGATGCTGACGTTTGCGCAGCCGGCGTTTGCGGCGAACGCACCGGCAGCATCGGCGGCGGGTATTCCGCTCAATGCACCGTGGAAGGTCAAAATTTATGAACTGGCGCGCAAGGATTTTCTGCATCCCGCATGGGGTTGGCAACACTCCGAGCGCAACTATCTGTTGGCGCTCAGGCTGGCCAAAGGCGACGGTCTGCATATAGATACCGATGTGCTGTTCGCCGCGTCCTTCCTGCACGACATGGCCGCGTTCATGCCTTGCAAGGATAAGAAGCTGGAGCACGGCGAATGCGCGGCTGAACAGGCCGACGCGATGTTGCGCGGCACCGGCTTTCCCATGCAGAAACTCGCCGCGGTACAGGCCGCCGAGCGCGGCCACATGTACTACAGCAATCCCGGCAACGATGCCACCGCCATCGTGCTGCACGACGCCGATTCGCTGGACTTTCTCGGTGACATCGGCGCCGCGCGCATCATCGCGCTGACCGGCGCGAAAGCCCCGAGCTTTGAACCGGCAGTGAAAACGCTACGCGGATTCCTGACGGACATCCCGCCACGGCTCATCACCAAAACCGCGCAGCGCATCGGCAAGGCACGCACGGCAGAACTGAAAAACTTCCTTGATAATCTGCAACAGGAAACATTTGATGGGCGCGCAATGTAGCACTAAGGCAAGGGATCGTGACACTCTTTTCTTTCCCGTTCGCCCCCCGAATCGAGTCCGGGGCAGGCTCTGAGCGTAGCCGCGCAGCGGCGAAGTCGAAGGGCACTCCACAACAAGTTGGAATCTTTGAAGAAGATTTTCGTTCATACTTCGACAGGCTCAGTACGAACGGAACTTTTCAGAAATTACTCGGTTGAATTTTCTGGCTGCACCTGCGACCCCGAATTTACCCGCGCCGAGCAGTGCAGTCGTCAGTCACGATACTGACATTGGAAAACCAGACGTCTTGCCAGCGCTTCACCTTCTCGCTGGCCGACAGGGTCTTGGGCGAAATGGGCTGTTCTGCACCGAATGCCTTTCCGCCCTCAACAGCCTTGGCGTTCACGGCGGCATAAAGCCGTCCATCGTTGCGGTAGAGCACGCCCACCAACACGCCGCAATGGGTGCAGAACAGAAACTCGGCCTGACCGCTGCCCTGGCGGTACGTCCCGCGTAGACTCTCGTCCTGGATGCGGATGGCCAATGACCCTTGCGGATCGGAAACATAGGCGGCACTATGCTTGCGGCAGAAATCGCAGTCGCAGGCGCGCGGATTGTAGGTGTCCGGGGCACGCGTCAGCTCCAGGTCGATCCGGAGGTTGCCGCAATGACAGCCGCTGCTTATCTTGATCATGATTTAGTTTTCGGCCCAAACGGCACCAGCATTGGCACCTTACGCCGGTACGTTTGGTAAGCAGCCGCACCCAATTCCTGGCTGAGCCAGCGTTCCTCCAGTCGTGCTTTCATCCACAAGCCCACGCTGAGGAGCAAGGCACCAACGATGCCGAGTAGCGTGCCCTTGGCAGCGGCCGTGGCCAGCATCGTGAGCAGCAGGCCGGTATAGATCGGATGGCGGACGATACCGTAGGGCCCAGTATCTATAACCCGGTGATTAGTCTTCTTGGTTATGGTGCCGGACCATAAAGTCCCGAGATGGATGCGCGCCCACCAAGTGAATGCAAAACCGAGCGCGATCAAGGCCGTGCAGATCCAGGCGCCATACCAGCCGATGTACCAGAAGCGCAGTGGGCCGTAATAGCCATGCGCCGGCACGAAGAATAGAACTGCGCCGAGCACCAGTACGACGCGATAACTCAGTTCGGTGCGGAAATCCGCGCGCTTTTCCGTGCGCGCGCTCCATAGCATGGCCGCCAGCCAGGACAGTATCCAAGCTCCCCATAGGATCATGATGACAAGACCGGGACGCATACCTTCTCCTTAGAGCGTCTAACAAAATGACCTGTTGTTCCCCCTCCCCCTAACCCTCTCGCTCCAGGGGAGAGGGGGAAGGCGAAACACTGTGCATTTTGTTAGACGCTCTTAGTGATTCAGCAGTGTATTTCAGGCGTTAAGTGTTTGCGTATGGAGTTTGTATTCATAAGTACGCCCTCGACAGCGGAACTGGGTAAGCAACGGCTTTATAAATCAGTGGTCTATCCTCTATTATTCCATTTAATTCATATCCAGAGGACAGCCATCATGACTTTGAGCAAACGCAAACTGGGCAGTCAGGGACTGGAGGTATCGGCGATCGGACTTGGCTGCATGCCCATGAGCCAGTCGTATGGTCCGGCGGACGAAGCCGAATCCATCGCCGCGCTGCATCGCGCTATCGAACTGGGATGCACCTTCTTCGATACTGCCGAGGTCTACGGACCGCACACCAACGAGCAGTTGCTCGGCAAGGCGTTCAAGGGGCGACGCAAGCAAGTGGTGATCGCCACCAAGTTCGGCTTTCGCATCAAGGACGGCAAGCAGGTGGGCACCGAACGGGACAGCCGGCCCGAGCACATCCGCGATGCGGTGGAAGGTTCACTGCATCGGCTGGGCACCGACTATATTGATCTCCTGTATCAGCACCGCGTGGATCCGGCCGTGCCTATGGAAGATGTGGCCGGCACCGTCGCTGACTTGGTGAAGCAGGGCAAGGTCCGCTATTTCGGTCTTTCCGAAGCCGGCGTCGCCAACATCCGTCGCGCGCATGCGGAGTACCCGGTATCCGCCTTGCAGAGCGAATATTCCCTTTGGGAACGTAACCTGGAAGCCGACGTCATCCCGGCGCTGCGTGAACTTGGTATCGGCTTGGTGGCCTTTTCGCCCCTGGGCCGCGGTTTTTTGACCGGCACAGTAAAGCGTGCCGAAGACTATCCGCCCGATGACTTCCGGCGTGGCGATCCGCGCTACCAGGGCAAGAACTTCGACGCCAATATGCAGGCCGCGCAGGTGGTGCGCGATGTGGCCACGGCCAAGAAAGTGAAGCCCGGGCAGATCGCGCTCGCCTGGCTATTGCACAAGGGCCAGGATGTCGTGCCGATTCCCGGCACCAAGCATTTGAGCTATCTGGAAGAGAATATCGCTGCCGGGCAGATCCAGCTCGACACCGGGCAGTTGAAGTTACTCGACGATGCCATGGCTCCGGAAAAAATCTCCGGGCCGCGTTACGCCGCCACGAACATGGCAACCATTGATCGTTGAGCGACCGCAGCAGGATGGTTGGATTGATGGATTCGCGGGGTGGAATGATAATGGATAGACTGAGTTTTTTAGTCTGCCCACTGTTGGTATGTGCATTAACTGTCCCCAAGTAGGCCTCTCAGGAGTCAGATGTGCCGTCCCCAATACCACAAAGCGTTGACGCAAAGCTCACGCGTGCCGCCATTTTTCTCGTCGTCACGCTGAATGCCGGTTCGGAACATGCTGCTGCGGTACGGAGCTTATGCGGCAATCTGGCCGCGCTGGTCCGCGGCGTTGGCTTTCGCGCCCTCGATGGCCAATTGTCCTGTGTCACGGGGTTTGGCTCCGATGCCTGGGACCGCCTCTTTGGAGCGCCGAAGCCGAAAGAACTGCATCCGTTCCGCGAAATCCGCGGCCGGCATCAGGCCGTAGCGACGCCAGGTGACATCCTGTTTCATATCCGTGCCGCGCGCATGGATCTGTGCTTCGAGTTGGCAACACAGATCATGTCGCGGCTCCACGGCGCCGTGTCCGTCGCCGACGAGGTGCACGGCTTCGGCTATTTCGACGAGCGCGACGTGCTGGGCTTCGTGGATGGCACGGAAAACCCGGTGGCACAGGCCGCGGCCGAGGCCACGCTTATCGGCGCCGAGGATGCCGCGTTCGCCGGCGGCAGCTATGTGATCGTCCAGAAATACCTGCATGACCTGAACAATTGGAACAAGCTGCCGGTCGAGGAGCAGGAGAGAATTATCGGCAGAACCAAACTGTCCGACATTGAGCTGGACGATGCCGTTAAACCAACTTCAGCGCATAACACCCTGACAACCATCACGGAAGAAGGCAAGCAACTGGAGATCGTGCGCGACAACATGCCGTTCGGGGATGTGGGCAAGGGCGAGTTCGGCACCTATTTCATCGGCTATGCCCGCTCCCCGAAGCGGATCGAGCAGATGCTCGAGAACATGTTCGTCGGCAAACCACCCGGCAATTACGACCGGCTACTGGACTTCAGCCGCGCGGTGACCGGCACGCTGTTTTTCGTGCCGTCGGCGACATTTCTGGAGGATGTCTCGGCGTAAATTCGCCTGCACCGATCGCCAATGGACGCGAGGCTCAGACCAAGCCTGAATCGCGATGGTCTTTTCTCGAAGGCTCGTGTTTCACTGAGGCTGAGGGATACGCGGAGCGAGTCAGAATCGGATTAGCAGAAGATTTGTGGCCGGTCCCCCTGTTATTCTGCTAGCCCTTGTTGCGCAGTCGAGTCCACACCGTATCAAGCGATTGCATCGAAGGGGTGTGGGTTTTGAAGGTCTGCTCATTGTAGAAAGGGCGGTACGATGATTTATTGATAAGCGCAATGTCCCGCCCGGTTTCTGGTGCGCTCAAATGCGATGCGCTCGCCAAGGTACTGCCGTTACGGCCGGTAAATTCATGCGCTTGGGGATGACTGGCAAGCATATCCAATGCTTCCATGCGCCGTTGCCGCTCATCCGGGCTCATATGCGCGAGTACGTGGGTGACATTTGTAAGCGCTACCTCGCGTATATGCGCCTGGTCGCTTACGTGGGTGACGCTTGTAAGCGCCACCTCCCGTACATGAGCCTGGTCGCTGAGGTATTGCTTCAGGTCACCTTGTCCGATGAAAACCGGGATCCAGTTACCCTCCGACGACAGACTCGCAAATATGTAATTGTAGAACTGGTTATCTTCAGGTTTGAAATTTTGGGAGAAAACGCGATAGCTGTATTCGGCGCTGGAGGCGCCGTAGAAACTGGGTGCATGTCGATTCATCGGATATTTACCGGGGAAATACAGAAGCAAGCTGGACTATACGCTTGATTCCGGTGTATTTGATCTACACATAGGCAATTATTGCCGACGCCACATTCAACCAAGCGAGTCTGAAGCCTCGTAAATGGTTCTGCATGAGGAAACGCCGCCTTATGTCCACGGCGTCCTTCCTTAGTCATTACCACGGATATAGATCAGGTGCATGCCGCGCTGGCAGGCATCAAATCAGATTGTTGAACATAAATGCCATGTTGGCACCGAACTGACTGACAGAAATCAGATAGATACATATCGTGATCGACATTGCGGAGGCAGTCGCAATCGCCGGTAAGTGCCACCATTTATAACCGATCATATAATTCATATACATGTGAGAGATTCCAATGTGACATTGCAAATCAGTAGTGTCCGACACGTTTCATAACAAGATCAACTGGTTAGCGAAGGGAGTAGTTTCCGCCATCGGCGCCATTTCGGTAAGTAGCTGATGCAAAGGCTCTTTTTCGA
>JBAVYM010000070.1:0-43585 GCA_049698775.1 Gammaproteobacteria bacterium
AGCAATATGGAACCCAAAATTATATTTAGACTTGATTTTTGTACGTGAAACCTCTTCATACAAATGATTCATCCATAATCAGTACGGGCAAGGTTACTTAAGTATTTGAATAGACGGTAAAGCGACTTTCACGAATCAAATATTCTTTTCTAGTCCTGAAGAGACCATATTCCCTCAATACCTCGTCATGTACTGGATTATTATAAATAAAGTAAACCACTCTGTTAGCGAACTGCAAAGATTTAATGATGTTTTCCAACACCTTGCTGATAATGACTGCATCAAACGGATTAAACAGAAAGAACACGTGTTCGTCTGCCTTTACGACATAGCTGGCCACATCACCTTCAAGAACCGAGATATCCTTATGCAGGGAGGCTAAGTCCTGGAACTTCTCGATGTTTGCCCGGGCTTGGCGGCAAAGATTTGGGGAGAACTCCACACCACGAATCACACGAAAATTGAATCGCGATGCCAACAACAGAACCCGACCCTTACCACAACCAAAATCCACGAAGCCAAGTCCAGCCGGCAGCCGCAGTGTGTCCATCAGGCCAATAAAAGCACGTATATGGGTTGGCTGGTAACCCTGGGCACGGCCCCGATTGATGCCAATGACATTCAAAGATTCGATATCTTGACGGCGCGTGGTATCAATACCGTAGCGAAGATCAAAACAATAGTCCTCGCAATATGCCCACATGAGTTTACATGTCCGCAGAAGACCTCTCTTGCCCAAGGATCTTGCAGTCGCCACCAGCTTTGATATCACGTTTCATGCCTTTGAATTTTAGAAATCCGCATCTCGACGTTTGATCTCACAATTCTACGCCCATTGATACTGATCAGGCATGTAAATAGCCATCAGGCCAGCAGTTTACGCAAGGTTAGCAGCATCACCCTCATATCGCTCCACAATGTGGCATGTTGTGCGTACTCCAGATTGATCCGTATTTTTTCCGGCATGATGATTTCCATATATAAGCGCTCTGGATCCGGACTTTTGGATAATAAGCGGCTTTCGTCACGGTAAGCAATGGATGCCGGATCGGTTATGCCGGGCATCAAGTCGAGTACCTTCCGCTGCTCGGCGTTGTAGAGTGCTACGTACTTGGCCACCTCGGGGCGCGGGCCCACAAGACTCATGTGACCAATCAGTACATTCAGCAACTGTGGAAGTTCGTCAAGCTTGTACTTGCGCAACATTCCGCCTATGCGGGTGATACGCGGATCACCCTCTACTGTGAGCTGACCGCCCAACATGGCGGCATCCTGTACCATCGAGCGGAATTTCCACATATGAAACGGCCGACCTCCCAGACCGATGCGTTCCTGCCGGAAGAACACCGGCCCCCGGTCTTTCAGTTTGGCGGTCGCAGCTACCACCAGGAAAACGGGGATACACAGGATCACACCGAACGTTGCAATTAGAATGTCGAAACTGCGCTTGGAAACGCTCATCGCCGGTACTTGCGGGCGATAGCCTGTATCGATCCTATGATCCTGGTCACTTCTGCATCGCTTAAGGTCGGATACAGCGGTAGGCTCAACATTCGCTGATAGTTGCCATAGGTCACCGGAAACTGCACGGGTGTGTAGCCATATTTGTCACGGTAAAAGGGATGTAGGTGTACGGGAATGAAGTGCACAGAGGTACCGATACCACTGGCTTTCAGTTCCTCAATGAACTGGTCGCGATTTATCTTGAAGGCATCGAGATTCAAGCGCAGCACATAGAGATGCCAAGCGTGTTCAACATAACTGCGCGTTGTTGGGATCTGAAACAACTCACTCTGTGCGAAGGCTTGATTATATTTCTGCACAATGTCACGGCGGCGACGCTGGAACATCTCAAGTTTGTGCAATTGACACAGACCTAGTGCTGCCTGGATGTCGGTCATGTTGTATTTGAAACCTGGCAGCACAACCTCATAAAACCAACTGCCTTCCTCGCCGTAACGTTTCCAGGCATCACGGCTCATCCCGTGCAGGCTTACGACCCTGGCCTTTTCCAAAAAATCCTGTGGACCGGTTAGCGCTCCACCCTCTGCAGTAGTAAGATTCTTGGTGGCATAAAAGCTGAAGGCCACCGGATTTGTGCCTGAACCGATCATCTTTCCGCGGTATCTCGCCGGAATAGCATGGGCCGCATCTTCCAACACGTGCAGGCGATGGGATTTCGCAATGGCGTCAATCTCGTCGAGATCAGCTGGGTGGCCGGTGTAATGCACGGGAATGATGGCGCGGGTCTTAGCGGTGATGGCGGCTTTGATGTTTTCTGGGTCTATGTTGAGCGTATCGGGTTGCACATCCACCAGCACCGGCTTCGCCCCCACATGCTCGATCACGTTGACCGAAGCCGCGAAAGTCATGGGAGTGGTGATAACCTCATCCCCAGGACCGATACCCCAAGTTACCAAGGCCGTGTGCAATGCGGCAGTGCAGGAATTGAGTGATAAGACTTCTGCAGCACCCAGGTAGTCACGCAAGGCTTCGGTGAATTTCTGTGTTTTGGGCCCCGTGGTAATCCAATCGCTTCGCAGCGTATCTACGACAGCCTCAATCTCTTCTTTGCCGATTGCGGGACGCGCGAACGGTATAAACGGCTCTGTCATGTTCATGACCTTGGAGGGTTGCGTAACGCTCAAGAAACTACGCTGGAAGCGGGTATTAAAGCCCCAAAGGGGCAGCAGATTATAAAGCAGAGCATCTCGGCAGTGGTGCCCACATTATACGTCCCGTATAGCTTGGCGACTTTGGTGAAAACGAGATCAAGTTTTCCATTTCCATCCATGGTCCCCACGGCAATCGCCGGTTATGCGCGCCGCCTTTTCCGCAAAAATATCATCCCTAGCACGCCGAGACCCAGCATATCCAAACCTCCGCCCCCGCCCTTACCCTTGCCGCCGGACTGGTTGCTGGTTGAGGCTGCCGTCAACGTCACTGTGGCAGTATTGGAAGTCATATAACCATCATTCGCATTAAAGGTAAACGAATCTCCGCTTGACGGAAAATTGGCGGCGGGAACATAGGTAAACGCTCCCGTGGAAATATCCGTGATTTGAACGGTGCCGTGGGTCGGCGCATTGACTACTGTAAACGTCAGTGGGTTGTCCACCGGGCTACGTGCAGTCAGCATGTCATTCAGGGGCTGGGGACCATTTAATTCCTGCACCCCGAAGCTTGCATTGCTGGCTACCGGAGCCTGGTCGGGAGTACTGCTGGTATTTAGAAATACCTGGACGCCGCCATTCTGTGAAGTCATGGCTACATCCGGTAGGCCATCACCATTCAAGTCGCCAATAGCGAAGTTAAATGAGCCGGCAATATTATCACAGTTTTCATCGCCATCATTCAGCAGCGTCGGGCCAACCTGAAATGTTCCGTGACCATGGCCAAGAAGAACCTGCAGTGTTATAGACTCACAGATGTCACCCCCGTACGGAATATACATTGTGAGAAGATCCATGCGACCACCATTGTTGAAATCAGCTAAGGCAATTTGGTTGCTAAACTGGGGCACCATTAGGCTGTACTGGCAGGTAGTGAAATTCCCATTGCCTTCATTGATCATGGTGCAAGGTCCTTCTCCTCCCATCGAGACTACCAGGTCGGGCTTGCCATCACCATTTACGTCACCGGCGATAACGCCAGGAAAGTAATTTTCACAGCTCTCCGCCGAAGTACACAGGTTTTGAGTCTGGTCGTTCGTGAAATGGCCGTTGCCGTCACCGAGAGCCCACCACACTCCGTAGAACGGAAGCACATAGGCAAGATCAAGTGTCCCATCACCTTTGATATCAAGCAGCGTGCCCCCATCGGCCAATGCAGAATCTGCTAGCATCACCGGCTGCAAGACACCATTCTGACCGGCACCGGCATTCAGCAAAACGTGTACATCCCCCGCACGCGCACCGTAACCCAGCGTAACCACATCAGGATAGCCATCTCCATTCAGATCGCCCACCAGAAGTTGTGTAGGTACGTATTCCCCGCTGGACTGCCAAGTGCCAACCTGAGTCGAATAGTCATTATGTGTTTGAAAGGTGCCGTCACCGTTTCCGAGTAACACACTAACCGTGCTGGGAACCCAATCCGCCCCTTGATCAGTCGTACACAACACCACCAAATCAGGTTTTCCATCCTGGTTCATGTCCGTTATTACCACCTGCACAGGAAGGGTGCACGTGGGATAAACCGCCTGGGGTTGAAACGTGCCATCGCCGTTACCAAGCAATACACTCACGGTATTATCTAGCAGGTTGGCTACTACCAGATCCATCGTTCCGTCGCCGGTAAGATCCCCCATCGCGACGCTATCGGGATAGTTGCCGGTAGCGTAGAGCTGGGGCGGCCCAAACGTAATAATGAGAGGATTCCCCGCAAGCGCAACGGCTGGGGTAAATAGCAAAACTAAAGCAAGTAACAACACCGCCTTCAAAACTTTCACCCTATACATAGGGCCCTCCTCTAATCAAGTTCACTGCGTAAATTGCTCTATCAGCTTTGTAAATTATGCGATAGGGAACACCTAGCAATTTAGCAGAACGATTCCTCCTGCTTCATTTTCGCAGGCACTCCTCCGTCTCAGCGCAAGATAAAATTGCGGCTGCGGTCGTTCAGCAAGACGTTTACCGTCAAAGTATTGCGGTCGAAGATCACCAAATCATTGACGCTATTGCCGCAAATATCTCCGGTCGCCATCGTGCAAGGCTGCTGCAAAGACGTGATGGTTTGCCCGGCGGTAAAGCTCAGCGCCACAGGCGTTGCGGCTAGTACCTCGAGCATTAGCCCCAGTGAAAGCCAGAGAATGGCTATAAGGGATACAAACCTGGCGGTTTTTACTGATTATCTCCTTCAAGAATTTGGAGATTAAAATCTCATTCAGATGGCGAGATGGCGAGATGGCGAGATGGCGAGTAAAACCCTACTCCATATCTACTTATATGTCAAAATGGGCTTGCCGAACCAAGCCTTGAGCACACCGAACAAAAAACCGAGATTCGCCAGGCCGAAACTATAAAGTGTGCCCAAAACCGGCACGCGCAGGCGGCCACGCTCCATTGCCCACCCCACAGTTCCGCCACTCAGGATTCCGCCGGGAATGATCATATATAACCATTGCCAGCCACCGAATAGCAGACCGAGGACCAGCGCCGAAAGAAACATCAAGACGATGAAAAATGGAGACAGCCAGCGCAGCAACTTGTGCGACCAAAGTGCCAGTGCATAGCCCGGGTGCCACAATGGATTCAGCAGTTCGGGGCGCGCCCAGGTGCCGGTCCAGTTGCGCGCGGTCATGCGAACCCGCGTGCGAAATTCCCGCTTGGGAGAAATATCCATGCGGTCGAAAGCCTGGGCTTGTTCCGCGTGCACCACCCGCCCCCCCAGAAAGGCGACATCCAACGGCACAATACAATCCTCTCCAATGGATGGATCCATCTCAAGCAGCAGAGCATGCCGTACTGCGAGGCAGGCACCAGACGCGATCGCCAGTATCCCCAGTCGACTCTCCAGGCGGCGCAGTTTGAGTTCGTAGTTCCAATAAAACCCCTGGCTGGCGGATAGGTCACTGTTCATATCCTGTTTGAACAGTAAATGACCGTCTACCGCACCAATGACGGGGTCGGAGAAAGGCGAACATATTTCGTGTAGAAATGCCGCATCAAACCGTGTCGCGGCATCGGTGAAAACAACGATGTCGCCCTTGACTTGGCGGATAGCGTCGTTCTGCGTGGCAGTTTTGCCGCCACGCGCACGCCGACGGAACAATTTCACGCGCCCATCTTCATAGCCAGTGACGAGATCGTCTGTTCCGTCGGTGGATCCATCGGACGCAACCAGTACTTCCAATCGCCCCGCAGGAAAGTCCGTTTCCAGTACATTGGCGATCTTCTCGCGAATCTGGTGTGCCTCGTTGTGGACGGTGATGAGCACTGTCACTTTCAGTTTGGAATCCGGCCCAGTCGAATTTTGAGTTTCGCGGTGAAAGATCGCGAGGATCTGCAATACGCGCAAATAGCCATCGTAGATGTAGTACAACAGCCCTAGCGATGCCCAATAAATAACATGAATCACCGGCATTGCTGCTCCCGGTACCACTGAAGCAACCCAGCCAGTTTGTCGAGATTCTCGCCATGCTGCCAAACCGGTGCGATTCCCAGCAGCACGCTAAGGATCGGTGACGGTAGCATTCTGGCCAAGGCCGGCGCGAGTTCCACGCGCTGACCAATCTCAACTTCGGAAAAACCCATGCCCCGCTTGAAATGATCGAGTGATGTCAGGTCCTTGCGGATGGATTCCAGCCCGATGGATACCTCTCGGTAGCCACCTTTGCCAAGCGCATGCTGCAAAAAACCGTATAGGAGTACGTTATTGGGATAAATCTTCAGATGCTCGGTACTGGAACGGACAATCAGCACGTGCGCCACGGACTCCATCTCAAAAGCAATGAGATAAGCGGCAAGCCTTTCGCCCGCAAAGGCGCCCCATGCACAGGCACCTTCCGCCTCTTCCGCGGCCGTGAAATAGCGCCGCCAATGCTCATCAAAGTCGGCGGAGATTCTGCGCTTTTGTCTTACCAGCGTTTCCCGGTTCAGGCGCAGCCCCTGCTGCGCCAGTTCTGCAAACGTGACCTCACGGACCACGCACTGTTCGAGCCCACGACGGGTCTGATTGCGCGCCTTGCCGCTCAAGCAATGCATACCGTAATCCGGTATGGCGCAAACAAGGCGGTAGCTTTTCCGCCCTTGCCCTATCTGACATGGATATCTCACCGCCCATCCATCTTTCCCCAGTACGTTCTTCAATATCAAATCATCCGCATTCACACTGCGCTGAAAGGGGAAGCTCGTATAGATATGGGGATGATCGTTGTACCAATGCACACCCGCTGCGGAGCGCACATTATGCCCCATTTCTTTCAAGAACCCGGCAAACCCCTCAGTGCTCATTGCAAACCCTCATGATTCAGTGATGCAATAAATGGTGTGCACTGGCCAACACCTCATCCCTCAGGGACAGGCCGGCGCCTTTGAGCAAGAAAGTAAGCGCGAACAATCCGATGAATAACAGGATGAAAAACCAGAAATGACGGATCTTCAGTCCACCTTTCAAACGCATGAAACTGTAGCGTAGCAGCAGACCCAAGCATTCCCCAATGCCCCAGGCAACGGCGGCCTGCTCCGATTTCTGGATATTAAGTGGAATGAAAAATATCGCCATGAAAACCACAATACTGATAACAGTCGCAACTGCATCCTGCCAATTCATATTGATGGCATTCAAAGCATACTTCGCGCCGAAATTTACACTGGATATATACAGGCCCGGCATTAACAGAACCATGACAAAACCGGCATCGCGATAATCTGCACCATATAAGGTTGCGATAGCCAGCGGCGAAAGCAGTATCCCGAGGCATGTCATGGGCACAAAAAACAATGCAATCAGGCTGAATTTCTTGAAGATGAGATCACAGGCCGCCGCCATGTTTTTGGCTTCGATTGCCCGGCTCAGCGCGGGGAAAGTTGCATTGGTGATGCTAACCGCGATAAAACCAGCGGCGCCAACCAGAGAAAAGGCCGTTCCGTAAAGTGCCACTTGATGCGTATCGCGCAGCGCATTGAGTGATAACACCCCCAGTCGTTGGTAGAAAGTCACCAGCAGAAAGGCGGCTCCAATGGGGAATGTCACCGGTATCACTCGTTTCACCTGCTGAAAATACCAAATCAGCGTGTTTGAACCCGGGCTAAAGACAAATCGTAAAGGCGTGCTGGTTAGCTCGGCCGTGATGCGCAAGACATTGATGCCCAGCCAAACAATGAGCAGTAACGTTAACGGCACTCCCAGGTAGGCCAGACATGCCAGAACCAGCGCATACGCGACCCGGTACAGCACGACTGACAAGGCCTCGAGGTCTAAACGTTCGCGGCCACGGAAATACCAGAGCGCAGGATCGGTAGCCGGCTGGGTACACGCGATAAAGATGCATATAAGAATATCCGGAAAGGAAATGATCAGGGCATGGGGACCGAGCAACAGAATGATGACGGTAACAATTACCGACGATGTCAACTTGCTATACAAACTGACAAGGAAAGTATCCTGCGAAACCCCTTTAAGCGCGAACTCTCGCATTGCCCATATGCGTGTGCCGAAGTCGGAAGCCATGTCGCCCACCGCGACAAGGGCAACAGCCGTCAGAAAACCCGCATAATCATTTGCCCTGAGTATCCTGGATAACACCATCACCAGCGCAAGTTGCGCCAGCGACCCGACTGTGGTGCTACCGGCACTGAAAAGCACGTTGCGCCGGAAGGAGCGAGGCTTATATGCGGCATCCGCACTCACCTTGCGCCAATCTCCATCTGGCGCAGAGACGATATGGCCACCCTTTCCCGTGTCGAGGTTCGTTTACAGTTAAGGCACAATCCGATCAATAACCAAAGAACATAGGTAACAGGAGTATTCCCCAACGGTAGCATTATTTCAAAGAGATCAATAATGAAAATGACATACAGCAAAACAAACGCCAGAAACCTGACTCTCGCACTGCCTGCAAACCCCGAGAGCAGAAGACGCATGCCCAGATAAGCGTAGAACAGCAACCCTATAAAACCGAAACTTCCGGGTACCGATAGCACCCAGGTGTGCGGATCAGCCAATCTGAAGCCTAGAGCATGCTGAAACATGGTTGGCCATGAAGCAAGGCCTGTGCCCACAAGCCAATCCGTCAGCGTGAAGTTTGAAATGACGTAGTTCCAAGCCTGGATACGATAGCTGCCGTGTGCGCTTGCCACGCTTTGTATGCGAAACGCCGATGCTATGCTGGCCAAGTCTGAGCCAGATCGCACATCTATTGCGATTATAACCGCTACTCCTGCCAGGATGATGAGCGCAATGGTACGCCACCAGCCATAGCGCCACGCTAACAGCAGGATCGCACATCCCATAAAACACAAAGCGACATCTTTGGACATTACGGCCACGGAAAAAAGCGTGCCAAGTAATATGAACCCCCAAACCATCCAGGTATTCCTTCTGCCGTTCTCGGTGCCCAAATAAATACTCATGACTAACAAAAACGCCATATATAACCCAAACCCATTGGGTGTGAGGTACGTACCGGTAAGACGTGGGATACCGAATGCCGTTTTTTCGGTTAATTGCGCAGCGGCGGAGATGTTCTGCACGCCCATGGATGAGTGAAACAGAGTGCTACTGACTGCGGCCTGCAGAATAAGAACAATAATGCCGTGAAACACCGCAAGCATAAGCACGTACTGAAAACCCTTTCTTACCTCGCTGTTACGGTCTAAAAGTCGCAGCGATACCAGCGCCACAACGATCATGAAGCAGGCTAAACCAGCGATCAGCACGGGCGGGCGATCCGGGGATTGCATGTATCCGCCAAGATAATTTTGTATGAGCGATATTAAGAACCCATACAACATGACACAAACTGCAAACAGTACACACCGCATAAATCGCTGATCTGTCCAGCGCATTACCTTTGAATGTCTAGAAGTAGCGATGTATTGGACAATGGTACTCAGTCCGACTGTTGCAAATGCAAAATACCACCACTGATTTGCCAGACCTGGAGCATCCTGTACGGCACCAACTACGACCAGCAGGCAGACAGATAATCGCGGCATGAAGATTGCGATAATTGCAACATACACCCAGGCATCCAGACTGGAAAAAAAGCCTCCATCTGCAACCACATAAAACAGCACGCCTGCCAGCAGGCACTTCCACCGATCGGGTAGCCCCATGCTTTTACTGTTATTGATGAAAGCTTTCTGCATACTCTCAACGGCGCCGTGATAGTCTGAGCCGTTTATGCGTCCACAATGCCCAAACAGTGCTCGGAAGCATGCTGATTATCCAACAGAATCTGTCAAACAACTTTAGATTTGTTACCGGAGAGTAACCCAATTTGCACATCTCTTTCCAAACTACTGCTTCAATTATAGATGTGTCCTGTACGGATAGCTCTGACTTCCAGGCCTCTATTCGCGAAGTTTGCATATTCTTCGCGAGTACCAAACTATGAACGTCCTTTTCCTGATCGGGTATAACATAGGTTCGCTTTCTGGATTCACTGGGCTTCGATTGACAAGCGAGGAAGGTCGCTAATGATTGCATGACCGCATCGGGATGAGTAAGTAAATCCTCGTAGTGAATACAGGCGACATGGGCCTGAGAGGCCTGCATGGCGAATAGCTTCATCACGTATTGTCGCCAACGCAGAGCCGCAAGCAATACGCCTCCCCATCCCATCTTTTCATCAGGCGAGTATGGGCGTTGAGTCTTAATCTTTGAATTGACCACGGCACGCGGATCACGAACTATTTTTATGAATAGCGCATCCTGACCGAAAGTGGCAACCAGACTTTCCCAAAATTTTATGTGAGAACCATTTTTAATGATGACCAGGGCAATACCGGCTCCGTCCTTCGCTAGAAAAGCCTTCGCAACTATTCCGATGATAAGTTCTTTGCTTGTCCAGCCATGCTCTGGACGAGTATGAATTAATTGCCGAACTGTGTGCCGTTCAATCGGTAAATTCCGCAAATAATGGTCTTTCGCATACAGCGCGCTTTCAATGTCCTCGTGGCTAGCCGATGATATCCACTTGTTACCATGTTTCAACAAGCCGTCGAAGCCAATTTCCGGTGTTACGAATACTGTCGAAAAACATTCCGTTATAACCTTTGCAAGCAACGTCGAACCACTGCGGGAATCATAAACCAGAAACCCGACGCGGAGATCCACATTCAGCTCCAGCGGACACGCGGCAACACCTTGGTTTCGTCAATATGTGCGCGGTACGGAGCTATACATTCGAGCATGCGGACCAGCACCTCATCTGTCAACAAATGGGGCTCCAATCCCATGTCGGTGAGCGCTTGATGTCTGGCATTATAGTAGTGCTCTTCTTTTTCCTTGCGGGGATTCGCAATATGCTGTATGGATACATTGATACCGATATTTGTTGCAGCCCTTTGTACGAACGCCGCCAGCTCATTCACACTGAATTGCTGCGTAAATTGATTTAAAATACGCAACTCCCCCTTCTGTGCTGGATGATCAGCCGCCAGTTGTATGCATCCCAATGTGTCCTGAAGATTGAGATAACCACGAATCTGCTCGCCCTTCCCATAAACCGTCAGGGGAATGCCGGCAATCGCCTGTACCAGGAAGCGATTGAGCACGGTACCGAAAATATCATCGTAATGAAAATTCGGCAGAAGACGTTTATCTGCATTTGCCTCTGGCGTCCCAAGCCCGTAAACAGGCCCCTGCATAAGATCTGTGACCCTTATCCCGTAAAGTCGCACATAAAACCACAGCAAATCCGTATCCAGTACCTTGGTTGTGTGATAGAGGCTGCCGCCCTGGCGGGGAAACAGAAAGTGTTCGCTTCTTCCACGGTGGTTGATGTCAATCCAACCCTCTTCGATGTCGATGTTTGGGGTACCGTATTCGCCCATCGTGCCCAGCTTGATGATATGGCAGTCTGGCACATGGCGAATGATAGTCCAGGCTACGTTAAAGGTAACATTCAAGTTATTATTAAGCGTCGTTCGCGCTTCTCTATGCCCAATCATTGAATACGGAGCAGACGGCTGCTCGGCATAATGGATGAGGGTTTCTGGCCGGAATTGCTCAACAATCTCATCCAGCTCGTCGTACCTTGCACAGTCGACGATACGAACATCGATATGTCTGCCAATCAAAGACTCAAAGATTGCTGCACGTTCATGCAGGTTTGGGTTCCGCATCAGGGCTTCAGACTGCGTTTCCCGTGCAATATTACGGCGCAGGTAGTTATCCACAACCAGCACATCATGGCCCTGGACGGCAAAATGCATGGCCGTCGGCCACCCCAAGTAGCCGTCACCACCCAAAATCAGAACCCGCATGGTCAACTCTCCGTTTTCGTCAGTAACCCAGTTTCCCGCAACACAGTCAGTATCTCGGCATGTGAAAGCCGCCGCTCTTGTGATGATACATACGGGCGCGTCACTTTTACGTTTTGCATATCAGGGTATTCATACCGGATACGAGAATATACTTGCGTGAATGCCGGCTGAACTACAAAGTAGTTCTTCAGCTCCATCGCGCGCCGCGTTTCTTCGGGGGTTAGCAGCTCTTCATACAGCTTTTCACCCGGCCTTGGCCCAATTACTTTAATTTCAACTCTCCTGGGGTCATGACCGTATTGACCAGCCAGGTTCTCGATCATGACCTGCGCCAAATCTGCTATGGCAATCACCGGCATCTTGGTGATGAACACCTCTCCTCCGCGAACCAGGGTCACCGACTCGAGCACCAACGCGACCGCCTGCTCGATGCTCATGACAAACCGAGTCATTTCCAGACTGGTCAGCGTTATAGGACCGCCGTGAACGATCTGCCTGTGGAATACTTCCACGACCGAACCTCTTGATCCCAGCACATTACCAAATCTGGTAGAAGCGAAAATCGCGCCGCTACTTGACGAGGCGTTCGCCGCAGTAATCAGCCGTTCACCCATCAGCTTGGATGTACCCATGACGTTGGTCGGGTTGACCGCCTTGTCTGAACTCGTAAACAGCACCTGTCTCACGCCAGCGTCACGGGCGGCAGCTATTACTGACTCGAGACCCAAGATATTGGTATTTACTGCCTCCGAAGGCGCTTTCTCACACTGGTAGACATGCTTCAATGCCGCACAATGCAGTACCACATCTGAACCGGTGAATCTTTGTCTCAGCCCTCCAGTGTCGCGCACATCCGCGACATAAAAACGCCCTCGGATATTGTGTTGCCATTGTTCTTCAATCTGAAAAATCCCGTCTTCGTTATTATCAAGACCGACAATCTGGCATTTTTCATACCCGTCATCTGAAAGCAGTCTGCGAACCAAGGCGGAACCAATGCTTCCACAGCAGCCTGTTATAACTACATTTTTCCCATTCAGGGTGTACTGCTCCATCAACTTCTCCAAGCATCCAAGTGATTCAACAGGGAAACGGAAGGAGAACCCGCGTTTGGCGCATTCCGATCCACTCTACATACTTATTTTGCTAGCTTTCAAAAGGAATATTAATTCATGGTGTTGCAACATAATCTTCACGCCTGGATTACATTCTCAAAATGCTTGCGGTAAACACCGCGGCTGTCCACGATTAGATTCGCATTCTGCTGTATCAGTGCGTAATCAAAGCCATCGTGATTCGTGGCGATAAGTACGCAATCATATCCGGCAAGGCTCCTAACCGTGAGCGGCGTGCTGCGGAGGTCAAAACTGTATGCTCTCATTTTCGGAAACACCGGTACGTGTGGGTCGGAATAGTCCACGGCGGCGCCCTTGCTGCGCAATATATCCATAATATGGGCGGAGGGGGATTCACGGGTGTCGTCCACATTTTTCTTGTAGGCGAGGCCCAGCACCAAAACCCGGCTGCCCTTTACGGCCTTGCCGCGTGCATTGAGGCCCTCCACTACCTTGGAAACCACCCAGTCCGGCATGGCGCTGTTGACCTCGCCGGCTAACTCGATGAAGCGGGTGTTGACGCCGTATTCGCGCGCTTTCCAAGTGAGATAGAAAGGGTCAATGGGTATGCAATGGCCGCCCAAGCCGGGCCCCGGGTAATACGGCACGAAGCCGAAGGGCTTGGTGGCGGCCGCATCTATCACTTCGCGGATGTCTATGCCCATCTTGTCGGCGACAATCTTCATCTCGTTGACCAGACCGATGTTCACGGCACGATGGATATTCTCCAGCAGTTTGGTCATCTCGGCTGCGCGCGGCGAGCTGACCGGTACGACCCGGTCAATGATCTGTGAATACAGGGCCACAGCCACGGCCTGGCAATTCTGTGTGACGCCGCCGCAGACCTTGGGAATGGTTTTAGTAGTGAAATCAGGATTACCCGGATCCTCGCGTTCCGGCGAAAACGCGACGAAATAATCCTCGCCGGTCTTGAAGCCGCGCGCTTGGACCCTGGGAACCAGTTCTTCCTCAGTGGTGCCCGGATAGGTGGTACTTTCCAAGGATAGTAATTGACCCGCCCGCATGTGCGGAACCAGGGCATCGGTGGTGTCGAGGACGAAACTCAGATCCGGCTCGCGATGCTTGTCCAGCGGTGTCGGCACGCAAATGATTAGGGCATCGGCCTGTGCCGCACGCGAGAAATCAGCCGTGGCTTCAAAACCCGCCTTGCGGGCCTGTGCAATGCGCACCGCCTCGATATGCTTTATATAGCTCTTGCCGCCATTCAGGCTCGCTACTTTCTCCGAATCAATGTCGAATCCGATGACCTTGAACCCGACCTCCGTGAACCTGAGCACCAGCGGCAAACCGACATAACCCAGACCGATCACGCCTACCACTGCCTTGTGGTCATGCAGCTTTTTGAGCAACTGTTCTTTATGAATGCCGTTGGAATTCTTCATTCTCGCCGAGTCCCGGTCTCACAGATATTGTTTGGCATCTACACTGCCTCATTGCAGCTATACCGTCGGATGATGGCGGAGCCGCATCTCTTAATCTCATCGCGACGGGAAACGTTGCACATATCTCATATTTCTTGTGCAGGAGTGGACGTCCCAGCCGCGATTCAAAGTCTTAAATGATAGCGGTGAGTCAGATTTTTGCTCCTGCATTACTGCATTTCCACCTTTCAAGCGGGCTTCCTGCTCCGCTTGAAAGACCAGGGCATATTTTCCTGTATGCCCGTTCGCTGCTCTCGCAGCGAACCCCCGGCGGTCACCGCCGCCCCTACAAAAAGCGCTATCCAAGAAAGCCGCTCGCCTTGATGAGCTGCATGACGCGCTCCGCTTCTTCCTCGACCGTACCCCGTCCTGCATCCAGTATGAGCTCGGGCTTTTCCGGTACCTCATAGGGATCGCTGATGCCGGTGAATTCCTTGAGGATGCCGGCGCGCGCCTTGGCATACAGCCCTTTGCGGTCGCGCTGCTCGCAAACCTCGATGGACGTCGAAACGAAGATTTCAAAGAACCCGCCCACCGGCTCGATCATCTCCCGGACTTTTTTGCGGGTGGCGGCATAGGGCGCGATGGGCGCGCAGATGGCAATGCCGCCGTTCCTGGTGATCTCGCTCGCCACATAACCGATGCGTTGGATATTGAGATCGCGGTGTTCCTTGGAAAAGCCCAGCTCGCTGGACAAATGCTTGCGGACCAGATCGCCGTCCAGCAGGGTGACCTGACGGCCGCCGATTTCCAGCAGCTTGACCATGAGCGCGTTGGCGATAGTGGATTTGCCGGAGCCGGACAGGCCGGTGAAAAATACCGTGAAGCCTTGCTTCAAACGTGGCGGATGGGTCTTGCGCAATTCTGCCACCACTTCCGGGTAGCTGAACCAGTCAGGTATGTCTTTGCCCTCCTGCAGGAGCTTTCTCTGCTCGGTACCGGAGATGGTCATTACGGTTTCGCCCGGTTTCACTTCATCTTCCGGCGCATAACCGCCACGCTCTTTCACATACACCATCATCTGGAACGGCACCATCTCGATGCCGATCTCGTCCTGGTGTTTTTTCAGGAGCTGCTGGGCATCGTAAGGCCCATAAAAGGGTTTGCCGGCACTATCTTTGCCAGGGCCGGCGTGATCGCGGCCCACGATGAAATGCGTGCAGCCGTGATTCCTGCGGATCATGGCGTGCCACACAGCTTCGCGCGGTCCGCCCATTCGCATGGCCAGCGGCAGCAGACTCAGCATGGCGGAATTGTCCGGATAGCGCTTGATCAGGTGCTCGTAGCAGCGCACCCGGGTGTAGTGGTCAATGTCGCCGGGTTTGGTCATGCCGACCGAGGGATGCAACAGCAGTTTGCCATTCACCTGTTTGGCGGCGCGGTAGGTCAGCTCAAGATGCGCGCGGTGCATGGGATTGCGGGTCTGGAAACCAACTACTCGCTGCCAGTCGTGTTGCTGGAATTGTTCGCGCACTTGCTGCGGCGTGAGCCGCAGATGCCGGAAATCATAATGCATGGGCGCTTCGATACCTTCGATGCGCCCGCCGATATATACGGGATTGGATTTGCGCAGCAGATAGGCCACGCCGGGGTGCAGTTCGTCGCAGGTGCCGAACACGCCCTGCGCTTCGCACTTCAGGTCCGGCTCCCAAATGTCGGCCACCGTGAGCAACGCCAGCGGCACGCCTTCAGGATCGCGCAGTGCGATCTTCCCGCCGGATTTCAGGGTGGCGGCGAAGGCGCGCGTCACATCCAGGGTAATCGGCATCGGCCACAGGTGTCCGTCCGCGAGTCGCATCTCGCCCACCACTCGGTCGTAATCCGCGCGAATCACGAACCCGTGCAGTGGCGCAAAGCCGCCATTCATGAGTAATTCCAGATCGCACAACTGCCGTGGCGTCAAATCCCAGGTCGGCGCAGACAGCGCCGAGGCTTTGAGGACAGATTTCTTGTCAGCCGGCACAAACAGCATATCCGGCGGTCCACTCCGCGGCGCCGCCGCGGAACCAGCTTTTTTGGATCTGGATAACATGATTATGATCCTGTTGATTGGACAAGCGCCAGACGTGCACGCACTTGCCGCACATAGTTGGCGAGCAACACGGCAAACACGGCGAGGAAAACCCGATAACGACGCCCAGCGCCACGATTGCACTCCGGCCGAGACTCACCCGGGTGATAGAGCGAACCGGATCGCTAAGCACACGATTGTCCTGGATGTTGCTGAGCCGGGACTGAAGATCACTAACGACGATTTGCTGATTCTGGATATCTTGCCCATGGGTGAAAAGTAGTTTCTGCAATGCCGACTGCTTTTGCGCGATCACCTGTTTCTGCAGCGCCTGGCCACGGACATTTTCCTCCAGGTTCTTGTTGACCGTAGCTAACTGCTCGGGGAGATCGACGACGAGCTTGTGCTGTATCTGGCTGTAGAGGTCTACGCTCCGCTGCACCTCAGTGCTGAGCAGCAGATTGGCCATGGCCTCGGTGGGGCTGGCAGCGCTTTTGGCGGCGTCAATAGCGACCTTACGAACCTCACTGATATGAACCTGCAACTGCACAGCCTCTTTCTGGTAGAGATCCATCGAGGCATTGAGTTTGTTATTGCGGACCTTGAGGACGGCGGCGGTGCCCTGCAGGTTGGCAAGGGTGTTCCTGGCATCCGCAATAGCCTTCTCGACTGTGAGTTTCTGCGCACCAAATACGATAGGATCCTGCAGGGCGATCAAATTCAATTTGGCAGTGTCCGCCTGGGCTGTGAGATTGGCGCGGAGAGTTGCTGTGGCTCGGACATTGTCTCTGACGAAGTTCCCGGCCGCGGACATTTCCACCGCCATGCAGGCCACGCGTAAGTTATCGGAAACCTTGCAGCTTAGCGTGACAGCGACACTGCCGGCGGATACCACAGCGATCTTCAGGTCACGCAGATCGAGGTTATGCTCCGACTGGTACTGATAGATAGCATTGGGAACATAAGTGTTCTGCAACATGGCAGCTGCGGACTCGGGTGGTAACAGCGGCACCAAAGTGCCATCCTGCGCTATCATGGATCCCAACTGGATGCTAGTGATGTAGTTGTGCTCCGGCTTCTTGAGGAATGCCGCCACCATCGTCAACGCTACTACAACTATGAACACTGCCAGCATCAACCGCCAGCGGCGCCACAGCATCACGCCCAGATCCACCAGATCAATCTCGCCCGCTAGGGAATACCCCCCGGACCATAGGACAGGCATGGCGCCCGGCGGTTGAGTGGCGGGCAGGCGAATATTTTCAGCTTCTGGGAGATTCGTCTTTCCCGGCTCCATTATTCAATTCCTCTTACATCAAAATCAGGGCATTTACTCTTGGCCGGTGGGGTGTGGCGCAAGGACACAAGGCCGGGCGCCGCGGGATGGATGGGTGATGGGGAAGGCATGGCCTTGTCCATTATGGCGCCGTTCTCAGACCCGGGTAGGGTGTGACAGGCGCATACGCACCTGCTCGAAATAATTTGCGAGTATGGCTGCGAACAACGCTAAAAAAAAACCGATAACGATGCCCAGCGCCACGATTGCACTCCGGCGGAGACCCACCGGTTGCAGCGAACGCAAGCCCGCACTCAATATCCGATTGGTACTAAGGGCGATAACCTGCTGCTGCATTATTTGTGCCTGTTTATTGTCAGCAATCTGTTGAGCGAGTGTCGCCTGCTGTCCCGGAATAGTTACCGTAAGTGTCTGCAGGATGGTGTTCAATTTATCCACGCTCTGCTGCACTTGGGTGCTCAGCAAAAGATTGGAAAGGGTATTCTCTGATTGGGTCGCGTTCTTGGTCGAATTAATGTCCACTTTGCTCACGGCTTCGATATGTTTTTGCAATTCCTGCGCCTGCTTTTGATACAGGGCCACGGATGTGTTCAGCTTGTCCGCGTTTGACTGCAACACCAGCGCCTGGACATGGAGGTTGGCCAGTGTATTTTTCGCGGTCATGGCGGCCTGGGAATCGGCCTCGATAAACGCCTCAGCCGCCATTTTTTCCACCGCGATGCAGGCCTGCGACCTCGACATCTTCGCTATACAACTGAGCACAACAGTTGAACTGCCAGCGGTGACGGAGGTACTCACGTCCACCTTGAGCGAGGACACATCCGTGTGGTTCTCGGTCTCATATTGGTTTATGGCGTTGGGGATGTGGGTGCCCTGCAAGGCCTGTTCAACGTTGGCTGCTGGCAACAGGGGAATCACACTCCCATTTGAAGAAACCACGGTGCTCAATTTAAGAGTGGTGCTGTACTGGTAAGTCGGCGACTTGAAGATCGCGGCCAAGATCGCCAACACCACCACAATCAGGAACACCGCCAGCATCAGCCGCCAGCGGCGCCACAGCATCACGCCCAAGTCCACCAGATCAATTTCGTTACCGACCGGATAGGCACCGGCCCACGGAGTGGACGCGGTACCCGGCGGCGGTGTGACTGATAATCTCGTGTTTTGATTTTCCCCAGGGTCGGCTTTTTCTGCGCCCATAATCAGTTGTTCCTCGATTCGGAAAATGACGCTATCTCGCGATTGCAAACGCCACCTTGCGTGACGGCCATGCGAGCGTACAAAGTCTGGAGCACATCACTATTAATCAGAATGGAATATCATCATCGCTGAAATCGCCGCCCGCCTTGGCCGGTTTCGCGGCGGGCGCCGCAGCCGGTTCGGGTTCGCTGCGGGTATCGGTAGTGGCACCACGATCAGCACCACCGGCGCCCGCACGGCTGCCCAGCATCTGCATGTTGTCGGCGATAATTTCGGTCGAATAATGGGTCTGGCCTTCCTTCTCGTAGGTGCGAGTGCGCAAGCGGCCTTCGATATACACCTGCGAACCCTTGCGCAGGTATTCGCCGGCGATTTCCGCCAGCCGGTTGTAGAAGGTGATGCGATGCCACTCGGTGCGCTCCTTCTGTTCGCCGCTCTCCTTGTCCTTCCAGGCTTCGCTGGTGGCGATGCGGATGTTGGCCACCGCGCTGCCGCTCGGCATGTAACGGGTCTCCGGGTCCGCGCCCAGATTGCCCACCAAAATGACTTTGTTTACGCCGCGTGCCATAGCTGAATCCTCGTTGTTGGCTTCCGCTGAGCCGGGTTCTTGGCGCAGGGGCGCTTATTTTACGGGAAAAATCGCGGCATGGCCGCTTTCAAGGAATCGGGTACCCACGGTTTCCCGCTCGACACGGTCGCTGGATTGATACTCAACCCTCACGCGCGGACCGCACGGCTCGAAGAACGGACCGGCGGATGCATCGCAATCGCCACAATCAGCCACAGGCCGGCCAGCACTGCGCACAGGCCAAATACGCCGGTGAGGCCCCAAACACCCTGTAACCAGCCACCCAAGGCACCGCCCACGAAAATGCCAAAAAACTGAGAGCTGGAATAAAGCCCCATGGCCGTACCCCGGCCCTCCGCCGGCGCCACCCGCGAGATCAGTGAAGGCAAGACCGATTCCAGCAGATTGAAGGCGGTAAAGAACATCACGATGGCCAGAATCACCACCGACAGACTCACATGCAGGAACAGCAGCAACAATTGAGACACTCCCATAGCCGCCACCGACGCAAGAAACACGGGTTTCATGTGTCCGCGTTCCGCCAGCACAATGAGCGGCACCATGAGCAGCACCGACACGATCAGCGCAGGCAGATACACGAACCATTGATCATGCAACACGATGCCCACGCCCTTGAGCACGAAAGGCACGCTCAGAAAGCTCGCCGTCAGAATGGCGTGCTGAATGAAAATGCCAAGATCCAATCGCAACAGTTCGCGGTCCGCCAACACACGCCCAAACAAGGCCGGCACCGGTTCCGCCTCGCGGTGGATGCGGCTCACGACTGGCCGCGGCACGAGCGCATACAGCACGCCGATACCCAGCACCGCAAGCAACGCCGTCAACCAGAAAATCCCCGGCACACCGATCAAGCCATTGAGCGCCGGCCCTACCACCACGGCGAGGCCGAAGGAGGCACCGATGGTAATACCGATCATCGCCATGGCCTTGGTGCGGTGTTCTTCACGCGTGAGATCCGCCGCCAGCGCCAGCACCGCTGAACCCACGGCACCGGCGCCCTGCAGCAGGCGGCCGAGGATGATGCCGTAAATGGAATGGCTGAGCGCGGCCACCACACTGCCGATGGCGAACAGGATGAGTCCCGCGGCGATCACGCGCTTGCGTCCGATGCGATCGGAGAGAAAACCAAACGGAATCTGCAACACTGCCTGGGTGAGGCCGTAGATGCCGAGGGCGAGACCGATGGTGAACGCAGTGGCGTCCGGCAGGCGCCGGGCCCAGACGGCAAACACCGGATAAATCATGAACAGCCCCAGCATGCGCAGCGAAAAAATTCCCGCCAACGACAGCGCGGCACGGCGTTCGCTGCCGGTCATGGAATCAATGGACATAAAATTGGTGAGCAAAAGCAGGGGTGCGATCGAATTCTAGCATGCCTAGCCGGCCGCCTCGGCGGTTTCCGGCATGTCATCTACCCGCCACGCGTCAGCAACGGCTGCCACCACTGCGGATTGTCCAGATACCAGCGCGCGGTTTTTTCGAGCGCCGTTGCCGGGGTTGCGGCCGGTTGGTAACCACATTCGGCGGTGATCTTGCGCGCGTCAATAGCATAGCGGCGGTCGTGACCGGGACGATCGGTAACAAAACTGATCAATTCGTGCGTGCTACGGCCAGCAGCCGCCGGACATTGGGGATAAGCAGAAGCGAGTTCCCGCGAAGCCTTAAACGCTTTGTCAACCAAGTCGCACAGTTCGTTTATCAGATCAAGGTTGCGACGTTCGTTGTTGCCGCCAATGTTGTAGGTTTCGCCGTCGCGGCCCTTCTCCAGCACCAATTCAATGCCGCGCACGTGATCGTCAACGTACAACCAGTCGCGCACGTTGCCGCCGTCGCCATACACCGGCAATGGCCGGCCGTAGAGCGCATTTACGATCGTCAGCGGGATGAGTTTCTCAGGAAACTGATACGGCCCAAAGTTGTTGGAGCAGTTGCTGATAGTGACCGGCAGGCCATAGGTGTGATGGTAGGCGCGAACCAAGTGGTCCGAGGCAGCCTTGCTGGCGGAATACGGTGAATTCGGCGCATACGGAGTGGTTTCCGTGAACGGCGGATCGTCCGGCCCAAGACTGCCGTACACCTCGTCGGTGGAGACATGGTGGAAACGGCGGGTGCCGGCGGCGGTCTTGGCCTCCGTCCATGCACGCTTGGCGGCCTTCAATAGCACATGCGTGCCTGTTATGTTGGTCTCGATGAAGGCATCCGGGCCGGTGATGGAACGGTCCACGTGGGATTCGGCCGCGAAATGCACGATGGTATCGAAGCACTCTTCCTCGAACAGCCGATTCACTACGACATCGTCACAGATGTTCCCATGCACAAAACGGAACGCTGGATGATGCTTGACCGGATAGAGATTTTTTATATTGCCCGCATAAGTCAGGGCATCCAGGATGACGAGCCTGTCGTGCAGATGCCTTTTGACCCAGTAATGCACAAAATTCGCGCCGATAAAACCGGCGCCGCCGGTGACGAGCATGTTACGGACCATGCATCTCTCCGAGCATTTTCCTGAGATGAACTCGCCAATGAACCGGGGTTATGCCCGCCGCGACAATCATGGATTGCTTGTCGAGCACGCTGTATGCCGGACGCCTCGCGGGTAATAGATAGTCTTGGGTCGCGATCGGCTCGATTGGGAGCGCGTGTTCCAGCAGACCGGCTGACAGCGCCTCTTCCTGGATAGCGACGGCAAAGTCATACCAGCTTGCGACTCCTGCATCACTCCAGTGATGCGTTCCCTCGATTGAGGAGTGCTGAGTGAGCTTCCAGACCAGCGTTGCCAACGGCACCGCCCAGGTGGGCGTGCCCACTTGATCGGCAATAATTCTCAGGCTTTCCTTCCCGGCCATCAGATGCAACATGGTGTTGACGAAATTGTGGCCTTCCGCGGCATACAGCCAGCCCGTGCGGAGGATGACCGCGGAATTCCCCATCAAAGTTCTCAAACGGATTTCACCTTCGGCCTTGCTGGCACCGTACACGCCCAAGGGATGCATCTCGTCTGCGGGCAGATAAGGAGATGATTTCTTGCCGTCGAAAACGAAGTCCGTGGATATATGGATCAGACGCGCTCCACATTTGAGCGCGGCCCGGCCCAGATTTTCCGTGCCACCGGCATTAATGGCAAACGCCAGCTCGCGCTCACTCTCGGCCTTGTCCACAGCCGTGTAGGCGGCGGCGTTTACAATCACATCCGGCCTGAATGTTTGAACAGCTTTATTCAGCGCTGTCGGATCGCGTATATCCAACTCCGTATCCTTGGCGAATATCTCGCAGCTGGCCAATGCGGTCTTCATGAGCGACGTGCCCAATTGACCTGCGGCGCCCGTGATTAGCACTTTCACGGATAGGTCTCCGCCGCGCGCAGCAGTGTGCCAGCTTGATCCTTGTCCGAAAGGATCGGTATCTGTCCGGGCGACAGCGGCCAGGCGATCTTGAGCTCGGGATCGCTCCACAACAGCGTGCGTTCATGCTGCGGAAACCAGGCGTCGGTGCATTTGTACTGCACGTCCGCGACATCGCTGGTCACCAGGAAACCATGCGCAAAGCCGGCCGGCACCCACAGGGCGTGCTTGTTTTCAGCGGACAGATACGCAGCCTGCCATCTGCCGAAGGTCGGCGAACTGCGGCGCAGGTCCACTGCCACGTCGTAGATTTCCCCGCGCATCACTCGCACCAGTTTCCCCTGGGGATGCCTGATCTGATAATGCAGGCCGCGCAGCGTGCCGCGCATGGAGCGGCTGAGGTTATCCTGTACGAATTGCGCGAGATAGCCGGCGCCGGCGAACTTCACGGCTGACCAAGTTTCCAGAAAAAACCCGCGCCGATCCTCGAACACCCTGGGTTTCACCAGCACCACATCCGGCAGGCTGGTGGGCAGGAATTCCATCAGGCGCCGCCCTGTTTCACCAGCCGCAGCAGATATTCTCCATAGGCGGTCTGCTTCAGGGGCGCGGCCAGTTTCAGTACCTGGGCACCATCAATGAAACCTTTGACGTAGGCGATCTCCTCGGGGCAAGCAATCTGCAGGCCCTGCCGGTTTTCGATGGTGGCGATGAAATTCGAAGCGTCCAGCAGAGACTCGTGTGTGCCGGTGTCGAGCCAGGCCACACCGCGCCCCATGATTTCAACCCGCAAACGACCTTGGGACCGATACCTTTCATTGACATCGGTGATTTCCAGTTCGCCGCGCGTGGAAGGCTTCAGGGATTTGGCAATCTCCACTACCCGATTGTCATAGAAATACAGACCGGTGATGGCGTAATTGGATTTGGGCTTGGCCGGTTTCTCCTCAATTCCAAGCACCTTGCCATGCTCGTCAAACTGCACCACGCCGTAACGCTCGGGCTGGTTGACGTAGTACGCAAAAACCGTCGCACCACTGTCCTGGTTGGCAGCGGCCGCCAATTGCTGCGGCAAACCGGTCCCATAAAAAATGTTGTCGCCCAGAATCAGGGCGGCGGGCCGTAAGCCGACAAAGCGCTCTCCGATGATGAAGGCCTGCGCCAGCCCTTCTGGTTTCGGTTGCGGGGCATAGCTGAAATTCAAACCCCACTGGCTGCCGTCCCCCAGCAGCTCCTGGTAGCGGGGCAGATCATGCGGAGTGGAGATCACCAGCATTTCGCGTATGCCGGCCAGCATCAGAGTGGTGAGGGGATAGTAAATCATGGGCTTGTCGTAAACCTGCAGCAATTGCTTGCTGACGGCGCGTGTCACCGGATAAAGCCGTGTCCCGGAACCCCCTGCCAGGATGATGCCTTTGTATTGCATGTACTTCGGTGCTCCGCCCGTTCGGAAGGGCGACAGCCTAGCGCGTTTTTACCCGCCGCACTATCGCTAAGCCAGGCTCGATGATCTTGATTAACTTGGGGCGGTGACGCACGCTGCGGCCGGGGACTGGAGTTTCGTGGAGGGCCGCTGCAACATGACGCGGATGGGGTATTTTGCGCTGGACTTGACCGACGGCGTATAGTTAGCGGTTCGCGGTTTTTTCAGGGCTTCAATGGATACCATCCGCATCCGTGGGGCGCGCACCCACAACCTCGCCAATATTGACGTGGACCTGCCGCGTGACCGGCTGATCGTGATCACAGGCCTGTCGGGTTCCGGCAAGTCCTCCCTCGCCTTCGACACGATATACGCCGAAGGCCAGCGGCGCTACGTGGAATCGCTCTCGGCCTACGCGCGCCAGTTCCTGTCCATGATGGAAAAGCCGGACGTGGATCACATCGAGGGCCTGTCGCCGGCCATCTCCATCGAGCAGAAGTCCACCTCCCACAACCCGCGTTCCACGGTCGGCACGGTCACGGAAATTTACGATTACCTGCGCCTGCTCTACGCCCGCGCCGGCATCCCGCGCTGTCCCGACCACGGCATTGATCTGACGGCGCAGACAGTGAGCCAGATGGTGGACCAAGTGCTGGCGCTGCCGGAAGACACCAAACTCCTGCTGCTCGCGCCGGTGGTGCAGGAACGCAAGGGTGAGCATCTGGAACTGATCGCGGAACTGCGCGCCCAGGGGTTCGTGCGCGCACGCATTGACGGAAAAGTGGTGGAACTGGGGCAGGCGCCCAAGCTGGATTTGCGACGCAAACACAGCATCGAAGTGGTGGTGGACCGCTTCAAGGTGCGGCCGGACGTGGGTCTCAGGCTCGCCGAATCCTTCGAGACCGCGTTGCGTCTCGCCGATGGATTGGCGCGGGTGGCGTACATGGATGAGCCGAAACATAAAGAGCTGGTGTTTTCAGCAAAATTCGCCTGCCCCATTTGCGGTTACAGTCTGGCGGAACTGGAACCACGGCTGTTCTCTTTCAACAATCCGGTCGGCGCCTGCCCGACTTGCGACGGCTTGGGCATCAAACAGTTCTTCGATCCGGCGCGCATCGTCGCATACCCGCACCTGTCCTTGGCCGGCGGTGCCGTGCGCGGCTGGGACCGGCGCAACGCCTGGTATTTCCAGTTGCTGCAAAGTCTCGCACGACACTACAAGTTCGACATCGAAACGCCCCTCGATGAATTGCCGGACAAAATCCGCAAGCTGGTGCTGTACGGCAGCGGCAACGAAATGATTTCCTTCCGCTACGCCAACGAGCGCGGCGGTTCGGTGTCACGCCGTCATCTCTTCGAGGGCGTAATCCCCAACATGGAGCGCCGCTACCACGAAACCGAATCGCAGATGGTGCGCGAGGAACTCGCGAAATTCCTCAGCAGCCGCCCCTGTCCCGAGTGCGGTGGCACGCGCCTAAAAAAAGAAGCGCGCTTCGTGTTCGTGGGTGGCGAAAACCTGCCCGCCATCACCAGCCGTTCCGTGGGCGCGGCGCTCGCGTTCTTCGAGCAACTCGCACTGCCCGGCTGGCGTGGCGAAATTGCCGTCAAGATCGTCAAGGAAATTCGCGAGCGCCTGTCGTTCCTGGTAAACGTGGGCCTGGATTACCTGAGCCTGGACCGCAGCGCCGAAACGCTGTCCGGCGGCGAGGCGCAGCGCATACGCCTGGCGAGCCAGATCGGCTCGGGACTGGTGGGAGTCATGTACATCCTGGACGAGCCGTCCATCGGACTGCATCAGCGCGACAACGCGCGCCTGCTGGATACGCTCATCCACCTGCGGGATCTGGGCAACACAGTAATCGTGGTGGAACACGACGAGGACGCCATCCGCCACGCGGACCACGTGCTCGACATCGGACCGGGCGCCGGCGTGCACGGCGGCCGGGTGGTGGCACAAGGCACACCGAAGGACATCATCGCGAATTCCGCCTCGCTCACCGGCCAATATCTCGCCGGGAGGCGGCGCATCGAATTGCCGAAACAGCGCGCGGCGTTTGACCGCAAACGCACGCTGCGCATCCGCAATGCTCGCGGCAACAACCTCAAAGGTATCAACGTGGAGATTCCGTTGGGTCTCATGACCTGCGTGACGGGCGTATCCGGCTCTGGCAAATCCACACTCATCAACGACACGCTGTACCGGTTCGCCGCGCGCAAGTTGAACGATGCCTCCGAGGATCCGGCGCCCTGTGACGGTATTGACGGGCTCGAACAGATAGACAAGATCGTTGATATAGATCAATCACCCATCGGCCGCACACCGCGCTCCAATCCCGCCACCTATACTGGGCTGTTCACGCCGATTCGCGAGCTGTTCGCGGAAACTCAGGAAGCGCGTTCGCGCGGCTACACGCCGGGTCGTTTCAGCTTCAACGTGAAAGGCGGTCGCTGCGAAGCCTGCCAGGGCGACGGCGTCATCACTGTGGAGATGCACTTCCTGCCGGACATCTACGTGGCCTGCGACGTGTGCAAGGGCAAGCGCTACAACCGCGAGACGCTCGACATCCGCTTCAAGGGCAAGAACATCCACGAAGTGCTGGACATGACCGTGGAAGACGCGGCGCAGTTCTTCAGCGCCATCCCGGTGGTCAGCCACAAATTGCAGACGCTCATGGCGGTGGGACTCACATATGTGCGCCTGGGCCAGAACGCCACCACGCTCTCGGGCGGCGAGGCCCAGCGTGTGAAACTCGCGCGTGAACTGTCCAAGCGCGACACTGGCAGCACGCTTTATATCCTGGACGAGCCCACCACCGGCCTGCACTTCCACGACATAGACCAGTTGCTGCGCGTGCTCCGGCAGTTCCGCGACAGCGGCAGCACGGTGGTGGTCATCGAACACAATCTGGACGTAATCAAGACCGCCGACTGGGTGATTGATCTCGGCCCGGAGGGCGGTGATGGCGGCGGCACAGTCATCGCCACCGGCACGCCGGAGGATATTGCACGGGCCGCGAAATCTTATACCGGCCGGTTCCTGAAACCGGTGCTGCAACGCAATGATCTGAAGGTGGAAGAACATCTCGTCCGCCGCGCGGCGAAGCGTTAGTTGTTCATTGCAAAGATATGGTTGCTATGTCTGTCTCAAGTGAGATGGAACGCAAACTTCAGCCACTCCGGCTGAACACATACTCGTTACATCCCTGACGATGCCCACAGGTTTTCACTTTCTGCTGTATAAACCCCTTGCAAGCAAAAAACCCGACGATTTCCTGAGGTTTGGCCACCTCGAATGGATATCCGCCGAGCCAGTCTCGCATGTCATACCACAATGACATGCCGCGACGCGGAGCGCCTTTGCCGCTCAATGTGCGCACTAGCAGACGCAAACCGACAAAATAAGGCCAATGCAGCAGCATCAGCAGCCAGCGCCGTAGAGGCCCGGCATTGGATTGGCGTTTTACCCAATTCCAGTAGCGACTCACCCAGCCCTGATCGTTGTAGATGGCGATAAAAAGCCAACCGCCGGGTTTCACCAGCGGGACTACGTTGGCAAGCGCCTCCCACATGGCGCCGGTATGGTGCAGCACACCCCAGGAATACACCACATCGTGCTGCCCGAGCGAGCCGAGGTACGCCCGGTCCAGTACCGATCCCTGCCCGATGATCCACTGATCGTCCTGCGGGAAGAATTTATCCTTCAGAAACCGCGCACAAGCCACGGATTGCGAATCATAGTCGAAGGAATAAACACGCGCTCCCAGCCGGCGCGCAGCCAGCGAAAACAGCCCGCTGCCGCAGCCCACGTCCAGAAATGTCTGCCCGGCAAGCGATGCTGAGCCTAGCATTTTCTGCAGCGACTGTTCCGCGAGCGCAATACGTTTCCCGTTTAGATGCTTGAGAAATTTTTGCCAGTTCCTGCCGAATTCAAAGCGTCCGCCTCGGGCAATTTCTTCAACAAAAAGCGGCTGGCGGGTTTCCATCACGGCAGGTTCCATTCTGGCCTATACTCGGCGGGCATGGCACATACCAAAACGATTATCCGATTTCGCGCTTGAATACATACTGGTTGCAGCCAAGTCCGCCCGCGCAAGTAACCAGCTCCACGAGTTGAAAGCCGCGGTCTCGGTAGAAACGGAAGATCTCCTCCGGCCTGGCCACTTCGAAAGGGTATCCGCCCATCCAGTCCACCATGTCGCGCCAGCGGCTCATACCGCGGCCGCTGAGACTGGCATAGCGGGTCCAGTAACGGAGGTAGTCCAGCGGACGCAGCCGGATAATTGAACCGATTGCCGACCTCAGCTCACGGATACCCATCACCGATACGGTATAAGGTCCACGCAAGAACACTAGCAACCTGTTATAGATCAGCTTAAGGTTGCGCCAGCGCCGGCTCCACCGGCCCTGGTCATTATAGATGGCGATAAAGAGCTGGCCACCCGGCTTGACCAGCGCTACGACGTTGGTGAGCGCTTCCCACATGGCGCCGGTGTGATGCAGCACGCCCCAGGAGTAAACAACATCATATTGCCCGAGTGCGTCGAGAAACCCGCGATTTAGCACCGAGCCTTCTTCAATAACCCAATCAGGATCATCCTTGAAAAAGCGTTCTTGCAACGCTTTAGTACAGGCCACGGAGCCTGGATCGTAATCGAAGGAGCGCACGCGGGCGCCGAGCTGACGTGCTGCAAGCGAAAACAGGCCACTGCCGGAACCCACATCCAGGAAAGTCCGGCCTGCAAGTGTAGTTACGCTCAGCATGGATTGGAGCGAACGTTTTGCAAGCTCGATGCGTTCGTCATCCAGATTCTTCAGGAATAACATCCAGTTCTTTCCGAATTCGAAACGCTTGCCCGCGGCGACTTCCTCTGTGAACCTGGATTGCATAACGCCTCCCGCAGACACTCACGCAAGCTTATCACGCCTTTTCCAACGCTCTATACGCCTTAATCCTGAAATAAAAAGCCGGGGATTACCCGGCTTTTTAGGCGCACATGTATTGATAATTTATTTTTCGGGCTTCTTCGCGGCTTTCTTTGCGGCCGGTTTTTTTTCAGTTTTGGCCTTGGCAGGCTTCGTACCTGCCTTGGCTTTCTTCTCGGCTTTAGCTTTAATTTTGGCTTCCTGCTTCTCCGCCTTGGCCTTGATTTTGGCTTCTTTCTTCTCGGCTTTGGCTGGTTTTTCAGCCTTGAGTTGCTTGTCCGTCTGGGCTTTCTTTTCAGCCGGTTTCTCCGCGCCCACCGCATCCTTCCGGGTGCGTTTTTTGGCATGTGCCTCGGCCGTCGCGGTCATTTGCGCTTCGCGGTCCACCAACTGCATCACCGCCATCGGTGCCTTGTCGCCCGCGCGCAAACCAAATTTCAAGATGCGGGTGTAACCACCGGGACGGGTCTTGAAGTGCGGGCCGATGTCGGTGAACAGTTTGGCCACCACTTCATCGTCACGCAGACGCGCGAACGCCAGACGGCGCTTGGCGACATTGTCCTGCTTCGCGAGCGTGATGAGCGGCTCGACAAAGCGCCGCAGCTCCTTGGCCTTGGGCACGGTGGTGCGGATGGTCTCGTAGCGCAACAGTGCCGCCGCCATGTTGTGCATCAGCGCCTCACGGTGCGCGCTGTTGCGGCTTAACTGCCGGCCAGTGTTTTGATGGCGCATGGAAAATTCCTTAGGCGGTTTTCTTCAAGCTCGCGGGCGGCCAGTTTTCGATCTTCATGCCGAGTGTCAAGCCGTGCTGTGCGAGCACGTCCTTGATCTCGGTTAAGGACTTCTTGCCCAGGTTCGGGGTCTTGAGCAGCTCGACTTCAGTCTTGAGCACCAGATCGCCAATGTAATTGATGTTCTCGGCCTTGAGGCAGTTCGCGGAACGCACCGTCAGTTCCAGCTCTTCCACCGGTTTCAAGAGCACCGGATCGAAATGCGCCTCGCCGCCGATGCGGCCCGCCTCGCGCCCTTTCAGATCCACGAACGCGGCCAGTTGATCGGACAGGATGGTCGCAGCGCGGCGAATGGCCTCTTCCGGATCAATGGTGCCGTTGGTCTCGATTTCGATCACCAGCTTGTCCAAGTCGGTGCGCTGCTCGACGCGCGCGCTTTCCACTGTGTAGGTGACGCGCTTCACGGGGCTGAAGGACGCATCCAGTTGCAGGCGGCCGATGGGGCGGCTCTCTTCCTCGAATTGCTGGCGCTGGTTCGCAGGCTGGTAGCCGCGGCCGCGTTTGATCTTGAGCTTCATGTTGATGGAGCCGGCGCTGTTCAGGTGCGCAATCACCATCTCCTTGTTCACGATTTCGACGTCATGATCCAACTGGATGTCGCCGGCGGTGACGGCGCCCGGACCTTTCTTGACCAACGTGAGGGTGGCCTCGTCGCGGGTGTGCATGCGGATGGCCAGTTGCTTCAGGTTCAGCAGGATGTCCACCACGTCTTCCTGCACGCCTTCAATCGTGGTGTACTCGTGCAGCACGCCCTCGATCTCCACTTCCACCACCGCACAACCGGGCATGGAGGACAGGAGAATGCGCCGCAGCGCGTTGCCGAGCGTATGGCCAAACCCGCGCTCCAGCGGCTCCAGCACTACACGCGCCTGATGTTCGGATTGCGCCTGCACGCCGACCAGGCGTGGTTTCAAAAATTCCGTGACTGAACCCTGCATGGGAAAGTTCCCTCGCTGAAATTGGCTATGACTTGAAAAAAAATTACTTGGAGTAAAGCTCGACCACCAGATTTTCGTTGATGTCCGGCAGAATCTCGGTGCGTTCCGGAACCGCCTTGAGCTTGCCGCTCATCTTGGTCTCATCCACCTCGATCCATTCCGGAAACCCGACCTGCTTGGCGATGGCGAGCGCGGACTGGATACGCAACTGCTTCTTGGCGCGCTCGCGCACCGCAACCATATCGTCCGCCTTCACCGCGTAGGACGGGATGTTGACGATCTTGCCGTTCACTTCGATGGCCTTGTGACTCACCAGTTGACGCGCCTCGGCGCGGGTGGCGGCGAAGCCCATGCGATACACTACGTTGTCCAAGCGGCACTCGAGAATCTGCAGCAGGGTCTGGCCGGTGGCGCCGGTGCGGCGCGAGGCTTCCTGGTAATAACGGCGGAACTGGCGTTCCAGCACGCCGTACATGCGGCGCAGCTTCTGCTTCTCGCGCAATTGCAAACCGTAATCCGACAGCCGGTTGCGCTTGGCGCCGTGCTGCCCGGGTTGGGATTCAATGCGGCATTTGGATTCGAGCGGCCGGACGCTGCTCTTCAGGAACAGGTCGGTGCCTTCGCGCCGCGAGAGTTTGCATGTGGGTCCGAGATAACGAGCCATCTATGTATCAGCCTTTTAGACGCGACGCTTTTTGGGCGGACGGCAGCCGTTGTGTGGGATCGGTGTCATGTCCGAGATATTGGCGATCTTGAAGCCAAGGTTGTGCAACGAACGCACCGCGGATTCGCGCCCCGGGCCGGGACCCTTGACCTGCACTTCCAGATTTTTGACCCCGAATTCCTGGGCCGCGACACCGGCCTTCTCGGCCGCCACCTGGGCCGCGAACGGCGTGCTCTTGCGCGAACCGCGAAACCCGGAACCGCCGGACGTGGCCCAGCACAGCACGCTGCCCTGGCGGTCGGTAATGGTGACGATGGTGTTGTTGAACGACGCATGCACATGCGCAATGGCGTCCACCACCGTTTTCTTGGGACGCTTGCGCGCGACGGCCGGGGCCGCAGCCGTGCCGCCCGCTTCCGCGGGTGCCGGAGTGTCTTTGGTCTCTTTGGATTCTTTAGCTTCTTCTGCCACTGGATTACCCTGCGATTATCTATTGAGCCGGAGCGGGTGAGCCTAATTTGACGGTCTGTTTGCGGCGGCCCTTGCGGGTGCGCGCATTGGTGCGGGTGCGCTGCCCGCGTACCGGCAGTCCGCGGCGGTGCCTGAGGCCGCGATAACAACCGAGGTCCATGAGGCGCTTGATGCTCATGGAAACTTCACGGCGCAGATCGCCTTCCACGCTGAATTTGCCAACGTTCACGCGCAGCGCTTCCACCTCGGCCTCGGTCAGATCCTTGACCTTGGTCTCGGGTTTGATGCCGGCGACCTCGCAAATGAGCCGCGCGCGGCTCCGGCCGATGCCATAAATGCTCTGCAAGCCGATGACGGCGTGCTGGTTGGCCGGGATGTTGATGCCGGCGATACGGGCCATGAACTGCCTCTCCAGGGTGGCGCCGGTCTGAGCGGCGCGAAAAGTGGGGGATTTTGCCTGTTTTTCCGGGCTAAATCAATATCCAGGCCGGCTCAGCCTTGACGCTGTTTGTGCCGGGCATCGGTGCAGATCACCCGCACCACGCCGCCGCGCCGCACGATCTTGCAGTTGCGGCAGATTTTCTTGACCGAGGTACGTACTTTCATGTTGCTGCTCCCGCACCGGCTTGACCGGCGCGCCTTATTAAATGTTTACCGCAATCCGGTGCCGCCGTAACCCTTGAGATTGGCCTTGCGCAGCAGGCCCTCGTACTGGTGCGACATGAGGTGCGCCTGCAATTGCGCCATGAAGTCCATGACCACCACCACGATAATCAGCAGCGAGGTGCCCCCAAAATAGAACGGTACATTCCAATATAAAATCAGGAACTCCGGCAGCAGGCACACGGCGGTGACGTAGATGGCGCCCCAGAAGGTCAGCTTGGTGAGCACGCTGTCCACATACGCCGCAGTCTGCTGGCCTGGCCGGATGCCGGGGATGAAGGCACCGGATTTCTTTAGGTTCTCCGCCGTCTCCTTGGAATTGAACACCAGCGCGGTATAGAAAAAACAGAAGAAAATAATCAGGCCGGCGAACACAATCACGTAAATCGGCTGGCCCGGGGACATGGCCGCACCGAAACTCTGCAACCAGCCAAATCCCGCCTGCTGTCCAAACCAGTTTCCGACTGTGGCCGGAAACAGAATGATGGAAGACGCGAAGATCGGCGGGATTACGCCCGACATGTTCAGCTTCAGCGGCAGATGGCTGGTCTGGGCCGCGTACATGCGCCGGCCCTGCTGGCGCTTGGCATAATTCACGGTGATGCGTCGCTGGCCGCGCTCCACGAACACCACGAACGCGGTCACCGCGAGCACCAGCGCCACGATCACGATGGCGATGATGGGGTTCATCTGGCCGGTGCGCACCAAGTCCAGGGTTCCGCCGAACGCCGCTGGCAACCCGGCGACAATGCCGGCAAAGATAATCATCGAGATACCGTTGCCGACGCCGCGTTCGGTCATCTGCTCACCAATCCACATCAAGAACAGGGTACCGGTCACCAGACTCACGGTGGCGGTGAACACGAAGGTGAAGCCCGGATGCACCGCCACGCCCTGGCTTTGCAACGCGAGCGCCGCGCCGAGTGACTGGAACAGTGCCAGCACCACCGTACCCCAGCGCGTGTACTTGGTGATGATGCGCTGGCCAGACTGGCCTTCCTTGCGCAGCTTTTCAAGACTCGGCATCACCACTGCCAGCATCTGCATGATGATGGAGGCGGAGATGTAGGGCATGACGCCGAGTGCAAACACCGACAGGCGCATGAGCGCGCCGCCGGAAAACATGTTGAACATGCCGAGCAGACCGCCGGAATGTTGGCTGAACAGCCGCGCCAGCGCCGCCGGGTCAATGCCCGGCACCGGAATATGCGTGCCGATGCGGAATACGATGAGCGCGCCCACCAGGAACAGCAGGCGCTTGCGCAAATCGGTGAGCTTCCCGATCTGCGACAGGGAAGCCATCATGCCGACGCCGCTGGAACTGCGGGACACTTAGTCCTCCACCTTGCCGCCAGCCGCTTCGATGGCGGCTCTTGCCCCCTTGGTGGCGTACACGCCCTTGAGCGCGACTTTCTTCTTGAGTTCGCCGGCCAAAATCACCTTCACTTTGTCGGTCTGGATCGGCACCAGGCCCGCGACCTTGAGCGCGAGAACATCAATCACCTCGGCCTCAACGCGCGCGAGCGCATCCAGACGAACTTCCGCGCGCGACGGCTTGATGTGGGAGCGGAACCCGACCTTGGGCAAGCGGCGCTGCAAGGGCATCTGGCCGCCCTCGAAGCCCCGTTTGTGATAGCCGCCTTTGCGGGCGTGCTGACCCTTGTGGCCCTTGCCGGAGGTCTTGCCGAGCCCCGAGCCGATGCCGCGGCCCAGGCGCTTCTTGCCGGTCTTGCTGCCCACCGCGGGCGAGAGCGTGTTCAAACGCATGTCAATTTTCCTCCACGCGCAGCATATAGGACACCTTTGCGATCATGCCGCGCACTTGCGGCGTGTCCTGCACGCTGACGGTGTGACGCACGCGGCGCAGCCCCAGGCCGCGCACGCAGTCACGATGACTCTGCAAGCGCCCGAAAGGGCTCTTCACCAGCGTGACCTTGATTTGTTTGGTTTTGGTCTTGGCCATGGCATCAACCCGTGATTTCGTCCAGCGTCTTGCCGCGTTTCGCGGCCACGTCGTGGGGTGAGCGCTGCTCCATGAGCGCGTTCATGGTGGCGCGCACCACGTTGACGGGATTGCGCGAACCGTAACTCTTGGCGAGCACGTTCTTCACACCCGCCACTTCCAGCACTGCGCGCATGGCACCGCCAGCGATGATGCCGGTACCGTTCGAGGCCGGTTGCATATAGACCCGGGTGGCGCCGTGACGTGCGTGAATGGCGTAATACAAGGTGCCTTCGTGCAATTGCACGCGCTGCAGATTCTTGCGGGCATGTTCCATGGCCTTGGAGACGGCGTTCGGCACTTCACGCGCCTTGCCGTAACCGAAACCCACCTTGCCGGCGCCGTCGCCGACCACCGTGAGCGCCGTGAATCCGAACTGACGGCCGCCCTTGACCACCTTGGCCACGCGGTTCACCGACACCAGTTTTTCCTGCATGCCGTCGTTGCTGGTCGGAAAGTTTTCAATCTTTTTTGCCATGCTGCACCTTAAAACTGCAAACCATTTTCACGCGCGGCGTCGGCCAAGGCCTTGACACGCCCGTGGTAGCGGAACCCGGAACGGTCAAACGCGACCGCGGTGATGCCGGCCTGTTTGGCCTTCTCGGCAATCGCCTTGCCCACCGCGACAGCGGCGGCGATGTTGCCGGTCGCTTTCAGGCCCTGCTTCACACCTTTATCGAGTGTGGACGCCGCCGCCAGCACCTTGTCGCCCTCGGGCGCCAGGATTTGCGCATAGATGTGGCTGGGCGTCCTGTGCACGCACAGCCGGTAGGCACGCAGCTCGCGAATCCGCGCGCGGGCACGGCGTGCGCGCCTGAGGCGCGCCAATTTCTTTTCCATCGGTTTCTTGTCCATCGCTCACACCACCCGTTATTTCTTCTTGGCTTCTTTCAAGACCACGCGCTCATTGGCATACCGCACGCCCTTGCCCTTGTAGGGCTCCGGCGGCCGGAAGCCGCGGATATCGGCGGCCACCTGGCCCACCTTCTGGCGGTCCGTGCCCTTGATGATGATTTCGGTCTGGCTCGGGGTTTCGATGCTGATGCCGTCCGGCACCTGGTAATTCACCGGATGGGAAAAACCCAGCGTCAGATTCAGCGTTTTGCCCTGCGCCTGGGCGCGATAACCCACGCCGACGAGTTCGAGTTTCTTCTGAAATCCCTGGGTCACGCCCTTGACCGCGTTGTTGAGCAGCGCGCGCGTGGTGCCCGCCGTTGCGTCCGCCTCGGGATGGGCTTCCTTCACGGCCACGTGCAGCACGCCCTTGTCGTTCACCACGCTCACGTGCGGATGCACCACCAGCGTCAGGCTTGACTTCTGGCCCTTGATGGTCACGCTCGAGCCGGTGATGCTGGCTTCGACGCCCTTGGGCAGCGGAATCGGTTGTTTGGCGACTCTGGACATAGAGGTTCCTGAAAAATCCGTTACGACACGACGCAGATGACTTCGCCGCCCTGGCCCGCGGCGCGCGCGGCGCGGTCGCTCATCAGGCCCCGGGGCGTCGAAACGATGGCAATGCCGAGTCCGCCCAATACTTTCGGCAACTCGTCCTTGCGCTTGTACACGCGCAGACCCGGCCGGCTGATGCGGCGGATGTGGTCAATCACGGGACGGCCCTGGTAATACTTGAGCGTCACCACCAATTCGGGTTTGCCGTCCGCCTCGCGTTTGGCAAAGTCCTCGATGTAGCCTTCGTCCTTCAGAACGCGCGCGATCTCGCATTTGATGTTGGAGGCGGGCATGCTCACAACTTCGCGGCCCACCAACTGGCCGTTGCGGATGCGGGTGAACATGTCGGCAATGGGATCAGTCATACTCATAGTAGCGATATCCCTCGATGAATCCTTACCAACTGGCCTTGTGCAGGCCGGGCACGTCGCCGCGCATGGCGGCCTCGCGCAGTTTGCTGCGACCCAGACCGAATTTGCGATAGTTGCCGCGCGAGCGGCCGGTAAGCGCGCAGCGATTGCGCTGCCGCGCAGGGCTGGAATCACGCGGCAGCTTGGTGAGCTTGGTGACCGCGGCGTGGCGTTCTTCATCGCCTGTTTCCAGGTCACGGATCACGCGTTTCAATTCCGCACGCTGCTTGGCATAGCGCTTCACCAACTGCGCGCGTTTCAATTCACGGTTCACCATGGAAGTCTTGGCCATATATCGGTCCTTTAGTTGCGGAACGGGAAGTGGAACGCTTCGAGCAGCGCCCGGGCTTCGGCGTCGGTCTTGGCATTGGTAGTGATGGTGATGTCCATGCCACGCAGGGCGTCAATCTGGTCGTACTCGATTTCCGGGAAGATGATCTGTTCCTTCACGCCCATGCTGAAGTTGCCGCGGCCGTCGAAGGAGCGCCCGCTCACACCGCGGAAATCGCGCACCCGCGGCAGCGCAATACTGATCAGGCGGTCCAGGAACTCGTACATCTGCGCGCGGCGCAACGTCACCTTGCAGCCCACGGGATAATCCTCGCGGATCTTGAAGGTGGCGATGGCTTTCTTGGCCTTGGTGACCACCGGTTTCTGTCCGGCGATCCGGGTCATGTCCTTGACCGCGTTTTCCATGATCTTCTTGTCCGCGGTGGCCTCGCCCACGCCCATGTTGAGCGTGATCTTGGTCAAGTGCGGAACCTGCATGGGGTTCTTGTAGCTGAACCGCTTGGTGAGTTCGGGCACCACGGTTTCGCGATAATAGTGTTGCAATCTTGCCATATGCGCCTCAGACATCAACCACTTCTTTGTTGGAACGGAAGATGCGCACCTTGCGACCATCCTCCAGCGTGTGAAATCCTGCGCGGTCGCCCTTTTTGGTGACCGGATTGAACAGCATCACTTTCGAGACATGGATCGGCATCTCCTTCTCGATGATGCCGCCGGTCACACCCGCGTTCGGATTCGGGCGCGTGTGCCGCTTCGCCATGTTCAGGTTCTCGACGAGCACGCGATCGTTCTCCAGCACCTTGAGAATGGCGCCGCGCCGGCCCTTGTCCTTGCCGGTAATCACTACCACCTCGTCGCCCTTCTTGATTTTGCTCATGTTAGTTTGCTCCCGACGCTCACAGGACTTCCGGCGCCAGTGAAATGATGCGCATGAAGCGCTCGGTGCGCAGTTCGCGCGTCACCGGCCCGAAGATGCGTGTGCCGATCGGTTCAAGTTTGTTGTTGAGCAGCACTGCGGCGTTGGAATCGAAGCGGATGATGGAGCCGTCCGGACGGCGCACGCCGCTGCGGGTGCGCACCACCACCGCGTCATACACCTCACCCTTCTTGACCTTGCCGCGCGGAATCGCGTCGCCGATACTCACCTTGATGACATCGCCGATGCGCGCATAGCGGCGCTTGGAGCCGCCCAGCACCTTGATACATTTCAGGCTGCGCGCGCCGCTGTTGTCGGCGGCATCGAGCACGGTTCGCATCTGGATCATGACTGCACTTCCACTCGCTTCATTCAGCCGCGGGCTTGGGCGCCGCGCGGCCGACGATTTCCACCAGCATCCAGGCCTTGTGCCTGGAGAGCGGGCGGCATTGGGTAATCACCACCGTGTCGCCTTCCTCGCAGGCATTCTGTTCGTCATGCGCCATGATCTTGCTCTTGCGGCGCATGATCTTGCCGTAGGTCGGATGCGTGACGGAACGCTCCACCATCACGGTGATGGTCTTGTTCATTTTGCGGCTCACCACCTTGCCGGTCAGGGTGCGCGCGGCTTTGATGTGTGTGGCCTGTTCGATCGGCTGATTCATTTGGTGTCTGCCTTTGCGCGCTCCACGAGCACGGTTTTGGCGCGCGCGATGTTCTTGCGCACGTTGCGTATCTGGTGGCCGCGCGGCATCTGTCCGGACGCCTGCTGCATCGCCAGGTTGAACTGTTCCTTGCGCAAGGCCAGGAGTTCGTCTTTGAGTTCCTTGCTGCTCTTTGCGCGCAATTCTTTCGCGTCCATCACATCACCTGCCGGCTGACAAATGTGGTCGTCACCGAGATTTTCGCCGACGCCAGGCGAAACGCCTCGCGCGCGATGTCCTCGGTCACACCTTCCATCTCATACAGCATCGTGCCGGGTTGCACTTTGGCGACCCAGTACTCGACGTTGCCCTTACCCTTGCCCATGCGCACTTCCAACGGCTTCTTGGTCACCGGCACGTCCGGAAACACCCGGATCCAGATTTTGCCACCGCGCTTGACGAAGTGCGTCATGGCGCGGCGTGCCGCTTCGATTTCGCGCGCCGTGAGCCGGCCGCGGTCGGTGGCCTTCAAACCGTATTCACCAAACGCCACACTGTTGCCCGATTGGGCCAGGCCGCGGTTGCGGCCCTTGTGCTGTTTGCGGAACTTGGTGCGCTTAGGCTGCAACATCGGCCTTCACTCCGGCTTTGCCCTTGTCGGCGGCGCTCTCGCGGCCGATGCTGATTTCACTCGCGTCCAGGATCTCGCCCTTGAAGATCCACACCTTGACGCCGATCACCCCGTAGGTGGTCTTGGCCTCGGCGGTGCCGTAATCAATGTCTGCGCGCAGGGTGTGCAGCGGCACGCGGCCCTCGCGGTACCACTCGCTGCGCGCGATTTCCGAACCGTTCAGACGGCCCGAGACGCGCACCTTGATGCCCAACGCACCCAGACGCATGGTGTTCTGCACTGCGCGCTTCATGGCACGGCGGAACATGATGCGGCGCTCCAATTGCTGCGCGATGCCCTCGGCCACAAGGTAAGCGTCCAGTTCCGGTTTCCTGATTTCCTCGATGGCCACGTCCACGTCTATGCCCGGCATCATCCTGACGAGCTGGGCACGCAACGCGTCAATGTCCTCGCCTTTCTTGCCGATCACCACGCCCGGCCGCGCCGTGTGTATGGTGATGTGACATTTCTTCGACGGTCGCTTGATCTCGATGCGGCTCACAGAGGCCTGCGCAAGTTTCCGCTTCAGGAAATCGCGCACCTTGAGGTCGGATAGCAGGTTCTCCGCATACGCGCCCTTGCTCGCGAACCATTTGGAGTTCCAGTCCGACGCGATGCCAAGACGGAAACCAATCGGATTGACTTTCTGACCCATGCTTCGTCCTTACTCGTCGGCCACGGTGAGGGTGATGTGACTGGTGCGTTTCAGAATGCGCGCGCCGCGCCCCTTGGCGCGGGGCCGCATGCGTTTCATGCGCGGACCGTCGTCCACGCAGATGCGTGCCACCTTGAGCTCGTCAATGTCCGCGCCGTTGTTGTGCTCGGCGTTGGCGATGGCGGACTCCAGTACCTTCTTGAGCAACTGTGCGGCACGCCGCGGGCTGAACTCCAGAATCTGGAGCGCCTGGCCCACCTGCTTGCCACGAATCTGATCCGCCACCAGCCGCGCCTTGTAAGGCGTGACGCGCGCGAATTTGTGGGTTGCGGCTACCTGCATGGCTTCAATCCTCAGGTCTTGGCTTCGGTGGTTTCAGCGGCGACCCTGCGCTCGCCGTGGCCCTTGAAAATGCGGGTGGCCGCGAACTCGCCCAACTTGTGGCCGACCATGTTCTCGCTCACCAGCACCGGCACATGCTGATGGCCGTTGTGCACCGCCATCGTCAGGCCCACCATTTCCGGCGTGATCATGGAGCGCCGCGACCAGGTCTTGATCGGACGCCGGTTGTTGCTCGCCACCGCCGCTTCGACCTTCTTGGCCAAATGCGGATCAATGAACGGACCTTTGCGAATCGAACGTGGCACGTCTATAACCTCTAAATATAATTCTCAATTTTTAAATATATTTCTCAACTTTCAAATTCATACAATCACTTGGCCTTGCGGCGCCGCACGATCATGTTGTCAGTGCGCTTGTTCGCGCGCGTCTTGTAACCCTTGGTGGGCTGGCCCCAGGGCGATACCGGGTGCGGGTTGCCCTGTCCGGACTTACCCTCGCCACCGCCGTGCGGATGGTCAATGGGATTCATGGCCACGCCGCGCACTGTCGGGCGGATGCCCAACCAGCGCCGCGCCCCGGCCTTGCCGTACTGACGCAGGTTGTGTTCGTCGTTGCCGACCTCGCCGATGGTGGCACGGCAATCAATGTGAACCTTGCGCATTTCGCCGGAGCGCAGCCGCACAGTGGCGTAGGCGCCTTCGCGCGCTACCACCTGCACCGAGGCGCCGGCGCTGCGCGCCAACTGCGCGCCTTTGCCCGGTTGCAGTTCCACGCAGTGCACCTGGGTGCCGACCGGAATATTCCGTAACGGGAGTGCGTTGCCGGTCTTAATGGGCGCGTGACTGCCGGACATGATTTCCTGGTCCTTGGCCACGCCCTTGGGCGCGATGATATAGCGGCGCTCGCCGTCCTTGTACAGCACCAGCGCCAGGTGCGCGGTGCGGTTCGGGTCATATTCAACGCGCTCCACGCGGCCGGCGATGCCGTCCTTGTCGCGCTTGAAATCAATCAGGCGGTAATGCTGTTTGTGGCCGCCGCCCTGGTGGCGCATGGTCAGACGGCCGGCGTTGTTGCGCCCGCCGCGCCGGTTCTTGCGCTCCAGCAAGGCCGTGTGCGGTTCGCCCTTGTGCAAACCGGGCGTGGTCACGCTCACCACGGCGCGGCGGCCGGGGGAGGTGGGTTTGGCTTTTTTCACTGGCATGTCACGGTCTCCGGATGAGCGGCGTTCAAGCCTTCTCACCCATGAAGTTGATGGAGTTGCCCGGCGCCAGGCGCACATAGGCTTTCTTCCAGTCGCTGCGCACGCCGGCGCGCTGACCGAAGCGTTTGTGCTTGCCGCGTACGTTCACGATCTGCACGTCTTCGACTTTCACTTCAAACAGCTTTTCCACAGCGCGGCGCACCAGATCCTTGTCGGCGCCACGGCGCACGCGGAACACCACCTGGTTGTGGGCCTCGCTCACTTGCGTCGCCTTTTCCGACACGTGCGGACCAAGCAGCACGTGCATGAGTTTTTCCTGTTTCAGCTTCATGCCAGCCACTCCTCGAGACGGCGGATGGACGGCACGGTCATCACTATCTTTTCGTAACCCACCAGGCTCACGGGATCGAGGCCGGTCACGTCGCGCACTTCCACGTTCGGTAGATTGCGCGAGGCCAAGTACAGTTTTTCGTCCACCTGCTCGGTAACGATCAACACGTTGTCGTTCAGGCCGAGTTCCTTGAGCTTGCCCAGCAGCTGTTTGGTCTTGGGCGCCTCGACGGCGAATTCCGGCAGCAGCACCAAGCGCTTCTGACGGATCAGTTCCGAAACGATGGCGCGCATGGCGCCCTGGTACATCTTGCGGTTGACCTTCTGGCTGAAGTCGCGCGGCACCGCCGCAAAGGTCTTGCCGCCACCGCGCCACAACGGGCTGCGGATCGAGCCGGCACGCGACTGGCCGGAACCTTTCTGGGGCCGGGGTTTGCGCCCACCACCGCGCACCATGGCGCGGGTCTTCTGGGCCTTGGTGCCAGCACGGCCGCCCGCGAGATAGGCGCTGACCACCTGATGCACCAGCGCTTCGTTGAATTCGCGCCCGAAGGTCGCGTCCGACAAGGTGATGGACTTGCCGCCCTGGTTGCTATGCAGTTGCAATTCCATTCGACCCTCCTCAACCACGCGCCGCGGGCCGGACGATGACGTTGCCGCCCTCGGAACCGGGCACAGCACCCTTCACCAGCAACAGATTCTTTTCGGCATCCACGCGCACCACCTCCAGATAGAGCGCGGTGCGACGTTTGTTGCCGAGATGGCCCGACATCTTCTTGCCGGGGAACACACGGCCCGGCGTCTGGCGCTGGCCGATGGAACCCGGTGCGCGATGCGACAGCGAGTTGCCATGGGTGGCGTCACCCATGGTGAAATGGTGGCGCTTGACGGTGCCCTGGAAGCCCTTGCCGATGCTGGTGCCGGTCACCGAAACCTTCTGGCCGGGCTTGAAGATATCCACCTTGATTTCGGCGCCGGGTTTCAGGTCCGCGCCTTCATCGCTGCTGAGGCGGAATTCGCCCGACAGGCGCCCGGCGCCGGTGCCGGCCTTGGCATAGTGGCCGGCCAGCGCCTTGGTGACGCGGCTGGCGCGACGGGTGCCGGTAGTGACTTGCACCGCGCGGTAGCCGTCGGTGTCCGCGGACTTCACCTGGGTGATGCGGTTGGGTTCGACTTCAATGACGGTCACGGGCACGGACACGCCGTCTTCAGAGAAAACGCGGGTCATGCCGCATTTGCGACCGATTACGCCGATACTCATCTTCTAGTCCTCGTAAGCGCCCTGACTGCGATTGGCCGGGGCGGCCTTGAAATCACGCGCGGCCCGGTGAGGAATCCCCACCGGGCCGCAGAGAGCCGGGGATTATACCAGCCCGTCAGGCCGCTGCAACAGCGCTTTAAGGGGGATGGCTCCGGGCTGTCAGTTTAATTTAATCTGCACGTCCACGCCGGCCGGCAGGTCAAGTTTCATCAGGGCATCCACGGTCTTGTCCGTGGGGTCCACGATGTCCATGAGACGTTTGTGGGTGCGGATTTCGTACTGGTCACGGGCGTCTTTGTCCACATGCGGAGAGACCAGAATAGTGAAGCGCTCCATTTTCACCGGCAGGGGGATCGGACCCTTGACCTGCGCGCCGGTGCGTTTGGCGGTTTCCACGATTTCCTTGGCCGACTTGTCTATGAGCCGGTGATCGAAGGCCTTGAGCCGGATGCGGATGGTCTGGGTTGCCATAGTGATTACTCCAGTATCTTCGCGACCACGCCGGCGCCGACGGTGCGGCCGCCTTCGCGGATGGCGAAGCGCAGGCCGTCTTCCATGGCGATCGGGCTGATCAGGGATACCACCATCTTGATGTTGTCACCCGGCATCA
>JBAVYM010000071.1:0-12440 GCA_049698775.1 Gammaproteobacteria bacterium
GCGCCGGCCGCCGGTGGCGCGGCGGCGGCGCCGGCCGAAGAAAAGACCGAGTTCACCGTGGTGTTGAAGACCGTGGGTGAAAAGAAGGTCGAGGTGATCAAGGCAGTGCGCACCATCACGGGTCTCGGCCTGAAAGAGGCCAAGGACCTGGTGGAAGGCGCGCCGCAGAATGTCAAGGAAGGTGTGTCGAAGGACGACGCGGCCAAGTTCAAGAAGGATTTGGAAGCGGCTGGCGCGACCGTCGAGGTCAAGTAAGTCTCTGAAAGTGATGATACATAGCGCGGGCCATGGGCCCCGCAGGCGGAACCGGCTGGTGGCGTAAGCCACCGGCCTGCGCCTTTTTTTGTTTTCCGGGCGGCCCCGACGGGCCGTCCGGCCGCCATCCGGCGGTTTGGCTTGATTAACCAGCGTGCCAGCGGCACGCGTCGAGGTGTTGCGATGGCCTACTCATTCACCGAAAAGAAGCGTATCCGCAAGGATTTTGGCAAGCGGTCGAGCGTGCTCGAGGTGCCGTACCTTCTCGCCATCCAGCTCGAATCCTACCGCGCCTTCCTGCAAGTGGACAAGATGCCGAAGGCGCGTCTCGAACAAGGACTGCATGCGGCGTTCAAATCGGTGTTCCCCATCACCAGCTATTCCGGCAACGCGGCGCTCGACTATGTGGAGTACAGACTCGGCGAGCCGCCATTCGACGAAAAAGAATGCATCATGCGCGGCCTCACTTACGCAGCACCGCTGCGCGTGCTGGTGCGCCTGGCGCTCTACGACAAGGACGTGCCGGCGGAACACCGCCGCCCCAAGGAAGTGAAGGAGCAGGAAGTGTACATGGGCGAAATGCCGCTCATGACCGGCAACGGCACCTTCATCATCAACGGCACCGAGCGCGTCATCGTCTCGCAGTTGCACCGCTCGCCGGGTGTGTTCTTCGATCATGACAAGGGCAAGACCCACAGCTCCGGAAAACTGCTGTTCTCCGCGCGCGTGATTCCCTATCGCGGTTCCTGGCTGGATTTCGAATTCGACCCGAAAGACTGCGTGTTCGTGCGCATTGACCGGCGCCGCAAATTGCCGGCCACCATCCTGCTGCGCGCGCTCGGTTACAACGACACGCAGATACTTGACCTGTTCTTCGAAACCAACACCTTCCACCTGAGCAAGGAAGGCATCACCCTGGACTTGGTGCCGGAGCGCCTGCGCGGCGAGACTGCGGCCTTCGACATCAAGATCAAGAACAAGGTGCTGGTGGAGGAAGGCCGCCGCATCACCACGCGGCACATCCGCGAGCTGGAAAAGGCCGGGATAATCTCACTGGCGGTGCCCGCCGTCTATCTGGCCGGTAAAGTGGTGGCCCACGACGTGGTGCAGATCCCGACCGGCGAACTGCTGGCCAAGGCCAATGAGGAACTCACGCTTGCCAAGGTGGAGGAATTCATCAAGGCCAGCGTCAAGGAAATCCGCACCCTTTACATCAACGATCTGGACAAGGGTCCGTTTATCTCCAGCACCCTGCGCGTGGATCCCACCCGCACGCCGCTGGAGGCGCGGGTGGAAATCTACCGCATGATGCGTCCCGGCGAACCGCCCACCAAGGATGCCGCCGAGACCCTGTTCCACAACCTGTTCTTTACGCACGAACGCTACGATCTGTCGGTCGTGGGCCGTATGAAATTCAACCGCCGCGTGGGCCGCGAAGCCATTACCGGCCCGGGCGTGCTGTATGACGCGATGTATTTCAGCCAACGCCAGGACGAGGCCTGCAAGAAGCTCTACCTGGAGATGGGCAAGAGTTCGGACATCATTGACGCCCTCAGGGTGCTGATTGAAATCCGCAACGGCAACGGCACGGTGGACGACATTGACCATTTGGGTAACCGCCGCGTGCGATCCGTGGGCGAGATGGCGGAGAACGTGTTCCGCATCGGCCTGGTGCGCGTGGAACGCGCGGTCAAGGAGCGTCTGGCGGTGGCCGAGTCCGAGGGTCTGATGCCCCAGGAACTCATCAATGCGAAACCCGTGTCGGCCGCAATCAAGGAGTTCTTCGGTTCTTCGCAACTGTCGCAGTTCATGGACCAGAACAACCCGCTTTCGGAAGTCACCCACAAGCGCCGCGTGTCCGCACTCGGCCCGGGCGGCCTCACGCGCGAGCGCGCGGGATTCGAGGTGCGCGACGTGCATCCAACCCATTATGGCCGCGTATGCCCCATCGAAACGCCGGAAGGCCCGAACATCGGCCTGATCAATTCGTTGTCGGTGTATGCACGCACCAACGATTACGGCTTTCTGGAAACGCCGTATCGCAAGGTCAAGGACGGCCGGGTGACGGACGAGATCGAGTATCTGTCCGCCATCGAGGAAGGCCAGTACGTGATTGCCCAAGCCAACACGCAGCTTGACGGCCACGGCCGTTTCGTGGATGAACTGGTGTCCTGCCGGCATCAGAACGAATTCACCATGTCTGCACCCGACAAGATCAACTTCATTGACGTGTCGCCGAAGCAGATCGTGTCCATTGCCGCGGCACTGATTCCGTTCCTCGAGCACGACGACGCGAACCGCGCGCTCATGGGTTCCAACATGCAGCGCCAGGCGGTGCCGACGCTGCGCACCGAGAAGCCGCTGGTCGGCACCGGCATCGAACGCACCGTCGCGATTGATTCGGGCGTGGTGGTGGTCGCCAAGCGCGGCGGTACGGTGGACTCCGTGGACGCGGGCCGTATCGTGGTGCGCGTCAACGACGACGAAACCCAGGCCGGCGAGCCGGGCGTGGACATTTACAACCTCACGAAATATACCCGCTCCAACCAGAACACCTGCATCAATCAGCGGCCGCTGGTAAAGCCGGGCGACATGATCGCCCGAGCCGATGCGCTGGCCGACGGCCCTTCCACCGACTTGGGCGAGCTCGCGCTCGGCCAGAATCTGCTGGTCGCGTTCATGCCCTGGAACGGCTACAACTTCGAGGATTCGATCCTGATTTCCGAGCGCGTGGTGGAGGAGGAACGCTTCACCACCATCCACATCGAGGAACTGACTTGCGTCGCGCGCGATACCAAGCTCGGGTCCGAGGAAATCACCGCCGACATTCCAAATGTCGGTGAAGGCGCGCTCGGCAAGCTCGATGAGGCCGGCATCGCCTACATCGGCGCCGAGATGAAATCCGGCGATATCCTAGTGGGCAAGGTCACCCCCAAGGGTGAAACCCAGTTGACCCCGGAGGAGAAACTGCTGCGCGCCATTTTCGGTGAGAAAGCCAGCGATGTGAAAGATACCTCGTTGCGCGTACCGCCGGGCATGGACGGCACGGTGATTGACGTGCGCGTGTTCACCCGCGATGGCGTGGACAAGGATTCACGTGCGCTCAGCATCGAGAAGGCCGAACTCGAGAAAGTCCGCAAGGACTTGAACGACCAGCGCCGCATCCTGGAGGAAGACATCTTCCAGCGCGTGGAACGGATGCTGCTGGCTAAAGTGGCCGAGGGTGGTCCCAAGGGCCTGAAGTCCGGCGCCAAGATTACCAAGGGCTATCTGGGAGAATTGCCCCGCGAGGAATGGTTCGAGATTCGCTTGAAGAACGACGAGGCCAACGCACAGTTGGAGAAGGTGGCCGCGACCCTCAAATCTCAGCACCACGAGTTCGAGCGCCGCTACGAGGAAAAGAAACGCAAGATCACCGCCGGCGACGATCTGGCGCCGGGCGTCATCAAAATGGCGAAGGTGTATCTTGCGGTCAAGCGCCGTGTACAGCCGGGCGACAAGATGGCCGGCCGCCACGGCAACAAGGGCGTGATCTCCATGATCGTGCCGGTCGAGGACATGCCGTACATGGCGGATGGCACGCCGGTGGACGTGGTGTTGAATCCGCTGGGCGTGCCATCGCGCATGAACATCGGCCAGATACTGGAAACCCATCTGGGCTGGGCCGCGAAAGGCATCGGTCACAAGATTGGCAAGATGCTGGACCAGCAGGTCAAAGCCGAGGAACTGCGCAAGTTCCTGGAACAGGTGTACAACCGCACCGGCGGCAAGAAGGAGGATCTGGCCTCGTTCAGCGAGACCGAGATCACGACGCTGGCGGAAAATCTGCGCGAGGGCTTGCCGGTGGCCACACCGGTATTCGACGGCGCCAGCGAAGAGGAGATCAAGCATCTGTTGAAACTCGTGGGACTGCCGGAGTCCGGTCAGACCACGCTGCACGACGGACGTAGCGGCGAAGCCTTCGAGCGGCCGGTGACCGTGGGTTACATGTATATGCTGAAGCTGAACCACCTGGTGGACGACAAGATGCACGCGCGTTCTACCGGACCATACTCACTGGTCACGCAGCAACCGTTGGGCGGCAAGGCGCAGTTCGGCGGGCAGCGTTTCGGCGAGATGGAAGTGTGGGCGCTGGAAGCCTACGGCGCGGCCTACACACTTCAGGAAATGCTCACGGTCAAGTCCGACGACACCATCGGCCGCACCAAGATGTACAAGAACATCGTGGATGGCGACCATCGGATGGAGGCGGGCATGCCGGAATCCTTCAACGTGCTGGTCAAGGAAATTCGTTCGTTGGCCATCAATATCGAGCTCGAACAGGACTGACCACCGCATCCATCCCAAGGTGTCGTGAAGCAGTCAACTGAACGGTGAAACAGACATGAAAGACTTACTGAAATTGTTGAAGCAACAGGGCCAGGTGGAAGATTTCGACGTGCTGCGCATCGGGCTGGCATCGCCGGAACTGATTCATTCCTGGTCTTACGGCGAGGTCAAGAAACCCGAGACCATCAATTACCGCACCTTCAAACCGGAGCGCGACGGCCTGTTCTGCGCCAAGATCTTCGGGCCGGTCAAGGATTACGAGTGCCTGTGCGGCAAGTACAAGCGCCTGAAGCATCGCGGCGTGATCTGCGAGAAGTGCGGCGTGGAAGTCACCGTCGCCAAGGTGCGCCGCGAGCGCATGGGCCATATCGAGTTGGCCTCGCCGGTCGCGCACATCTGGTTCCTGAAGTCGCTGCCTTCCCGCATTGGTCTGATGCTGGATATGACGTTGCGCGAGATCGAGCGGGTGCTGTATTTCGAGGCCTTCGTGGTGGTGGATCCGGGCATGACGCCGCTGGAGCGCGGCCAGTTGCTGTCGGACGAATCCTACCTCGAAGCCATCGAGGAGCACGGCGAGGATTTCGACGCGCGCATGGGCGCCGAGGCGGTGTTCGAACTGCTGAAGTCCATTGATCTCGAGAAAGAGGTGGCCACGCTGCGCGAGGAAATTGGCGGCACCAATTCCGAGACCAAGATCAAACGCTTGGCGAAGCGCCTGAAACTCATGGAATCGTTCCTCGAATCCGGCAACAAACCGGAGTGGATGGTGATGACAGTGTTGCCGGTGCTGCCACCGGACCTGCGCCCGCTGGTGCCGTTGGACGGCGGCCGCTTCGCGACCTCGGATCTGAACGATCTGTATCGCCGCGTCATCAACCGCAACAACCGCCTGAAACGGCTGCTGGAACTGAATGCGCCGGACATCATCGTGCGCAACGAAAAACGCATGCTGCAGGAGTCCGTGGATGCGCTGCTGGACAACGGCCGCCGCGGCCGCGCCATTACCGGCTCCAACAAACGTCCGCTGAAATCGCTGGCTGACATGATCAAGGGCAAGCAGGGGCGTTTCCGCCAGAACCTGCTCGGCAAGCGTGTGGACTACTCGGGCCGCTCCGTGATCGTCGTGGGTCCGGCCTTGAAACTGCACCAGTGCGGGTTGCCGAAGAAGATGGCGCTTGAGTTGTTCAAGCCATTCATCTTCTCGAAGCTGCAACTGCGCGGCATGGCAACCACCATCAAGGCTGCCAAGAAGATGGTGGAGCGCGAAGGTCCGGAAGTCTGGGACATCCTCGAAGAGGTGATCCGCGAGCATCCTGTGATGCTGAACCGCGCGCCCACGCTGCACCGCCTGGGCATCCAGGCGTTCGAGCCGCAGCTCGTGGAAGGCAAGGCCATCCAGTTGCATCCGTTGGTGTGTACCGCGTTCAACGCCGACTTCGACGGCGACCAGATGGCCGTACACGTGCCGCTGTCGCTGGAAGCTCAGTTGGAAGCGCGCGCGCTCATGATGAGTTCCAACAACATCCTGTCGCCCGCGAACGGCGAACCCATCATCGTACCGTCGCAGGACGTGGTGCTGGGCCTGTATTACATGACCCGCGAGCGCGTCAACGCCAAGGGCGAGGGCATGGCGTTCGTGGACGTGGCGGAAGTGCATCGCGCTTGGGAAAATCGCGCGGTGGACCTGCAGGCGCGCATCAAGGTGCGCATCACCGATCATCTGATCCAGGATGATGGCGAATTCGAAACTCGCACGCGTCGCGTGGATACTACCGTCGGCCGTGCGCTGTTGTCGGAAATCCTGCCGAAAGGACTGCCGTTCGAGTTGATCAACCGCGACATGAGCAAGAAGGCCATCTCCTCGCTCATCAATACCTGCTACCGGCGCGTGGGCCTGAAGGAAACCGTAGTATTCGCCGACAAGATCATGTACACGGGCTTCAATTTTGCGACCCGCGCCGGCGTGTCCATCGGTGTGAACGACATGGTGGTGCCGGACGAGAAGAGCCGCATCTTGGCGGGTGCGGAGGGTGAGGTAAAGGAGATTGAGGACCAATACGCCTCGGGCCTGGTCACCAACGGCGAGCGTTACAACAAGGTGGTGGATATCTGGTCGCGCACCAACGAGCAGGTGGCGAAAGCCATGATGGACAAGCTCGGCACCGAGGAGGCGATGGACCACAAGGGCAACAAGGTGCGTCAGCCTTCCTACAACTCCATTTACATGATGGCTGATTCCGGCGCGCGCGGTTCCGCGGCGCAAATCCGCCAACTCGCGGGCATGCGTGGCCTGATGGCGAAGCCCGATGGCTCCATCATCGAGACGCCCATCACGGCGAATTTCCGTGAGGGCTTGAACGTGTTGCAATACTTCATTTCCACCCACGGCGCCCGCAAGGGTCTCGCGGACACGGCCTTGAAGACCGCGAACTCGGGTTACCTGACCCGGCGTCTGGTGGACGTGGCCCAGGATCTGGTGGTCACGGAAGTGGATTGCGGCACCAGCAATGGCCTGTTCATGAAGCCCATCGTCGAAGGCGGCGATGTGGTGGAGCCGCTGCGCGAACGCGTGCTCGGCCGGGTGCTGGCCGAACCAGTGAATCTGCCCGGCTCAAAGAAGATTCTCATTGAGGCCGGCACGCTGCTGGATGAGCGGCTGGTGGAAAAACTCGAGGAACTGGGCATAGATCAGGTCAAGGTGCGTTCGGCCATCACCTGTGCCACCCGCTACGGGGTGTGCGCGCAATGCTATGGACGCGATCTGGCGCGCGGCATACGCGTCAACATCGGCGAAGCGGTCGGCGTGATTGCGGCGCAATCCATCGGCGAGCCGGGCACCCAGCTCACCATGCGTACCTTCCATATCGGCGGTGCGGCCTCGCGCGCGGCAGCCATTTCGAGTGTCGAGATCAAGGCCGCCGGCAGCGTGAAACTGCACAACATCAAGACCGTGAAACATGCCAAGGGTCACTGGGTCGCGGTGTCGCGCTCCGGCGAACTCGGCGTCATGGACGAATTCGGCCGTGAACGCGAGCGCTACAAGATTCCCTATGGTGCCACCATCATGGTGGCCGAGGGCGACAAGGCGCAGGCCGGACAACTCGCGGCCACCTGGGATCCGCATACCCATCCCATCGTAACCGAAGTGGCGGGCACCCTGCAGTTCCACGATTTCGTGGAAGGCATCACCGTCAACCACCAGGTGGACGAGATCACCGGCCTGTCCAGCATCGTGGTGACCGATCCCAAGATGCGCGGCAGCCTGGGCAAGGATCTGCGCCCCACCGTGAAGCTGGTGGACGACAAGGGCCGCGACATGTTCCTGGCTGCTACCGAGATTCCGGCCCATTATCAGTTGCCGCCCGGCGCCATCGTGAGCGTCGAGGACGGCAGCCGCGTGGGCGTGGGCGATGTGATCGCACGCATCCCGCAGGAGTCTTCCAAGACCCGCGACATCACCGGCGGTTTGCCGCGCGTTGCGGACCTGTTCGAAGCACGCAAGCCCAAGGAACCGGCGATTCTGGCCGAGGTTTCCGGCACCGTAAGCTTCGGCAAGGACACCAAGGGCAAGCAGCGGCTCATCATCACCGACGATGACAGCGCGCAACACGAGATCCTGATCCCAAAATGGCGCACCGTGAACGTGTTCGAAGGCGAGCGCGTGGAGAAAGGCGAAGTCATCGCCGACGGCGAACTCAATCCACACGACATCCTGCAACTGCTGGGCGTCACCGCGCTCGCGGATTACTTGGTACGCGAGATCCAGGACGTGTACCGGCTGCAGGGCGTGAAGATCAACGACAAGCACATCGAGGTCATCATCCGCCAGATGCTGCGCAAGGTGGAGATCGTAACATCCGGCGAAACCCACTTCCTGCGTGGTGAACAGATGGATCGCGGCCGGGCGCTCGACGAGAACGAAAAGATGAAAGCCGAGGAAAAATCAGCCGCCGAGTTTGATCCGGTGCTGCTCGGCATCACCAAAGCCTCGCTGGCCACCGAGTCGTTCATTTCCGCGGCTTCGTTCCAGGAAACCACCCGCGTGCTGACGGAAGCGGCGGTGCGCGGCATGCAGGACGATCTGCGCGGCCTCAAGGAAAACGTGATCGTGGGCCGCCTGATCCCGGCCGGCACCGGCTACGCCTACCACGAACAACGGCGCAAGCAGCGCGCCGAGGTACCTCCGGATGCCGCCGCCTTGGCGGCGTCGGAGGCAGAAGCCTTGTTCACCACGGCTTCCGAGGAAGCGCCGACGGAGGTTCCCGTGGCGGCGCAACCGGCGGAACAGGCGCAGGGCTAGGCCGGTGTTTCAGCGGATGTCTGGTGGACATCCGCTCCGGCCAAGCGCCGCGCTAGGGGCCCGCTGCATTGCAGCGAGCGGGCAGGCAGGATGTCTGCCCCGGACCGCGCGCGGAGCAGGAAGCGCAGCGCGGCGGGTGCGGCCGGTCAGTCCGCCAAGGATGGCGGCGTCTGGAGCAGCGAATTTTTAGAGCGGCGCCCGAGCGGCAAGAAAGCGGTTTTCTTGACACTCCCGCCCTGCCTCTCTAAAATCCCCGCGCTTTACAAGGCGGCGTGTGGCGGCTCGAAGACGGCCGCCCCCGCGGAACTCCCGAAACAGGCCGGTTCTGACCGGCCTGTTTCTTCTTTCCGGACTCAAGTGCGCCTGCGCTTGATTCCAATACGACAGCAGCGAGAGTTGTTTCATGGCAACTTTTAATCAGCTGGTGCGCAAGCCGCGCACCCGCAGAACGGAAAAAACCCGGGTACCGGCGCTGGCCGGCAGTCCGCAGAAGCGCGGCGTGTGCACGCGTGTCTATACCACTACGCCGAAGAAGCCGAACTCGGCACTCCGCAAGGTGGCCAAGGTGCGCTTGACCAATGGTTTCGAGGTCATCAGTTACATCGGTGGCGAAGGCCATAACTTGCAGGAGCATTCGGTGGTGCTGATCCGCGGCGGCCGCGTCAAGGATCTGCCCGGCGTGCGCTACCACACGGTGCGCGGCTGCCTCGATTGCGCCGGCGTCAGCGACCGCAAACAGGGCCGTTCCAAGTACGGCGCCAAACGTCCCAAATCCTGAGCCAAGGCAAAGTCATGTCCCGCAGAAAACAAGCCGATAAACGCACCATTCTTCCGGATCCCAAGTTCGGCAGCGAAAAGCTCGCCAAGTTCGTCAACATGGTCATGAAGAGCGGTAAGAAGGCCGTGGCCGAGCGCATCGTGTACGGCGCGCTCGATCAGATCGGCGGCAAGCGCGGTGGCGATCCCATGGAAGTGCTCGGCAAGGCGCTCGACAATGTGCGCCCCATGGTGGAAGTGAAGTCCCGCCGCGTCGGCGGTGCCACCTACCAGGTGCCGGTGGAAGTGCGAGCCACCCGTCAGCAGGCGCTGGCCATGCGCTGGATCATCGAATCGGCGCGCGCACGCACCGAGAAATCCATGCCGCAGCGGCTCGCCAATGAACTCATGGAGGCATCCGAGAATCGTGGCAACGCGGTCAAGAAGCGCGAGGATGTGCACCGTATGGCGGAGGCCAACAAGGCCTTCGCACATTACCGCTGGTAAGCATTCACTTAAAGACTCAAGTTTTCCGAGGATTTCCGTCGTGGCCCGCACTACTCCCATCGAGCGCTATCGCAACATCGGCATCATGGCACACATTGATGCTGGCAAGACCACCACGACCGAGCGCATCCTGTTCTACACCGGCGTGTCACACAAGATCGGCGAAGTGCATGACGGTGCCGCCGTCATGGACTGGATGGAGCAGGAGCAGGAACGCGGTATCACCATCACCTCCGCGGCCACCACCTGTTTCTGGAAAGGCATGGGCCAATCCTTCCCCGAGCACCGCATCAACATCATTGATACGCCTGGCCACGTGGACTTCACCATCGAGGTGGAGCGTTCGTTGCGCGTGCTGGACGGCGCCTGCGCGGTGTTCTGTGCCGTGGGCGGCGTCGAACCCCAATCTGAAACGGTATGGCGCCAGGCCACCAAGTATGGCGTGCCGCGGCTCGCGTTCGTCAACAAGATGGATCGCGCCGGCGCCAACTTCCTGCGCGTGTATAAGCAAATCAAGGAACGCCTGGGTGCGAACCCGGTGCCCATCGAGATTCCCATTGGGGCCGAGGAGAATTTCAAGGGCGTGGTGGATCTGGTCAAGATGAAGGCCATTTATTGGGACGATTCCACCCAGGGCATGCGCTTCGAGGAACAGGAAATCCCCGCAGAACTCATGGCCCAGGCGAAGGAGTGGCACGACAAGATGGTGGAAGCGGCGGCCGAAGGTTCGGACGCGCTGATGCACAAATATCTGGAAGGTCACGAACTCAGCGCCGAGGAAATCCATCAGGGCCTGCGCGCGCGCACCATCAAGAACGAAATCGTGCCGATGCTGTGCGGCTCCGCCTTCAAGAACAAGGGCGTGCAGATGATGCTGGACGCGGTGGTGTATTACTTGCCCGCGCCGGTGGACGTGCCCGCGGTCAAGGGCCATCACGACGACAAGGACAACAGTCCGGCTGAACGCCATCCCAACGACGATGAGCCGTTCTCGGCGCTGGCCTTCAAGATCATGACCGACCCGTTCGTGGGTACGCTGACCTTTTTCCGGGTCTATTCCGGCGTGTTGAAATCCGGCGACACGGTGTACAACCCGGTCAAGAGCCGGAAGGAACGCATCGGCCGCATCCTGCAGATGCACGCCAATGATCGCAAGGAAATCAAGGAAGTCTGTGCCGGCGATATCGCCGCGGCCGTGGGTCTGAAGGATGTCACCACCGGTGACACGCTCACCGATCCCGAAAAGGTCATCATCCTCGAGAAAATGGAATTCCCGGAGCCCGTGATCTCGGTCGCGGTCGAACCCAAGACCAAGGTGGACCAGGAAAAAATGGGCATTGCGCTGCAAAAGCTGGCGCAGGAAGACCCGTCGTTCCGCGTACATACCGACGAGGAATCCGGCCAGACCATCATCTCCGGCATGGGCGAGTTGCACCTTGAAATCATCGTGGATCGCATGAAACGCGAGTTCAAGGTGGAAGCCAACGTGGGCAAACCCCAGGTGGCCTACCGCGAAACCATCCGTGCGAGCGTCGAGTCCGAAGGCAAGTTCATCCGCCAGTCCGGCGGCCGTGGCCAGTATGGCCACGTGTGGCTCAAGATCGAGCCGCAGGCAGCCGGCAAGGGTTACGAGTTCGTCAACGGCATCGTCGGTGGCGTGGTGCCGAGGGAATACATTCCGGCGGTGGACAAGGGCATCCAGGAGCAGATGAAGAACGGCATCCTCGCCGGTTATCCGGTGGTGGATGTCAAAGTGACCATCTTTGACGGTTCCTACCACGACGTGGATTCCAATGAAATGGCGTTCAAGATCGCCGGTTCTATGGGCTTCAAGGAAGGTTGCAGGAAGGCCAAGCCGGTGCTGCTCGAGCCCATCATGAAGGTGGAAGTGGTGACGCCCGAGGATTACATGGGCGACATCATCGGCGATTTGCACCGCCGCCGCGGCCAGGTGCAGGGCACCGAGGAAGCACCCGCCGGCCGTATCGTGCGCGCCGAGGTGCCGCTTGCAGAAATGTTCGGCTACGCGACCTCGATGCGTTCCGCGACCCAGGGCCGCGCCACCTATTCCATGGAGTTCGAGAAATACATGGAGACCCCCGCGAACGTCGCGGAAGCGGTTATCAAGAAAGCGTCCTGAGTGTTTGAACTTTTTCTGACGAGGTAACAACCGTGTCCAAGGCAAAATACGAGCGCAAGAAGCCGCATGTAAACGTGGGGACGATAGGGCATGTGGATCATGGCAAGACCACGCTGACGGCGGCCTTGACGGTGATTCAGTCGAAGAAATTCG
>JBAVYM010000072.1:0-10143 GCA_049698775.1 Gammaproteobacteria bacterium
AGCATAGGAAACGAAAACATCAGCCATGGCCGCGAGCCCTCGCGCTGTCGGGCGAGCCTGTCTTCCACTGCCGCGTGAACAACGTGACCACGGGCAGGAGACGAAATGCATTGCCCACCATCACGCCTTCGCCTCCGCGGACGGACCCGAGGCCTTCGCTGCTGCGAGCCGCGCCTCGGCGGCCGCGACCATTGCCAAGTAGCGCGGGTCATCGCGCAGTGAGTCGAAATCCGAATCCGCCTTCGCATACGCCAAAAACGTTTCCGTAATGGTCGCGAACACCGACCCGAGCATGTCCAACGCAGCGTCCTTGTCTTTCAACAGCGAACTCAGGGTACACGCGAAGTTGTAGCGCATATTGAAATTGGCGGGGTCGATCAGCAATGCGCGGCTTATCCGCGCCTTGGCTCGTTCGGACTCACCCAGCAACGCCAGCGCGTAAACGCTGTACGCGATGATTACGGCGTTGTTTGGTTCGTGAGCCAAGATGGCTTCCACCCGTTTGAGCGTCCATTCGGCGGCTCGGCGGGCACCGGCGAGGTCACCCGCCGCGTTGTAGCATGCGGTCAACAGGAACGGCGAATTGACATCCGTCTCCATCAACGCGGCAGCTTTTTCGAAGAAGCGTATCGCATCCTTGAATTGTCGAAGCTGGTAGTTCAGGCGCCCGGCTGAACGGTTGGCCTCGTACGATTCCGGACCCAACTTGAGCGCGATGGCGACCTCGCTGGACGCCGCGTCGGCATCGCTCAGCTGCAGGAGAATCTGTGCCTTGATGGCATGCGCTTCAGCCAGGTTGGGGTCCAACGTCAGCGCGCGCTCCACCGCCGCGATCCCGTCATCGGCTCTGCCTTTTTTGGCATACTGCAGCCTGTAGTAACCGGCGGCCATCAGCGCCCAGGCCTGCGCGTAATTCGCGTCGATTTCCGTCGCCCGTGCGCACAGGCGAACGACTGCTTCGGCAGAAAGGACATCCACCTCTTGACCGGTGATGTAAGTCTGCCGCGCCATCAAGTACAGGTCGTGGGCCTCGACGCTGTTGGTGCCGCGCCTTTCGATGGCCTGCTTTTCCTCCGGCAGCAGGCGCAACCGCAATGCCTTGACGATGGCCTGCGATATCTCGTCCTGGATCGCGAAAATGTCGCTGGCGTCGCGATCGTAACGCTCGGCCCACACGTGGTTGTCGGTCGCGCCGTCTATCAACTGCGCGTTGATGCGTATGCGGCTGCCGGCCTTGCGCACGCTGCCTTCCAGTACGTGGCTGACCTTGAGCTCGCGCACGACCTTGGGGATATCGGCGTGCTGGCTCTTGTAGCGGAAGGCGGTATTGCTCGAGGTCACCGCCAGCGCAGACACCTTGCTCAAGTCGGTGATGATATCCTCAGTCATGCCGTCGCTGAAATATTCCTGCTCCGAATCACCGCTCATGTTGTTGAACGGCAGCACGCAAATTGAAAAGCGCGGCACAGGCTTTTCGGAGGCTGGCGCTGCACCCTTCATGGTCTCCCCGGCACTGCCCGGAGCGCGCGCGATCATCGCGGCGAGTGCGCGCAGACACTCCTGAACAGAGGCATTTTCGGAATCCTGGTTCCAGCCATCGAGGTCGGTGGTATGGAGCGCGCGCACATCAATCGGCAGCCGCGCCTGATCGAACCGCACCGGCACCAGAATGCCGCGCTCGGCCGCATCGCGCGCCTCGCCGCGCACCCAGCGCGACACCACCGAAACCGGCGTCCAAACCACAAGCACCGCCTTGGCCGCGACCAGTTCGGAATCAATCTGGTCATCGAACTCCTGACCCGGACTAATCTCGGGATCCCACCACACCGACCAGCCCTTGGCCTCGATCGCGGCCACCAGCGGCGCGACGCGTGCCTTGTCGGCACGAGCATAGGAAACGAAAACATCAGCCACTGCGATGAGCCTTCGCGTAGTTGGACAAGCATGCCTGCCGCCATCGCCTGAGCGATACGGGTGCTGCAAGGGTAAAAGATGCGTCGCCCGGCATCACGCCTTCGCCTTCGCCGAAGAATCGGCAACTTTTGCCGCCGCAAGCCGCGCTACGGCGGCCGCGACCATCGCCAGATAACGCGGGTCGTCGCGCAGCAATTCAAAATCAGGGTCGGCCTTGGCGTACGGCAGAAATGCATCCGTGATCGTTGCGTATACCGGTTTGAGCATTTCCAGCGCGGCGTCCTTGTCTTTGAGGTACACGCAAAGCGCACACGCGAAATTGTAGCAAACGTTGAAATTGTCAGGGTCGATTAGCAACGCACGGTTCATGCGCGCTTTGGCGCGCTCACCCTCACCCAAGGCTGCGAGCGCGTAAGCACTGTAGGCGATTACTCCCGAATTATTCTGGTCGCGCGCCAAGATGGTTTCGGCGCGCTTCAAGGACAGTCCAGCGACACGCTGCACACCGGCGGCATCACCAACCGCGGAGTAACAGCTGATCAACATATTCGCTGAGTTTTGGTCGGCTTCCATCAATCCCGCCGCTTTTTCATAAAAGCGAATGGCATCCTCGTAGCGATGTAACTGATAGTTGAGGCGACCAGCGGTACGATTCGCTTCGTTAGATTCGGGATCAAGTTTCAGTGCGATGGCAACCTCGGAAGCGGCGGCATCGGTATCGCCCCTCAGCAGTAAAATATAAGCCTTCACCGCATGGGCCTCGGCAAGATTCGGGTCGAGCGTGAGCGCCTGTTCCGCGGCGTTCATCCCGTCATCGGATCGAATCTCCAGCAGGCGCAGGTTTCTGTAGCCCATAGCCATCAGTGCCCAGGCCTGCGCGTAGTTCGGATCAATTTTGGTAGCGCGGACACAGGTGCGGACAATGGCCCCGGCCGAGCGCTCGTCGGCCTCCAGATTGGTCGCATAGATCTGCCGCGCCATCAGGTACAAGTCGTGCGCCTCCACGCTGCTGGTGCCGCGCCGCTCGATGGCCTGCCTTTCCTGGGGCAGCAACCGCAGCCGCAATGCCTTGACGATGGCCTGCGATATCTCATCCTGGATCGCGAAGATGTCACTGGCGTCGCGGTCGTAACGCTCAGCCCACACGTGATTGTTGGTCGCGGCGTCAATCAACTGCGCGTTGATGCGCACCCGGCCGCCGGCCTTGCGCACGCTGCCTTCCAGCACGTGGTTGACCTTGAGTTCACGCACGACTTGCTGGATGTCTATATGCTTGCCCTTGTACATGAACGCGCTGTTGCTGGAAGCGACTGCCAGCGCCGATACCTTGCTCAAGTCGGTGATGATGTCTTCGGTAATGCCGTCGCTGAAATATTCCTGCTCGGGATCACCGCTCATATTGGCGAACGGCAGCACGCAGATCGAGTACCGCGCGACATTCTTGTCCTCCCGCGAGGCGGCGGCTACAGTGCTCTCCTTCGCGGCTTGCGCGGCCGTGGCACGCGCGATCATGGCGCCGAGTGCATACAGGCATTCCTGCGCCAGCGGACTCGCGGGATCATCACGCCAATTGTCGAGGTCGGTGGTATGGATGGCGCGCACGTCCATCGGCAAGCGTGCCTGCTCAAACCGTACCGGCACCAGAATCCCGCGCTCGGCCGCCTCGCGCGCTTCGCCGCGCACCCACCGTGATGCCACTGAAACCGGGGTCCACACCACCAGCACCGCCTTGGCGGCGTTGATTTCGGCGTCTATCTGGTCGTCGAACTCCTGACCGGGGCTGATCTCCGGATCCCACCACACCGACCAGCCCTTCGCCTCGATCGCGGCCACCAGCGGCGCGACGCGCGCCTTGTCGGCACGAGCATAGGAAACAAAGACGTCAGCCATACCGCTCAACCCTCGATACAGATCTGGCTCTGCAACTGCCCAGTGTATCAGGCATAGCGCGGCGGTGGGCTGGAAAGTAGTTCGAGCGGTGCATGCACAATCCCACTTTCGCCGCATAGCTTTGCAGCATTATCGCTCGGACGCTCCGTGGACATTTCCAGGCGAGCTGAAGGGTACCTCTAAAGATTGATCTTTTGCTTTCCAGCGGTGTTAAAAATGACCTCGAAATCCTCATATACTGGCCGTGTATACTCCGGTTTCTCGGTTATTTTTGCCTAGCCGGAAACCAAAATCTCTAATTTTTAGAGGTGCCCTGAACTCTGAAGTCCTTGCCGGTACCAGTGATACGGCCGGTGCGAGGCGTGGCGGTGGATGGCACCAGCATGCAGCCGCGCCGCCGCTGCATGTGGTTCTTAAGTGCCCGGCAGGGTGTAGAAGCCCATCTTGACACCCGCCAGCTCGATGACATCGTTGTCGCCCAGCTTGCGCGCTTCCGCGCCGATCTCCTTTCCGTTCACCGTGGGGAATCTCTGTCCCTGCCCGCTTTCCACGTGCACCACGTAGAAACCATCGTTGCGGCGCGTGATCGCGGCCACCTGCACGCCGGGACGGCCGAGCGTGGTGAGCGCCTTGGTGAGTTCCAGTTCCTTGCCGGCGAAACCTCCGGACAGCACTTGCAGTTTGCCTTGGGGCAGCGTGGTCTTGCCGGCTTCGGTCACCGGCGCGACGCCCGCGCCTGATTGGGCGATGGCGCGATTCACACTGTCGAGGCTGGGCACCCCCGGCTGGCTGGCAGCGCCCGGCTTGATGACCATGGTGCGTTCGAATTCATCCTCGCCTTCCTTGGCGCGGTCACTCACGTACTTGAGCTGATGACGGCCGATGGTGATGACATCGCTCTCTTGCAATGCGTGTTTCTTGATGAGCTTGCCGTTGACGTAGGTGCCGTTGGTACTGTTGAGATCCTCCAGGAATGAATCCTTGAGTATGTTGAGGATCAGCGCGTGATGTCCGCTCACGGCCATGTTGTCTATGTGGATGTCGTTGTCGGACAGACGGCCGATGGTGTAACGCTCTTTCTCGAGCTCGTATTGCGCCAGTTCCTGGCCATCCAGCGTGAGTATGAGCTTGCCCATGGATCTGCCTCGTTATGTTTCAATTCCTGTGAACGTGTCCGGTTCCGGTGGTTTTCATGAAAACCAGTCGATAACCCGCTCGAAGAAACCTTTTTTCTCGTTCTCGAATGACATGATGGGTTTGGCGATCACCACGGATATGTTGTCCCGGCCGCCATTGTCGTTCGCCAGCTTGACAAGCTGCGTAACCGCGATTTCAAGATTATCACTAAACGTGTCCACGGTTAAGCGAATGTCGGGGTCGGTGACCATGTCGTGCAGGCCATCGGTACAGAACATATAGATATCGCCCACCAGCGCCACGTCCTCCTGCAGGTCCACCATGACCGTGGGCTCGATGCCCAGGGCGCGGGTCACCAGGTTCTTGTTGAGCGACTTGCGGGCCTCTTCCGGGGTATAAAACCCCCTGGATACCAGCTCCTGCAGCAGAGAATGGTCGCTGGTGATCTGCTCGAAATGCCCATGCCGCAGGCGGTACACCCGCGAGTCGCCCACGTGCGCGATGGACAGCCGGTTGTTGTAGAACAGCGCGGTCACCACCGTGGTGCCCATGCCCTCGCATTGCGGCTGGCTCTTGGCGGTGTCGTGAATCACCTCGTTGGCACGCTGCAGGGCGCTGCGCAGCAACACGCTTTCGTGTGAATAGCCGCTGTCGCTGACGCCGATGTGTTTGCGCGCTTGCTTGAGTCCACCGGTGACGAATCCACGGATGACCTCGACAGCCATGCCGCTGGCGATCTCGCCGGCTTTGTAACCGCCCATGCCGTCGGCCACCACCACCAATCCGGTATCCAGGTCGGTCAGAATGGCGTCTTCGTTGTTGGGCCGCACTATACCCCGGTCCGTGCGGCCCACGAATTCGAGTTTGCCCTGGTAGCTCATGCGTGAGTGGGCTTTATTCAGGCTTTGACGTTTGCGGAGCAGGCGCGCAGATCGTTGGCAAACTCCATGCCGCGCTGATAACGCTGGTCCGGATTCTTCTGCAGCGCTTTGTCCAGGATGGTATCCACGCAGGCCGGCAGTTCCGGCCGCAATGAGGTCGCCGGCGCCTGGGTTTCATTCGCGATCTTGTACATGAGCGTGGCCATGGATTCCGCCTGGAACGGTAACTGGCCGGTGAGCAATTGGTACAGCGTGACACCGAGCGAAAACAAATCGGAACGGCCGTCCACCTTGCGGCCCGCAAGTTGCTCCGGCGACATGTAGGACGGCGTGCCGAGCACCATGCCGGTCTTGGTCTTGCTGGAATCGGTGATGCGCGCAATGCCGAAGTCGGTGAGTTTGACCGCGCTAGTTCCCTGTTCGTACATGATGTTGGCCGGCTTGATGTCGCGATGCACCACGTTCTGCGCGTGGGCGTAATCCAGCGCCTCGGCGGCCTTGGCGATAATGTCCATGACCAGCCGTGCCGGCAGCAACGTATTGTGTTTGGTGTGCCGGGTCAGATCCCCGCCCTTGAGGAATTCCATGGAGATGTAAGCGAGGTCGTGTTCCTCACCGGCGTCGTAAATGGTGACGATATTGGGATGATTCAGCCGGCCAGCGGTTTCTGCTTCGCGGAAGAAACGTCGCTTCACCTCATCCAGTTCATCCGCCTCGAATTCCTGCGACAGCGCCAGGGTCTTGATGGCCACCACACGATTGATCTTGGGATCGCGGCCCTGATAGACCACGCCCATGGCGCCCTTGCCCAATTCCTTTTCCACCTGGTAACGGCCGAGCATGGGTTTCTGGACATTGCCGTCGCCCAGAATCAAGGTGCCGCCGGCGGTGAAGCCGCCGCCCAGCACCACGGTACCCTCGATCTGCTGCGAGCGTTTGAGACGCTGCGACACGTCGCGGAATTTCGGATCAAAATCTGCCACGTATTTATAGACCGAACCGGCCTTGTTGAATTGGCGTTTGCGCTCGTAATCCAACCCGAGGTTGTACAGGAGATCGGCGATGCTGTTATCCATGGTGCATTTGCGGAATTTCTCGAACGCCATGTCGAGTTGCCCCTGGCCCTGGAACGCCAGGCCCAGCATCTTGATGCTCTCGGCGCTGTCGGCCTCGGTGCGCAGCCGCAGCTTGTCGGTGACGCGGAATAGCTTCACGGTCATGAACAGATGGCCGGTCACCAGCAACAGCGCCGGCAGCATCAGCTCGATCCACACGAAACGGCTTTGCATGAAGCCGAATTCAACCAGACACAAAACGATCACCAGGATCAGGCTGACGAGTGCACCCCAGCCCGGTTTCAGATGCGGCAGCGCAAATGCCAGATAGGCAATCAGTACCAGCAGCGCCAGCAGCGTGACGATATGCGTCCAGGCCGGTGCCGTGTAGAAATTCTGCTGCAGGATGCTGGAGACCACGCTGGCGAGCACCAGCACCGGCGCCATGCTGGCGGAGGTGGGCGTGGGAAAGCTGTTGCCGATGCCGAGCGCGGTGGCACCGATAAGTACAATCTTGCCCTGGAACGCGGAAGCCGGGATTTTGCCGAAATAGACATCGGCGTATGAATACACCGGGAACGGCGTATCGCCGTTGCCAGAGGTGTAATAGAAGTTGTGCATGCGCAAGCGCGCATCCGTGCCGATGAACAGATGGCCCACTTTCACGCCCTGCCCCGACTGCACCTGCACGTCTTCGGGTTGCAGATTCAAATCCTGCATGGCTACCGCCAGCGCCAACGACGGATAATAGGTGTCGTAATAGCGCAGCACCAGCGGATCCGAACGCAGCGTGCCGTCTGCATCCGGCAGATTATCGAGGAAGCCGATGGCGGCCGCTGCACGCGCGAAGGCTGGTTCCGGCGCGCCCATGGCAGTGGTGGGAAACGGCTGGTTGGAATTGTCGGGGGTACTGATCAGCGGGCCGAGCGCGTTCCTGAGCAGGTAATCCGGCGTCTGGCTGTTGGGATTGCCCAGGGGTTCGCCCAGGGTGAACAGCATGGGTATCACCACGTTGCCGGCTGACTTGATGCTCTGCGCCAGTTTGGCATCGGCGTTCAGTATCTGCTCCGCCTGCTGCATCTTGCCGCGCAACGCCAACAGATCCTGTTGCACCTGGGTCGGCACGCTCAAGGTTCCGGCCGCGGGCGCGGCGTTATGAGGCGCACCGCAGTTGGCGGATGCTACCAGCGCATGCGTGGTTGGCATCGGCGCCACGCCACTGGCGGCAAACGGCGCCACCTGCCCCAAGCTGGAACAACGGTCGTAGAAACTCTCCATGTCGCGGATGAACAGACCGCCCTGATCCACCTGGGCTTCAGAAAGAAACAGCGTCAAGCCAACGACCTTGGCGCCATCTTTTGACAGCATATTGATGAGGTCGGCGTGATAATCCCGCGGCCATGGCCAGCGGCCGAGGGTATTGACGCTGGCATCGTCTATGGCAATCACGGCAATCTGGCTGTTCGGGGTTGCATGCGTGAGGTTCACGCCCAGGTCGTAGGCGGCGGTTTCCAGGCGGTGAAAAGTGCCGGCAAACAGCCCGTAGGCAAGCAATAGAAACACCGCGCCGAAGACCAGCCCCGCAAACCAATCGGCGGTCCAGAAACGCTGTTTCACCCCAATCCTCTCTTGAATGCTTATGTTAAGGATGCACCATAATAGCTTGAATTTCCTTCAAAACGGAAGCTGGCTCACCTGCCGGACCGCTCCCTGGGCCGTGCTACCATCAGACCGCCTTGATAACGTATATCCGCCTGTTTCGTGAACAAAATCCGCACCTTGTATGTTTGTGACGCCTGCGGCGGCCGCTCCCTGAAGTGGGCCGGCCAGTGCCCCGATTGCGGCGCCTGGAACACCCTGGCCGAAGCCCGCGCCCCTGAGAAACCCGCTCGTGGCCGGCAACCCGGAGCCGCCGGAGCATCCCAAGTGCGGGCTTTGACGGAGGTGAAAGGCAAGACCCAGGCACGCGTCGGCACCGGCCTCACGGAACTGGACCGGGTGCTGGGCGGAGGGCTGGTGGCCGGTTCCGTGACCCTCATCGGCGGCGACCCTGGCATCGGCAAATCCACCCTGCTTTTGCAGGCAGCGGCCAACCTGACCGAGACCGGCAGCGTGCTGTACATCTCCGGCGAGGAATCACCCGAACAGGTGGGCCTGCGCGCGCAACGTCTCGGGGTGGCGGAACGTCCGCTGCAACTGGCGGCGGAAACCTGCGTGGAGCGCATGCTGGAAACCGCCGCGAAACTCAAACCCGCGGTGCTGGTGGTGGATTCCATTCAGACCATGTTCACGGAAATCCTGCAATCGGCGCCCGGCGCGGTGGCGCAGTTGCGCGAATCCACCGGGCTGCTGGTGCGTTTCGCCAAGAGCAGTGGTACGGCGGTGTTCCTCGTGGGCCATGTCACCAAGGAAGGCGCGATTGCCGGGCCGCGAGTGCTCGAGCACATGGTGGACACGGTGTTGTATTTCGAAAACGACGCCGGCAGCCGTTACCGCGTAATCCGCGCGGTCAAGAACCGTTTTGGCGCCGCCAACGAGTTGGGCGTATTCGCCATGACCGAATCCGGTTTGAAAGAGATCAAGAATCCTTCCGCGATTTTTCTGTCGCGTCACGCCACACCGGTGAGCGGCTCCGCGATCACCGTGATCCGCGAAGGCAGCCGGCCGATGCTCATCGAGGTACAGGCGCTGGTGGATGAAAGCCATCTCGCCAATCCACGGCGCGTGGCCGTGGGTCTGGATCAGAATCGCTTGTCCATGCTGCTGGCGGTGCTGCATCGCCATGGCGGCGTTGCCATGTTTGATCGCGATGTATTCGTGAACGTGGTGGGTGGTTTGCGTGTCACCGAAACCGCCGCTGATCTGCCGATCTTGCTCGCCGCGCTTTCCAGTTACCGCGACAAACCCCTGCCAAATGATCTGGTACTGTTCGGCGAAGTGGGACTCGCCGGTGAAATCCGGCCGGTGTACAACGGCGAAGAGCGTTTGCGCGAGGCCGCTAAACACGGTTTCAAACGCGCCATTGTGCCGGCTGGGAATGCGCCGCGAAAAAACAGTATTGATGGGATTCAAGTCACACAGGTAAGTCGCCTGTCCGAAGCCTTGGATGCGATTTGACCAATCCTTACAGTTTCCCGAAACCATCTTCCCTTCGACAGCATACGGTTCTTTGCATCCGCACTAGCTAAGGAAGCCCTGATTTATTCGTCATACTCGCGAAAGCGGGTATCCAGGTTCTGGATATTGCTGGATTCCCGCCTGCGCGG
>JBAVYM010000073.1:0-41618 GCA_049698775.1 Gammaproteobacteria bacterium
GTTAGGGGCGCTCCTGCTGATACCTCATTAACAAAAAATGTAGAGATCATTGCATCTGTTGCTGTAGGGAAAGGGACCATTGCGCCTTACAAGATGCTTGTTCGGCCTGGGACACAGGGTACTGAACTCCTGATCATCACGGGGCAGGGGGAAAGTTTCGGCATGTCCGTACTGCACTTGGTGGACTACAAGACCCTCAAAGACAAACGTCCAGACTTGAATCTATGCGGCAATGCAAGCAGTTTCATAGTCCCCAGTGCCGATTTTGCGGTGGTTGTATGCCGTGGCTCTAAGGAACTGGTGGTGGTGGATTTGGTGCGCTGGCGGGTGGCTGCTCAGTTGCAGCTCAATTTTGCGCCCATCGCAGTGGCTATGATTACCAGAGACAGGGTGGCGGTATCCAGTGTATTTGACGGCGAAGTCTGCCTAATCGCCGTACATATAGATGCGGCAGGTATCCTTCGGTGCAAAGATGTGAGGCTCCAGTCTTACGCGCTCGCTGCAGATCCTGCGCGGCATGTGATTTATGATACGGTGCCGGATTTCGGCATCTTTGTGCTGGATGACCGCACTCTCGACATACTCAAGGCGGTACCGGTCAAGGGTACACCGTCATTCGGTGCCGTGGTATGGAATTCCAAGCTTCTGTTCACCGACCGCGAAGGCTATCTGTGGATCATGGATGCGAGCGGGCGACTCCAGAGCCTTGATCTGACAGCAATTTTAGGGTTAGATCGAACCAAGCTGCCGCCACGCGGTATTGATCCCACCGACATTCTGCCCCTTGATCATCATCACATCACCGTCGTAAGTGGTCGGCAGAATAGCATCGTACTTACCGTGCAGGGGAAGTTTCCACGCTTGCGGTTTTCTCGTCTTTCATTCTTACCTTCGGGAATTTACGGTATTTTTGACCGATTGCAAGCCACGGTCTTTATTACTATTCCGTCGAGTAACAAAATTGTGAGCGTATGGATGCCGATTCCTTTAATCAGTGGTCTTTACTGGAAAACCCAGAAATTTACAGTAGGCGATATCATCGAATATGCCGTACATCTCGATCATCAGGGGATGGGAATGGTTGCCACAATTGACTCTGATAACAATCTTACGCTCGTAACGTACCACGGTGTTCTGGCAGCTCAATCTATACGATTGAAAGATTTTCGTCCTATAGGTCCACTGACATCTGGACCGGATAACACGCTGCTGGTGATTGGTAATTATCATGGGGACTATTCCCTATTGCAGATAAATCTCGACGGCCAATTATTGCAGCACTACGCACTTACTGAATTCAATAGTATATTCTCCATAAGCCGGCGTGGCAGACACGTATTGCTGGTGGACCGCCTCGCGGGCAAGTTCGGCATCTTGGACTTGGATTCCGGCAAGTTGGTAATACAGGATTCGGTATATGCGCGTCCCCGTGCTGGATTGCTATTCAATGATCGTCGCATGATGCTCATCCACGATACTAACCCGAATATAGGCTACAGCTTGTGGCGTGATGGCAAGATGAGTGGGTTCGTATCCACAGCCTGGCTGGCTGGCTACCCCACCGACATTGCCACTGTGGATGGCCGTGTTGCCGTCATCAGTTTCTTCGGCGGCAATATCATCAACGTAAACCCGGTCAACAACGATATTCTCCATCATGTGTCAATGCCCGACGAGCACCTTATGTCCTTAAGTGTGTGCACAGCAGGGGCAATGTGGGCCAATTCCTCGGACTTTGACGCTTCCGATTATTTTATTGCGAACGAAGGAGTGCTGGAAGCGGCGGGTAGGATAAGCATACCAGGGCTTGATTATATATTTCCCTTACAGTCGACTCATTGCGCCCCCGAAGCGGGCGTGCTGCTATGGGCGGTGACCGATAAAAACGTTGATATTGTGCGCGTGGTGAATCCGGCGGCGGTGTCGAAGTGAGCGTCGCGTACCTAGGCGATTATTCAGGCCCCCGCTTCTTTGACCACCTCGAGCTCGAGCTCCGCCACGGGCATTTTTAACCTGACGTTCTTGTGCTGCAGTCGCTTGAGTGTCGCCATCTACGATGCGCCATCCTTTCAAACCAGCGCCGTTAACCGTAGAGGGTCTGCTCTGACACGCCAAACTTTGCGTACCGTGGCCGATACGCCATCAGGACCTGCAACGGGTTATCACAAAACTGCCGGCACTCTAGAAGATCGGGGGCACCCAGACTTACGTTTGATTTTCAAAAACGGTAAACTGTTTGCTACATTATAGGTCGAGCTGGGATTCCGGCCTAAATGTTATACGTCAAGGGAGACGGGATGAGATTCAAATCAGCGGCAGTATTCAGGCGGATTCTTGTCTTTTGCCATGATATTACATGGGTACCGATAACTATATTGGTCGCCTACTGGTTGCGTCTCAATCTTGGTCTGATTCCAAGACCAATGCTGTCCGGGGCGGTGGAGCTTGCGTCCGTGGCGATCGTACTGCATGCCCTCATGTTCTGGATCTTTGGGTGCTATCGCGGTGCCTGGCGGTTCGCATCAATTCCCGATCTATTGCAATTGTTTAAGGCCATCCTGGCAGGGGTAATCGCTACCACGGTGGTGTGTTTCATGATCGGACGGCTTCAGAGCATCCCGCGCTCAGTTTTGGTGTTATACCCGCTGCTGTTGCTGGGAATATTGAGTACTGCACGCGTGACATATCGTGCTATCAAAGACCGCAACTTCAAACTAGACTTTGAAAACGGCACCCGTGCGTTATTGGTGGGCGCTGGGCGGGCTGGAGAAATGCTGGTTCGGGACTTAGAGCGTCATACACAATTCGTACCTATTGCGTTTATTGACGATGATCCCCACAAACAAGGTCAAGAAATCCGTGGTATCCGGGTTCGCGGTAACGTAAGTGATATCCCCAGATTTCTTGATGAATTTTCTATCGAGACAGTACTTATTACTATGCCTTCGGCGCCGCGTCAGGTCATGGACGAGGTGGTTCGGGTATGCGCGGAACGTGGTATTCAATGCCGCACCTTACCCTCGCTCGCTGAACTCGCCGACGGTCGTATTGAAGTTTCCCGCCTGCGAGCCGTGACCGTGGAGGATCTGTTGGGGCGTGAGCCTGTGATTCTTGACCGTCAGGCGGTCAGCGCATTCCTGCGTGGCAAGCGCGTGCTGGTAACAGGCGGTGGCGGTTCAATTGGTGCAGAGCTTTGCCGCCGGATCAGCCTTCACGAGCCGGGCCTGCTGGCGATACTCGATAATTGTGAATACAATTTGTATTGCATAGATCAGGAATTGAGCACTCAGTATCCTGGATTAATGTTCAACACTATGCTGGGCGATGTGCGGGATAGGCTCACAATTAGTAGCCTGTTTGAGGAGCTCAAACCCCAGGTGGTTTTCCATGCAGCGGCCTACAAGCACGTCCCGATAGTGGAAGATAACATCATAGAAGGGATACGCAATAATGTTTTTGGTACCAAGATAGTAGCGGATGCCGCCAAATACCATGACATTGAGACATTCGTCATGATATCCACGGATAAAACGGTCAACCCCACCAACGTGATGGGCACTACGAAACGGGTAGCGGAACTTTATTGTCAAGGATTGAATGAAACTGGCCGCACGCATTTCATCACTACACGCTTTGGAAACGTGTTGGCCTCCGCCGGCTCGGTTATACCCTTGTTTGAGCGTCAGATCGCCGCCGGCGGTCCGGTGACTGTTACCCATCCGGAGATCACCCGCTATTTCATGACCATTCCAGAGGCGGCGAGCCTGATATTACAGGCCGGCGCCATCGGCAAGGGCGGCGAAATCTTCGTGCTGGATATGGGTGAGCCTATGCGCATTGCCGAGCTTGCGGAAAAGCTGATCCAGCTTTCTGGTTTGCAACCTGGGCGCGATATCGATATTGCCTATACTGGATTGCGTCCTGGGGAAAAACTACACGAAGAGCTGTTTTATGCCCAGGAGGAATTGCGGAAAACTGCACACCCCAAACTGCTATTGGCGGGTTGCGCTACCGTAGAGCCAGTGCAGATAGATGATGGACTCAAGAGACTGAGTGAAGCGATGGCGGAACGCAATCAAGAACGTGCACTGCTTGAGCTAAAATTGCTGGTGCCAGAATTCCAACCCGGCGTGTCTTGGGAAGAACGTAAACAACGCCGCATACGACCACAGCTCCAAGTGGTGAAGTAGAAGCGACGTCAAACACCATGAAGGTTTTTTGGGTTGTAATGATGTCATCACCACTTCGATGGATTGGCGGATTTGCAGGAGTAGCGTAGCATTCTGCGACAACCGAATACGTGCTTGGATTTCCCTGTTTTTCAATATGTCCATAGGGGCTTTTATTTTACCTCCCTTATTGAGAACCAACGCATGACCGGGACCAACAGGCTCCATATAAAAACTTTCGGCTGTCAGATGAACGAGTACGACTCCGCAAAGATGGCAGAGGTGCTGCGCAGTTCCCATGGTTACGAGCTGACAGAGCGGGCTGAGGAAGCCGACGTGATGCTGCTCAATACCTGCTCGGTGCGTGAAAAGGCGCAGGAAAAAGTGTTTTCACAGCTCGGACGCTGGCGCGAACTAAAGCAGCAAAACCCCGACCTGATCATCGGTGTGGGCGGTTGCGTGGCCAGCCAGGAAGGCGAGAATATCGTCAAGCGTGCGCCGTTCGTGGATCTGGTGTTTGGCCCGCAGACCCTGCACCGCCTACCGGAGATGCTGGAGGAAACTCGCCGCACGCGACGCCCAGTGGTGGATATTTCCTTTCCAGAGATCGAGAAGTTCGACAAGCTCCCACCGCCGCGTGCCGAAGGCGCGACCGCTTTTGTATCTATCATGGAGGGGTGTAGCAAGTACTGCACGTTCTGTGTGGTGCCCTACACCCGCGGTGAGGAAGTGAGCCGGCCATTTGATGACGTGATTGCCGAAATTGCAGAACTGGCGGAGCAGGGCGTGAAGGAGGTGACGCTGCTGGGCCAGAACGTTAACGGCTATCGCGGAGTGCGGCACGATGGCTCGATTGCCGACTTGGCAATGCTCATCGAATATGTGGCGACACTGGATGGCATCGAACGCATCCGCTTCACGACTTCCCATCCGCTGGAATTCGGCGACTCCCTGATCCGGTCGTTTGCTGAAGTACCGAAGCTCGCCAATTACCTGCATCTGCCGGTGCAGAGTGGTTCCGACCGTATCCTCGCCGCCATGAAACGCAATTACACCACTCTGGAATACAAGGCTAAGATCAGGAAACTGCGGGCCGTGCGTCCGGATATCAGCCTGTCGTCGGATTTTATCGTGGGCTTCCCGGGCGAGACTGAAACAGATTTCGAAGCCACTCTGAAACTGATAGACGAGGTGCAGTTCGATCAGGCATTCAGTTTCATCTATAGCCGCCGCCCCGGTACGCCGGCCGCGTCCTTCCACGACGACGTGCCGTATGAAGAGAAAGTGCACCGCCTGGAAACCTTGCAGGCTCGTGTCTACGCTTTCGGACAGCAGTACATGCGGCGGCTTGAAGGTGGTGTGCAGCGCGTGCTGGTGGAACGGCATTCCACCAAGAATCCGCGCGAACTGGCTGGCCGAACCGAATGCAATCGCTGGGTAAATTTTGCCGGCGATACTCGCCTTATCGGCCGGTTCGCGGATGTCGTTATCACGGATGTGAAACAGAATTCCCTGCGCGGCGCGGTCGTCACAAACCGGTTAACCGCTTTTCGTTCGGCGCAATCCGGGTTTGAGCGCCAAACATTGGATAGCAACGCAAATTTTTCTTGATTTCTCCCCATCCTTTTTGTAAGATTTCCTTACTGTAAGGAAATTATCGTGCTTGCCAAGAAGACTTCCAAAAACCAGATCACCTTGCCAAAGGCCGTTATCAGCCGGTTTCCCGCCGTCGAGTATTTCGATGTGCGCGAGGAAAACGGTCGGATCGTACTGGCTCCAGTGAAAACCAGCCGTACCGAAGCAGTTCGGGAAAAACTGCAAGCGCTTGGTATCACATCTGCGGACGTGGATGACGCGGTTGCGTGGGCGCGCAAGCAGTGAGCCTGCGGGCGGTTTTCGATACCAATATCGTGATTTCTGCGCTTTTGTTCCCGGCCGGAAGGCTGTCTTGGCTGCGCGATGTATGGCAAACGGGGAGGGTAATACCGTTGGCAAGCAGGGCGTCGGTGCAGGAATTGCACCGTGTGCTGTCCTATCCAAAATTTTCCCTTTCAGGCGCGGACCGGGAAGAACTGCTGGGCGACTATTTGCCATTTGCCGAGCTGGTGACGTTGCCTGCACGGTTGCCTGTCTTGCCAAAATGTCGTGATTCTCATGATCAGAAATTCATCGAACTTGCTTTTGCTGCCGAAGCCGAGACGCTGGTCAGCGGCGACAAGGATTTGCTCACGCTCAATGGCCAAGTGAGATTCAAAATCTGCGATCCGGAGGCGTTCAGGCAAATGTTGGCTGGAATCACTCCGCCCTGACATGCCTAATCGCGCGTGAACCTGCAACCGCATTCCATTGATTTTGCTTTGGAGCCATCCGATAACAAGAGGTTGGCGAATCTCTGCGGCCAGTTCGACGAACATCTGCGCCAGATCGAACAGCGCCTGGGAGTGGAGATCAACAACCGTGGCAACCAGTTCCGCGTCATCGGCGATGCGGGACCGGCACAGGCCGCCGTCGCGATCCTGAAAGAACTTTACAAGGCTACTGCCCACGAGCATATCCGCCGCGAGACCGTGCACTTGTCTTTGCAGCAATCTGGCGTGGCTGCCTTGCTGAGCAGGAAAGGTGAAGTGCAAATGGCCGATGAGGTTGTAATTCCCACCAAGGAAGGGCGAGTGCATGGGCGCGGTCCGAACCAGCGGCGTTACCTGCAAAACATAGCAGCCAATGATCTCAGTTTCGGCATCGGCCCGGCCGGGACCGGCAAGACTTATTTGGCTGTCGCCAGTGCCGTGGCAGCCCTCAACCATGACCAGGTACGTCGTCTGGTGCTGGTGCGGCCGGCGGTAGAGGCCGGTGAGCGTCTGGGGTTTTTGCCCGGCAGCATGTCGGAGAAAGTGGATCCCTATCTGCGCCCGATTTACGACGCGCTCTATGAAATGCTCGGGTTTGAGCGGGTCAACCGCCTGCTGGAGCACGGGGTCATCGAGGTGGCGCCGCTGGCGTTCATGCGCGGGCGCACGCTCAACGAAGCCTTCATCATTCTGGACGAAGCGCAAAATACCACCGTTGATCAGATGAAGATGTTTCTCACGCGTATCGGCTTCGGGTCAAAGACCGTGGTCACCGGTGACATTACCCAGGTTGACATTCCGCGTCCGCAGCATTCGGGTTTGCGGGATGCGGTGGATTTATTGCGCGGCATGGATGGTGTGAGTTTCACGTTCTTCACCGCCGCTGATGTGGTGCGCCATCCGCTGGTGCAGCGTATCGTCAGCGCCTACGAGCAACGCGACCCGCCGGATGACCCAAAACGCTGAACAACTCTTTGCAGGCGCGGCGAAATGTACGATGAACGCGGATGCAACCAGTACTTTGTCAAGATTGAATGAAGCATGTTGGAAAACATACAAGTAACGATACAAAAACTGACGCGAGTCGAAGCCGTGCCGACCCGGGCGCAGTTTGTTCGATGGGTAAATGCGGCCCTGAAAGGGCGTCGAGGTTCGACGGAATTGACAATTCGTATCGTGGATGAACGGGAAAGCGCAACGCTCAACCGGACTTACCGCCACAAGGATCACGCCACCAACGTATTGTCGTTTCCTACAGGGCTGCCGCTTGCTATCGAGCCGTCTCTGCTCGGTGATCTGGTGATCTGCGCGCCGGTGGTGTTGCGGGAGGCGGCGGAGCAGGGCAAGCCGGTAGATAGCCATTGGGCGCATTTGACAGTGCATGGCGTCTTGCATCTTTTGGGCTACGATCACGAGGCGGAAGCTCAAGCCCGCGAGATGGAATCCATGGAGACGGCAGTTCTCGCGGGGTTGGGCTTCCCCGACCCCTACGCCTGAAGGCCGAGGATTTGCAGCCGCGGCCATACCCGATAAACTTGCTTCATGGTCCACTTCACATATTGGTTTTCATGAATACTAATCCCGATCCCAACAATCACAGCCCCGGCCTGCGACCGTGGTTCGAGCGTCTGCGTCTGGCTCTGGCCGGTGAACCAAGAGACCGGGAAGAACTGCTAGAACTGCTGCGGGACGCGCAGGAGCGCAATCTGTTCGACACTGACGCCCAGGCCATGCTGGAAGGCGTGCTACAGGTGGCGGACATGCAGGCCCGGGACATCATGATTCCGCGCGCCCAGATGGTGGTCTTGGAGAAGGATGCCGCGCTGCGGGAGGTCATGACCGCGGTGGTGGATTCGGGCCATTCGCGCTTTCCGGTGGTGGGCGAGAGCCGCGACGAAGTCATCGGCATCGTGCTGGCCAAGGACCTGCTGGAGCATTTTTTGGAAGACCCAGAAGGCCCGTTCAGTCTGCGCGAATACCTGCGGCCGGCGCCGTTCATTCCCGAAAGCATCCGCCTCAACGTGCTGTTGAAGAATTTTCGCGCCAGCCGCAACCATATGGCCATCGTGGTAGATGAATACGGCGGCGCGGCGGGACTCGTGACCATCGAGGATGTGCTGGAGCAGATCGTCGGCGAGATTGACGATGAATACGATGTGGACGATGAAGCGCGCATCCTCAAGCACACTGACCGGCGTTATACGGTAAAAGCCCTGACGCCCATCGCGGATTTCAATGACTACTTCGGTACGGCGTTCAGTGATGCGGAATTCGACACGGTGGGCGGCATGGTGATGCATGCTTTCGGTCATCTGCCCAAACGCGGCGAGAAAATCCTGATCGGCAAGCTGCGTTTCAAGGTGCTGCGCGCCGACAGCCGCCGCCTGTATCTTCTGGAAGTGCTGCGCAAGGGTGCGTCGGTTCAACCCGCCGATAATACCGCGGCATGAGTGCCGCCTGCGGACACAGCACGTCCAAAATCCGCTCGGCTGCCAACAGCATCCTGTGTACCTGCTGCGAGCGTGCCCACTCAGGCATGACCGGAGATTTTCTGGCGCTCGTTTGCGGCGCACTCACGGTGCTGGCATTCGCGCCGTTCGGCTGGTATCCGTTGGCAATCCTCACCCTGGCCACGCTGTTCTGGCTGCTGAACGGTGTCAAGGTGCGCCGCGCATTCTGGCGCGGATTTGTGTTCGGGGTGGCCGAATTTTCCTTTGGACTGTACTGGCTATATATAAGTATCCATGTCGTGAGCGGCGCGCCGGTCTGGCTTACGTTGCTGGTGATTGCAGTGGTGGTGATGGTCATGGCGGCGTATGGCGGTCTGGTTTGCGCACTCGGCGTGTGGCTTGCGCCGCGATCCGGCACGCTGCGTTGGGTTTTAGTGTTACCAGCCTTGTGGGTGCTGCTCGAGTGGTTGCGGGGTTGGCTGTTGAGCGGCTTCCCGTGGTTGAGCCTCGGTTACAGTCAGATCAGCAGCGTCTTGAAAGGTTACGCGCCGGTGTTGGGAGTGTACGGCGTGAGTTTGGCAGTGGCATTGTGCGCCGGCCTGTTGCTAAGCCTGCTTGCGGCAGGCGCACGCGTGCGCGCGCGGTTTGTATGTCTCATAGCTCTGGCGGCCGTGTGGATTGTGGGCGGTGTGCTGGCGGCGGTCTCCTGGACTCAACCAGCGGGTGCGCCCATCGGCGTGAGTTTAATGCAAGGTGACATTCCCCAGACCCTCAAGTGGGATCCGCAGGAATTCCTGCCCACGCTGGAGCGCTATCGCCGCCTGACGGAAGCCCATTGGGACAGCCGCCTCATCATCTGGCCGGAAGCGGCCGTGCCCGAGTATGCCGACGAAGTCCGGCAGGATTATCTGGATCCGCTGGAAGCCGAGGCCCGTAAACACGGCACCGACATGCTTATCGGCGTTCCTACGGAAAACCTTGTCACCGGTGCTGCCTATAACAGCGTCATCAGTCTCGGCAGCCATGACGGCGTGTACCACAAGCGTCATCTGGTGCCCATGGCCGAATATTTTCCCGCACCGGCCTGGGTCACCCGCTGGCTGGAGAGCATGGACCTGCCGTATTCGTCGTTCACCGCCGGTGCCGCACGGCAACCGTTGCTGCAGGTGGCGGGTTATCCAGTTGGCATATCCATCTGTTACGAGGACGCCTTTAGCAATGAGATAATGCGCGACCTGCCGCAGGCGGCGTTTCTGGTGAACGTGACCAACGACGCCTGGTTTGGGGATTCCATTGCGCTGCCGCAGCATTTCGAGATTTCACGCATGCGGGCGCTGGAGGCGGGACGGTATCTGCTGCGGGCTACCAATACCGGAATCACTGCGATTGTGAATCCGGCGGGTGGGATTGTGAAGACGCTTGCTGTGGATAAAGTTGGCGTGCTGACCGCCGAAGCACCGCCTTATTCTGGCAGCACGCCTTATGTCAGAGTGGGGAACATGGCCGTGATACTTATAAGCTCACTGCTGATCTTGGCGGCGAGCCCATGGAGATTCTCCAGATGGAGCTGAAGATCAATCCCGGCCACACAAAACACCCGCACAAGGATGCTCATATGGAATTGTTGCACAGGGAAATCTCTGCAAGAGATATCCCATTGCGCTGGTTGACCACCTTGCTGATGCTGGTGTTCCCGGCAACCACACTGTTTATAAACCGTGGTGATAGCTATACGTTGGGGCTATTGAGTCTGGTCGGTGTTTGGGTATGGGTTCGTGACGGTGCCAGGCCATGGTTGGACCGTCATAGCGGAATGCTGGTGCTTGCTTTCGCGTTGTTTTACGCAGTCGCGGTTCTGTCCTATCTGCTGGGGTTGCAGACAGAGGATGGCTTCCATTATCTGGGACGCTTTCTGCGTTTCCTGCTCGTCGTGCCGGTGTATCTCGCCTTTCGCCGCTACCCGCCGACGACGAAGACCGCATTCGTCGGCCTCGCGCTGGGCGGACTGGTAAGCGGGGTGCTGGCCATGCTGGAGTTCCTACGCGCGCATGCACCCATCCGCGTGGCTGCAACTACAGACCTCTCCATTATTTTCGGCGACCTAGCTACCACCGTAGTGTTATGTACGGTGGCCGGATTTGGCCTGATGGCAGCCTCCCGGCGCGCTTGGTCGGTGCCGTTACTGATGCTGTGTCTCGCGGGCGGTATCGCGGCCACGCTGCTGTCCGGCACGCGCGGCGCGTGGCTTCCTCTATTGCTGTTGCCGCTCGCGTTGATGACGCCCCTCGGCAAATTTCTCAAGCATCGCTATGTGTTCGCCATCGTGCTGGTTCTGGTGGCGGTGTTTTCATCGTTTTATTTTGTGGCCGGTAGCGGTACCCAAGAACGTGTTAATCTCGCCGGTAAGGACCTGCGCAATTATTTCATTGGGCTCAATGCATTCAAGAGCCAGACAGGTGACCGGGCTGGCTACCCGCGCTGTGATAGTAACGCCGATTTTCTGCGGGTATGGCTGAGGGGCAGCTATCTTTCAGCCTATCTGAAACAAGATACCGCTGTCGTAAGTGACCCACAACTGAACGGTATTCAAGGATGTATGGCGGGTTATGCGGTCCACTTACACAACGATAGCGACAAGCTGGTTGCAGAGGCTGTGTTTCATCGCGTGCCGGCTGATCAAAAGAAGGTACAGAACACGCAACTGCTTGTGCGTGGCCAAGGCACGGCGTCGTTCATGAATACGAAACAGTCCAGCGCGAGTTTCGATACACAGACCTACGAACGTATCAGTCTGACCACACCGTCCGCCTTCGATACCGCTATCAATATATCTGTCTCGCCTGGCGGAAGCGTCTGGTTAGTGCCGCAGGATGGTTATTTTGGTGAGTACAGTCTGTCCATTGCCAATACCTCGGTGGGCCAGCGCCTCGAGATGTGGCGGTCAGCATGGCATCTGTTCCTGACTCATCCAGTCCTGGGTACCGGCACTGGAGCATTCGAAGCAAAGAACAACCAATTGATCAAGCACGGGTTGATAGCAACATTTGTCGGTGATTATGATCACCCGCACAACGATTATCTGAACGCGCTGTCCAGCAGCGGCATCATCGGCCTCACGGCATTGCTGGCGATCCTGATATTGCCGGGCTGGTTTTTCATGCGCGCCGTGCACAGCGACGATCGGGTGACGCATGCCTTGGGCCTCGCCGGTACACTGACTGTCGCGGGCTTCGCGATCTACGCACTCACCGATACCGTTTTCCTGCATTCCATGATGATTACCTGGTATGTGATATACATGGCGCTGTTTTATGCGCTGATCCGAGTCCGGGCCGAGAAACAGAATAATGGCGCCGCCTGAGATGCTCGAATTTTACGAACCGCAAACTGCCGAAGCGGAAGCGCGCCGGCGCTGGCAAAGCGACGAACTCTTCAAAGCGCGGGACAACGCCGCCGGCGACAAGTATTACTGCCTGTGCATGCTGCCGTATCCCAGCGGCCGTCTGCACATGGGCCACGTGCGCAACTACACCATCGGTGACGTGATCACACGCTTTCAACGCATGCAGGGCAAAAGTGTTCTGCAGCCCATGGGCTGGGACGCCTTCGGTCTGCCAGCAGAGAACGCCGCCATCAAGAACGGCGTGCCGCCCGCCAAGTGGACGTATGACAACATTGCCTACATGCGCAAGCAGTTGCAGTCCATGGGCTTTGCCATTGACTGGTCACGGGAAATCGCCACTTGTGACCCAAAATATTACAAATGGAACCAGTGGCTGTTCCTCCGCATGCTGGAGAAAGGTGTTGCCTACCGAACCACCGGTACGGTGAACTGGGATCCCGTTGATCAGACCGTGCTCGCGAACGAGCAGGTGATAGACGGCCGCGGCTGGCGCACCGGCGCGCCGGTGGAGAAGCGCGAAATCCCCATGTATTACTTGCGGATCACCACGTATGCCGATGAATTGCTCTCAGCCCTGAACAGTTTGCCCGGCTGGCCGGAGCGCGTCAGGACCATGCAGGCCAACTGGATCGGCAAGAGTGAAGGTGTCGAGATTGGATTTCCCCACGCCGGCGGAGCGCTCAAGGTGTTCACCACCCGCGCCGACACGCTGCTCGGCGCCACCTATGTCGCGGTAGCCGCGGAACATCCGCTTGCAGTAAAAGCCGCGATGCGCGATTCAAAAGTCGCGGCCTTCATCGAGGAGTGCAAGCAGGGCGGCGTGACGGAAGCCGAGCTTGCCACCCAGGAAAAGAAAGGCGTGCCGACTGGCCTGTTTGTGCGCCATCCGCTCACCCACGAGTCCCTGCCACTTTGGGTGGCGAATTACGTGCTCATGGCCTACGGCGAAGGCGCGGTCATGGCGGTGCCGGCCCACGATCGGCGCGATTTCGAGTTTGCGCGCAAACATGATCTGCCGCTCAAGGTGGTGGTGCGACCGGCCGACGGCGAAGCCACTGCGTCAGATGCCGTGCACGAGCCATTCACGGCCTACGGCATTATCGTCAATTCCGGCAAGTATGACGGCCTGACCTCGGCGCAGGCGACGGATGCTATCGCGGCGGACTTGAAAGCCAAAAAACTGGGTGAAAAGCGTACCGTGTACCGGTTGCGGGACTGGGGCATCTCGCGTCAGCGCTACTGGGGATGTCCCATTCCGATCATTCATTGCGGGCACTGTGGCGATGTGCCGGTGCCCGATGACCAGCTTCCGGTGGTGTTACCGGAGAACCTGGCGCCGGATGGCAGCGGCAATCCGCTCGCCAAGTGCGAAGCGTTCGTGAACGTGGCCTGCCCGAAATGCGGCAAACCGGCAAAACGCGAAACCGACACCATGGATACTTTCGTGGATTCGTCCTGGTATTACATGCGTTATGCTTGTTCGGACAACGACAAGGCCATGGTGGATAAGCGCGTCAATTATTGGCTGCCGGTGGATCAATACATAGGTGGTATCGAGCACGCCATCCTGCATCTCTTGTATTCACGTTTCTGGACGCGGGTCATGCGCGATTTGGGCATTGTGACATTCTCTGAACCTTTCACCAATCTGTTGACCCAGGGCATGGTTTTGAACCATATCTATTTCCGTAAGGGTGTGGCGGGTGGCATCAGCTATTACAGCCCCGATGATGTGCAGACCGAACTGGATAGCCATGGCCGGCTCACGGGTGCCATGCTGAAATCCGACGGCCAACCGGTGGAATACGGCGGCATGGGTACGATGTCGAAATCCAAGGCCAATGGCGTGGATCCGCAGCCGCTGGTGGACAAGTATGGCGCCGACACGGTGCGGTTGTTCATGCTGTTCACGGCGCCCCCAGAACAGACGTTGGAGTGGTCGGAAGCAGGGGTCGAGGGTGCGCACCGTTTCCTCAAACGCCTGTGGAAAGCTGTGGCCGAGCATGTGAATGCCGGTGCGATTCCGAAACTGGATGTCAAAGTGCTCAATGACGGCCAGCGTGACCTGCGCCGGCAGGTACACGGAACCACTGCCAAGGTGGGCGACGATATCGGCCGTCGCTATACCTTCAATACCGCCGTGGCGGCGGTCATGGAACTCTTGAATGCCGTTACCGGAGATACCGACACCAGCGCCGCCGCGCGGGCGGTGAAGCAGGAAGCGTTTGAGAGTATTGTGCTGCTGCTCTCGCCCATGACGCCACATATTTGCGAGGTGCTGTGGCGCGAGCTGGGGCATACCGAGCCGGTGATGACGGTACGCTGGCCGCAGGTGGACGCCGCGGTGCTGGTTCGCGCGCGCATCGAGATCGTAGTGCAGGTGAACGGCAAGCTGCGCGGCCGGATTTCCGTCTCGGCGGATGCGGGACGCACCCATGTGGAGCAGGCCGCGCTCGCGGAGCCGAACGTACAGCGCTATGTAGAAGGAAAACCGGTGAAGAAAATGATTGTGGTGCCGGGAAAACTGGTAAACGTGGTGGTGTGATGGGAAAGCGTGTGCGTTGTGCGGTATTGATGGGCGTACCATTGCTGCTGACGGGATGCGGGTTTCATTTACGCGGGCCGGCGCATTTGCCGGCTGTCATGCAACGCACCTATATCGCGAGCCCCGGCGGCAACACGGAACTGATGCGGGAATTGCGCCGCGGCCTGACCACACCAACGACTGCCGTGACCGAGGATGCCACTACCGCCACTGCGACGCTTGCTATCCTGCATGTCCAGCAATTCCAACGCGTGCTGTCGGTGAGCAATACCGGCCAGCCGCTCGAGTACCAGGTAGCCTACCAGTTGCAGTTTTCCTTGACGGCGGCCGGGGGCAAGACGCTGATTGCGCCGCAGACGCTGACGCTCACGCGCAATTATGCTTATGATGTGGCCAACGTGATTGGTGACACCGAACAGGCCAACGTGTTGTATAACGCGCTCGAAAGTGACATGGCGCAATTGGTTCTGTTCCGGCTTGAGGCCGCGGGCCGGCACTTGCAGCCGCCGGCTCAGAATAGCAAGCCTGTGCCGATGCCCAAGTAATGGCGCCAGCCAAGGGGATTGCCGGGACCGCCGGCCGACTTTCGTACCCACCATTTTCCGATTTGCGCCGGTGATCCAGCACATGAAGCTCGTGCCTGACAGACTTGACGCCCATCTCAAGAACACGCTCGCGCCGGCGTACTTGATCGCGGGCGATGAGCCGCTGCAGCGTGAGGAAGCGGCGGATGCGGTGCGCACCGCCGCTAAGGCCCGGGGTTATACCGAACGCGAAGTGTACTTCGCGGAGCGCGGTTTCGACTGGAACCAGCTCACCACAGCCAGTGCCAGCTTGTCCCTGTTCGCATCCAAACGCATTCTGGAAGTACGGCTGCCGACCGGCAAACCCGGTGACGACGGCGCCGAAGCGTTCAGCGCCTATGCGAAACAATCCGCGCCCGATACGGTTCTGCTGGTCATCAGCGCCAGGCTGGAACGCGGTGGCGGCCGCTGGGCCGAAGCTTTGGAGCGGTGCGGAGTGATGGTGCAGATCTGGCCAATCGAAACGAAGAATCTGAGCGGCTGGTTGAGCAGGCGCTTGCAGAGCCGCGGCCTGAATCCCACTCCGGAAGCCGTGGCGCTCATGGCGGAACGAGTGGAGGGCAATCTGCTGGCGGCTGCCCAGGAAGTGGAAAAATTGTTGCTGCTGCAGGGACCGGGACCGGTGGGCGCCGACGCGGTGCGCAGCGCGGTGGCGGACAGCGCCCGCTATGATCCCTACGGGCTGGTGGACGCGGCCCTGGCAGGCGACCGCGCGCGCACGGCGCGCATCCTGCATGGACTCAAAGAGGAAGGTACGGAACCGACCTTTGTCCTCTGGACTCTGACCCGCGAAATCCGCAGTCTGGCCAGCATGGCCTGGGAAATTCAGGGTGGAAGTTCCCCGCAACGGGTGTTGGCAAGCGTCTGGGAGAAGCGCCGTCCGGCCGTGCAGAAGGCCCTGAGCCGGCATGATCTGCGAGCTTGGCAAGCCATGCTCTCCGGGCTGGCGCGCGCCGACCGGGTCGTAAAGGGCCAAGCGCCCGGCCGGCCCTGGGATGAGCTGTTAAACTTGTCCGAGAGCCTCGCGGGCCTGCGCCTGCCAGCGTGAAAATCGGGAAATCTGCCGCTGCGCATGAGAAAAATCGGCATCTTTGGGGGCAGCTTCGACCCCATCCACTACGGCCATTTGCGGCCGGCGCTCGAAATCCTGGACGCACTTTCCCTGGACGAAATCCGCTTCATACCCGCGGGCTTGCCGCCGCATCGCGGCGCACCGGTGGCCGCGGCGTCCTTGCGCCTGGAAATGGTGCAGGCGGCGGTGGTCAGCGAGCCGCGTTTCCGGGTGGACGACCGGGAAATGCGGCGCACGGCGCCGTCCTACAGCGTGGACACGCTCGCGGAATTGCGGCGCGAATTTCCACAAGCGGCACTGATGCTGATTGTGGGTATGGATGCTTTCCTGGGTTTCCCCGGCTGGCATGAATGGCAAAGCATTTTCGATCTTGCGAACGTGGTCGTCGCGCATCGCCCCGGGTGGATGTGGCAGAGCAGCGGCGCCCTGTTTGAAGCCGTGCGCCGGCGTCAAGCCGAGTCGGTCAAGGAAATCGCAAATGTGTCCGCTGGGCGCATTCTGCTGCAGCCGGTGACACAACTGGAGATTTCCTCCACGCAAGTGCGCGCCGCCATCGCCGCAGGCGGCGACCCGCGCTACCTCATGCCGGAAGCGGTACGCAAATTGATCTTGAATTCCCATTGTTACACCAAACCTGTGGAGCGCTGATGCAAGCCGAACCGCTGCGTGATCTGGTCATGGAAGCATTACGGGACATGAAAGGTGTGGACATTCGCGTACTGGATGTGCGCGGCATGACCGTGCTGACCGATTTCATGGTGATTGCCAGCGGCACCTCTGACCGGCATGTGAAATCCCTGGCCCGCAACGTGCAGGACAAAGCGCGGGAGGCCGGCGTGAAACCCATGGGGGTCGAGGGTGAACAGGAGGGTGAATGGGTGCTGGTGGATCTGCGCGACGTGGTGGTGCACGTGATGCGGCCACCACAGAGGGATTTCTACAACCTGGAAAAACTCTGGAGTGTGGAAAATCCCGTGCCGGAAAGCGCCTTGCCGCTCGCCGCTGCCCGCAAGCGGCGCTGAACATGCGCATGCACCTGCTGGCTGCCGGCACGCGCCTGCCGGCGTGGATCAATGACGGCTGCAACGAATATGCCAAACGCCTGCCGCCCGAATGCCGCCTGCTTCTGAAAGAAATTCCCCTGAGCGCGGCGCGAAAACGCGGCGACATCGGACGTGCCGTTGCCGAGGAAGGTAAAAGAATGTTGGCGGCGGTGCCGGATGGCGCAACTGTCATCGCCTTGGATGTGCGCGGCCGCGGTCTGAGCACTGAAGCATTGGCCAGACAGTTGCAGCGCTGGCTGCAGGATGGCCGGGATTTGGCGTTTCTGATTGGCGGTCCGGACGGCCTTGCCGAAGACTGTTTTGTCGGCGCGGAATTCAAATTGTCATTGTCGCCGCTCATATTGCCGCACGGACTGGTGCGAATCGTGGTGGCCGAACAGATTTACCGTGCATGGACGATCTTGAAGAAGCACCCTTATCACAGGGCTTAAAGAGAGTGAGGAGTGAGGAGTGAGGAGATGAGCCCAAGTTTCATTTATCTTGCCTCGCAATCTCCGCGCCGTACCGGATTGCTCAAACAATTGGGATTGCGCTTTGAAGTAGTGAACGCGCCGGCCGACGAGAATCTGCAAGCGCGTGAATCGCCGCAGGACTATGTGTTGCGCGCAGCACGGCAGAAAGTTGCCGCGGCCGTGCAAGGGCTGGGCGGTCATCCGTCCGCGCCGGTGCTGGCGGCTGACACCGTGGTGGTGATAGACGGCGTGATTCTCCGCAAGCCGTGTGATCGCGGCGATGCGCTCACCATGCTGGCGCGGCTGTCGGGCCGTTCGCATGAAGTATTATCTGGCTTGGCGCTGTGGACACCGGTGGACATTCTCCAGGCGCTGAGCACGAGCCGGGTGAACTTCCGCGCCATCACGCCGGAAGAGATGGCGGCCTACTGGGATAGTGGTGAACCCGCGGACAAGGCCGGCGGCTACGCGATCCAGGGCTTGGGCGCGCTTTTCGTGGAGCGCCTCGAAGGCAGTTACTCGGGTGTCATGGGATTGCCGCTGTTTGAGACCGCGCAACTTCTGCGCGCGGCTGGTATTGCGGTTTTGGGTGGCGATCAGAGCGGTGAGGGAGTGAGGAAGTGAGGAAGTGAGGATCAAGAAAGTGCTGCGTGCTGTGTACTGCGTGAAGAAAAGCGATGGATCCTTGCGGCCGATCTCTCTCGCCTCAATTGTCTTGTTTATGCTACGCAGCACACGGCACGCAGCACCCGACATCTTCTTTTTCTGCCATGAGTGAGGAAATTCTCATCAACGTCAGCTCCCGCGAAACGCGGGTGGCATTGTTGGAAAACGGTGTGCTGCAGGAGCTGTACATCGAACGCGCGCGCCATCACGGCCTGGTGGGCAACATATACAAGGGTCGGGTGCTGCGTGTGCTGCCGGGCATGCAGGCAGCCTTCGTGGACATCGGCCTGGAGCGCAGCGCATTCCTGCATGCCGCCGACATATTCAAAACGGCCGACGGCGAATCGAGCGAAGCGGGCGGAAGCCCCGCGGAGATCCGTGACCTGCTGCACGAGGGCCAGGAAATACTGGTGCAGGTACTCAAGGAACCGCTGGGCAGCAAGGGCGCACGCCTCACCACTCACATCAGCATTCCTTCCCGCTTTCTGGTGTACCTGCCCGCCGGGCGGACCATGGGACTGTCCGCACGCATTGAGGATCAGGCCGAACGCGCGCGGCTCTTGGCGATTCTGGAAACATTCAGCGCCGATTTCCGGCCCGGCGGTTACATTGTGCGCACCGCCGGCGAAGGGGCGGCCGCGGAAGTGCTGCGCGCCGACCTGCTGTTCCTCAACCGGTTGTGGGAAAGCATCGCGGCACGCGCGGCCGAAACGCCGGCCGGCCGATTGGTGCATAGTGATCAGTCGTTGGCGATACGCATTCTGAGGGATTTGTTCGGCAATCAAGTGGAGCAGGTCAAAGTGGACTCGGCGGAAACTTGTGCACACATGCGCGAGTTCGCCGATGTGTTCATGCCGCAACTGGTGCCGCGCATCGAACTTTACAACGGCCCGCGCCCGATTTTCGATCTATACAGCGTCGAGGAGGAAATCAGGAAGGCGCTGGAGCACAAGGCGCAGTTGAAATCCGGCGGCTATCTGATCTTTGATCAGACCGAGGCCGTGACCACCATTGACGTGAATACCGGCGCCTATGTGGGCCATCGCAATCTGGAAGAAACCATTCTCAAGACCAATCTGGAAGCGGCCCAGGCCATCGCACGTCAATTGCGGCTGCGCAATCTGGGCGGCATCATCATCATTGATTTTATTGACATGACCGATCCGGCACACCGGCAATTGGTATTGCAGGCATTGCAGCAAGCCTTGGCCAAGGACCGCACCAAAACCCAGGTGACCGAGGTGTCGGCTCTCGGGCTGGTGGAGATGACCCGCAAACGCACGCGCGAAAGTCTGGAACATATCCTGTGCATGCCCTGTCCCATCTGCCAGGGGCGCGGTTCGCTCAAGACTCCGGAGACGGTGTGCTATGACGTGTTCCGCGAAATCCTGCGGGTCACGCAGCAGTTCGACGTGAAAGAGCTGCGCGTGCTCGCGTCCCAGGATGTGGTAGACCTGATGCTGGATGGAGAAGCCACCAGTCTCGCGGAACTTGAAGGCCAGACCGGCACATCCATCCGTCTGCAGGCGGAAGCCTTGTACAGCCCGGAACAGTTTGATGTGGTGCCTTTGTGAGCGCACCGATGGAGCACGGGTAACAACATGAGGCGCTGGCAACATCTCATCTGGAAATGGCTGGCGGGCGTGATTGTCGCAGCGGTGCTGCTGGTGGCGACATTGATGGGCCTGTTTCGCCTGTTTGCGCCGCTGGTGCCCGGCTACCGTGAGCAAACACAAACCTGGGCCAGTCAGGCCTTGGGTTATCCCGTGAGCATCGCGGCCATGGGCGCGCAGTGGGGCTTGTACGGCCCTGAGTTGACTTTGGAACAGGTCAATATCCTTTCCAAAGACCATCAGCGGGTCGTGACCACGGCGCGGGAAATCCGCCTCGGCTTCACACTGGGCGCGCTGTTGCACGGTCAATTTTCCCGGCCCAGCCGGATCATCCTCATTGAGCCGCAGATGACGTTGCAACGCGATACCGACGGCAGTATCGGCGTGCTTGGCCTCAAAGGCAGCCTGAATCTGGGGCGCGAACACACCGACTGGCGACAAGTGGCGGCCGACAGCCTTGCGCAGAACGCGGAGCTGCTGATCCGCCGTGGCCAGGTGACGCTGATTGATATGCGCACGCCGGCGGCGCCGCTGGTTTTCAGCGATATCCGGTTGAATCTGGACAACAGCGCCGACACCCATCAGATATCCGGCCGCCTGTTGTTGCCAACGGTTCTTGGGCAGAGCCTGTCCCTGGCCACGACCGTCCAAGGCACTGGAGCGAAACCGGAGGCTTGGCAGTGGCAGACGCAAATGCAGGGTAGCGCGCTCAATTTGCCGCGACTTTTGTCTTATTGGCCGGCTTATGACGGCCGTTTCAACAGCGGCGTGGTGGATTTGCGTGCCGCACTCTCAGGTGAAGGCATGCACGTGGACCGGGTGGAAACAGTCATTGATATTCATCAATTGATTCCTGCAGTTGGCGCGTCCGCAAACAGCGGGTTCGGCCTGTTGGCAGGCACGTTGAACTGGAACCGGAGTAGCGATGGCTGGAACCTGATCGGCAGCAATATACAGTTGCAGCGCGGCCAGGATCTCTGGCCCGGCAGCCGCTTTGAGCTGCATTATTCGCATGTACAAGGTGCGTCAGTTTCGTGGTCCGGCCTCGCCAGTTTCTTGCGCTTGCAGGATCTGGCGGCTCTGGCGGCGTGGCTGCCGGAAAATCTTGCACCCGACAGCGCACGCTGGTTGCGGTTTGCGCCGAGCGGCGATGTGACGGATTTGAGCTTCCAGTCTCAGTGGAATGGCAAGTCCTTCGATACCTGGTCGCTGCGCGGCGGTTTCAGCGATCTCGGGCTGCGCGCGGATGGCGATATTCCCGGTTTCAGCGGGCTGAGCGGCGAGCTTTCGGCCAATCAGGACCAGGGTACGTTGCAACTTACCGGCAAGAACGTCACCGCCACCTTCGCGCATCTGTTTCGCGTACCGCTCACCGCCAGCGCGCTCACCGCCGATGTACATTTCAACCACGATGCCCAGGGCTGGCATTTCACCATCGCAAACTTCTCCACGGGTAACCCCGATGTGCAGCACGTGAGTGCCACCGGCACATTATTGCTGCCCGCCGACGGCAGCGCGCCGATGATTGATTTGCAGGCCAGCGTGGAAAATGCCGATGCGCACAACAAGTCGGTTTATTTCCCGGTGGGCATCATGCCCAAAGAAGTGGTGCAGTGGCTTGACAGCGCCATTGTCAGCGGCCAAGTCCCGTCCGGCAGCTTGGTGCTGCGCGGCAAATTGGATGACTTTCCCTATGACAATGGCCGGGGACTGTTCGATATTCGTTTTCATCTGGTGCGGGGCGTGCTGGATTACGCCACGAATTGGCCGCGCGTGAGCGGCCTGGAAGCCGACGTGGAGTTCAAGAATCAGGGCATGCACGTCGCGGTACAGCGCGGCGGCATGCTGGGCGACGACATCAGCGGCGCTACGGCGGATATTGCGGATCTGCGCCAGGGTATGCTGCAAATCCAGGGTACTGCGCGTGGTAGTGCACAAAACTCGCTGACCTTCCTGCGCAGCGGACCGCTTAAAGACCGCTTCGGCCATTATCTCGACAACTTGAAAGTCAGCGGCGGCAGCGATGTAAGCCTGAGCCTGTCGCTGCCGGTGGAGCATGTGGAGCGCTTCAAGTTGGACGGCCGCGCGCAACTCCGCGATGTGAACATTACTGTGGCCAATCTGCAGAACTGGTCGCTGCGCAAATTGAATGGCAGCGTGAAGTTCAGCGGAGATGGCGTGAGCGCGGACAAACTCAGCGCCGTATTCATGGGCGAACCCATGCGCATCAGCTTGGCTCCCGACGGCACGCAGGATATGACCCAAATCAGCGCCGAAGGTGGCGCGTCGGCGGCGGAATTGTCAGTCGCACTGCCGGCGTCATTTGCAAATGCACTTTCCGGCACCGTTTCCTGGAAATTGGCAGGCAGCCTGCCCAATAATCCGGCCGCCGGCAGCACTGGGCTGTCTCTGACTTTGACATCGGATTTGCAGGGACTGGGCGTGGCGCTGCCCGAACCGTTTGGGAAACCGTCGGATGCCGCCCGGCCCGTCAGTGCCACTCTCAGCTTCACGGGCGATCAGCAGATGCTCATGCGGGTTCGCTTCGCGAATACCCTGGATGGCTTGTACCGCTTTACGGATGAAAACGGCGCATGGCATTTTGAACGCGGCAACCTTGAGTTCGGCGCAGGGGAAGCGTCATTGCCCGCCGTACCCGGACTGATGCTCACCGGCACGCTGCCGGAATTTTTTGTGGATGACTGGAAACCTTATCTACCCTCCGGCTCTGGTCCGGTTTCGCCCTCCTTGCCCTTGTTCCTGCAGGGCGTGAATCTGGAAGTGACGCGCTTTTTGGGTTTCGATCAGGATATTGACCATCTGCATGTGCGGCTTGCGCGCGACGGCGATGATTGGAAGCTGAATCTGGTCAGCACGCCCATCGCCGGACAGATCAGCCTGCCTTTGCATGTGGATGCGGCGCATCCGATTGTTGCCGACATGCAGCGTGTGACACTGGTGCGCAAAGCAGCGAAAAAGCAGCAGGCCAGCCCGACTCCCCAGCTCAATCCGCACGACGTGCCGCCGCTGCGCATTGCGATCCGGCAATTGCGCTACAACGATGTGGCACTCGACAACCTGCGCGCGGATTTGGAACCACAGCCGCAAGGTGTGACCCTCAAGTCATTTTCCGTGGTGAATCCAGCCTTCACGCTCACCGCCAGCGCCCAGTGGATCATGCCAGCCGGCGGCGGCCAGCAAACAATTCTCAATGCACAGCTTGCCAGCAAGGATATTGAAAAGACCCTGCAAGCCTTCGGCTATGCGCCCGGCATCACCGGTGATCGGGGACAGTTGCAGGCGGATTTGAGCTGGCCGGCGGGTCCGCTCGGGGACATGGCATCGGCCCTGGAAGGCAAGCTGCACGTCAAGCTCGAAAACGGACGCTTGCTGGAAGTGAAACCCGGCGCCGGCCGCATCTTCGGATTGCTCAGTATCAATGCCTTACCGCGCCGTTTGCTGCTCAATTTCAGCGATGTGCTGGGCAAGGGCCTGGCCTACGATTCCCTGGAAGGAAACTTCACGCTGAAAGATGGCGATGCCTATACCAGCGATTTGAACCTCGCTGGGCCGGCGGCAAAAATCCAGATCGTGGGCCGTACTGGACTTGTCAAACATGACTTCAACGAAGCCGTGCTGGTGGTGCCGAGCGTGGGCCCCACCTTGCCGATACTGGGTGCGCTGGCGGGCGGATTGGGTGTAGGCGCGGTGGTGTTTGTGCTCTCGGAAATCTTCCGCAAACCGATTTCGGAGGCGGGTGAAATCCGCTACCACCTCACCGGGACGTGGGATAATCCGGTTCTCACCAAGGTGGTCCCGCCCAAACCCGCAAGCAGCACGCCGCGTTGACTGTATGACGAAACCTGTCTTGATTTCAATCCTGTGCGCCGTTCTGCTGGGGTTTGCAACCAGTGCCCGCGCCGGCAGTTACACCATTACCGCCGAGATGTGGATGCAGCCGCGCAGTGGTCACGTGATGTTGCAGATGCCGCCGGTGCGCGCGGCGGTGCACGACTGGATGCAGCATCCGGGATCGCATCTGGTGATTTTGCACTCCGGCGATGATACCGGCAGCTTGTGGGCCAGCGAAGTCCAGGATTGGCTGGTGTCACTCGGGATTCCGTCTGCCGATATCGTCAAGCGCATCAGCGGACAGGACGAGAACTCCGTGACCTTGGCGGTGGAACCGTGAGCACGCACAAAGCCGCCGCGCTGCAGATGAACTCCAGTGACGACGTGACCGCCAATCTGCGCGAAGCCAGCAAGCTCATGGCCAAGGCCGCGGCCCAGGGTGCGGAACTTCTGGTCCTCCCGGAAAATTTTGCACTCATGGCGCGGAACGATGCGCAGCGGGCAGCGGCGGGCGAACTGGATGGCAGCGGCACCATCCAGGATTTTCTCGCCGACAAGGCCCGCAATCTGCGCGTCTGGATCGTGGGTGGCACCGTGCCGGCGCTGGCAGCAGAAGACAAAGTGTATGCGCGGTGTCCTGTGTACAATTCAGACGGTGAGCGCGTCGCGTATTACGACAAGGTTCACCTCTTTGATGTGCAAGTGAACGCCGCGGGTGAGTCCTACCGTGAATCCGCTGGCATTGCCGCCGGCGACCGGGCCGTGACAGTGGACACGCCGTTCGGCACGCTGGGTTTGAGCGTGTGTTATGACCTGCGGTTTCCGGAACTCTACCGCGCGCTGCTGGCGCAAGGCGCCACCCTGTTCACGGTACCCGCCGCGTTCACGCGCACCACCGGCCGGGAGCATTGGCAATTATTGAACCGTACCCGCGCGGTCGAGAACCTGGCCTTCGTTATCGCCGCCGCCCAGACCGGTACACACGCGAGCGGCCGGGAAACCTGGGGCCATTCCATGATCGTGGACCCCTGGGGCGAAATTCTGGCGGAACGTGCCGGGGAGCCGGGCGTGGTCATGGCGGTGATTGATACCGAACAGCAAACCCGCCTGCGCACCCGCTTTCCGGTCTTGCAGCACCAGCGGCTGAACAGCCGCGGTTTTTGACAATCTGTATGCGGGGCAGCATAATTAGACTGGTTGTCTAGTTGGAGAACGCTATGTCTACGGTTGGTGCCTTTGAGGCCAAAACCCATCTTTCCCGGCTCTTGGATCAAGTGGAACGCGGCGAGGAAATTATCATCACACGCCACGGCGAACCCGTGGCCAAGCTCGTTTCCGTACGGGCTCTAAGCGGTCGTCAGCAAATCGCGAAGCTGATTGCGGAAACCCGTGAGAGCCGCAAAGGCCAAGATCACGGCCGTAAATCGGGCACCACCCTGCGCGAATTGATTGCAGCCGGGCGTAAATATTGATGCCTCAGATGGCCCGCGCTCTGGCGCTTGATTGTTCCCTTACGATCGCTTGGTACCTGGAAGATGAACGCACCGACTTCACGGAATCAGTGTTTGAGGACCTCGCTCGGGTTGAAGTGTGGGTACCGGCACTCTGGATGCTGGAATTTCCGAATGCTTTGATTGTGGCAACGAAACGTGGGCGAATATCGGAAAGCTGGCGACGCGATATTTTGCAACGTGCGGTTCTGTTGCCTTTGAAGATAGATACTGAACAGGTGCCATTGGAACGGATTAGCGACATCGCACAACAGTTTAATATCACGACCTATGATGCGGCCTACCTTGAGCTGGCTCTGCGCCGCAAGATCACACTGGCTACACTCGATACGGCACTCATCACCGCCGCACGCAGTGCGGATCACTCTGTATTAGCCGAAACCAGATAACCAACACTTGTCATGAGCATCAGCCCGAATCCTTTGCAAATCGCCAAACACAACCTGCTCGCCGCCTCTGGCATGGATGAAGGACAGGTGAGCCGTGTGCTGGATCGCATCCTCCGCTACCGGGTGGACAGCGCCGATCTGTATTTCCAGGCCAGCCGCCACGAGTCCTGGTCGCTGGAGGACGGTATCGTCAAGGAAGGCTCCCACAACATCGAACAGGGCGTGGGCGTGCGCGCCATCTCCGGCGAGAAGACCGGCTTTGCGTATTCCGACGAAATCCTGTTGCCGGCGTTGACCCGCGCGGCCGACATGGCGCGCGCCATCGCCAAGCAGGGCGGCACCAACGCTTTGCAGGCCTGGGAGGGCCGCCCGGATCGTCAGCTTTATGTTCCTCTGGATCCGATCATGACACTCAAGGATGAGGACAAGGTCAAGTTGTTGATGCGCGTGGACGTTGAGGCGCGGCGACTGGATGCGCGCGTCAAGCAGGTGATAGTGAGCCTTGCCGGTGTGCAGGAAGTGGTGCTGATTGCCGGCAGCGACGGCACTTGGGCCGCGGACGTGCGGCCGCTGGTGCGTTTCAACGTGAGCGTAATCGCGGAAAAAGATGGCCGGCGCGAGCAGGGCTATGCCGGCGGCGGCGGGCGTTTCGGCTACGACTATTTTCTCGATTCGGAACGCGCCATACACATTACGCGCGAAGCGGTGCGTACCGCGCTTGTGAATCTGGACGCAGTACCGGCGCCTGCCGGCAGCATGACTGTGGTGCTGGGTCCGGGCTGGCCGGGGATTTTATTGCACGAAGCCATCGGCCACGGTCTCGAAGGCGACTTCAACCGCAAGGGCACCTCGGCATTCTCCGGGCGTGTGGGTGAAAAGGTTGCAAGTGAATTATGCACGGTGGTGGACGATGGCACCCTCCCAAATCGCCGTGGCTCGTTAAACGTGGACGATGAAGGCACGCCGACGCAGTGCACCACGCTTATCGAGAACGGCATTCTGAAAGGCTACATGCAGGACAAGTTGAACGCGCGGCTCATGGGTGTTCAACCTACCGGCAACGGCCGGCGCGAATCCTTCGCGCACCTGCCCATGCCACGCATGACCAATACTTACATGTTGCCGGGTCCGCATGCGCCGGAAGAAATCATCGCTTCGGTGAAGAAAGGTTTGTACGCAGTCAATTTCGGCGGCGGGCAGGTGGACATCACCAACGGCAAGTTTGTGTTCTCCGCCAGCGAGGCGTACCTGATAGAAGACGGCAAAGTCACGCAGCCAGTGCGCGGCGCCACTTTGATCGGCAACGGCCCCGACGTGCTCACGCGCGTGTCCATGGTGGGCAACGATCTGAAACTGGATGAAGGTGTGGGAACCTGCGGCAAGGAAGGCCAGAGCGTGCCGGTGGGCGTGGGCCAGCCGACCCTGCGGGTGGATGGACTTACGGTCGGTGGTACCTCCTGAACAAAATAAATAAATTCACAGGTTTCTGGAAACCGCACAGATTCTCTGCTATACATATTCACCCTTGAAAGCGATTCACAAGATGGCCGGTTCGGTTGTCGGGGATTTGTTTTTCGGGGTATTGATGTGTACCAAGGGGCGATAGCGCAATTCTCAAGGGATTGCGTGTACGAAGTGTGCAAAGATTGTGTGGTTACAGCGCAGGTTCGCGTATTTTACTAATGGATCTTAATCACTTTCGGGGGTAACAGTATGTTTTCCATGCATAAGTTGACTTTATACACAAGCTCCGCCCTGCTGGTGCTGGCAGGCTTGGGGATTTCTTTCTCGGCCACAGCAAATTCGCCCTCAGGCCCGGGTATAACGGCCCGTATGCCAGCGCAGGATCTCGGTCCCACGGTGGCATCCAATATCATCACCACCTCTATTTACCTGAATATGGGCGCCGAAAAACGGGCGGAACTCGCGGCCTTCATCAAGGCCACCGTTACGCCCGGTAATCCGCAGTATCGCAAGTTCTTGACGGTAGCCCAATTCCGGGACGGTTTTGCGCCGTCCAGCGAGAAGATCCAGCAGCTCGTGGCGTATCTGAATTCGCATGGAATCAGAGTGAGTGGCATCGACCCCGACGGCCTGGGCTTTACTGCCACCGGCAGCGTCGCCCAGTTCGATGGCGCGTTTTCCACGCAGATTCACGATTTCGTGAGGAACGGCCAGCGCTTCCATCGTCCTGTCATGAAACCCGTGGCACCGGCGGAGTTCGCTGACTTGCTGTTGTCAATGCCGGGATTGAGCAGCGAACCCGGGCGCTTCCGGCCTAAGAATGTGCGCCTCGGCCAGGGAGCCTTTGCAAATATCAAACCACCCGTCTGGAATGAGGTGCGTCGGCCTGGTGCCGGGACTGCCTCAGGCATACCAGGGGAATACACTGTGGGTGATGTGGCGAATTTCTATCAGGTAAATCCTCTATACCAAGCGCATAACCTGGGCGGAGGTCGCTCGATCGGCATCATGACCTTGGCCAACTTCAATATGGTTGATGCATATGCCTATTGGTCGGACATCGGTCTCAGTGTGAAGTCCAACCGCATACAAAAAGTACTGGTGGACGGCGGCATACTGATTACTTGCCAGCCTCCCTCGAACCCATTTCCATGTGGAAGTGATGAAACTTCTTTGGATGTTGAGCAGTCCGGCGGTTTGGCGCCCAATGCAAATATCCAAGTATATATTGCGCCGAACACCAACCAGGGCTTCATCGATTTGTTCAAGGTTGCAGTAAACACGAACTGGGCGGGTACCCTGTCCATCAGTTGGGGCGAGCCGGAAGTCTACTATTTTGCCGCTTTTAACGGTGGGACCGACTACACCGACCAGTTGGTCACCATTGACCAGTATCTGATGCAGGGCGCGGCCCAAGGCCAGTCCATCTTCACCGCGGCCGGCGATTCAGGAGCGTATGACACGGTGAGGTCTGCCGGTTCCCTCGGGGGACCCGGGTTCGACCCGCTGTCGGTGGATTACCCGTCATCGGATCCCTACATTACTTCCGCAGGCGGTACAACCACCCCGGTATTCTTGGATTTCGGAAGTGCAGGTACCGTCAATATCACCAGTGAACAAGTATGGGGCTGGGATTACCTGGAAGGGGTCTGCAGCGCATTGGGTTTTGACCCAATAAGCTGCGGAATTTATTCAAGTGGTGGTGGCGGCGGCGTGAGTGTTTATTGGCCGGTGCCGGCTTACCAGCAGTACGTGCAAGGCATCACGCTGAGCCAGCCAGGCCAGAGCTTCGTTGATGCCGACTTCTTCGGTACCAGTGTTAATTATAGCTTCCCGCCAAATTACGCCGGCCGCAACACGCCGGATCTGTCGCTCAATGCGGACCCGGAGACCGGTTATATTGTCGTGGATTGCATCGACTTTCCCGAGCCGGCCAACCCCGGTTGTGTGGCCACCGGTTACGGCGGTACCAGTTTCGTGGCGCCGCAGCTGAACGGTATCACCACGCTGGTGAATCAGGCGGTCGGCTCGCGACGGGTGGGTTTCCTGAACCCGAGCATCTACCTGATGCAGCAGCTCTATGGTTCCGGCCCACCATCACCCTTCAATTATATTTACAATGGTGACAACTGGTTTTACTGTGGCGCTTATTGCTTCGAAGATAGTGCCTACGGCAATGGCGTTGGCATCGGGACGATCAATGCGGGAGATCTGGCATTAGCGTTTGGCTGGAAACCACCCTACGTGGTGCAATCCATGCTCCAAAAGCACTAAGTCAGGCTAGGGACTTTGCAAGCAGCCCCTTCCCGGGAAACCGGGAAGGGGCTTTTTTTACACGACAGGTTCTGTACTTGTCTTGCAGAATGAACGCCGGGCTGGGCAGATTGATGATCAGTTATCAGTAATCCATGCCGGGAAATTTTTTCAACCGCATCAGTAGTTCCTTGCGGGTCTTGCACACCAGCGTAGCGTGACCGAGTTTGCGTCCCGGGCGCGCTTGTTTGCCGTAGTCGTGATAATGCGCGCCCGGTGTCTTGAGCACGCTTGCCATTGCGGGTATCTGGCCGATGAAATTTACCATGGCGGAATAACCGAGGGCCGCGGTGTCACCCAGCGGCAGATCGAGGAGGGCGCGGATGTGGTTCTCGAACTGGCTGGTGACCGCGCCTTCGATGGTCCAGTGGCCGGAATTATGCACGCGCGGCGCAGTCTCATTGGCAATCAGCCGGCCCTGCTTCACGAAGAACTCGATGGTGAGCACGCCGGTGTAATGGAAGTGATCGAGCACGCGCCGCATGTGCTTCTGCGCCAGTGTTTGCAGTCGCGGGTCCGGATACGGCGCGATGGAGAGGCGCAAAATCCCATCACGATGATGGTTCTCAGTCAGCGGGTAGAACGCCGTTTGGCGTTGCCGGTTACGCACGCCGATGAGTGAAACCTCGCGCTCGAATTCAATGAACTGCTCTAGGATCAGCGGCACGCCGCCCAGGGCATTGAACGCACTACCGAGTTCCGCGGGGCTGCGAATAGTGCGCTGGCCGCGGCCGTCGTAGCCCAGGCGACGGGTTTTGAGCACTGCCGGGTAACCGAGGGCGTGTATGGCTTCCTCCAGATCCGGCATGCTGTCCACCGTGCGGTATTGGGGGGTCGGAATTTTCAGTGACTTGAATAATTGTTTTTCCGATAACCGGTCCTGGCCGGTCGCAAGCGCTGCCACCGGCGGCAGGAAGGTTTTCTGTTTCGGAATGTCGCCGAGTGCCGCGACCGGCACGTTCTCCACATCGTAGGTGAGCAAGTCCACGCGCGCGGCGAGTTGCGCGATCTTCTGCGCATCGCTGAATTCACCGAGCAGGATTTCGCCCACCTGTGCGCCGGGCGCGTCGGCGCTCTTGTCCAGGAAAATGAATTTCAGACCGAGCGGGTAACCCGCCAGCGCCAACATGCGGCCGAGTTGCCCGGCGCCGATAATGCCGATGGTTTTGTGCGTGGGAATGGGATTTTTATTTGGCTGTTTTTGATCCATGTCAGTCCGCCTGGAGAAACGCCGGAATCGGCCGTATGCAGCGAATGAACATGACGCACTGTGTCCGGATTATCTGGAAGGGTCGGGGTTTTTGAGTACGGTTTGCGTCTGGGTATGACGGAACTTGTCCAAGCGCTTACGGATATCGGGGTACTTGTTGCCGAGAATCGCGGCCGCGAGTAGCGCCGCGTTCACCGCGCCCGCCTCGCCGATGGCGAGCGTGCCGACCGGCACACCGGCCGGCATCTGCACGATGGACAGCAGCGAATCCACGCCCTTGAGTGCCTTGGATTTCACCGGCACGCCCAGCACCGGTAGTGAAGTTTTGGCGGCTACCATGCCCGGCAGGTGCGCGGCGCCGCCGGCGCCGGCGATGATGACTTCCAGTCCGCGCCCGGCGGCGGATGCCGCGTACTCGAACAACAGATCCGGCGTGCGATGCGCTGAAACCACGCGCTGCTCGTAGGGAATGCCCAGTTGATCGAGGGTTTTGGCGGCGTGTTCCAACGTCCCCCAGTCAGACTTGGAGCCCATGATGAGACCGACAAGTGTATTTATGGGGGCCCTCATCGACGTATTTTAGCCTGCCAACGGCAACTCACCAACAGCGTCAAACGATTTTCTGCAGGTAACGGAACAGTTTGCGGGCGTGCTGGGTTGAGCGGCCGGCAGCCGCTTCCTGGGCCGCGGCACGCAGGGCCTGTCGGAGTTGTTGCCGATCGGCTGATGGATACTGGTTCAGGAACTCGGCCAGCGCCGCGTCGCCTTCGGCGATCAGCCGGTCGCGCCAGCGCTCGGTCTGCTTGAAGCGCGACTTGGCCGCCCGGTCGGCACTATGCAGTTGCTCCAGCTTGGCGCGGATCGGCGCGGGATCAATCTCACACATCAGCCGGCCGATATATTGCCGCTGACGCTTGAGCGCGCCGTGACTCGCGATATGACGCGCGAAGACCACCGCATCGTGCAATTTCTCCGGCAAGCGCAGCGCCGCGAGCTGCTGGTCTGGTAATTCCACCAGTTCCTCACCAAGTTTCTGCAGCGCCTGCACTTCGCGCTTCAATTGCGAGCGGCTGGGGCTTTCAGGAATATCCGCGTCGGCTTTCATGGGCTTACAATATGCAACCTTTCGGGTATTTCGGGAACTACATGCACGCGCGCGCCAAACATGATACTACGAGCTATTCGCAGGACGACCTCAAGACGCTGGTGGAGCGCGTGTTGAATGACGCGCACGTACAAGGCGCGAGCCAGGCGGAGGCGGGCGTCAGCGTTGAATCGGGCTTGAGCTTGAGCGTGCGTCTGGGTGAAGTGGAAACCCTCGAATACCAGCGCGATCGTGGCCTCGGCGTCACCGTGTACTTCGGCACCCGCAAGGGTTCCGCCAGCACCTCGGATCTGTCGCCGGCCGCTGTTAACGAAAGCCTGCGTGCCGCCTGCAGCATCGCGCGTTACACCGCCGAAGATGCCTGCGCCGGGCTTGCCGATGCGGCACTCATGGCGAAAGACATTCCCGATCTGGACCTGTGCCATCCCTGGACACTGGAACCGGAACAGGCCATCGAACTCGCGCGCCGCTGTGAAGACGCGGCACGTGGTTTCGATCCGCGCATCGTGAATTCCGAAGGCGCCACTATCACTTCACATCAGGGCGTGCGCGTGTACGGCAACAGCCACGGCTTCATGGGCGGCAGCGAGAGCACCAGCCACAGCTTGAGTTGCGCGGTCATCGGCCGCGCGGGTGAAAGCCTGCAGCGGGATTACTGGTATAGCAGCGTGCGTGATGCGGGTGAACTCGAGTCCGCGGAGGCCGTGGGGCGCAAGGCGGCGGAACGCACTGTGGCGCGCCTGGGCGCGCGCAGGCTCAGCACGCGCCAATCGCCGGTGCTGTTCACGCCAGACGTAGCCCGCGGTCTCATCGGTCATTTTCTGGGCGCGATTCGAGGCGGCGCTCAGTATCGTGAAGCGTCGTTTTTGCTGAATGCCGCGGGCGAAAAAATCTTTCCGGATTTCGTGCAATTTTCCGAACGACCCCATCTGAAGAAAGCGCTGGCCAGCGCGGCCTTCGACCACGAGGGCGTGGCCACCCGTGACCGGGAGCTGGTAGATCAGGGCGCGTTACAACACTATTTGCTGAACAGCTATTCCGCACGCAAGCTGAAGTTGCAAAGCACCGGCCATGCCGGCGGTGTGCACAATCTCATCGTGAAACCCGGACCGCTGGATTTCAGCGGTTTGCTGAAGGAGATGGGCACCGGCCTCGTGGTCACGGAACTCATGGGCCAGGGCGTGAATGGCGTCACCGGAGATTATTCACGAGGCGCCACGGGTTTCTGGGTGGAAAACGGCGAGCTCGCCTATCCGGTGGAGGAAATCACCATCGCCGGCAATCTCAAGGACATGTACCGTAACATCGCCGCCGTCGGCAACGATGTGGACTTGCGTGGTGGCATTCGCACCGGCTCGATTCTGGTTGGCGAGATGATCATCGCCGGCGATTGATTTTGCGCGACTGCGCCGCGGCCGATATATCGCGGGGTTCCGCCCCCGCCCGACGGGTGACTTTTGTTTCGGCAAAAGTCACCAAAACCATTCCCCCGGAGCGCGGGTCGCCGAAAGACGGCGACTACCCTGCGCGTTTCGCGAGCGGCGGAGTCCGGCCGAGAGGCGATCCCTCGCCTCGCGGCCGGAGCGCCGCCGTCCTTGGCGGCGCCCCTGTGGGCTGGCCTTGCTCGCTCCAGTGCCCGGCTCGCGCTACGGGTGCAAGAGCAAGACCGCATAAATCCCGCCGCCGCAGGCCGCAAAATTCTCCAATTCAGGAAGCAATTGTTCTAGGATGCGGCATTCGGAAATCTCGAAAGGAGAACCGCCGTGCGCAAGGTGATCTTCTGTCTGGTCCTGTTGGCCGCCGCAATTATGCCCGTTGGCGGCCGGGCGGCGGGCACGTCCGCCGCCAGCAATCATCCCATCGCCATCGTGATTCACGGCGGCGCCGGGACCATCAGTCCCAAGGACATGACGCCGGCGCGGGAAACGGCGTACCGCTTTGTCTTGCGCAAGGCGCTGGATACCGGCTATGGCGTGCTCAAGAAAGGCGGCACCAGTCTGGATGCGGTGCAGGCCGCCATCGAAGTGATGGAGGATTCGCCGCTGTTCAACGCCGGCAAGGGCGCGGTGTTCACCCACGATGGCAAGAACGAGATGGACGCCGCCATCATGGATGGCAGCAATATGAAAGCCGGCGCGGTGGCCGACGTGCAGCACATCAAGAATCCCATCGTGTTGGCGCGCCTCGTCATGGAGAAAACTCCGCACGTACTTTTGGTGGCGGACGGCGCGGAAAAGTTTGCCCTGAGTCAGGGCATGGAGTTGATGCCGGCGAGTTATTTCTACACCAAGCAGCGCTGGGACGAATTGCAGCGTGCGCTCAAGAAAGAAGGCAACAAGAGCGCCGAGGTGGAGGAACAATATCCCGGCACGACCGCGCATGGCTTCGGCACCGTGGGTGCGGTCGCGCTGGATCGTTCCGGCAATATCGCCGCCGGCACCTCGACCGGCGGGCTTACCAACAAGCTGGACGGGCGCGTTGGGGATTCGCCCATCGTAGGCGACGGCACTTACGCCAATAACCTGACCTGCGGCGAATCGGGCACCGGCATTGGCGAATACTACATGCGCCTGAATTTGACCAAGGACGTGTCGGACTTAATGGAATACAAGGGCTGGTCGCTCAAGAAAGCCGTGGATTACGAAATTTACGACAAGCTGGTGAAATTCGGCGGCAAGAACAGCGGAGGACTCATCGCGCTGGATCGAAACGGCAATATCGTGACGGCGTTCAATACCACCGGCATGTACCGCGGCTGGGTTGACGTGCATGGGCATGTGGTGGTGAAAATCTTCAAAGGAGAGTGAGTCTTCATGCAGGGCGAGAAATTCAATCAAGCGCAATGTATAAAAAATCCCCTCGCCCCTTTGGAGGAGAGGGCGAGGGTGAGGGGGTAGAAACTTGAAGAAATATTGCTGTATCACCACCCCTCATCCCCACCTTCTCCCCTCAAGCGGGAGAAGGAGTTTATGGAGCAGTGCTGAGTAAACCTGGATGAGGGCCACATGATGTTTTCTATCATCGTCCACGGCGGCGCGGGTGAAATTGATTCCGCGAGTTTGCCGGCACGCCTTGCCGGTTGCCGTGCCGCGGCAGAAGCCGGATATGCAATTCTCAAGGGCAACGGTCGTGCGCTGGATGCCGTGCAGGCGGCCGTGGTGATGCTGGAAGACAATCCGCTGTTCAACGCCGGCACGGGCTCCACGCTGAACCGCGATGGCCGGGTGGAAACCGATGCGGCAATCATGGACGGTGCTACATTGAAAGCCGGTGCGGTCGCGGCGGTCAGCGGCATCCGCAATCCGGTGAAGCTGGCGCGCAAAGTCATGGATGTGAGCGCGCACATTTTACTGGCGGGCACAGGCGCCAGCCGTTTCGCGGAACAGCACGGTATCGAACTTTGTGATCCTGCGGAACTCATCGTGTCGGCACAACGCGCGGAATGGGAAAAGGAACACGGCACCGTCGGTGCGGTCGCGCTGGATGCGCACGGCCATCTCGCCGCCGCCACCTCCACCGGCGGCATTTTTGACAAACTCCCGGGGCGCGTCGGCGATACGCCGCTGATCGGCTGCGGCACCTATGCCGATGCGCACGCCGCCGTGTCCTGCACCGGCGCAGGCGAGGACATCATCCGCACCGTGCTGGCCCGGCATGCTGCGTATCTCGTGGAGCAGGGCCTGGATTCTGCGACAGCGGCGCGCCGGGCGATTGCCGATGTCAACGCCAAGACTGAGGGCGAAGCCGGGTTAATCCTGGTGGATCGCGACGGCCGGACGGGATTTGCGCGTAACAGCGTGAATATGCCAGTGTGTGCGCTCGCGGCCGACGGCCGCCTCATCCTTGAGGGTTAACCGGCCGATTTTGCCAGTGACCGCTCCGGAAGTTTTTTAGCCATGGCCCGGAATTTGCTGGTCCGGCCACGGTCCAACTTGGCCAAACAAGCTCTTTGTCGCCTTGGAGAATAACCATGCGTTACCTTCGCCACGTCCTGATTTTCCTGTTCGCCCTGACGTTGCTGGTGCCGGCTTTTGCCGCCACCGAAAAACCCAAAGCCGATCCCTATCTGAGCGCGCTGCAATGGCGACTCATCGGCCCGTTCCGCGGCGGCCGATCCGTGGCGGTGGCCGGTGTGACTTCGGGGCCGCGCACGTTTTATTTCGGCGCTGCCGGCGGCGGTGTTTGGAAGACCACCGACGGCGGCATTAGCTGGCAGAACGTCTCCGACAAATTCTTCAAGACCGCGCCGGTGGGTGCGTTGGCGGTGGCGCCATCCGATCCCAACGTGATTTACGCCGGCATGGGCGAGTCCTTCATTCGCGGCGACGTGATTACCGGCGACGGTATCTACAAATCAACGGACGCCGGTAAAACCTGGCAGCACATGGGATTGGAGAGCACCCATGTCATCAGCGAAATCGTGGTGGATCCCAATGACGCCAACACCGTGTACGTAGCGGCGTTGGGTCACGTGTTCGGCCCCAATCCGGAGCGCGGGATTTACAAGTCCAGCGACGGCGGCCAGACCTGGAAGAAAGTGCTCTTCCAGAATGATGAAACCGGCGGTATAGACATCGCACTTGATCCACACAACCCGCGCATCCTGTTTGCTTCACTGTGGCAGGCTTCCCGCCGCCCGTGGACCTTCGTGAGCGGCGGGCTGGGTAGTGGTTTGTACAAATCCACCGACGGCGGCGAAACCTGGAAAAACATTTCCACGCATCCGGGCTTGCCCACCGGCATTCTGGGCAAGATCGGCGTATCGGTGTCTGGCGCCGACCCGAACCGTGTGTACGCCATCATCGAGGCGAAAGACGGCGGCGTGTTTCGCTCCGACGACGACGGCGCCACCTGGCAGCGCCTGTTCCACGGCACGGAACTGACGCAGCGCGCCTGGTATTACATGCGCATCTACGCCGATCCTAAAAACGCAGATGTGGTTTACGCGCCGGAAGTGGACGGCCTGTTCAAGTCGGTGGACGGCGGTGCCACGTTCACGCCGCTCGACACGCCGCACGGCGACAACCACGTGCTGTGGATCAATCCCACGAATCCGCTGAGTATGGTGGAAGGCAACGACGGCGGCGCGACCGTCAGCTACGACGGCGGCAAAACCTGGAGCAGCGAGGACAACCAGCCGACCGCGCAGATTTATCACGTTACGCTCGATAACCAATTCCCGTTCCACATCTACGGCGCCCAGCAGGACAACTCCACCATTGACATCACCAACCGCGGTGAAGGCGGCAGCATCGGCCTGCGCGACTGGCAGGATTCTGCCGGCGGCGAGAGTGGTTGGGTGGTGCCTGATCCCAACGACGCGTGCGTGGTGTACGGCGGCGGATACAGCGGACTGCTGGAACGTTTGGACAAATGCACGCGCCAGTCGCGCCTCTTGGACCCCTGGCCGGACAACCCCATGGGCCACGCAGCGGCCAACCTGAAGCACCGTTTCCAATGGGACTATCCGATCATGGTACCGGCCAATGAGCCGCATACTATATATGTGGCCTCGCAATACGTGCTCCGCAGCCGCGACGATGGCATGAGCTGGCAGACCATCAGCCCCGATCTCACCCGCAATGACAAGTCCAAACAAGCTGCTGCTGGCGGTCCGCTCACCAAGGACAATACCTCGGTCGAGTATTACGACACAGTCTTCGCACTGGCGGAATCGCCGGTGAAGGCAGGCGTGTTGTGGGCCGGTTCCGACGATGGCCTGGTGCACGTGTCCACGGACGACGGCGCGCACTGGCAGAACGTCACGCCCAAGGGACTGCCGGAATGGAGCACGGTGGACATCATCGAAGCTTCGCACTTCGAGGCGGGTACGGCTTATCTTGCCGCCTACCGTTACCGGCAGGACGATTTCCATCCGTATCTGTTCAGGACCGCGAACTACGGCAAGAGCTGGACGGCGATTGATGATGGCATTCCGGCGGATGCACCCACGTTCACGATCCGCCAGGACACGCAGGATCCGAATCTGCTGTTCGCCGGAACCCAGCGTTCTGCCTATGTGTCGTTCGACAACGGCGCACACTGGCAGTCGTTGGCCCTGAATCTGCCGGCGGTGCAGGTGTCGGATATAGCGATCCAGCCGCGCGAGGGCACGCTGGTGCTCGCCACCCACGGCCGCGCCTTCTGGGCGCTGGATGATCTTGGCTACTTGCGCCAGCTTGCAGCTGCACACAAAGGCGACACGCAGTTGTTCGCGCCGCAGCATGCCTATCTGCTCTCGGGCGGTGGCTTCGGCGGCGGTAGTGCGGACGAAGGCAAGAATCCGCCGGCCGGCGCGGTGATTTTCTACAATCTGAAATCCGCACCGGCCAAGGATCAGGAAATCAAACTCAGCCTCCTGGATGCGAGCGGCAAGGACATTCGCGGCTTCAGCAGCAAAACCTTTGGCAGCGGCGAAGCCGTGAAACCCGAGCAGGATTTTTATAGCAATGGAAAGCCGCTCCCGCAACAATTGCCCGACAAGGCCGGTATGAACCGCTTCGTGTGGAATCTGCGTTATCCCGATGTCACGCATGTATCGGGTGCGGTGTTATGGTTCGGCAGCGAGCGCGGCCCGCGCGTGCTGCCGGGAACCTATACCGTGAAGCTCACGGCCAACGGCACGACGTACACTCAGCCGCTCACGGTGCTGAACGATCCGCGTTCCAAGCTGAGTGCCGAGGATCTGGCTACGCGCCAGGCGCTGCTCATGCAGATCTACGCAAAACTGGATCAGACCGACAAGGCCATCGTGGCGCTGCGCGGTCTGCGTGGACAAATCAATGATCTGGAACAGCGTTACGCGAAATCGCCGCAGGCGCAAGCACTCGGCGATGACGCCAAGCCGCTGCTGGATGGACTCACGGGCATCGAGGATGCGCTCATCCAGAGCAAGGCCCATGCCAGCGAGGACGTGTTGAATTATCCGATCCGGCTGAACAACAAGCTGGCGGCGTTGTTCAGCAGCGTGGAGTTCAGCAACTCCAAACCCACGGCCCAGGACTACGCCGTGTTCCAGGAGCTGACGGCGCAGGCCGATGCCCAACTCGCCCATTGGCAGTCGGTGCAGTCAAGTGCGCTGCCGGCGCTAAACGACAAGATCAAGGCGCTGAATCTGCCGGCGATCTACCTCAAACCGTGACCAAAGCGTGAGGCGTGAGGGGATAATCGCAGAGCAGGATTTTGTGTGCGATGAGTCCCCAAAACCGCGAGAATCGCAGGTGAATGCCTGCCCCGGCGAAAGCCGGGGTCGCCGCTCCCACAAAAGCCCAGAACCTGACTCTTGTGGGAACGGCGGTCCCCGCCGTGATTTCTACATCCAAAGAACCGTGGTTGGGCTGCTTCCGGCAGCCATGCCTTTCGCAGCACTTGTACAATCCCTGTACATCACACAACCGCTCCCACAATAGAATCCTTGATACGCAAGCGTATCCTGCATTGACTGAAGTAACATCTGCCTGGGGGCTGGGGAGGGCAATCCATGAGTATTAGAAACTGGGTGGCGCTGCTGGTCAGCATTCTGGTGGCGGCGGTGTGCTTGTATCTGCCGTTTGTTCCGCAGACAGTGCTGCCGGTCGGAACCCGGCCGCTGGATCGCCAGCATTACCGTGTCGAGACCAGTTCTTACGGGGTTGCATTGCCGGCGGGATTGCAGCCGGGTGATGTGGTGAACACCACGCACATGGATACCCTGTCGCGACTCGGCCTGACGACCTACTCGATTCCTCTCGCAGGTACACGCATTACCTTGACGGTGAGCCGGCAAGGCCGCGAGCTGTCAGTGCCGGTGACCTTTGTGCCGCTACCTGTCACCGCGGTGAACGTGACCGATACGGCGCTCGGCCTCGCGCTGATCTGGCTGGTGGCCGCATTGGGTTTGCTGATCTTGTGGCGCGGCCATCGTCTGGCTGCTACCGGTGTTGGAATCTGATGTCTCGCAAAATTGTGCTGGGAGATACCCATCAGCCTGGGATTGCCACTGCCGGTATCCGGCTGGCTGGATATGGCGGGCATGGCCGTGTTTTATTCCGGTACCTTGATAGGTCTGTATCTGCTGGCCGAGGATTTGGCGTGGGAGCAGGTCCATAACAAGACGCGGCGCTGGAGCCGCGCCGGATTCCTGCTGTTGGTGATCATTTACCTGTTTGCATTCGTGGGGAATGACCTGGCTTTCCATCTCGGCGGCAGTTGGCTGTTCAATCCCGCGCATCTCAATGCGCGGGTGATCGCCCACTTGGCGGCATTTACCGTTCCCTTGGGCATATTGATGTCGCGCTATCGTCATGTAGAGGCCGCAGATCGCGCGCGTATTCGCTGGGTGTTGTTCAGCGGCGTGGGGATTGTGGCTGCGTACCTGGTGAACGGCAGTTTGGAGGATGTGGTGCTCAATGATGTCACGAGCGACATACTCTATAGCGTCTTCAGCGCGTGGGCTTTCATCGGATTCACCTATGCGGTGTTGCGGCATCGTTTGGTAGCCGTGCACGTGGTGCTGAACCGCGCGCTGGTTTACGCCATTGCGATTACGGTGATCGTCGCCGTGTTCGGCATGCTGGAAAGTCTGCTCGAAAATGTCGCATTGGGAGATCGGGCGAGCATACTCCTGGAGTTGGCGGTGCCGCTGGTGCTTGGCATCCTGTTCAACAATCTGCACAAGCGCATTGAGCAGTGGGTGGAATACCTGTTTTTCCGCAGGCAATTCCGTGCCGAAGCCGCGCTGGCGCAATTTGCCAAGGAGTGCGGTTTCATCACCAGCGCCCGCGCGCTGTTGGACCGCACCATCGAGGAAGTCCTGCGGCATGCCCGCGCGCCGGCGGCAGCCATTTATGAACAGACGGGCAACGGCTACCGCCGCTTGCGGCAACAGGGCACACGTAATTATCCGGACAAGCTGTCTCTGGACGATCCGGTCTGTGTGCGGCTGCGTGCCAACCTGGCTGAAACCGACCTGGATGAACTTGGCAGTGTGCTGGGCGATGAGGGCGTGGTTTTCCCGGTGGTGCTGCGCGGTGTCGTCATTGGTGCGCTGGTATGTGCGTCACGGCCGGGAGAAATCTACACGTCCAAGGAGCGGGCGCTGCTGTTGCATGCCGCGCACGAGGTGGGTGCTTCGCTGCATGCCATGTACGTGAATGAAGCCCGCTCCTTCCTGGCCGGAGTGGCGGACGGAACCTTGCCGTCCGCGGCTAAAACCCAGGCGGCGGCGCAACAGCTCGTGCGTGCGGTTGTGGCGGCGTGACGAAAGTTGGAATCTATCGGAGCCACCTTGATTTTCAATTGCAGGGTACCTCTAAAAATCAGAGATTTTGATTTCTGGGTAGGCAGAAATGGCCGAGAAACCGGAGTGTATATGCCAATACATGAGGATTTTGAGGCCATTTCTAACACCGCCAGAAAGCAAAAGATCAA
>JBAVYM010000074.1:0-15783 GCA_049698775.1 Gammaproteobacteria bacterium
CAATGCATTTCGTCTCCTGCCCGTGGTCACGTTGTTCACGCGGCAGTGGAAGACAGGCTCGCCCGACAGCGCGAGGGCTCGCGGCCATGGCTGATGTTTTCGTTTCCTATGCTCGTGCCGACAAGGCGCGCGTCGCGCCGCTGGTGGCCGCGATCGAGGCCAAGGGCTGGTCGGTGTGGTGGGATCCCGAGATCAGCCCCGGCCAGGAGTTCGATGACCAGATTGATTCCGAACTGGTCGCGGCCAAGGCGGTGCTGGTGGTGTGGACGCCGACTTCGGTGGTATCGCGCTGGGTGCGCGGCGAGGCGCGCGATGCGGCCGAGCGTGGCATTCTGGTGCCGGTACGATTCGATCAGGCGCGGCTGCCGATTGATGTGCGCGCGATCCACACCACCGACCTCGACGACTGGCGTGAAGACCCATCGAGTGCGCCGGTGCAGGAATGTCTGCGCGCACTTGCCGCGATGATTGCGCGCTCCGCGGCTGCGAAGTCCGCGGCCGCGGCAGAAACTTCGGCAGTGGCGCGCCAGGTCAAGGCGACGCCGCAGTTTTCCGTGTGCGTGCTGCCGTTCTCCAACATGAGCGGCGATCCCGAGCAGGAGTATTTCAGCGACGGTATCACCGAGGACATCATCACCGATCTCAGCAAGATCTCGGCATTGTCCATCATTTCGCGCAACGGCTCGTTCCTGTACAAGGGCAAGCAGGTTGACATTCCCAAGGTCGCGCGTGAGCTGAAAGTCACGCACGTACTGGAAGGCAGCGTGCGCAAGGCCGGTGGCCGAGTGCGCATCAGCGCGCAGTTGATTGATGGCACGATCAACAACCATGTCTGGGCCGAACGCTACGACCGCGATGCCAGCGACATCTTCGCGATCCAGGATGAAATCTCGCAGGCCATCGTCAAGGCATTGCGGCTGCGGCTGCTGCCCGAGGAAAAGAAGGCCATCGAGCGGCGCGGTACCGACAGCGTGGAGGCTCACGACCTGTATCTGATGGCGCGGCAGATTTACATAACCAATCAAGAGGATGAACGTGCCTCGCAAGCCATCGTGCGCACCTGTGCACGCGCTACCGAAATCGACCCGAAGTACGCGCAGGCCTGGGCGCTGCTGGCGATGGGCTATCGAAGTCTGCGCGAGCTGGGGGCGCAATCGGATGACGGTATGGTAGCCACGGAGCGGGCGCTGTCGCTGGATCCCGACCTGGCCGAGGCGCATGCCGTCAAGGCGTATATCCTGCAGATGCGGGGTGAAATGGATGCAGCAGTCGTCGAAGTTGAGATTGCGCTGAAACTCGATCCCGAATCTTACGAAGCCAATCGCACCGCGGGACGTCTCAATTACCAGATGCACCGATTCGGAGACGCCGTCCGCTATCACGACAAGGCTGTGAGCCTGATGGACTCGGATGTCAATTCGGCGATGATGCTGGCCAGCTCGTATCGGGCTATGGGTAACACTACCAGCATGCGCCACGCGGCCGAGGTGGCTTTGCAGCGGGCCGAGGCGGTACTGGCGCGCGACCAGAACAATTCTGGGGTCATTGCCTACAGCGCCAACGCGCTGGGCGCGCTGGGCGAGGGCGAGCGCGCCAAGGCACGTATGAGTCGAGCGTTGCTGATCAACCCTGACGACTGGAACATGCGCTACAACTTCGCGTGCACCCTGAACACTTATCTGGATGACAAGGATGCGTCGCTGGAAATGATGAAGCCGCTGTTCATCGGGATCACCGTGCCACTTTTGCGTTATCTGGTGGATGACCCGGATTTCGATTCCCTGCGCAACGACTCGCGCTACCAGGCGATGGTCGCGGCCGCCGAAGCGCGTCTCGCGGCGACAAAGACCTCGGAAGCACAGGTGATCAAAAAGGCCTAATCTTCGGGATGTCCTACAAGCTTGATATGAAACCCAAATACTGGACAGCCGTTATGTTGGGAGACACGCTTGGTTGAAACGCTGGGGCCTGACAAAACCACAACTGGCCCGCTTCCACTGGTCATCGGGGTGACCGGGCATCGCGATCTGGCGCAGCAAGATATTCCACATATCCAGGAGTCACTGGCGGTATTATTTGCCTGTCTGCGCAGACAGTACCCACATACACCCCTGCGGCTGCTTTCGCCGTTGGCTGAGGGCGCAGACCGGCTGGTGGCAAAAGTTGCCCTGGAACACGGCGCCGAGCTCGTGGTGCCCCTGCCCATGCCCGAGGCCGAGTACCGCAAGGATTTCCCCCATACACTTTCCGAATTTGATGCTTTGAAAGCTCAGGCATCCATCGTTTACACACCACCGCCGCCAACCGAGGCAGCCAACCAAGATGCCGATCTCTCTGGCTCCCGCCGCGATGCGTGTTACGAGAACGTCGGCTTGCACATCGTCAAGCACTCACAGTTGATAGTGGCTCTTTGGAACGGCGTAGCGAGCGCTGAGAGGGGCGGGACCGCTCGAATCGTGGAACATGCATTATCCGGATCATCGGATGCATCATCTGCATCACACTTCTCGCACGACTTCGGTTCCGGCAAAGCCGTATGGCATCTCCAAATATCGCGGCTAAGCAGCCCGTCCGAGAAACACGGTGAAGCCGTCTCGCAACCCTGCACGGCTGTCTGGCGCTTCAGTGATAAACATACACGCGAGCTGCCATTTACCGAGGCGACCGGGGGGTGGCCAAAATCGCAGTTTGCACATCTGCATTCAATGGAAATCTTTAATACCGGAGCATTATCACTCTCACCACAACGTATTCGTGAAAGTGCAGAGGCACTTGTGCCGCCAAGTGTAGACTGCAAAGCAATTGACCCGTCGGAACGTATTATCCGTGCATTTATTGCGGCAGATCTGATCTCGGGGAAGTTTCAGAAGACGGCATACAAATTATGGAAGTGGATTTTCATGCTGGCCGGCGTGATGATTCTCAGCTTTGAAAGTTATGCTCACATTTGGACTCATGGCCTGCTGTTGCTGGTTTACCCGGCGGCCTTTATCGCCATGACTATTGCCTATTCCGTCTTGAACAGGCGCCGGCTGGATGACCGCTTCATAGATGCGCGAATTCTCGCCGAGGCACTTCGGGTGGTGATTTACTGGCGCTTGGCGGGAATCCGGGAGAACATTACTGATCAATATCTTGGCCGCCACACCGCAGCGATTGGGTGGGTATCGAGTTCGATATTGGGTTTGCTGACGCTGCCATTGCCGGACATCGGGTTTGCGCAACGGAATGGGCTTCATATTGCCGATCAATTCTGGGTAGGTTACCAGCTTAAATATTATGAGCGTCAGTCCATCCGCCAAGGCAAGCGTGTGAATCTGTACCGCCGGTTCGCCGGGTTGCTATACGGACTTACGCTGGTGTTTTCGGTGTGCGTGGCTATCTATGGGGTCATCGTAACGAAACCCTCGCTGCTGCGCGAGATACTGATTATGCTCATGGCTTCTGGTCCACCCGTTGCCGTGTTATGGATCGCGTATGCTGAAAAGCAGGGTTGGGAAAAGCATATCAAGGAGTACACGCGCAACGCGGCACTGTTTGCGCGTGCGCATGAGCTGATCCTGAGTTTCGGAAGATCCGAATCACCGGCGACCTTCCCGCAAATACAAAAGGTACTGCTGGAACTTGGGAAGGAAGCAATTTGTGAAAATGCGGAATGGGCGTTACTGCACCGCGTAAAACCACCCGCCATCCCTCTGGGTTGAGAGCTTATTTGCTCATTATGGCGGGGGCCGCCGCTCCCGTGGCGTGTTCTTCCACCACACTGAACTTTACCCGCTGGGTCACTCCGCAAAGCAGTTCGTAGGGAATGGTGCCGGCCGCATGCGCGATTTCCTCCACCGGCAGTTCCGGTCCCCACAGCACCACGGGATCCCCGACACCCGCGTTCGGCTGGGTATGCAGATCCACGGCGATCATGTCCATGGCCACATGCCCCACCAGCGGCGCGCGCACACCGTTGACCAGTACCGGCGTGCCGTTCGGCGCATGCCGCGGATAACCATCACCGTAACCGATGGCGGCGATGCCGATGCGCGTATCTTGCGGAGCTGTCCAGTTGCCGCCGTATCCGACGGTATCACCGCGCGGCACGTCTTTTACCGCAATCAACTCTGTGCGCATGGTCATGACCGGCATTAAATCATGATCGGCACCGCAAGCACCGGCGAAGGGCGACACACCGTACAGCAACACACCCGGCCGTACCCAGTTGGCGTGGCTCTCGGGCCAGGCGAGCAGTGCGGCCGAATTGGCGATGCTGCGTTCGGTCTGCAATCCCGTGGTTGCAGCCGCAAAAGTTTCCAATTGATTTTTAGTGTGGGGATTGCCGGGCTCGTCGGCGCGCGCCAGATGCGTCATGAGCCGTACCGGACCGCGCACTGCGCGCGCCGCGTTCAGCCGTTGCCACGCTTCCGAAACTTCGCTGGGCGCAAATCCCAGCCGGTGCATGCCGCTGTCAATCTTGAGCCACACGCCCAGAGATTTTTCAAGCCGCGAGGAAACCAGCAGCTCCAGTTGCTTTTGATCGTGCACCACGACATCGCAGGCATTGCGCGCGGCTTCTTCCAGCTCCGCGGCGGCGAACACGCCTTCCAGCAGCACGATGGGATGTGCCAGGCCGGCGTGACGGATGGCGAGCGCTTCGTCAAGCGAGGCCACGCCGAACGCGTCGGCCTGCGAGAGTGCGCGGGAAGCAGCGGCGATGCCGTGGCCGTAGGCATTGGCCTTGACCATGGCCATGATGCGCGCATGCGGCGCCAATTCACGCGCGCGCCGCAGATTGTGGCGCAGGGCGGTCAGGCTGATGACGGCGCCGGTGGCGCGGCTCACGAATACGGCCCCGCGTCCTCTGAAATGTAATTCTCGAAGCGCGTATAGGCGCCGAGGAAAGTGGCTTTGACGGTGCCGATGGGGCCATTGCGCTGTTTGCCGATGATGATTTCCGCCATGCCTTTGTCAGGGCTGTCCTTGTCGTACACCTCGTCGCGGTAGATGAAGGCGATCAGGTCGGCATCTTGCTCGATGGAGCCGGATTCGCGCAGGTCCGACATGATGGGCCGCTTGTCGGGGCGCTGCTCCAGGCTGCGGTTGAGCTGCGAGAGCGCAATTACCGGGATTTTCAGGTCGCGCGCCAGCGACTTGAGGCTGCGGCAGATTTCCGAGATTTCCGTGGCGCGGTTCTCGCGCGTGCCCGGCACGTGCATGAGTTGCAGATAATCCACCACCATCAGGCCGATGTGGTGTTCGCGCTTCAGGCGGCGCGCTCGTGCTTGCAATTCCATCGGGGTAAGCGCACCGGCGTCGTCAATGAACAGCGGCGCCTTGGACATGATGGAAATGGCGGAGCTGACGCGCTGCCAGTCTTCCTTGTCGAGTTGCCCGGTGCGTACTTTCTGTTGATTGATGCGCCCCAGCGACGAAATCAGGCGCATGGCCAACTGCTCGCCGGACATTTCCATGCTGAAGATGGCGGTGGGCACGGGATTTTCGGGACGGCAGGCGCAATACTCGGCGATATTGGTCGCGAACGCGGTTTTCCCCATTGACGGTCTGCCCGCCACCACCACCAGGTCGCCCGGCTGAAGACCAGCCGTCATCTCATCGAACTTGTCGAGGCCGGTGGCAAGGCCGGTGACCGGGCTGCCGGCGTGCATCAGCGCATCCAGGCGGTCCACCGCGCCGGACAGCAGTTCGTCAATCTTCCTGAAGCTTTTCTGGATACGCCCGCCGCGCTCGGCGATGTTGAACACCTGGCGTTCGGCGAACTCGATCAATTCGTTCGTGCCGCGTCCCTCCGGCCGGAACGCCGCTTCCGCCAGCTCGCCGCCCACGCGTATCAACTGCCTCAACACCGAACGCTCGCGCACGATGTCGGCGTAGGCGCGCACATTAGCGGCGGTGGGCGTGTCGCGCGCGAGCGTGGCGAGATAGGCGAGCCCGCCGGCCTGTTCCAGTTGGTCGCGGCTTTGCAGCCATTCCGACAACGTCACGGCATCGAAGGGGGAATTGCTTTCACTCAGCTCGGAAATGGCGCGAAACAGCAGCCGATGATCCTGGCGGTAAAAATCCTCATCCTGCAGGCGATCCGCCACCTGTTCCCACGTGGCGTTGTCCAGCATCAGGCCGCCCAGCACCGCCTGTTCCGCTTCCACGGAATGCGGTGGCACGCGCATGGCCTCCACTGCCGCGCGCATGCTGTCCAGCGCCGCATTGGCGTGGCTATCGAGACTCTTGACGGCTCCCGGCATGCTGGCTGGATTCGAGAAATGGGGTGACAAGACTGTAAGGGACTGCACTCGCCGCTGGCAACTTGACGCGAGCCAAGCCGCGCGGTTGCTGAAAACGTACGCGGCGGACCAAGCCGCCGCGCGCAGACTGCTTATTTTATGCGCAGCTTATTCTTCGGCCACCACGGTGACGGTGATCTCCACGTTCACGTCGGTGTGCAAATGGATGGCCACCTTGTGCTCGCCGGCCACGTGGATCGGCCCTTGCGGCATGCGCACTTCGCGGCGTTCCACGCGGGTGCCGGCGCCGGTCAGGGCTTCGGCGATATCCACCGTACCCACGGAGCCGAACAGCTTGCCTTCATTGCCGGCCTTGGCGGTGATGCTGATGGACTTGCCTTCCAGCTCGCGCTTGCGCGCCTGCGCTGAGGTCAAGGCATCGGTGGCGTTCTTCTCCAGTTCCACGCGGTGCTTCTCGAATTCGGCGATGTTGGCGGCGGTGGCCGCCTTGGCTTTGCCCTGGGGAATCAGGAAATTGCGGCCATAACCCGGCCGTACCTTGACCTTGTCGCCCATGTTGCCAAGGTTCTCGACTTTCTGTAGCAGAATGACTTCCATCGTGGTCCCCCGCCTCAGTGCTGGTCGGTGTAGGGCAGCAGCGCCAGAAAGCGCGCGCGTTTCACTGCCAGCGACAACTGCCGCTGATAGAAGGCGCGCGTGCCGGTGATGCGGCTCGGCACGATCTTGCCGGTTTCGGTGACGTAGGCCTTGAGCGTGGCCACATCCTTGTAATCAATCTCCTCGGTGCCCTCGGCGGTGAAGCGGCAGAATTTACGCTTGCGGAAAAAACGTGACATGCTGATATCCTTAGTATTTGGTTTAGGTCATCAAGCCAGTTCGGCGCTGGGTTTCTCGTCGCTGCCGGCATCGTCATCCAGGTCATCCGCATTAAAGCGCTCGATGCGCTCTTCCTTTTCTTCCTTGGGCTTGATGAGCGGCGAAGGCTCGGTGACGGCGGCCTCGCGGCGTACCACCAGGTGGCGCAGCACGGCGTCGTTGAAGCGGAACATGCTGACCAGTTCATTGAGCGTAGCCTGACCGCACTCGATGTTCATGAGCGCGTAATGCGCCTTGTGGACCTTGGCGATGGGATAGGCGAGCTGGCGGCGGCCCCAGTCTTCGACGCGATGAATCTTGCCGCCTCCGGACTCGATCATCGCGCGGTAACGCTCGATCATCGCCGGCACCTGTTCACTCTGATCAGGGTGGACCAGAAACACGATTTCGTAGTGTCTCAACTGAGGCTCCTTGTGGACTGACCGGCTCCCCGTCAAAGCGGTGGAGCAAGGGTTCCGACCATCGCCGGAAGGGCGCGCATCATACCGAAAGGCGCCAGGGCTTGCAATTCAGCGGGTTGCCAAGCTTACGACCGCAGAAAGTCCCGATGGGAAAGGCGGGGATGAGCATTCAGCTCATACTCCTTCTCCCCTTGTGGGAGAAGGCGGGGATGAGGGGTGGAAATTCTTTCACCCACCGTAAAACCCATACCCTGGAACGGCCGTCCGCTCCACGCGCGGCTCGTATATATTAGGCTCGGTTCAAAAACCGGGGATTCCATGGCCGACGCACTCTTGAGTTTCATGGCCCGCCTCAAGCGCCACCACATTTTCCGGGTGGCGAGCGTGTATGCGATTGTCGCCTGGGTGCTGATCCAGGTCGCGAACGGCGTGTTCCCGGACATCGGCCTCACGCGCGCGGACGTGCGCGTGGTGATTGCGGCGGTGGCGCTGTTGTTTCCGGTAGCGCTGGTGCTCGGTTGGATGTTCATTCCGCCCTCGAAGGAAAACCCGGCGAAATTCTCAAGCTGGCAGCATCTGCGCTGGAAACTGGGCTCGGTGCTGACCCTGGTGATCGTGGTGCTGGTGGTGATTTCCGGCATTTATCTGTGGCATGTTCAAAGCCGCCAGCTCAAGGCTGAGGAGGTCGCGGCAACCAAGCCGCCCGCCGCCACGTCCGCGCCTGTGGCGGCCACAGTGATTCCCGCCAAATCCATCGCGGTGCTGCCGTTTGTTAACCTGAGCGGTGATCCGCAAAACAAATATTTTAGCGATGGCATCACCGAGGAAATCCTCAACGCGCTGGCGCAGATTCCGGATTTGAAGGTGGCTGGGCGTACCTCCGCGTTCCGGTTCAACAGCAAGGATGAGGATTTGCGCAAGGTCGGTCAGACGCTTGGCGTTGCCACGGTGCTGGAGGGGAGCGTGCAGCGTTCTGGCGGCGAGGTGCGCATCACCGCGCAATTGATTGATACGCGCAGCGGCTATCAACGGTGGTCGGAGAAGTACGACCGCAAGCTGACCAACATCTTTGCGATCGAGGATGAAATCTCCAACGCAATCGCGGGCAAGTTGCGGGTGCAACTCACCGGCGCCGCTGGTCAGGCGCTGGTGGTGCAGCAGGCGATCGACCCGCGCGCGCATGATTTCTATCTGCGCGGTTTGGCGCTGCTGGCGGCTCGTGGGCCGGGTTTGCGCGATGCGGTGGCGGATTTTCAGAACGCGGTGAAGATCGATCCGGGCTATGCGCAGGCGTGGGGCGCGCTGGCCGAGACCGAATTGGCGTTGCCGGGCTACGTGGTGTCCGTGCCACGCGATGACGCGGTGGCACGTGCCGAGTCCGCCGCTCAAACTGCGCTGCACATCGATTCGAACACGGTTTCGGCTTTGGTGGCCATGGCCGGCGTATATGCCGATCACCTGCAATGGCAGCAGGCCCAAGATACCTATCGGCGCGCGATTGCGCTGGCGCCTGGGGATGCCGAAGCAGCCGACCAGTATGCGCAGTTCCTGTTCGCAACCGATCAGCTCGATCCAGCCCTGGAACAGATCAATCGGGCCCGGCAGATGGATCCGCTATCGGCCATCATTGGTGTTGTGCGCTCTGGCATACTCATGGCGCTGCACCGGGACGTCGATGCGACGGCACAGCTCGAGCTGGTCTTGTCCGCACATCCGGATTTCTACCCGGCCAACTTGACCGCGGTAACTCTCTACGTCGGCCTCGGACGTTTTGCCGATGCCGAGCGGCAAATGCGCACAATGGCCACGAACTTCGGCGTTGACGCGGACGCCAAGGTAATCCTCGTGCGCGGAATCGCCGATCCTGGGCGACGTTCCGCGGCGTTGGCAAGTTTGAAGGGGGCTCCTGCCAATGCCGATATCCGCACCGATCAAGTCTGGTATTCCGCATTCCTCGCGATGCTGGGCGACCGCGCCGACGCGATCGCCCAGTTGCAAGCCTACGCTTCCCGACGCAACGCCGCTGCTTTCGGAATGGTTTGGACCAGTGCTTTCGATGCGCTCCGCAACGACCCACGCTTCAAGGCGGTATTGAAGAAGATGGGATTGCCGTACACGCCGCAGAACACGTCAACGCCATGATCGTCGTGTGAACCGGGGTTGACGCGAGTCGGAAGTTCCCATGATCCGCAAAAGGGAAGTTCTGATTTATCAGCCGCCGTTCCCGGCATTTGACATCGATCTTATAACCGTATTACGATTGCTCTATCGATCAGATGAGGATTGCCATGTCTTCCGTTACGGTTTCGCCAAAATACCAGGTCGTTATTCCACAAGCGATACGCGAGGCCATGGGCCTGGTGCCGGGCACCAAATTGCAGGTGACCCAGTACGAGGACCGCATCGAGATGATTCCGGTGCGCTCCCGCAAGTCGCTGCGCGGCAGCTTGCGCGGTATTGACACCTCCGTGCCGCGTGAACGCGACCGCGTATGAACGTGGTGGATTCGTCCGCGTGGCTGGAGTATTTCGCCGACGGGCCAAATGCCAAGCATTTTGTCGGTGCCATCGAGAAGCCTGAAGAATTGCTGGTGCCCTCGATTACCCTGCTGGAAGTGTTCAAGCGTATCAGTCAGCAGCGTGATGAATCCGCTGCCTTGCAGTACGTGGCGGTGATGCGTCAGAGTCCGGTCGTGGACCTGGATGCGTCGTTGGCCTTGCGCGCGGCGGCGCTCGGGCTGCGGCACAAGCTGCCGCTGGCCGACAGCATCGTATATGCGACCGCGCAAGCCGCCAGCGCGCTAGTATGGACGCAGGACGCGGATTTCGAGAGCTTGACCGGGGTGAAGTTTTGGCGCAAACACTAGCAGGCTGTTGAAAAACAGCCTGCTAGCGCGATACACGGACGCGCCGCCATTTTTCAATCACGCCAAGTGATTGGAAAATGGAGAAAACCGGAAATCGCATTTTCGGTTTTCGAGTTGGAAAAAGCCATGGATGGCGTTTTTCAACAACCTGCTAGACCCTATCTCAAAATCTGCCAAGCGTTCGTGTTGAGCGTAGTGGAGCGAAGCTCCGCAAAGTCGAAACCAGGAAAATCAAGGTTTTACGCCCTTCGACTCCGCGCCTGCGGCGCTACGCTCAGGGCGAACGATATTTTGAGATTAAGGGAACCCCTGATTTATCCGTCATACCCACGAAAAGCCTGCCCCCGTGGAGGCGTGGGTATTCGCACCGGAACCGAAACCGTATCCGCAAGCGCACCAATCCCGGGGTCGTGCCGATGCGGCAGGAAGCCGCGCACCTGACCCTGCGCGACATGATCGCGGTGGCGGCGTATGCTGCGTCGCGTAAACCTTAAGATGGAGGCAATATGAAAACCAGCATGTATTTCCTGTTGTTGATAATGGTGCTTGCGGCCGCGCCGGCAATTGGTTTCGCCAAGACCAACACAGTACCCAGCAAGCCCGAGGTGGCGCAGCAGTTTGAAGTCTGGAACAGCGCCCTGCAGACCGGGGACGCTCACAAGGTCGCGGCACTCTACTGCGAACCCGGCGGCGTGTTGATTCCGACCCTGTCCAACAAAATCCGCAGCAACCGCGCTGAAATTGCCGATTACTTTGAACATTTCCTGCTGCTCAAACCATCGGGGCGGATTGATCAGAGTTTCATTCGTGTGCTCGGACCGGATCTGGCCATCAACGCGGGCATCTACACGTTTCATCTGGTGAAGGACGGCAAAACGGAGAGTGTGCAGGCGCGTTACACTTTCGTGTACGCGAAACAGCATGGGCGCTGGTGCATCATGGAACAGCACTCATCGGCTATGCCGGAGAGTGATGCGAAACAAGCAGTCTCTCATTGAGGGCAGTTCTAAAAAGCTCCGTTCGTACTGAGCGTTTCGACTACGCCCAGGGTAGGTCAGTCGAAGTATGAACGGAACTTTCTTTAACAAGTTCGGTATCTTGAAAATACCCTTCGACTTCGCTGCGCTACGCTCAGGGTGAACGGGAAACAAATCAGCACTTCCCGAGGTGTATTTCGCTGTAATCGAAGCGGCCCCAAAAAATCAGTTCACCCTGAGCGTAGTGCCAAAGGCGCGGAATCGAAGGGTCAAATTTCTGCGGCGGAAGCCACGTTTCGACTTCAGGAACCCCTGATTTATCCGTCATGCCCGTGAAACTTGTCCCCGCGAAGGTAGGGAGCGGGTATCCAGGTTCTTGATATTGATGGATTCCCGCCAGAGCCTACCCTCGCGCAGGCGGGGGCGGGAATGACAAAAATGGAATACATCAGGGCTTCCCTGAGTTCTGAACGTACCCTCCCCCGCCCCTTAGGGGCACCCTCTCCCGAAGGGAGAGGGACTTTGGAAACAACGTTCAATTACTTGTTGCGTGATGCAACATCAGCAATCTCCGGCTGGATCCTGACGGTTATCACCGCGCTGCCGGTGGTCTGAATGATCTCCATGGGATAGCCGGCGATCTTCAGGCTGGTGCCGGGCTGGGGAATGGATTCCAGGTATTCCAGGATCAAGCCGTTCAGGGTTTTGGGGCCGGTGGCGGGCAGTTGCCAGTTCATGGCGCGGTTCAGCGTGCGCACATGCGCGCTGCCGTTCACAAGATAACTCCCGTCCGCCTCCTTATATATGTCTTTCTGCTGGGCCGCCGGATCGGAAGTGAACTCGCCGACGATTTCCTCGAGGATGTCTTCCAGCGTCACCAGCCCCTGGATGTCGCCGTATTCGTCCACCACCAGGCCGATGCGGCGTTTGGCAGCCTGGAAGTTCAGCAGTTGCCGCTGTAACGAGGTGCCGGCAGGTACAAAATGCGCATCCCGCAGGATGGCGCGCAGCAGCTCGCGGTTCGGTTCGCGCTGCACGACCAGGTGCAGGAATTCGCGCGCGTGCACGAAGCCCATCACATCATCAATACTGCCTTCAAATACCGGCAGCCGGGTGTGCTGGCTGGTGCTCAATTGCGCCATGATTTCGTCCCATTCGGCGCCAAGATCAATGCCGTGGATTTCGTTGCGCGGCACCATGATGTCTTCGACCGTGATCTTCTCCAGGTCCAGGATGTTGAGCAGCATTTTCTGGTGGCGTTTGGGAATCAATCCACCCGCTTCCATCACCACCGAGCGCAATTCTTCGCGGCTCATGGACGGTGTGGTAGCGGCGTTGGCGCGCACGCCGAACAACCACAGGATGGAATTCGCGAGCAGGTTCACCACCCACACGATGGGGTAGAAGATGCGCAGCAGCGGCGTCAAAGCGAAGGCCGCGGGGAACGCGGTTTTTTCCGGATGCAGCGCGGCCAGGGTTTTCGGCGCCACGTCACCGAAAATCAGCAGCAGCAGCGCGATGAGGGTGGTCGCCACCAGCACCGCACTGTCGCCGCCGATACGCAGAGCAATCAGCGTGGCGATTGCCGTGGCGAAAGCGCTGGCCAGGGTGTTGCCCAACAGCACGATGCCGATGACGCGGTCCGGGCGTTTTAGCAGGCGTTCGGCGAGTACCGCGCCGCGATGACCGGCACGCGCCAGATGCCGCAGGCGGTAGCGATTGAGTGAAATAAGTCCGGTTTCGGAACCGGAAAAAAACGAGGACAGGATCAGCAGGATGATCAGCGCGAGGATGAGGGACCAGAGCGGAATATTGTTCAAATGCCGGACATCCTCATGACATGAGATTCCAATGCCGGCCGAGAATCAGTTCCAATATCAGTTTGTCGCCGAAATACGCCAGCGCAAGCACCACGAAGCCGCCCAGAGTCCAGCGGATCGCGGTGCGCCCGCGCCACCCGAATTGCCAGCGGCCCCACAACAGCACCGCGAACACAACCCAGGAAATAACCGACAGCACGATCTTGTGCGTGAGGTGCTGTGCCAGCAGGTTGTGCACGAACAGCAACCCGAAGATCAGCGCTACGGTGAGCAGCACGAATCCGGCCGTGATCAACTGGAACAGAAAATGCTCCATGACCTGCAGCGGTGGCAACGCGCTCCATACGCCGCCCGGCACGCGCCGCCGCAAGCGGCGTTCCTGCACGGCGATCAACACGGCTTGCACCGCCGCGACCGCCAGCAGGCTGTAAGCGATCAGGGACAGCACGATATGCGCGTCCAGCGGCCAGTCGCCGGCAATCACCATGAGCTGATCGCTGGGGAATAGTTCCGCCAACAGAATGCTGATGCCCGCCAGCGGGAACAGCACCACGCCCAGATTTCCGAAATGCGGTTTGACCAGGGTGGTGAGCGCGATCAGCGCCACCAGCCAGCCGACCAGTGAGGCGGCATTGAAGAAACCCAGGTCCATGCTGTGGGGCGCGTAAATCAGTGCATACAACAGGAACGCGTGCAGCAGCACGGCAGCGCCGGCGGCCGTGCCGGCAAAGCCCTTGCGCTCGCGGATGAACGACGGCCCCAGCCTGAAGAATGCCAGCAGCAGCGCCAACGCCGCCAGGCAATACAGAACCAGATCAATGATGGCCGCGCCGGTGAAACGCATGTTTGCCACAGAAGTTGCGGATATTTGCGGCCGCATCATCGCACAGTCGCCGCCGCCGGGTGAAGCAGCCGCGCCATGGCTCATCCCGAGCAGCCGCAACCTCGCCGCCAGATCGCCGGGATGCGCACGCTATAATTGTGCATCCCGGCCAGCGGCTTTCCCTATGTTTGATTTTCTAAGTGAACGCCTGACGCGCACGCTCGACAAGCTGCGCGGCAGCGGCCGGCTCACCGAGAGCAACATCCGCGACGCGCTGCGCGATGTGCGAATGGCGCTGCTGGAAGCGGACGTGGCGCTGCCGATGGTGAAGGCCTTCACCGAGCAGGCGCGCCTGCGAGCCTTGGGCGCGGACGTGCTCAAGAGCCTGACGCCGGGTCAGGCACTCATCAAGATCGTGCATGACGAGCTGGTGGCCGTCATGGGCGGCGATGCGGAACTCAATTTCAAGATCCAGCCGCCCGCGGTGATTCTGCTGGCGGGTTTGCAGGGCGCCGGCAAGACCACCACTGCGGCAAAACTGGCGCGCCATCTGCACGAGCGTTTGCACAAAAAGGCGGCTTTGGTGAGTGCCGATGTGTATCGCCCGGCAGCGCGCGAGCAGTTGCGGAAGCTCGCCGCCGAGATCGGCGCGGTATATTTCGCGCCACCTTCCGATGATCCAGTCGCCATTTCGAAAGCCGCGCTCGAAGAAGCGCGCAAACAGTTGGTTGATGTGCTCATCGTGGACACCGCCGGCCGTCTGCACGTGGACGAAGCCATGATGCGTGAAGCACAGCATATTCACGCGGCGGTGGCGCCGGTGGAAACCCTGTTCGTGGTGGACGCCATGGCGGGGCAGGACGCCGCAAATGCCGCCGCGGCTTTTGGCAAGGCCTTGCCGCTCACCGGCATCGTACTCACCAAGGCCGACGGCGATGCGCGTGGTGGCGCGGCGTTATCGGTGCGGCACCTAACCGGCGCGCCTATCAAGTTTCTGGGCGTGGGCGAAAAAACTGACGCGCTCGAAGTCTTTCACGCGGAACGCATAGCTTCGCGTATCCTCGGCATGGGCGACGTGCTGTCGCTGGTGGAAGAAGCACATCAGAAAGTTGACCAGGAGAAGGCCGGCAAACTGGCCGAGAAACTCAGGAAGGGCAAAGGCTTCGATCTGGAGGATTTCCGCGAGCAGTTGCAGCAGATGATGAGCATGGGCGGGCTCGGCGCCATGCTGGATAAACTGCCGGGCGCCGGCCGCATTCCGGAACAGTCCAAGGCGCGGTTCAGCGACCGCGACGTGCGCCGTCAGATCGCCATCATCAATTCCATGACGCCGAAGGAACGCCGGAGGCCGGAACTCATCAACGGTTCCCGAAGGCGCCGCATCGCCTTGGGCTCCGGCACCCAAGTGCAGGAAGTGAACCGGCTACTCAAACAATACGACCAGCTATCCAAGGTCATGAAGCAGATGGCAAAAGGCGGCATGGCGCGGATGCTGCGGGGCCTTAAAGGCCGATTACCGACAGGTTTTCAATGATTGTTGATTTTGCGTTTTAGAAAGTCGAATATACGGCAGCAAACTGATTGCATATGCGGAGAACTGAACATTAAGAACATTACTATCGGATTGTGGCGAGCGATTATTTTGCTGGCTCCGGTACTTCTCCTGGGATGTGCGACTACAAATATGACTTCTGAGGCCAACCCTGAGCTTGCTGGACATCGCTTTACCAGAGGGTGTCTTAGATTTTGTGTATTCGGGTTTGGTTTTGGTT
>JBAVYM010000075.1:0-19943 GCA_049698775.1 Gammaproteobacteria bacterium
GCGAGCTTGGGCACGCGGTAGGTCGGATAGACGTTGGTGTAATCGGCAATGCCGTGACAGCCGAGACAGGTCTGGGATTCGACCTTGCCCTTGGCCATGTCACCGGCTGCGTGCGCGGCCACGCTCAGCGTGAGCGCGGCACAGGCAAACACCATGACAGAAATACGGTTGCGTAACATTCAAGGTCTCCCCATACATCGCATGTATCCAAGGCGCGAAACCCTATCAGAAATGTGCCGTCGGCTACAAGATGGATGATCGAAATGCTCTCACAGTAGAAACCACCTGGCCACTGGTTACCAGCAGCAATATTTGCTTACAGCAGATTTATGTATCAGAGTACAAAACATCGGTTTACCTGTAATGTCCCAATGGTTTCCGTCCCACGTTTGCTGAGACTGACGCTGGTTGCCGGCTTGAGCGCATGGACCATCACGGCAAGCGCTGCGGCGCCAACCCTAAACCTTCCCCGATATCGGGGCAAGGCAGTGTATCTGGATTTCTGGGCATCCTGGTGTGCGCCATGCAAGCAATCCTTCCCCTGGATGAACGTCATGCAACGGAAATACGATAACCAGGGGCTGATCATCATTGCGGTCAACGAGGACAAACGCCGGCAAGATGCCTATGACTTCCTGAAGGAGATTCCGGCCAAATTCAAAATCGTTTACGACCCAAACGGGATTCTGGCGAAACGATACAATCTGATTGGATTACCCAGTTCGTTTCTCATTGACCGGAGTGGCCATATATACCGCCGTCATTTGGGTTTCAGTGACGACTCGCCCGGCAAATATGAAGTTGAAATACGCACATTATTGGGCAAGCGGCCTGCGCCGAAAGTTGCGGCTGCCGCCAGGAATTGAAAGCCGGCGCCGGGTTGACTGGTTAAGACAGGCACGCCGCCCCACGGCGTTATTTAACCGTATCGGTCACGTCTCTTTGAAAACATCCTGACACAATTACACAGATAAAAAATGTTCTAATTCAAGATACTTGATGCATCCCACCACATGCTTTCTTCAATAAACACGCTAACGACGCGCGAGTCTCAAGTAAAAACTACCGATGCTGGATAGCCAAGCTGTGCATGCATTCAGCCACGGACATTCTTGACAAGTGCATCCTCCCGGAGGAGATTACCGAGCCGACATTCACGCGTGGGGGTGATGCCATGATTTTTCAGAATGAAATCTGGTTAATTGCACTGGTGGGGATGGGGCTGGTCACGTTGGGATTCATCTACGTGATAGTCCAGGCTGGCAAACCCGCGGATACGGCAGAGGCCGAACGGGCACACAGGACATCCAATATCCTGCGCCGATGGTTGTTTGCGGTACTGCTCATTGGCTTTGTGGTGGTCAGCTATGCCACCCTGCACCGGTTCCCGCTGCCGCTGCAACACGATCCATTGCAGGCCACGCAGGTCGTCAACGTGGTCGGCCATCAATGGTCCTGGGAGTTGAGCACAACCCAGATTGAAACCGGTGTTCCCATCGAGTTTCGTGTGACCAGCGCCGATGTCAACCACGGGTTCGCGATCTATGCGCCGGATGGCCGCATCGTGGTTCAGACCCAGGCCATGCCGGGCTATACCAACAAGATACTCTACACGTTCGATCAGCCCGGCACGTATGTAATCAGGTGTCTTGAATACTGCGGGCTCGCTCACCACGTCATGTCTGCCGACTTGAACGTCGTCGCCGCCGCCACGGGAGGCCACACATCATGAGCACACTCACACTTTACCCTGACAACGAACGGCTGCCACGCAACGAATGGATCGTCTTCAATCTTTACATCATTTCCGCGCTGGCGCTGTTTTTGTTTCTGATGCTGCTGGGCCTGATCATGCGTATGACCCAAGCCACCTGGACCGGCGTGGAGGCCACCCTTTTCTACCGACTCCTGACCATGCACGGGGCCGGCATGGTCGGCACCATGAGTCTGGTGACCACCGCCGTGATGTGGTTCTTCCTGCGCAAGTACGTGCATCTGCACCTGTGGGCGTTCCTGACCAATTACGTGCTGTTCATGCTCGGCGCGCTGGCAATCCTGGCATCCGTCTTCATTGGCGGTTACGCCGGCATGTGGACATTCCTGTACCCGCTGCCGGTACATTCGATGGGCATCTGGAGCATCAATGCTGCCGCGCTGTTCATGGTCGGATATCTGCTGATCGGTGTCGGCCTCCTGGTATTTTATTTGGATGGGGCGGTAGCCATCATTCGCGTCTTCGGCAACCTGGGACGGGCGATGGGCCTGCAATGGCTGTTTGGCGGCAAAATTGATCCATCGCACCCGAAAACCGTGGTCGCCAGCACCATGGTGATTATCGCCAACTCGCTTGGCATCCTCGCCGGTGCGGTGGTTCTGGTGATGAGCCTGATCAATGCGTATTTCCCGTCGGATGCGCTTAATGCACTGGTGGCCAAGAACCTGATTTATTGGTTTGGCCACATGGTCATCAATGCCACCATCTACATGGGCGTGATCGCAGTGTATGAGCTGATACCGCGGTATACCGGGCGACCCTATGGCATCTCCCGCGTGTTCCTCTGGTCATGGGCGGTAAGCTGCGTGTTCGTGATTGTGGTTTTCCCGCATCACCTGTTGATGGATTACGCCGAGCCGCGCTGGATGTCAATTATGGGACAAATTGTTTCCTATGGTGCCGGCTTCCCGGTGTTCCTGGTGACAGCGTATGGCGTGCTGACCAACATCTACCGCTCCAACATCCGTTGGAAAATGCCGTCCAGATTGTGCGTGCTGGCGGTGTTCGGCTGGGCCGCGGGCATTGTCCCGGCCATCCTCGATGGAACCATCAGCATCAACAAAGTGATGCATAACACCCAATGGGTGCCGGGTCACTTCCATTTCTATTTGATACTCGGCGTATTGCCGATGGTTCTGGCGTTGATGTACCACGTAATCGGCAGCCGCGCGCAATCGGCCGATGACGTTGCCGGCGATAAACTGGGCTTTCCGGTCTATCTGGTTGGCGCGCTGATCTTCACCCTGGCGTTCCTTGATGCCGGTCATGCCAGCGTACCGCGGCGCTACGCGGTGCATCTGCCGGCATGGGTGCCCTACGACAAGATCGGTTCGATCGGCGCCATACTGATTATCTTGGGAATGCTGATCTTCGCCATCCGCATCATTGTCGGACTGTTGAAGGCGCCAGCCAATGCGAGTGCTTCGAACACTACTGGCTAGCGCCATTCTGTTGGTGCTCGGTGGCACTGTGCTGGCGACCGCCACCGATCACTTCCAGGCCTTTACCAGCGAAACAGCGCGCCGCGTCGAGATTCGCCAACATCCACCACGGGTTCCGGCAGTGGTGCTGGAAACCCAATCCGGCGCGCGCGTCAATCTGGCAGACCTGCAGGGAAAGTGGTTGCTGGTTGATTTCATCTACACTCGCTGCATGAGTTTCTGTTCGGTTCTGGGTGGCGAGTTCGCCCAGTTGCAGGGGCAACTGGCCACACCGCTGGCGCAGGGTAGGCTGCAACTGCTCAGCATCAGCTTCGATCCCGCACACGATACGCCCGCGCAGCTTGCCGATTACCTGGGACGCTTCCACAACCATGGCACGGGCTGGCTCGCCGCGCGACCGGTGGATGCAGACGGTCTCAGCCAACTCAAGCGGGTTTTCGGTATTACGGTCATCCCCGATGACCTCGGCGGCTATGTGCATAACGCCGCTATCGAGATCGTCAATCCGCAAGGCCGCTTGGTCGAGATTCTCGACATGGGCAACTCCGCGCTGGTCAGCCGCACCGTGCTGAAGGAAATGCAATGATCGCGGGCGTACAGCGTTATTCCATCTCGATTGCGGCGCTCATGTATATCGTGCTGCTGTTGCCACCAGTGCAGCATGTTCTGACGGCAAGCATGGCTGCGCAGATGCTGGTGCAGATTCCACTATTGATCGCGGTGGGATGGCTGTTGCGCGACGCCTTGCCGCCGCGGCTGGCGGCAGCGACCGATGCCTGGAATCATAACGGTATCACCGGGCTGGTGCTGGCGACACTCGCCACCGCGTACTGGATGCTGCCGCGCTCGCTGGATGCCGCCGCCACCGAAGCGCTGGTGACGGCGGCCAAGTTCATCTCGGTACCGCTGTTGATCGGTCTACCGATGGGACTAAGCTGGCGACGCATGGGCTTCGTGGTTCGCGGGCTATTCATCCTCGAACTCGTCGCCATGTTCTTCCGTCTCGGCTGGCTGTACCTGATCTCGCCCGTCAGGCTGTGCAACAACTATCTGATTGGCGATCAACAGCGCTCCGGCAAGTACATGCTGGTGATCGGGGCCGCGATCCTGGTGTGGGTCGGAGTCAAACTCCTGTGGGGACATTTCGATGCGTTGCCGGATGACCGTCTGGTCACGCCATCGCACCGGATTGGTCCGCATCAATTTCCGGACCATTCCGATCATTGAAGGTGTGGCAACCTGACGCAAACTATAAAGGTGGCGGGTGAACCGCTTCGGTGCGTTTGTAAAACCATCAAGGTACAACGAATATGGCTTGCTCCTCAGTGCCTTCCTGAACTGTCCAGAATGCGGATTATCTCTGCGGCATTCAGACAGTCCGCCAGCCCATCGGCGCTGAGTCCGGCCTGCCAAGGTACATCGCCCAACAGCGGCGCGCTGATCGCCTGCCGGAGTGTCGCCAAATTCCCGGCACGGCGCTCGAAGCCCGGGTCAATGCCGTTCGCCACCCAACCCGCGAGCGCGAGACCATCGGCGCGAATCGCGCGCGCGGTGAGCAGCGCGTGATTGAGGCAGCCCAGACGCAATCCCACCACCAGGATCACCGGCAAACCCAGCGCGCGGGCGAGATCGGGTACACCGGCGTTATCCGAAAGCGGCACTTGCCAGCCGCCGACGCCTTCCACCACCACCGCATTCACGCCTGCGTAGAGCCGCTGAAATGCCTCAAGAATATGCGACAGTTCAATACTGATGCCGGCCTCGGCGGCGGCCAGGTGCGGTGCGATGGGCGGGACAAAGACATAAGGATTCACCAGCGCATAGGGCCGCGATGTGTTCGCTGCCGCTTGCAACGCCAGCGCATCCTCGTTGCGCAATCCCTCCGGTGTTTGCAGCGCGCCGCTCGCCACCGGCTTCATGCCGACCGCGTGCAAGCCCTCGCGCGCGAACACGCGCAGCAATCCGGCGGCCACCAGGGTTTTGCCCACGCCCGTGTCGGTGCCGGTGATGAACACGCCGCGCATCAACGTCCGCCTCCGGGGCGCTCGTGATGACCTAGCGCAGTCTGCAATTCGCCAGGGGTCAATAGATCCGTGGGAATGTACGCGGGTGTCCAGGCGGTGCCATAAACCACTTCATAGCTGGCGGGCAAACATCCATCGCAGCGGAACGATTCATAGGCTGCCGCCAGTTTGCTCAGGCGTTGCCATCCGCCGAGTCCGCGCGGACGGCCGGCAGTGACGTTATGCGCGCCGATGTTTTTCAGATCCAGCATGAGCGAGCGCACGTCCGCATAGGTGAGCGTCAGTTGCTCCACGTCCATGACCGGCTCCACGAAGCCGGCGCGGATGAGCGCGTCGCCGATGTCGTGCATGTCAATGAAACGATTCACGTGATTGAAGCTGTCCACTTCCCGCCACGCAGCGCGCAATTCCTTGAGCGTGTCGGGGCCAAAGCTGGTGAACAACAACAAGCCATGCGGTTTCACCACTCGGCGCAATTGCGTGAATGCCCGGTCCAGATCCTCACACCATTGCAGCATCAGATTGCAATAGACAAGATCAAAACACGCGGGCACAAACGGCAGTTGCAGGGTATCGGCACACACCAGCGGCGTGCGCCGGAACCAGCCCTGGCCGCGGCGTGCGGCGGTCAGCATGTTGAGGGCCAGGTCCGCACCGAACACTCGCCCTTTGGGAAAACGAGCGCGCAACGCGCTCAAGTGGCGACCGGTGCCACAGCCCAGATCCAGGATGCGCACTGGTTCAAGCACCGTCAGTTCCAGGCGCTCCAGCAGCCGTTCACCCACTTCGCGCTGCAATATGGCGGCGGCATCATAGCCATGCGCGGCGCGTTCGAAGGCCGTGCGCAACTGTCGGCGGTCCAGTGAAAATTCGTCGGCGGCTTGACGCTCACGCATGAGTGAATCCGGCAGCTTTCCGCAGGAACTGAATTAATGTGGCCGTGAATTCCGCCGGATGGGAAAGAAACGGCACGTGCGCAGCACGCGGCAGTGCCACCAGTTTTGCGCCGTCAATGCCGGCCGCCAGAAATGCTCCCGCCTCCGGAGGAGTCAGCCGGTCATACTGCCCGCTCATGACAAGCGTGGGAATTCGGATACCGTGAAGCTCGGCGCGTAGATCGCTGTCGCGCAGCCATTCCAATCCCCGCTCGAGCGCCAAAACCGAGGGCTCGCCGCGTGCGAATACCGAGGCGCGCAACTGCCTCAATACGCCGCGCGCCGATTCGTCGCCGCGTACCTGCAGAGCCAGAAAGCGTTGTATGGTTTTGCGGTAATCATCATGCAGTTCTACAATAAACTCCTTCAATTGTGCGGGAGGCATCGCATGTGGCCAATCATGCGCGCTGACAAAACGCGGAGTGCTGTTGGTCAGCAGCAGCGCGCGAACCCGCCCGGGAAAATCCAGTGCTGCGCGCAGGCAAGCGAGCCCGCCCAGCGACCAGCCAAGCCAGATCGCATTTTCCGGCGCGGCGTCGAGCAGTTGTTTCGCCAACCCGGAAAGTGTTGCCGGCGCCGGCGATTCGCGGCTCAGTCCGTGGCCCGGCAAATCCACACAGGTAACCCGGTAGGTTTGCGCCAATATCTGTGCGACTCCGTTCCATATTCCGCCGTGCAATGCCCAGCCGTGCACCAGAAACAAATCAGGGCCGCGGCCGGTGGTTTCAGTGTGAAGTTTCGAGGGCATAGATTTGGGCCTTGGGTGCTGGCCGCTCTCGACGTCCTGTCTCTTCCCCCTTCGGGGACTTCCCAGGGTCGCGCGGCACTTGTACATCCCTGTACATCGCGTGCGTGAAGTTTAGTGCATCAGTCGCGCCATTACTTGCGCCAGCACATCCAGCAAACGATCCACCTGCTGCTCACTATGCGCCGCCGTCAGTGTCAGGCGCAGGCGCGCACTGCCGGCCGGCACCGTGGGCGGCCGGATGGCAATTGCCAGAATGCCGTGGCCACGCAGGGTATCTGAAATCTCCAGTGCACGACGGCTGTCGCCGATCACAAGCGGCTGGATGGCGGTTTGCGAATCCATGAGCGGCAGTGCGAGTTGCGCCGCACCGGACCGGAAGCGCGCAATGAGTGCATGCAGTTTTTCGCGCCGCCAGTTCTCCGCCTGCACCAGCCCGAGAGCAACGCGCGTGGCTTCGGCCAAGGCCGCCGGCATGGCAGTGGTATATATATAGGTACGGGCATACTGGATCAGGGTTTCAATGAGCGCCTCGCTGCCCGCCACGAAGGCGCCGAAGCTGCCGAGCGCCTTGCCGAGCGTCGCCATCAGCACTGGCACCTCATTTATACCCAGACCGAAATGTTCAAGCGTGCCGCGGCCGTGACTGCCCAGCACGCCAAAGCCGTGGGCATCGTCCACCATCAAAAATGCGTCCGCCGCTTGCGTGACACGCACCAGTTCGGGCAACGGCGCCACATCGCCATCCATGCTGAACACGCCGTCAGTCATGACCAGCTTACGTCTGGCCGGAACTGCAAGCTGCCGTTGCAGCGCGTTCATATCGGCGTGTGCGTAGCGGCTGAGCCGTGCCCCGCACAAAAGTCCCGCGTCCAGCAGCGAGGCGTGATTCAAGCGATCCTCTATCACCCGGTCGCTGCGGCCGAGCAGTGCGCCGGCGATACCCAGGTTCGCCATGTAGCCGGTGGAAAACAGCAGCGCACGCGGCCGTTGCACGAACTCCGCCAGCTCCTCCTCAAGCGCGTGGTGCGCGCGCGTGTGGCCAGTGACCAGATGGGACGCGCCGCTGCCCACGCCATATTCATCCACCGCGCGCTTGGCCGCTTCGCGCAACGCGGGATGGCCGGCGAGGCCGAGATAATCGTTGCTGGAAAAATTCAGGCAGCGCGCGCCATCCACCGTGATTTCCGCACCCTGGGGTCCGTCAATCAGCCGGCACAGACGATACAGCGACTGGGCTTTCAGCGACTCCAGATCACCTTGGAGCAAAGCATCAAGTCGCCGCGCGGCGTTGCTCATGCTGTTCCGCGGCAGTCATGGCGGGCGAGTGGTGCTCATCCTGCTTGCAAGGCTCCGCGTGAATCCCAAGGCGGGCAAACAGGTGGCGGTCCGCATCCTGCTCCGGGTTTTCCGTGGTCAGCAATTTCTCGCCGTAGAAAATCGAGTTCGCGCCGGCGAAAAACGCCAGCGCCTGCATTTCATCGCTCATCGCGGCGCGCCCGGCGGACAGGCGTACATGCGCTTTCGGCATGAGGATAACTGCCACGCCGATGACGCGGATGAAATCGAAAGGGTCCACACTCTCGTGGCCGTAGAGCGGTGTGCCTTCCACCTGCACCAGTCGGTTGATGGGCACGCTCTCGGGATGTTCCGGCAAGGTCGCGAGCGTGTGCAGCATGGCGGCGCGATCCGCGACGCTCTCGCCCATGCCGATGATGCCACCGCAGCACACGTGCATGCCTGCTGCACGCACGTGCGCGAGCGTATCCAGCCGATCCTGGAAACAGCGCGTAGTGATGATTTCCCGGTAATACGCTTCGGAGGTGTCAATGTTGTGATTGTAGAAATCGAGTCCGGCGTCAGCCAGCCGCTGCGCTTGCACGGCGCTCAACATGCCAAGCGTGGCGCAGGTTTCCATGCCCAGCACGCGCACAGCCTTGATCATCTCGATGATCTGATCCAGATCCTTGTCTTTCGGATTGCGGTAGGCGGCGCCCATGCAAAAGCGCGTGGCACCGCTGTCGCGCGCGCGTTGCGCCTGCGCCACCACATCCTCCACGTCCATGAGCTTTTCGGCCTTGAGGCCGGTGTGGTAGCGCGCGCTCTGGGGGCAGTATTTGCAATCCTCGGGGCAGGCGCCGGTCTTGATGGACAGGAGCGTGGAAACCTGCACCGCGTTGGGATCGAAATGCCGCCGGTGCAGCGTGTGGGCGCGAAACAAGAGATCGTTGAATGGCAGCGCGAACAGGGCGTGAACTTCAGCCAGCGTCCAGTCGTGGCGAATATCCGGGTCAGCGGGAACATTCAATGCGCGCATGGCGGGCCTCGGGTGAGCATGGCATGATGACGAGGCGCCTCCCGGCGCCGGTATGGGCGCAGTGTAACGGTGGGAGGTTTGCTGTCAACTTGGAGGACCATGGATGGTTTACCGCTGGCTGAAACAGGCGCATGCAAAACTTTACCCACCTGTCTGCCTGCTTTGCGGGCAACCCAGCCACAGCACGCGTGAACTGTGCGCCGCCTGCTCCCGGGATCTGTCCTGGAACCGGCATGCCTGTGAACGTTGTGCCGCGCCCTTGCCGGAGGCCGCACCCAACTCCTGGTGCGGGCACTGTCTGAAATCTGCGCCTGTCTGGGACCATGCCGCGAGCCCGTTACTTTACGCCTGGCCACTCGACCGATTGTTGCAGCGCTTCAAATTCAACGGCGATCTCGCCACCGGCCGCTTGCTGGGCGAGCTGTTGGCGGATTATCTGGCCGCCGGCGGAACCGCAAAACCCGATCTGCTGATTCCCGTGCCCTTGCATTCGGCGCGTCTGCGGGAACGCGGTTTCAACCAGGCGCTGGAGTTGGCTCGGCCGGTGAGCCGGCGCCTGCGTCTGCCGGTCGCGAACGACGTGTGTGTGCGCAGCAAGAACACGGCCGTGCAGTCCAGGCTCGATGCAGTCGAACGCCATCGCAATCTGCGCAATGCCTTCACAAGCCGCAGTTCGCTGGCCGGCGCACAGGTCGCCATCCTGGATGATGTGGTGACCACTGGCGCCACGGTCGCCGCGCTCAGCGAGACGCTGAAGCAAGCGGGTGCGGCGACGATTGAAGTGTGGAGCCTGGCGCGCGCCGCCCATTCGAGCTGAAATAGCGCCGCGCTGGCGCCTGACGAGCCTGCGATTGTCAAAACCGTGGACGGCGTACCATACTGTCCAGGCCGGTTTGCCACCCGGAGAATTGCAGAGGGGCAAGGTGGAAATACAAAAACAACTGAAAGTGAATACCGCCGATCTCGAGATCGGCATGTATGTGGCGCGCCTGGATCGCCCGTGGACCGAGACCCCGTTCCTGTTCCAGGGTTTCTTCATCCGCAATCAGGATGAAATCGAGGAACTGCGCCATCACTGCCAATATGTCTATATAGACCTGGAACAGAACCGCCAGGATGTGACCCACACCAGAACCGGCGTCGGCCAGGAAAATCGCACCATCACGCAGGTCACCAGCCTGCACTACCCTAAACCGCGCGCCGCTCCCAGCAACCGCAATCGCAATCGCACGGTATATGCGAACTCGCAACCGGTGGAAAAGGAATTGACGGTTGCGCAGAACGTCTATACCGAGGCGAATCGCGCTATGCACGAGATCATCAGCAAGCTGGAGATCGAGGGCCGGCTGGACGTACAACTGGCCAAGGAAACCGTCGAGCCGATGGTGGAAAGCGTACTGCGCAACCCGGATGCCATGATCTGGCTGTCGCGCATGAAGAAGCACAACTCCTACATGTATCACCACTCGGTGGGCGCGGCCATTTGGGGCACCGCATTTTCCCGGCATCTCGGCCTCGACAAAGCAACCATCTGTGAAATCGCGCTCGGTTGCATGTTGTTCGACGTGGGCAAAACCAAATTGCCGCACGCCTTGCTTATCAAAGCCGAAAAACTCACGGATACCGAGTGGCACGTCATGCGCAATCACGTGGATTACAGCGTCAATCTGCTGGAAGGCACCAGCGGCATCACCGAACGCATCCTCTCCATGGTGCGCAGCCATCATGAACGCTATGACGGCAGCGGTTATCCCGACAAACTCAAGGGCAACCAGATCCCGACCTTGGCGAAAATCGCGGCCATGGCGGATTGCTACGACGCCATCACCAGTCCTCGTCCCTACAGCAAGATGCGCTCGCCCTACGAAGCGGTGCGCGAAATCTATGGCTGGCGCGGCACCCTGTTCCAGCCGGAAGTGGTGGAGCAGTTCATGCAGGTGGTCGGCGTGTTCCCCACCGGCTCGCTGGTGGAACTCAACACCGGTGCCGTGGCCGTGGTCATCTCGCAAAACGAGACGCGCCGGCTCAAGCCGCGTGTCATGCTGATCCTGAATGAAAAGAAACAACGCCTGCCGCAATTCAATACCGTGGACTTGCTGTTCGACACGCATCTCAAAGGCGCCGACAAACTCTGGATTGAAAAATGTCTGGAGTCCGGCGCCTATGACATCAATCCCGAAGAGCTTTATCTGTGACGCCGCTCCACAGTTGGTCTTGAATGTCAGACAAAATCCTCTCGCTGCGGCCGAATCGCTCTTCGCTGATGCGTTATCTGGACAGTTACATCCAGCGCGCACAGACCAGCGGCAAGCAAATAGCGCTGCTGGTGGTGCAGATCAAACGTGGGCAGGAATTCGGTGCGCTGTTCGGCTACCGGGTCATCGAGGAATTGATGGAACGCTTCGCCGAGCGCTTGGATGAGGCCTGCCGGAATGATGACCGCATCATGCGAGCCGGCGACTACGAGTACGCGCTGATCCTGCCGGACATCATGAACGAGGGTCATGCCATCCTGGCGGCCAACAAGATCCTGCGCACTCTGTCGGCCCCGTTTGAAATCGGCGGGCAAGTGATTTCCATGGGCGCTAACATGGGTATCGCGTTGTTCCCGGATCACGCCGGCAAGTCCGACCTGCTGCTGCAGCGCGCGGAGCTGGCGCTCTCAGACGCCGCACGCAACGATGCTCCTTATCTGATGTACACCGACGCCACCCCGGAAAAATTGGCCGGCGCTTGGGAACTGGAAAGCGAATTGGATACGGCGCTGGACAATGGCGAGCTGGAAATCTACTACCAGGCGAAAATCAATCTGCGCGGCGGACTGCTGGCCGGCGCCGAGGCGCTGCTGCGCTGGCGCAGCCCCAAGCGCGGCATTGTGCCGCCCAACGTGTTCATCCCCATCGCCACCCGCACCGGTCAAATCGGCGAACTGACCTGGGCGGCCATCAACATGGCGCTGCAACACGCCGCCGTCTGGCCCACGCGCTTCGGACCGCTGTCGCTGGCGGTCAATATCGCGCCGTCGCTGCTGGAGGACGCAAGCCTGGTGAGCCGCGTGGCGGATGCCATGGGCGTGTGGGGTGCCAAACCCAATCGCCTAATCCTGGAGATCACCGAGACCGCAGTGATGAGCAATCCCGACAAGAGCTTCGAGACCATCCGCGGGCTGAAGGACAAGGGCATTTCGGTATCCATTGACGATTTCGGCACTGGCTATTCATCGCTGGCCAATTTCAAAAGCATCCCGGCTTCGGAACTCAAGATAGACAAGAGTTTCGTGTTCAACATGCTGCAGAACAAGGCGGATGCCAACATCGTGCGCACCGTCATCGGCCTGGCGCAAGCCTTCGATTTGCAGGTGGCGGCAGAAGGCGTGGAAAACATGGAGACGCTGCGTACACTGGCGGCGCTGCAGTGCAATTACGCCCAAGGCTATTACATCAGCCAGCCGGTGCCGGCCAACGCATTCGTGCAATTCATCAACGAATATACGCCGCCGGTGTTCTGAACGCGGGACTTAAAAGCCGGCGCTGAACGTGTAATGCAGCAGGATACCGGCGAACACCGCGGCGCCTAACCAGTTGTTGTTCATGAAGGCGAGAAAACAACGCTGCGGATTACGCCGGCGGATGAGCACCTGCTGGTAAATTGAAAACAGCAACGCGAACGCGAGACCCACGTAATACACCGCGCTCATCCCGGTCCGGTAACCCACCAGCGCCAGGTCCGCGAGCAACAATACCTGGAGGACAGCGATGATCGCGCGGTCCAGATCGCCGAACAGAATCGCGGTGGACTTCACTCCGATGCGCAGGTCATCGCGCCGGTCCACCATGGCATACATGGTGTCGTACACCGTGGACCAGATGATGTTCGCGATAAAGATGAGCCAAGCGACTGTCGGCACACTGCCGGTGACCGCCGCATACGCCATGGGAATACCCCAGCCGAACGCCATGCCGAGATACGGCTGTGGCAAATACGTGTAGCGTTTCATGAACGGATAGGTCAATACCAGCACCGCACCGATGACCGCCAGTTCCAGCGTCAGCCGGTTCAGCAACAGCACCAGCCCCAGCGCGATGAGACACAGAATCACGAACAGCACCAGAGCTTCCCAAACGTTCACTTCGCGGGTGGCGAGCGGCCGGTCGTGGGTGCGGTGCACGTGTGGATCGAAATTACGATCTGCAAAATCGTTCATGATGCAGCCAGCCGAACGCATCACGAACACGCCGAGCACGAAAATCGTAAACAGTTTCGGCGTGGGATGACCGTCGCTCGCCAGCCACAGCGCCCACAGCGTGGGCCACAGCAGCAGGAAACTGCCGATGGGCCGGTGCAGACGCATGAGCCGCAGATAGGCCCAGGCGCGCCGCCCCGCAAATGGCAACCATTGCCGCACCAGCCGGCTGTACCGCAGCTTCCGCCACACAGGTCGCAACCGCGGATCCATCAATTGCCCGTCCCGCTCAGAAAACATTCATAAATGAGCAAACGGCCGCCGCGCACCGTGAGCACCGAACGCCGCGCCCATAAAAATTCCGGTCGCCGCGCCATGCCTTTGATTGCCGCCTGATACAGCGGCTGCGTCTCATCCAGCCGCGCGGCTTCAATGGGCGTACGGTGTGTACCCGCTTCGGCGAACACGCGTTCACCCAGTGGCTGCGTGCCGAGTTTGTCCAGCCAGCGGCCGCCCTCTGCCGGCGCCAGCGTGCGCGCAAAAACCCACGGTATGTCACCGCACAGATACACCTCGCGTACCCGTGTCATGCTGCTTGGCGTCACTTGCAAAAGCCGTGCGTCCTCGTCGTTCAATTGCGCGTTGCCTTCGTGCACGACTTGCACATGGAATGTGTCGCCCACAGTCGCACGCAATTTTTCCGTGAGTGAGCCGGCATGAACAATCCATGGCCACAATGCCTTTGGTCGCTGCTCCGCGGTCCAGCTGTCCGGGGGTTTCCAGAAACCGGTTTGATCGCTGGCTATTGGTGGCATGGATACCAGTCGTGATGCGCGGGGTTGGTCTCAAACCTGTGCGTAACGGCTATTGTCGCCCAGCCAGCGACGCACCAGCGGCGCGGCGCGCTCGGGATACCGCTCCAGTAACAAGGTCGCGGCCTGCTGCACTTTCGGGACCAGCGGCGCGTCCCGGGTCAGGTCGGCAATGCGCAGATGCAATTCGCCCGCCTGGCGCGTGCCAAGCAGTTCGCCGGGGCCGCGCAATTCCAGATCCCGGCGCGCAATCTCGAAGCCATCATTAGTTTCGCGCATGACTTCCAGCCGCGCCCGCGCCGCAGCCGACAGCGGCGCATGGTAGAGCATCACGCAGCCCGACTCCACCGCGCCGCGGCCGACGCGCCCGCGCAACTGGTGCAATTGCGCGAGCCCCAGACGCTCGGCGTTTTCGATGATCATGAGGCTGGCGTTCGGCACATCCACGCCTACCTCGATAACCGTGGTGGCGACCAGCAACTGGATGTCGCCGGATGTGAAATGCGCCATGGCGCGTTCCTTGAGCCGGCTCGCCATGCGTCCATGCACCAGGCCGATGTTCAACTCTGGCAAGGCCGAGGTGAGCGCCGCGGCCGTATCCTCCGCCGCCTGGCATTGCAACACCTCCGATTCCTCGATGAGCGGACACACCCAGTACACCTGTTTGCCTTCCACGCAGGCGCGCCGCACCCGCGCCACCACTTCGGCGCGGCGCGCATCCGAGATCACCGCGGTTTTGACGGGTGTGCGCCCTGGCGGCAGTTCATCAATCGCCGACACATCCAGGTCCGCATACGCGGTCATGGCGAGGGTGCGCGGAATCGGTGTCGCAGTCATGATGAGCTGATGCGGATAAACATCCGCCTGCGCGCCTTTCTCACGCAGCGCCAGGCGTTGGTGCACGCCGAAGCGGTGTTGTTCGTCAATCACGACCAGCGCGAGTTTTGCGAACGCCACATCTTCCTGAAACAGCGCGTGCGTGCCGATGGCGATCGGCGCCTGGCCGTTGCGTAGGCGCTCCAGGGTTTCCCGCCGCTGTGCAACCGGCTGCCGTCCCGTGAGCCAGGCGGGTTTGAGCCCGAGCGGCGCGAACCAACTTGTAAAGTTGCGGTAATGCTGTTCCGCGAGCAATTCAGTCGGCGCCATGACCGCGGCCTGATAGCCGGCGCCGATGCAGTCCAAGGCCGCGAGTGCCGCCACCACGGTCTTGCCGCAACCCACGTCGCCCTGCACCAGCCGCATCATCGGATGAGGCTTGGCGAGATCATGCAGGATTTCCGTCGCCACGCGTTGCTGCGCGCCGGTCAGTTGAAACGGCAAGGATGCACGAAATTTTCGCGCCAAATCACTATCCCCGGAAATCACCGGCGCGCGGCTGCGGTCGGCCTTCTGACGCAATTGGCGCAGGCTCAGGTGATGGGCCAGCAATTCCTCGAACGCCAGGCGCTGCTGGGCCGGATGGCTGCCGTCCATGAGCGCCGCCACCGGTGCATCCGTGGGCGGCCGATGCACATAGCGTACCGCCTCGATCAAGTCTGGCATGCGCACCTCATCCAGCAGCTCCGGTGGCAGGAGTTCCGGCAATAACGCGGAATCGCCGGCGAGCATTTGCAGCGCCTGCGCCGTCAGCGCCCGCAACTTCAACTGGGCAATGCCTTCGGTGGCCGGATAAATTGGCGTGAGTGCCGTTTCGTCAGGCATGGGCACCGCCTCTTTCAGAATACGGTATTCCGGATGAATCATCTCCAGTCCCACCGCGCCGGTACGCGCCTCGCCGTAACAGCGCAACCGCACACCGCGCGCCAGCACTTCGGCTTGCGACAGATTGAAATGAAAGAACCGCAAGGTGAGTCCACCGGTGCCATCGCTGATGCGCGTGAGCAGCATGCGCCGCCGGCGAATCACCGTTTCGGTGAGGTCCACCACGCCTTCGATCACCGCCGGTACGCCGATGCGCAGCGCGCCGATGGGCGTGATTCTGGTCCGGTCCTCGTAACGCAGCGGCAGATGGAACAGCAAGTCGGTAACGCTGTGGACGCCAAGGCGCGCAAGCTTGTCGGCTACCTGCGGACCCACGCCGCGCAGATAGCGCAGCGGCGGTGCGGCGTGTTCCGCGGGCGCGGGCTGTGACACGCGCGTGGCCGTCACACCACCATCACCGCATCCACTTCCACCAGCGCGCCGCGCGGCAACGCCGCTACGCCCACGGTGGCGCGCGCCGGATACGGTTCGTGGAAATATCCCGCCATGATTTCGTTCACCTTGGCGAAGTGCGCGAGATCCGTCAGATAAATATTGACCTTGACCACGTGTTCCAGCCCTTGGCCCGAGGCTTCCGCCACTGCTTTCAGGTTCTCGAATGCCCGTTTCGTCTGCGCCTCGATGCCGCCCGGCACCAGCTCGCCGGTTTTTGGATCGAGCGCGATCTGGCCGGAAAGATACACGTTGTTGCCTGCGCGTATCGCCTGGGAATACGGGCCGATGGCCTTGGGTGCCAAATCGGTATGGACGGCGGTGCGGCTCATGGGAGTCTCCGTGATGGTGGATTGCAGCAGGCACGTATAGTAGCCCGTTATCCCTTGTCAATCATGGCCTTGGAGCGTTCTTGCATTCCGGCTCCACTGGACTATATTTAATACGAACTAAAGCGTACAAGCCGCATTGGGAATCGGTCGAGGTTGGGCATTGCTGTCTGCTTGAAACCTATCAGCCAGTCAGGAGAACGCATCATGAAAACCCGCTGTTACATCAAAGCCCTAATTTTCCTAGCTATGATGCTGGCTCTGCCGCTCGCGGCAATGGCCGCTGACAGTTCTGCCCAAGATGACAATGCAACACTGCAACTGGGCAAGGTCGAGGTACACGGACAACAGAACATCGTCCAGGTGCTGCAGGACATCAAAGTAGGTCTGCGCCAGCCGTATTCGACTGATCCGAAAATGGCGAATGTGACAGTGTGCCGACTGGTGCCCCAGGCAGGCAGTCACATCATGGACCATCTTATTTGCGGAACCAATCGCGCCTTGGCAGGGCAACGCTTTGCTCTACAAACGGGCATGGCTGTCGCAGAAAGCGGCCAACCTGCGTGCGATATGTCTTGTGTAATGGAACACATATTTACCCAATTGAATGAGTATCTCCAGAATCTGCCACAGCACGGCTTTCAAGCCGACGTGAATGGTGCGACACTGCGCAGCGTGCTCGCCAAAATCCCAGATCCAGATAGCGCCGCTGAGGTCATGCAACTCGGCACACTCACTATTCATGGACAAGCGGACATCATGCAAACCCTGCAAGCCGTTAAACTCGCTCTGCAACAACCCCGCTCCAATGATCCCAAGCTCGCGGATGTGGTGGTCTGCCGCTTCCATACCATCAGCGGCAGTGCGACAGATGAGATGCTTGATTGTGCCGCCAACCGGGCCTTCTCGAAACAAACCGCTGTCGTGTCATCCTCACAGGCCATTCCGGTATCTGCCATCCCGACAGGCGAAACCGCGCAGGCACAAGTCACGGTATTGAATTCCATGTTAACCAATGCGCCCGGTAACGAGTTGCAGGCCAAGGTTGATGGTGTGGCGCTGCGCGCGCTGTTGAAGGAAATTCCTTATCCCACGCCGGCCACCTCCGCAACTTCCGCCCCCACCGCCAGTACTCAACACTGACATCTCGCAAAAGCAAACGAGGGATGAAATCAATATGATTAACTGCCGTAAAATGTTTATCCCACTGATCTTGCTGCTTGCCAGCGGACTCCTGTCGTTTTCGCCCTCCACGTCGGCTCAGAATATTGTGACTGGAAAGAACAATAGCGAGGTCCTGCAGCTTGGCAAGATTAAAGTGGAGGGAGAGCCCATGATCCTCAAGGTCCTGCAAATCATCAAGCAAGGTTTGCAGGAACCCTATTCCAATGATCCGAAACTGGCGAATGTGGTGGTATGTCGCCTCAACGAGGAAGCCGGCAGTCACTTAACTTCAACACTGCTCTGCGCTACCAACCGGGTTTTCTCGGAAGGTCGTGATGCCGTCCATCTGGCGGGAGCTAATGCGCATGCAAGCGAGAGTGACGCCACATGCTCTGGTACAGCATGTGCAACTTTGCAAGATCAACAGATCTTTGCGGCGATGAACGAAGCATTGGATTCCCTGCCAGGACATTACCTGCACGCCTCTGTGAATGGCGCAGCACTGCATAAGCTGCTGGAGAAGATTCCTAATCCCAAGAATGGTTCGGCTCCAGCAGCCACTACACATAGGCAGCCATCCAAAAAGTGAGCCAGTGAACTACGCGCCAAGGCACCACCAGCCATACCGGCCATGCCTCCATTCCCGGCCTCATTTGCATTGCAGCTTCATAAACTATGTTGTGTTCAATTTGATACATTTTGACATTAGTGTCCGACAGATTTCATGGGTATTGGGCTAGAAGCCTTAGCTGGCGCGGTTTTCATGGCGTATCAAGGTGTTAACGACTTGAACGCAAAACGATGGTATGAACGGCCTTCGGGAATTTATCCGGGAGGGACCGATGTACACCGGCAAGCTCGTCTTTACGCAGGTGATGGAATACGCTCCCTGGCATACCTTTCGCCGGTTGGTCACCAAGTACCGAGGGGATTTCAATGTACGCACGTTCGGGTGCCTCGACCAGTTTTTGTGCATGGCCTTTGCGCAACTCACGTATCGGGAGAGCTTGCGGGATATCGAAGCCTGCTTGGGCGCGCAACCGAGCAAGCTCTATCACTTAGGTATTCGCGGTAACGTCACACGCAGCAACTTGGCCGATGCCAACGAGACGCGGGATTGGCGCATCCATTGCGAGTTCGCGCAAGCACTGATCCGCATCGCCCGACGCCTGTACGCCGAGGAGCCTTTGGCGGTCGAACTGGACAGTACGGTGTATGCGCTGGACTCGACGACCATCGACCTGTGTTTGTCGCTGTTCCCATGGGCGTGCTTTCGCGATGCCAAGGCGGCGATCAAGTTGCATACGCTGTTGGATCTGCGCGGCGCCATTCCGGCCTTCATTTTTATCTCGGACGGCAAGCTGCATGATGTCAATGTGCTGGACGTCCTGCTGCCCGAGCCAGGAGCCTTCTACGTGATGGATCGAGGTTACCTCGACTTCGAACGACTGCATATCCTGCATCAGGCCGGCAGCTTCTTCGTCACCCGAGCCAAGTCGAACTTCAAGTACCACCGCATCTACTCCTGCCCGGTGGATCGGCGCACGGGACTGATCTGCGACCAACAGGTCGAGCTGACGGTGTTTTACTCCAGGCACGGCTATCCCGAACGGCTGCGACGCATTCGCTACAAGGACCCGGAAACCGGCAAGACTCTGGTGTTTCTGACCAACCATCTCGGCCTCCCGGCAGCCAGCGTCTGCGCCCTCTACAAGAGCCGCTGGCAGGTGGAGCTGTTCTTCAAATGGATCAAGCAGCACCTGCGCATCAAACGCTTCTTCGGTACTTCCGAGAACGCAGTCAAAAGCCAAGTATGGATCGCCGTGGCCACGTACGTGCTGGTGGCCATCGTCAAGAAACGGCTCAATCTCGACTTGTCGTTGCATGCGATGCTACAAATCTTGAGCGTGATGCCATTCGAAAAAGAGCCTTTGCATCAGCTACTTACCGAAATGGCGCCGATGGCGGAAACTACTCCCTTCGCTAACCAGTTGATCTTGTTATGAAACGTGTCGGACACTACTG
>JBAVYM010000076.1:0-18769 GCA_049698775.1 Gammaproteobacteria bacterium
AGGTCGAATCCCAGACCTGTCTCGGCTGTCACGGCATTGCCGATTACACCAACGTCTATCCGACCTACCGCGTGCCCAAGCTCGCGGGCCAGAACGCGGACTACATCGTGCACGCCCTGCAGGAATATAAGTCCGGTGCGCGCCGCCATCTGACCATGCACGCCCAGGCCTCCTCACTGACCGAGCAGCAAATGCAGGACATCGCGGCGTATTTCCAGAGCTTGGGCAACCCCTTCAAGCCGAATCCGGGGAGCCAGCCATGAACGCCATCCGCGTACTCGCGATCCTGTCGCTGGGCCTAAGCCTCGCCGCCGGCGTCGCGCTGGCCGATGCGGCGGCGGCCACGGCTGCTCCCGCGCCGCTACCGACGCTCACCTGGGCCGCCCAGCATTTCAAGGACACCTGCTCGTCTTGTCATGGCGTAGACGGTGCACATCCGATTCCGCTGCCGGGCAATCCGCCGCCCATCCTCGCCGGCCAATACCGCGACTACCTGGTGCAGGCGCTCAGTGAATACCGCGATGGCCAGCGCAAGAACATCATCATGGCACCGCAGGCGCAGGCGCTGACCAACGCCCAGGTGCGAGCGCTGGCGGCCTACATCTCCAGCCTGCCCACGCCCCTGCATACCCTGCCAAGGCCGGAATAAGCGAAAACATTGCGCGATGAACACTGCCCCGCAAAGCGGGGCAGTTTCATTTCAGCGCCATAACGATAAATTGCAGGCAGCACTAACCGATTGGCAGCCCAACGGTAGTATTACGCCGATGAATGGCAAGTATTGTCCGCGGAAACTGCTAGAATTATTTCTGTACTCGAAACGGCAAACCCGTCGAAAGGCGGGGGCGCAAAGTTACCGGTCTAAGGGGTGCAAACCCTATGACGGCGGGATTACCGAAAGTGCTACCCCCTCGTGTCCAGATCCCCCTTCTGGACTGACTTTTCGGACCCCTCAATTCCGTCGTCGTTTGCACCCCTTTTTTATTTCTCCATCTGCAATGTTTTTCTCAATGCGTCAATAACGCCAGACTCGCCTTGCCGGTGGTGACTTGCAGGCTGATGGCATCTTTGCCGCTCATCTTGTAAGTCAAGCTATCGCCGGCGCCGGTCTTTTGATGATCGCCGACCGTGACGCCGTCCACGCTCAACGCCGTAGTGCCGACACTCGCGCCCAACGAGACAGTGGCATAGTTCAAGGAATGGACGGTGGCCTGGATCTTGCCCACGTTGGCGGTGATTTGCAGCGGACCGCCGGAAACATCCAGCACAATGTCGCCCACGTTCATCCGCGCTTGCACTCCGCCGCTGATACCGGTTACATGCAACTTGCCGACATTGAGCTGAGTGTTCACCTGCATGGTCGCTGGCACCGCCACGGTCCAGTCCTCGCTGATGGCGCTGCCGCCATCGGTGTCAGCGGGATACTGCATGCCGAGCTTGAGAATGCCGTTGTCGAGCACGTGACCGAAACTCGCGCCGCGCGCGGCGGTCGCGCTATTGCGCGGGGTGATAAACCCGAGAAAACTGCCGGAAGGCTTGAGTGTCACGCTCACGTGCACGTTGGTGTCGCTGCTGGGCGTGATGGTGACCTTGCCGACATTGGCGGTTATATCCACTTCTGATACGCCGGCGGCGGGCAGCACGGCTTGCACCGCGCGGATCGGCGATTGTTGTACCGAACAAGCGGCCAGCAGCAAGACCAAAATCAAAAGCACGACAACACTACGCATGGCATTCTCCCTAATGAATGTTTCAACCTGTAATGGACAGTAAATCATCACCTGTCCGGGGCGGCGCCGCAAGCCGCGCGCTTTACAAACCGGAAACCAGCGGACATGCTTGCGCATCTGAATACGGAAAATACTCGATGGCCGAAGAACCTCTGATACGGAATGTATCCGACACCGCACTGTGGGTGGCCGGGTACCGCGCCATGGAAAGCGAACGTCCTGACGCTTTGTTTTATGACCCGTATGCCCAGGTTCTAGCCGGCGAACGCGGCCGGGGAATCGTGGAGACCCTGCCGTGGGGCAGGCGCACCAGTTGGTCCATGGTGGTGCGCACCCAGGTGCTGGACGAACTGATCCTGGAAGCGGTGGAGCGGCACGGTTTCGACAGCGTGCTCAATCTGGGCTGCGGCCTAGATACGCGCCCCTATCGCCTGGCGCTGCCGGCCGCGTTGCGTTGGGTGGAAGTGGACTTGCCGGGCATGATCGAGTACAAAAGTGCGGCGCTCAAAGACGCGCGTGCCTTCTGCCGGCTGGAACGCCAGGCACTGGACTTGGCGGATAAAAACGCGCGCCGCCGTTTGTTTGAGCGCGTCGGGGCCGCGGCTAACCGCGTGCTGGTGATTACCGAGGGCTTGCTGGTTTATCTTGCCGCGGAACAGGTCCAAAACCTGGCCAAAGACCTGCACGATCAAACCGCTTTCCAGCGCTGGCTCACGGATCTGGTCTCTCCGCGCACCATCAAAATCATGCGGCGTCTCTACAGCAAGCAACACACTGCGAACCAGATGCGTTTTCAATTCGGCCCGAAACAGCATGTGGAATTTTTCCGGCCGCTCGGCTGGACGCCCACGGCATTTCATTCGATGTGGGATAACGCACGGCGCCTGCACCGTCACATGCGCGGCGCGGCGTTCGTCAACCTGTTGATGATGCTCACTCCAGGCGGCCGCGCCGCAGGCCGCAAGATGGGCGGCGTCGTGGTGCTGGAAAGAAGTTGAAGCATCAGCGGCGCATAGCCGTTTAGATCCCCGCGAGATAGTCATTGCCCAACTGCTGCATCTGCTCCAGTATCCAGGCTTGCCGTCGTTGCAAATACGCGGACGGGTCGGTCACGTTGGAACGGTCCGGCGCGGGCAACGCCGCGGCCAGTAGCGCCGCTTGGCCGGGCGTCAATTGCGCCGGCGTCTGATTAAATAAATGCCGTGCGGTCGCGCCCACGCCGAACACATTGCTGTCGAATTGCGCGGTGTTGAGGTACATCTCTAGAATCCGCTGCTTGGACCATTCGGTGTTGAGCAGCACGGTGAAATACGCTTCCAGAGCCTTGCGGAAATAACTGCGGCCGGACCATAAGTACAGATTCTTGGCGGTCTGCTGGGTGATGGTGCTGGCGCCACGGATGTGCTGGCTCACGCGGTTGTGGTGCAGGGCTTTTTCGATGGCTTCCACATCGAAGCCGTAGTTGTAGGGGAAAGTCTGGTCTTCGGAAGCCACCACCGCCAGGTGCATGGCGGGCGCCATGTCGCGGTAATCCACCCAGCGGTAATCAATGCGCGTGTGCGGCGCGCCGTGCGTGTGCAGATACAACAGACGCTGCTGCATGAAGGCGGTGGTGAGCGGATTCACCACACCGCGAAATGCGACGCCCACGACCGTGCCAAGCAAGGACAACCACAGGATGGTCAGTACTCGCCAGCCGAGCCGGCGTATCCAGCCCGGTTGCCGCGGCAGCTTGTCATCAACACTGCTCATCCAAACCCCGTTTGGTCAATAGATACACGGCAAAACTCGGCAGCCAATGGCTGCCTTCGTAATGTTCCTCCGTCACCGACTCCAAACCCGCTTGCGCGTGAATCCGCGCACTGGCGAGCAGCACGGCCCTGCGTGGGTCGCCCGCCGGTAATGCGCCCGCGATGCCTTCCAGCATCCAGGCGCGGCTGAGATTGAGCCCGTCGAGATGCGCCAACTTCCCGTCCGCGCGATCCCGTGAGCTGACCGGTGGTAACCAGTTCGTATTTTCCATTTTCGGAATTTGCGGCAGGAATTTTGTCAGCCAATTTGGAAAATCCGCCCGCGGCAATATCCGTCGCATCAGATCCGCTTCCGCCAGCGCCGGCGACAGGAAGTCGTGCCCGGAAGGTTCATACGCAAGCGGCGCATTGACATCGTGTGCGTAGAAATCCCGGCTGCGGGATTCCACCAGTGTCCTGAGTGCGGCGTGCTGTGTGCTGCTTGCGTAATCGTGGACGAGACCCAGCGCAAAGGCGGTCTGCGAATGTTCGCCGCTGCGGATCGGATGGTTCAACTTCGGCAGCCAGGCGATGAAGCGCGCGACAGCCAGATCCTCCAGCGGCCGCAGCGCCGCGCGCCAGCGCACGGCGGCACTGTCGTGCCACTCGGTCAGCTCCGCCGCCAGTTGCAACAGCCAGGCAAGCCCATAAGGCCGTTCGAAGCCGGCGCGATGCGGCGCCGAAAAATACCCGCACTCGGCGTGCATATTCGTCGCTGTGAGATGTGCATCCAGCCGTGCACGCGCCACACCGGCAAATGCGGTTTCAGGAAACAATCTCAACAAACGCACCAGCAGCCAGTGACTATGCACCGCGGAATGCCAGTCATAGCTGCCGAAAAACGCCGGATGCAGCGCTTTCGGTATGCGCGCATCCGCGTCATCGTTCAGTATGTGCATGATGTGGTTCGGGTATTCGCGCACCACATTTGCCAATGCCATGCGCGCGAAGCGTGCGGCGGTTTGTTCGTCCAGCGTTGCCGTGACGAGTGTCACAGATCCACCCGTTCCACATCCGCCGTCGCGATGGGGGTGCCTAGAAACAAACTGCCAACGCGGGCAAAACGCTCGGTATCGTCGGTGGCCAGGAATTTCATGTCCCCTGTTCCGTTCGTCACGCGCGCCAGGCCCTGCTCCGTCAACGCGGCTTCAATTACGCCCGCCACGGTCGTACCGGAATCCACCAGCGCCACCCGCGCTCCGGCAACATGGGAAATGGTTTCCTTGAGCAGCGGGAAATGCGTGCAGCCCAGCACCAGGCAATCGAGGCCGTCGCGCTGCTTTTCCTCCAGCAGCGGATGCAGGTATTCGCGCACCACCGCTTCCACCAGCGGCCCGCGCGTCCAGCCTTCCTCCGCCAGCGCCACGAACAGTGAACAGGCCTGGGAGAACACGCGCGCATCCGGCCGGCGTTCGCGGATGGCGCGTTCGTAAGCACCACCGCGGACCGTGCTCTCGGTGGCGAGCACCGCGATGTGACCACTGCGCGAGGTCTTCACCGCCGACTCCGCGCCGGCTTCCACCACGCCCATCACCGGCAGCGGCGCGAATTGTTTTGCCAGCGCCGGCATGGCCACGGCCGAGGCGGTATTGCAAGCCACCACCAGCAATTTGATCCCGCGTTGCACCAGATGTGCGGCCGCCTGCACCGCATAGCGCGTGACCGATTCAGCACTCTTGGTGCCATACGGCAGGCGCGCGGTATCGCCGAGATATAAAAGATGTTCGGCGGGCAAACGCTCGCGCACCGCCTTGAGCACCGTGAGGCCGCCCACGCCCGAATCGAAGATGCCGATGGGCCGTTCCGCGTGCCCGATGCGCGGTGATTGCAAAGTATTCATGAAATGAGGTCCGGAAGACGCGCGAGTTTACCACCCCGAATCAGGGTGCAGACGGCAATCTCCAAACCTGCGGTCGGCATTGGCATCCGGATTGCTTGTACTTCAGTGGGGAGACGCGGGACAGGTGCGCGCCGGCTGAACCTCCACGGCCGGCAGCGCCCTGCATTCACAGCTGGTCTTTTCGAAGACAGCCCGTCACCCCGGTGCACAGGCGCGGCCTGGTTCCGTGCGGCTCCACAGGATGTGGGACCGGACTTGCCGGTGTAGCAATAGCAGGAAAGCGCGCCCGGCAAGTCCCGTTGTTTTGTGTACGGGCACACCAGCGAACTGACAAAACTTGTCAATATTGTCAATATTGCCAAAACCTGTCAGCACACTGGGCAATATAAAACCATCGGGGTACCCATGATGAAACGCACACGTCGCTTGTTGTTGCTCAGCAGTTCCCGCACCGCGGGAACCGGATATCTTGAGCATGCCGGCGATTACATCCGCAGTTTTTTGAATGCGCGGGCACGCTCGGTGCTGTTTGTGCCATACGCGCGCGCCTCCCGGAACTACGGCGAATATCTGGAGCGCGTGCGCGCCAACTTCGCGGCCTACGGTTATGAAACGGTGGGTCTGCACAGTTTCGGCGATCCCGTGCGCGCGGTGGACAAGGCCGAAGCGCTGGTGGTGGGCGGCGGTAATACATTTCACTTGTTGAGGGAGCTGTATGCCAACAAGCTGATGTCCGCCATTCGTCAGCGGGTTTGGGACGGTATGCCGTACATCGGCTGGAGCGCGGGCACCAACGTGGTTTGCCCGACCATCTGCACTACCAATGACATGCCGGTAGTATGGCCGGAGCGATGCGAAGCACTCGACCTGATCTCGTTCCAGATCAATCCGCATTACACCGATGCCCGCCTGCCCGGCCACCAGGGCGAGACACGCGCCGAACGCTTGCAGGAATTCACCTGGGTCAATCCGAAGATCCCGGTGCTGGGACTGCGTGAAGGCAGCGCTTTACGGATCGAGGACGACAAGATTCAATTGCTGGGTTCGTATACGGCGCGGGTTTTCACTCACGACGCCTCGCGCGAAGTCACCCCGCATGAGTCCCTCGGGTTTCTCATGCCGCCCGGCGTACGTGCGTGACCGACTGTCGCGCCCCGACAGCGGAGCGTGTCGGTTGGCGCCTCATCTTCGCTATAATCGCCGCCAAAGAGTACCACTCATTTCACAGCTTCCATTAAAGGAGTGAACCATGGGTAAAGGCGACAAGAAATCCGCGCGCGGCAAAATCTGGCGCGGCAGTTACGGCAATACCCGGCCGCATCATCCTGACCGGAGCAAGCCCGCGGCTCCACTCTCGACTCACGTAAAGAAAAAAAGACCTTGAGAAAACTGACGCGGGATATGGAAAACCGGAACCGGGTTCCGGTTTTTTGCATCGAATCCGGTGAGCTCAGATGACCACGTGCCGCGCCACTTCCGTCAGGATGGGCAAGGCCACATGCTGCACGCGCGGACTGAGATCCAGGGGCTTGATCAGCATTTTGATACTCATCTCGTGAGGGAAATGCTGGCCCGCCGCGTGCCGGCAGCGTTTCTGCAAGTCGCGGTAAACACGTTTGTCGAAACTTCCGCCGGGATGGCAGGCAAGATATACGTGCTTCATGGCGATGAGGCCGTCTTCGCCGTCTATCATCTTCAGCCGGTGCCAGAGCGCGCGCAGCGTGCGGGTACGGCTCGCGCCTTCGCGTTGGCGATAGCGCAGGAAATAATGGTAGAAATGCTTGTAATGCCCTACTTCGTCTTCGCGAATCAAATCAGTGAGTTCGCTCAACACCGGATCACGGCTCAGGCGGCTCAGGGTCGTGTAATAGCTCGCGGTGCCCATCTCCACCACGCAACGTGCGGCCATCTCCATGCTGCGCGTGGGCTCCAGTAAATCCACTTTGCAGCATTCGGCATATTCCCTGAAAAATGACTGGTAGGCTCCATCCCAGTCAAACTCCGGCCAGGCGGTCTGCACGTAACGCTTGAGCGACTGGCCGTGCTGCAGTTCCTCGTGCTCCCAATGCCGATCCAGCCAGGCGGTGACTTCCTCATCGTCGGAAAAATAAGCAATCAGATTGCGGGTGTAGAGATCGGTGGTGATCTCGATGAACGAAGCAACGGTGACCAGGTAAAACAGCTCTTCCTCGTGCGCCACAGCGTGACGCTGCACGGCGTGCCAGGGAATGTCATCCAGGGTCCAGCGCTGATGAGATGTATAAGTGTCTTCAGTTGCAGGCATCGCGACCCCCGTCACTATGTGGCTGTTAGCGGTATTTTACGCCAAACACGGGCATCCATTAAAGTTGACTACTAAGTGGTCTCCGGAGTTCCGGAGGATGCAGACTCACAAGCGCGTTAGAGTAATATGTCGAAAACCGCAGGAGCTTTCCACGTGATTCATATCCAGCGCATTGCCTCACTGCTGTCTGTCGTCATAGCCATTTTGCTGGCCGGCTGCGTGACCAATCCTTACACGGCGCCACCGGATGTGGCGGTACCGCCTTCGGAAGCAGCGGTGCTGGCGGACGGTTTGGCCTATCAAGTACTGCGTTCCGGCACCAGCAGCGCGCATCCGACACCCGATTCCATCGTCACGTTGAATTACATCTCCTGGACCACGAGCGGCCGGCCATTCGACAGCAGTGTCAATCCAGATGGCAGCACCTCACCCGCCACATTCCCGTTGAACACAGTGATTGTCGGTTTGCAGGAAGCTGTGCCGCTCATGGTCGAGGGCGAGAAAATGCGCGTCTGGATTCCCGGCAAGCTTGCCTATGCAAACGGCAACCGTCCCGGTTTGCCGAAAGGCATGTTGGTGTTCGATATCGAACTGTTGAATTTCACGGCCAATCCCTATACGCCGCCGAAAGATGTGGCCGCGCCGCCCGCCGACGCCACCCGGCTACCGGGTGGCTTGGCCTACCAAGTCCTGCGCGCCGGCACGGGCAGCACACATCCGACACTGGCATCCACGGTGACGGTGAACTACACCGGCTGGACCACCGATGGACACAAATTTGACAGCACATTTGATGCCAGCGGCGGCGCCTCACCCGCCACGTTTCCGCTCCACAAACTCATCCAGGGCTGGCAAGACATGCTGCCGCTAATGGTGACAGGCGAGCGCGTGCGGGTGTGGATACCTGGCGCACTCGCCTACGACAATCGCAACCGCCCGGATGCACCCAAGGGCATGCTGGTATTCGATATAGAACTGCTGAATTTCAAAGACTGATCCAAACTCCGGAGTTGCCATCATGCGCAGGCTGAGCCAGATTCTGCTTACTGTTTGTCTCGGTGCACTGAGCACTACCGCGTCCGCGGCGCAGCCCGCGCCCGCGCCGTTAAGTGATCTGGATAGCTACGTGCAGAAAATCATGATGGACTGGAAAGTGCCGGGGCTGGCGGTGGCGGTGGTCAAGGACGGCAAACTGGTGCTGGCGCGCGGTTACGGTGTGCGTGAACTGGGCAAATCCGGCAAGGTGGACGCTGACACGCTTTTCACCATCGCCTCCAACAGCAAAGCCTTCACCGCCGCCGCGCTCGGCACGCTGGTGTCGCAAGGCAAACTCAACTGGGATGACCCGGTTACCAAGTACCTGCCGGGTTTTGAACTCAACGATCCCTGGGTGACACGTGAGATCACGCTACGTGATCTGCTTACTCACCGTAGCGGTTACTGTGATCCGATCTTTATGTGGTTTACCACCGATTTCAGCCGCGTCCAGATCATCCAGCACTTGCGATTCGACAAACCGACTTACAGTTTCCGCTCGCGGTTCTGTTACAACAACGCCATGTATCTCGCCGCCAGCCAGGTGATACCTGCCATTATCGGCATGAACTGGGAAGCCTATGTACACACGAATTTCTTCTTACCGTTGGGCATGACACGCACCGATACCAGCACGGCGGCCATCAACAGCGACACGGACGCCGCCGTGCCCCACGGTATGGTGGACGATAAAGTGGCTGTCATTCGCCGTTACGATGTGGACGCCATGGCGCCCGTGGGCGGCATCAACTCCAGCGTCAACGACATGAGTCACTGGCTTCTGATGCTACTGAATGACGGTCGTTACGATGGTAAATCCGTGCTCGATCCCCAGATCATCGCCGCGATGGAAACCCCGCAGATGGTGATTCCGGTGGACAGCGGCATCGGCGGCTGGCTGCACGCCATGAACCCCGCCAGCCAGTTCCTCGATTACGGGTTGGGATTTGTGGTCGAGGACTACGCCGGTCACAAGCTCGTCATGCACGACGGCGATATTGACGGCATGGCTTCGGCGCTCGGCATGCTCCCGAGCGAACATCTGGGTGTGGTGGTACTCACCAACATGGACCACGACGACGCGCGCAATGCGCTGCTGTACCACATCATGGATGAATACCTCGGCCAGCCGCCGCGTGATGTGGAAGGCGCGTTGCTGCAAATGGCCGCCAAAGAACAGGCAACGGGCAAGGCCGAACAGGCAAAAATGGCTGCCACGCGCCAGCCTGGTGCGGCGCCTTTGCCACTTGAGAAATATGCCGGCGTGTACAGTAATTCCCTGGATGGCGAGGCGCGCGTGTCATTGGAAAATAGTCATCTGGTGTTGCGGCTCGGCAACCCCAACTTCACCGGCGATCTGATCCACTGGAACCACAATACCTTCCGCGTGAAACTAAAGTACCGATTCTACGATGAGGCGTTCGATCAATACGTGACGTTTGATCTGGATGCCGCGGGCCAGCCGATGGAACTGCGCTTCTACGACCTGCCGGCGCACTTTGCCCGCGAAGCCACACCTACCGCCACGCATTGAAGCCATTCAACTGTGCGGTTTCGAGCGGCGTGTGCCGCGGCGCGCCGTTTCCACGCTCTGCACATCGCCGCCGGAAATGGTGACTTTCTGCAGCAGATATTGCGAACCGAAATCATAAGTCCATATCTCTGTACGTGACGCAGCGGAACCGGAAGAGCGCTTGCCCGCGCCGGCGGTATACGTGTGTTTGTTTTTGGGTTTACCGCAGCGCGTGACCAATTCATAGACGTTCATGCCGGTACGGATGTCCTGCGGTGTGCACCGGCGCGGAGACGGATTGAACCCGTAACCCGCGGTGTCAATCTGCTCAAGCACGCCGCCGCGGAAATGTAGTATCCGCAGCAATTGACTGGGGCCGGGGTTGTAATACCAGTGTTCATCTGCGGATTGGGCGCGGCCACCGCGGCGCGCGCTAGTGCCGCCGTAAATGAAATCGGGTGGGCCGCATTGCTTGCGCACCGTGGCGGCGCTGTCACCGGTATCCACGAATCCGTGCTCGCAGCGCCAAGCCAGCGCCGGTAAAGCCGTCAAAAGCAGGAAAACACCCGCTATCCAAGCTGTCCATTTTATGTTCATACCGATTCCCTCCGGTTAAAACCTGCAGCACCTTATAGCATAAGGTAAACTAATGTCAGCCAAACAGCTCATCGGACAGCGGAGGTATTTATGAAAGGCTTATTCACGTTTTTGATGACGGGCACCCTGCTGACCGCGGCGGGCTGCACCTGGGTATCTCCCAACCCGCAAGTAAAACAGCAAGGCATCATGGTGCTGCCGCAGGATCGTGTGGCACATTGCCGGATGCTGAGCAAGACCGAGGTCTCCATCGCCGACAAGGTGGGTTTCCTGGCGCGTACTGCTTCGGATGTGGAGAGCGATCTGAAAAATTTGGCCATGAATCAGGCGGCGACCCAGGGCGGTGACACGGTTTCCGCCCTCACCCCGGTGGACAGCGGCTCGCAAACCTTCGGCATCTACAAGTGCCTGGGTGGTAATTCGTCCGCAGCCACCGCTGCGCCATCAGCCGGCAGTTCCATCAAAACCACGCCGTATCAGCCGCCGCGTTAAATGAATTCCCGTACCGGGAAATTCACTTTGCTGCCAGAGCCTGCTTGAGCGGGCCGAGATATTTTTCGTAGCGCTTCCAGCGTCCCACGGAGCTGGCGTAGATCGGCTGGCGCACTTGCGCGAGACTGGCGGTCCTGACGGGCCGCGCGGCTTCGTAGAACCGCAGGCAGGCGTCATCCCAGGGCAGACCGCAGAATTTTACCAGCCGCCGCGCCTGCGCTTCGACACCCGCCACCACCTCCTCGTAACGCACCTCCAGCATGCGCCCCGGCGGCAGCACTGCGCGCCAGTGCCGCATCAATTCTTCATATAGCCGGTAAAAACGCCCCAGTTCCCCCAGGTCATAGCTGAAATCGTGACCGGTGGTGAAGTGCTTCGAAAAGCAGGATACGCAGGTGTCCGACGGTTCGCGCACGCAGTGAACGATACGCGCGCGCGGAAACGCCAGATGGATGAGTCCGACCAACGCCATGTTGCCCGGCAGCTTGTCGGTGACACGCGCGGCCGTGGGCGCTAATTCCTCCAAAGCCGCAGAGTAATGGTTGCCGATACGCACGATCGCCGCATTGTCCAATTGAGCGAGCCGCTGCGGCAATTCGTCTTCGCTCGCCAATGAATTCAGTTCCAGGTAGGCACAGCGGCGCAAGAGGTGCATCTCACCGCCACCGTGGACCTGGGGATGACTCGCGAGAATCTGCTCCACCAAGGTGGTACCGGAGCGTGACAAACCGATGATGAAGATTGGCGACTCATCATCGGTTCCTGAACCGCTGTGAGATGCCATGAAGTCCGCATCGAAATAGCGGATGTAGTTGTGGTAAAACGCCGCTTGGCGGGCCTCGTCATAATTCGACGCGGCACGCTTCATCCGGTTGCCTTCAAGAAAATGCCCGAACGCGCGATCATAGTCGCCGTTATCCTCCCGGACTTTACCGAGCGCGAAATGCAGCAAAATCTGTTCGTCTATGGAGCGGATGCCGAGATTTTCCGCCAACGCCATAAGTAGCGGCCAGAGCGGGTCATCGGGTTTCACCCGAATGAGGCTGATGAGATTGTAATAGGCTCCCACATGATCGGGCTTGAGCCGCAGGGCTTCGCGGTAGCTGGCTTCCGCGCCTTGCAAATCACCGAGATCGCCGAGCGTGCTACCCAAGCTGTTGCGCGCCTCCACAAAATCCGGACGGAGAACGAGTGCGCGTTCAAAACAAGCGCGTGCTTCCGCATGCGCGTCCAGATCGTGCAAAGCGAGCCCCACCCGTTGCAGTTTGTCCGCATCCTGCCGGCTTAGCGCAAGCGCCTCCCGGTAGCTCGTGAGCGCCGCGCCGCGTTGTACCCGTTCCGCGAGCGCGGCTCCCCGACCCAGCAAGGCTTCAAAGTGGTGTGGTGCCAACGCGAGCGCCTGGGTATAACTCGCGAGTGCATCCTGGAAACGGTTTTGCGCCTCCTGCGACTTGGCCAGCCCGATGAGCGCGTCCACATAATCGGACTTGAGCGCCAGCGCCTCGAGGTAACGACGCTCCGCCTCGGCGTGCCGTCCGAGAGCCTGCAGCACGCCCGCCAGATTATGGCGGTAGAGATGGCTGTTCGGCCCGAGTTCGATGGCGCGCTGCAATAATGGCAGGGCGGCATCATTGTGACCTGTCTGGTGAGCCAGCAAGCCGAGAAAGTGCATGGCATCGGCGTGCGTCGGCTTGCGGCGCAGTACTTCGCGGTAGCATTCCTCGGCGGTGGCAAAATCACCGCGCCGGTGGGCGGCGACCGCTTCCTGCATGAGTGCGTGCGGATCAGAGGGCATAACCGAACAGTTCGCAATAAGGCCGCAACTGCGGGAAGTACGGTTCGAGATATTTCACGTACCGTCGCCAGCGATCGCGCGCGCTGTGGTACAGCGGACGGCTCACCTGCGCGTAACTCGCGCTGCTGATGCGTCCACGCACGGCCACATGCTCGGTGTGCCGCAACACGTTTTCCGACCAAGGCAGCCCGAGGAATGCAAGTATGTCCCGCAGGACTTCTCCGGGTGCGTCCAGCAAATCTTCATAGCGCACCAGACGGTAGTTCAATGGCAGCAAATCCCGGTAGCGGAGCCACAGTGCCATGATGCCGCAATACAGGTTCACGGTACTCGGCAGCTCGGTAAAATGCACTGTGCCGGGGTTCAGCTCCATGTTGGTCATGAAACAGGACCACACCACGTCGCAGGGATGGCGCACCATGAATAGGATGGGGGCGCCTGGAAATACCCGTTGAATCAGGCCCGCGTGCACACTCAGAAACGGCGATTTGTCGAGCGCACATTTGCGATCCCGTGCGTGCGCGGTCGCCACCCGAGAATAATCCCGTGCCAGCGCAGCGCGCTCTGCTTCAGTCAAGTCTTTCAGCGCCTCGGGGTACCCGCCGGGCAAATGCACCAGACCATCTAGCATGGCCTGTACGGTGGGACGTTCTTCCAGCACCATCACATCCGGATGCGCGCCCAGCATGCTGTCGAGCAGCGTAGTACCGGAGCGGGGGAAGCCCACCAAAAACATCGGCTGGGCGCTGCTGTCCGCCGGCAAATCCTGCCAAGCCGCCACCCACTCTGGCGTGAATCGTGCGTACAGATTTTGCACCAAGTCCCCGAAACCCTGGCCTTCGATCACCGATTGCGGTTTCAGTTCGCGCGCCAATGCATTGGCATGGCGGCTATGCTCGAACGCGGCTTCGGTCTCTTCAAGCGCGTCGGCGCATAGCGCCAGTTCGTATTCCACGTCGCGGCGCAGTTTCGGCGTGCCGGCTTGTTGCAGAGCAGTGAGCGTGTTGCGCGCAGCGGCGTAATCACCCTGGCGGCGCTGGCAGCGGCCCAACACCAGCCGCAACGTCACGTCGCCGGGCCGTGCCGCCAGCCCTTCCTGTGTCAAGCACAGAACCTCCTCCATGCGGTTGCTTTGTTCATATAGCAGGGCAAGATTGCCGCGCGCGCCGGCATGGCCGGGCGAGAGTTTCAGAGCGCTCCGGAAACACTCCTCCGCCGAGCGAGGATCGCCACGCCCCAAACGGATGACACCCAGAAGATCCAGTAGGTCAGGCGCTTGAGGCTGTGCGGCGAGACCCGCCTGTACGACGGCCTCCGCTTCGTCGAGCCGCTCGGCATACAACAGCATTGAAGCCTTGGCCGCGCGCAGCGCAAGGCTTTGCGGCTCAAGCTGTATGACGCGCTCGATGCCCTCCAGCGCCTCCGCCGTCTGCCCTTCGTTGGCGAGAATCAGGCTCAGCATGTGCAGCGCCTGGACGTGTTGAGGCTGAACATCGAGCAGTCCGCGGCAAACGGCAGCGGCTTCCGGCAAGCGGCCAGCGGAGAACAACTCGACTGCCTGTTGGAAATCCACCGGGGCTGGTGCTCCGCTTTCAGACGCCCCGATCATGGATACTCACCGAATGGGACTGAATTGACGACAAAAACAAAATTATCTTGTGCCTTTGTCGCAACAGAAGATTTGGCCCGGCCCCAATATTATATATATGGAAACCCAGTTCAATCATTGGCTTACAGCAATAGGGTGAAATCATTTTGCGATTATGCCCTGCATCCTGAGCCTTAGTCAGGGTTAAATCACGGACTTCAGTGGACGGATACATGGTAACAGTGGCTGAAATTGGGCTATATTTAAGGCCAAAGCTGCCGGGGAAAATACAAAAAGCCAGCGTATCTTTTTCACAACACAGAACAAACAGCCGCCCATATCGCGGAGTCGCCTAATAACAACCTTGAACTTTTTTTGGAGGATACAGATATGTCCACTCGCAATTCAATCAAGCAGGCCATCCATCTGGCACTCGCCTGCGGTGTGACTACATCCCTGATCGCCGGACCGGCGGCGTTAGCCCAGGATCAAAATGCCAATACGGCCAACACGGCACAGCTCGGCAAGATCGAAGTCACTGGCACCAAGATCAAGCGTACCAGCGTGGAACAAGCCCAGCCCGTCGAGATCATCACTCGGCAGCAGATCAAGGCCACGGGTCTCAGCACCATCGGCCAAATCCTGCAGCAGCTCACCGCATCAGGTGGAGCGCTCAATACCATGTCCAACGACGGCGGCAATTTCACCTACAGCGGCGGTGGCCAGACCAACGTGGACCTGCGCAACCTGGGCTCCAACCGCACCCTGGTGCTAGTGAACGGCAAACGCTGGGCTACAGGCTTGGATGGCACGGTGGACCTTAATACCATCCCTGCCGCCATCATTGACCATATCGAAATACTGCAGGACGGTGCTTCGGCGATTTACGGCTCCGATGCCATTGCCGGCGTGGTGAACATCATCACCGTTAAAAACTTCACCGGCACCGAGGCCAATGCCTACATGGGCATGTATGACGGTCGTGGGGACGGCGGCGGTTGGGACGGCAAGACCCAAAGCTACGATTTCACCACCGGTACCGGCACTGATCATAGCAACCTAGTGTTCAGTGTCTCCTATACCAATCAGGACGGTATCTCGGCTGCCAATCGCACCATCTCCAAAGAACCGACCTTCGGTGCGGGCCTGACGCGCGGCAGTTCCGCTACGCCCCAGGGGCGGTTTTTATTCATCCCACCTTCCACCAGCCCGGCCGGAACTGCCACGCCGACCAATTCTCCGGCTGCCAGTACCGGTCTAACCACTGCGCAGTGCCCAAATTCAAACTTTGGCTCGGTCAAAAGCCCGGTGTATTTCCCGTTTTGCGACCTGACGCTGACGCCTGGTCAGCCAGGTACCAGCCCGAATCAATACGAGGTATGGAATGACCTGACCAGCCGTTTCAATTTTGCGCCCTATAACTATGTGCTTACGCCGGAAGAACGCTATAGCGGGTACGTGGCAGGCCATACGGATCTGGCCGATAACCTGACTTTCAGCGCGGACATGGTGTACAGCCACCGCGATTCCACCCAACAGGCAGGACCCACACCGTTGTTCTTTGCCTCCACCAGCATCATCACGGACATCCCGGCCAACCAGAAATACAACCCCTTCGGCTTCGATCTGAATACCAACATTGCCCCCGGCCCCGGCTACTTGGCGCTGCTGGGCCGGCGCATGGTGGAAGGCGGCCCGCGTATCTACACCGAAAACGAGAACACCTTCCGCTTCAGCGGCGGCTTCAACGGATATTTCGACCTGGGAAGTTCGGAATGGGATTGGGATGCGGGCTATATCTTTTCCAGCGACTCCGAACTGGACACCAATTATGGCTCCTTCAACGTGCAGCAGGTGCGTACCGCCATGGGTGATCCCGCCCTCTGTGCCGCCACCACCGGCTGTGTGCCCATCAACTTCTTCGGCGGCCAGACCAGTCCGATCACGCCGGCGCAGCTCGCCTACGGCGCCTACACCCAGCAGAACCAGGACCAGAACAATCAGCGTATCTACAACGCCGACATCAGTAACAGCACCCTCGCCAATCTGCCGGCGGGACCGCTGGGTTTCGCGGCCGGCTATCAATACCTGGAACATGACGGCTATTTCATCCCGGATTCCGTCGCCCAGAACGGTTACGACAGCTTCAATCCAAAAGTGGCGGTGCCGCCTACTTCCGGCCGTATCAGTGAAAATTCGGTGTATGCGGAGTTTGATATCCCGCTGCTCGCCAATCTGCCGGCGGTAAAGCTGCTGGACCTGGACGTGGCTTCGCGCTACACCAAGTACCAAACCTTTAGCGGCAACACCAGCAGCCGCGCCGGCCTGAAATGGCAAGTCAGTGACGATTTCCTGCTGCGCGGCACCTGGTCGCAGGGATTCCGGGCGCCGGATATTGACGACCTGTTCGCGGGCAACACCCTATTGTCGTCGGTAGTGTCGGATCCTTGCAGCAACTACACCAGCAGTGGTGTGTCGGCGACAGTGCATCAACGCTGCGCGAACGGCTTTGGCGGTGTGGCCCCAGTGTCTCCGGCCTATACCCAATCCAACGGCCAGATCAATACACTGGAAAGCGGCAATCCCAATCTCAAGCCCGAGACCTCCATCTCCCGCACCCTGGGTTTCGTGTATAGCCCCGATTGGGCGCCGGGGTTTAACCTCAACATGGATTACTACAAGATCGAACTGGAAAACACCATCCAGCCCTTGAGCGGTCAGGCCATCCTGACCGGCTGTTACGTCGCGGGCGTCCTGAGTGACTGCTCCCGCATCGTCCGTGGAGGGATTGGTGCCATCACAATACTTAACGACAGCGTCACTAACATCGGTGGCACCAGAACGGATGGTTTTGACGTGGGCGCCACGTACGCCTTTCCCAGCACTGCGATAGGTGAATTCAAAGCCGGAGTGAACGCCACCTATACCCGCAACTATGAGGAGATATTCCCCAATCCCAGCGGTGGAGCGCTTGTGACGCAACTGGCTGGGGTGGAGCGCGGCGGCACCGTATTCCCCTTCGGCGTGCCCCACTGGAAAGCCAATACCTCGTTGCAATGGACCGCGGGCAACTGGCGGGCGGAATGGGATATGCGCTACATCAGCGGCCTGACGGAGCCGTGTTCCGATTCCTTCGACAATAAGCCACTCAGCCTAACCAATCTGGGTTTGTGCTCCAATCCCAATGTCGCCAACAACAGCCTGTCCACCAACCATCTTGGACAGACCATCTATCACGATGCTCAGGTGAGCTACAACTACGATCCCGCCAAACTGACGTTCACCTTCGGCATCAAGAACATGTTCAACAAGGAACCCCCGTCCTCCACGCAGCAGCAGTTGAACAGTTTCGATCCTACGTTGTACGACGTGCCAGGGCGGTTCTTCTACGTCCGTGTGGGTTTCAAGTACTGAGATTCGGATTGATTTGTCGTGACTTGTCCCGCGGTCCGCAAGGGCCGCGGGATTTTTTATGGGCGATTCCGCCGTACCGGCATGCCGTCAGGCATAACCGAAATATTCTACGAATGGCTGCAGTTGCGACAGCAGCGGCTGGAGATGTTTCTCGTAATGCCGCCAGCGCTCGCGTGCCGAGCGGTAAATAGGCTGCACCACCTGATGGTAGCTGGGCGTATTGATACGGCGTTTACGCGCGGTTTCCTGGAATTTCAGCATGCCCGGATCCCAGTTCACACTCAGGAATGCGCACAACCGCTGCGCCTCGCCTTGCGTGTCATCCACCAGGGTTTCGTAGCGGATGCGATGTACCGATTTTCCCAGGTGTTGCAGGCAATCAATACCGATCTGCATGACCACGGCGTAATACGTGGCGGTGCTTTCCAGAGTCAGGAAATTGCGCATGGCCTCGTTGAGCCCGAACGCTCGCATGAAGCACGACAACACCACGTCGCGCGGATCACGTACCGCGAAGATGAACCGCGCCTGTGGAAACAGTCTCGCAATCAGCGGCATGAAAATCGTATTCAGCGGCAGCTTGTCCACGAACACCTGCTCCGGCGCGCGCTCCGGCAGCACTTCAGTCACTCGCATCCAGTATTTCCGCCGATACGGTTCAAGCGCCTTGTTGTCCAACGCCGCGAAGTGT
>JBAVYM010000077.1:0-4493 GCA_049698775.1 Gammaproteobacteria bacterium
AGGTCGAATCCCAGACCTGTCTCGGCTGTCACGGCATTGCCGATTACACCAACGTCTATCCGACCTACCGCGTGCCCAAGCTCGCGGGCCAGAACGCGGACTACATCGTGCACGCCCTGCAGGAATACAAAGCCGGCCAGCGCCGCCATCTGACCATGCACGCCCAGGCCTCCTCGCTGACCGAGCAGCAAATGCAAGATATCGCCGCGTATTTCCAGAGCTTGGGCAACCCCTTCAAGCCGAATCCGGGGAGCCAGCCATGAACGCCATCCGCGTACTCGCGATCCTGTCGCTGGGTCTGAGCCTCGCCGCCGGCATCGCACTGGCCGATGATGCGGTGACCACGGCCGCTCCCGCGCCGCTACCGACGCTGGCTTGGGCCGCGCAGCATTTCAAGGACACCTGCTCGGCCTGTCATGGCGTAGACGGGGCGCATCCGATTCCGCTGCCGGGCAATCCGCCGCCCATCCTCGCCGGCCAATACCATGACTATCTGATCCAGGCGCTCAGCGAATACCGCGACGGCCAGCGTAAGAACATCATCATGGCGCCCCAGGCGCAGGCGCTGACCGACGTCCAGGTGCGGGCACTGGCAGCCTACATCTCCAGCCTGCCCACGCCCCTGCATACACTGCCGCGGCCGGAATAAGTCTTCCTCAGATTCACGCGGCGATCCCAGTGCCGGGACCGTTTGGCTGATAGGCATCCGGTCAGCCCGCAGCCTTCTTCGGACTCCTTGACCAGTGTGGCTTGGCCTGATTTGGGCCGCATCACTTCGTCTTGCAAGATTCCCTCGCAGAATGACCGGCGGACCTGCACTCGTTAAAGAAGTGAAGCGCCTGCAACCTTTATTATTCGATTCAGGCGCTTAGACTGTAGTCCACATGCATTGAAATATGCACAAGCTTCTGATCCATCGGTAAAATGGCGGTATTCCGTTGCGTGAAGTCGGAGTCTTGCAGTAGCATGCACGCGGTATTTTCCTGCGCCGCTTCAAGCTGGGTATCAGGACGGCTTGCAATAAATCCGTGGTTTGGGTTAGGAGCGGCTTGACAGGCACCCGCGAGGTGGTTGGGAGATGTTGGCAATAAATCCCGATGCGCCCAGACACCGCATTGTGATCGTTCCAAACCAATCACTTGGCGTGATGGGCTTGTGGTTTTTCTATGCTAGCATCGCGGCCGTGACCCTGAGCTTGGCCACGTGGTTCACGCTGAATGGGTATTGGCCGGTGCTGATTTTTGCCATCGTCGAGATGCTGGTGCTGGGATTGTGCCTGCACCTGTGCTGGCGGCATGGACGCTACGGCGAGGTCATCACCGTAGGCGACGATCGGGTAATGGTGGACAAGGGTGATGGCCGCCAGTTGGAGCACCGGGAGTTCAGCCGTTACTGGGCGCAACTGGTGGTGCATGAACCGGCCACGCGCTTGCACCCGCAACGCTTGTATATCCGCTCGCACGGCCAGGAGTGTGAGATCGGCCGTTGCCTGACAGAAGCGGAACGCGAATCTCTTGAACAACGGCTGGCAGGACTGATTGGCCCCATGGGGAAAACCGGGGCCGACTGAGGCAGCCGATGAGCCATTTGGATTTCAGCAGGAGACACACACGCATGTTTCTCAATAATTTCAAGAATGGCTTGCGCGGGGCAGTTGCCACCGGGCTGGTGCTCATCTCCGGATCGGCATTTGCGATTGACCTCAACCTGCCCGAGGGCGTGACGCCCATCAGTCACGATGTTTACGATCTGCACATGTTCGCCTTCTGGGTGGTCACCGGCATCGGCATCGTGGTGTTCGGCATAATGGTCATTTCCATGATCTTTCACCGTAAGGCTGCCGGCCATCAGGCCGCGCAATTTCACGAGAACACCGTGCTCGAAGTCATCTGGACCATTATCCCCTTCATCATCCTGATTGCATTGGCCATCCCCGCTGCCAAGGTACTGGTGAAGATGACCGACACCAGCAATCCGGACATGACCGTCAAGATCGAAGGTTATCAGTGGAAATGGCAGTACGATTATCTGGAGCAGGGTTTCAGTTATTTCAGCATGCTGGCGGCCGACAGCAACGCGGCAAGGCAGCTTGATTCCAAGGTCAGCCCCTTCAGCGTGCCACACTACCTGCGCGATGTGGATCATCCCATGGTGTTGCCGACCGGCAAGAAAATCCGCTTGCTGTTCACCGCCAATGACGTGATTCATTCCTGGTTTGTGGAGGATCTTGCAATCAAGATAGATGCCATTCCCGGTTTCGTGAACCAGGGCTGGGTCAACATCGAGCAGCCGGGCACCTATCGCGGCGGCTGTACCGAGTTGTGCGGACGCGGCCACGGCTTCATGCCCATCGTGGTAGTGGCGGAAAGCCCGGCCGATTATCAGAAATGGGTCGCCGCCATGAAGGCCGGTAATGGCGCCTACATCAATCCCGCCACCATGCAGCCGGAACAGAACGGCAGCCCGGTGGTGTATGCGCCGGCGCAACTCAACTTCAACGCGCCCACTCCCGCCCCGGCGCAATCGGCCGCCGCCGCGGAGCCCAGCGTTTCAACGACATCCACACCGGCAGTCGTTGCCGCGGCGCCGGTGGCTAAAACCGGGCTGGCTGCCGCCGCGGGACAAACCTGGACCATGGCCACGGCCTTGGCGCGTGGCAAACAAGTATTCGATGCCAATTGTGCGGCCTGTCACATGGCAGACGGCAAGGGCAATGCCGCCATGGCGGTTCCGGCCATCGCCGGCGGCCCGATCCCCAACGGTCCGCTCGCGGCGCACATCAGTCTCGTGCTGCACGGCAAGGGCATCATGCCCGCATGGGGCAATATCCTGAACGATTCTGATCTTTCCGCCGTGATCACTTTCGAGCGGAATTCCTTCGGTAACCATACCGGTGACCTGGTGCAGCCTGCCCAGATCAAGGCCGCGCGCTGAATTGTGAAGAGGAGTTGAGCATGTACAACACCGCTGTCGCCCACGAGCACCACGCCGAACATCCGAGCGGTATCTGGCGCTGGATCACCACCACCAATCACAAGGACATCGGCACGCTGTACCTATGTTTCAGCCTGCTGATGTTCTTCATCGGCGGCGCTTTCGCCATGTTGATCCGCGCGGAGCTGTTCAATCCCGGCATGCAGCTCATGGATCCGCTGTTCTTCAACGAGATGACCACCTTGCACGGCCTGGTGATGATTTTCGGCGCCATCATGCCGGCCTTCGTGGGTTTGGCGAACTGGATGATCCCCATGATGGTGGGCGCGCCGGATATGGCGCTGCCGCGCATGAACAACTGGAGCTTCTGGATTCTGCCGTTCGCGTTCGTGTTGCTGTTGTGCGGTTTGTTCATGCCGGGCGGCGCCGCCGCCGGCGGCTGGACCATGTATCCGCCGCTGATGCTGCAAACCGGTCTGGCGTTTCCATTCACCATTTTTGCCATCCACCTGATGGGCATTTCCTCGGTGATGGGCGGCATCAACATCATCGCCACCATCCTCAACCTGCGCGCGCCGGGCATGTCGCTCATGAAGATGCCATTGTTCGTGTGGAGCTGGCTGATTACCGCGTACCTGCTGATCGCGGTGATGCCGGTGCTGGCCGGTGCGGTCACCATGATGCTGATGGACAAATACTTCGGCACCAGTTTCTTCAACGCCGCGGGTGGCGGTGATCCGGTGCTCTACCAGCACGTGTTCTGGTTCTTCGGACACCCCGAGGTGTACATCATGATCCTGCCGGCCTTCGGCATCGTTTCGGAAATCATCCCGACCTTCGCACGCAAGCCCATATTCGGCTACACCTCCATGGTGTTCGCCATCGCTTCCATCGCCTTCCTGTCGTTCATCGTGTGGGCGCACCACATGTTCACGGTAGGCATGCCGTTGGCGGCGGATTTGTTCTTCATGTTCACCACCATGCTGATCGCGGTACCCACGGGCGTGAAAGTGTTCAACTGGACGGCCACCATGTGGCGCGGGTCCATGACCTTCGAGACGCCCATGCTGTTTGCGATAGCCTTCGTGTTCCTGTTCTCCATCGGCGGATTCTCCGGGGTAATGATGGCGCTGGTGCCAGCCGATTGGCAGTACCACCAGACCTATTTCATCGTGGCACATTTCCACTACGTGCTGGTCACCGGTGCGGCCTTCGCCATCATGGGCGCGGTGTATTACTGGTTGCCGAAATGGACCGGCCACATGTACAACGAGACACTGGCAAAATGGCACTTCTGGCTGAGTGTGATTTCCGTGAACGTGCTGTATTTCCCCATGCATTTCCTGGGCTTGGCAGGCATGCCGCGGCGCATTCCGGATTATCCGGTGCAATTCACCGATCTGAACCAGCTCGCCTCCATCGGCGGTTTCGTGTTCGGAGCATCGCAACTGCTGTTCGTGGCCGGCATCATCATCTGCGTGCGCGGTGGCAAGAAGGCGGAAGCCAAGGCCTGGGATGGCGCCCGCGGCCTGGAATGGACGCTGCCGTCACCGCCGCCG
>JBAVYM010000078.1:0-10130 GCA_049698775.1 Gammaproteobacteria bacterium
CTGGAAGGCTGCCCTGAATAGATTTACCATCCAATATGAAGAGCGGATGCCACAGCACTAAGAAATGAAACCAAAACCAAACCCGAATACACAAAATCTAAGACACCCTCAAATCCGAATACACAAAATCTAAGACACCCTCCCCGGTCCCGATCACACAGCTGTGACATCGCTCACATGATAACCTCATAATTATTGTTGCTACCGTTTAGTAGGAGAGCGGTCTGTCAGAGCGAACTATGGCAATAGTCTGTTGGTCAGTTATGCCGACACCAGCAAAGTTTATTGGAACGATCTTTGGGCTTCCATATCCCTTCCTTCGACTCCATTCCGCCATCAACCTGCGCGTTCTCTGCGGTGGACGTTGCCACAGCAAGACAAGGCTGTTCCCTTTAAGCATTAGAACGGTATCAAATGTCAAAGGGTAATTATTTACTCTGGCATTCAGTTCATCGACAAATCCAACCGCCTTCTCAAAAGCATTGTAGGCATCCGAGTAGTGGACAAACTCACCACGTGGATCTTCGCCGTGGCCACTATAGTCCTTGATTAGGACCGCATACAGCTCGCTGAGATTGTCGTCTTTAGAGATTGACATGACTGTTTCTCCGAATACAGAGAAATCAACGAGGTTGACTCCTTGATTCTCGTTCTCCAAAAATATCCCAGATATATTTTAACGCTGTCTCTAGGGTAGCGTCCCCTTTAATCCTCCTCACCCCAATTCGTCGCCAAGCGTTGCCGGAACTCTCTTGAAGCCCAGTGCGTTTGCACAGTAAAAGCGGTGACATCCTTCGATAAGCCGATACCCGTAGCGCGCATCACTTGCCTTGACTACTTTGACAGGCTCGACCTCAGCGTCTGATACAAACCATCGCAGGATGCGTACCACTCTCTGGCGGGCAGAGTCCCCGGTATTTCGATCTGCACAAAAGATTCCACGCTGGCTCGCCCTTGTTGTAAGTGGCTCTACAGAACCGATATGGACCTGAAACACTACCCCTCTTGACTCCGGAACTGGCGAGGCTCGATAGCACTCGGACTCTGTTCTGAAGTTCTGCGCACCAGCTTCCTGGAGCCATTCATCGTCGATTTCGTATGAAAGCTCGTGATGCATGTATTTCATAGCCACAGCGCATAACAGATCATAGATAGACGTCGGCGATATTCAATATTACCGACGGCGGTATAACTCCGGTCTTTGTAGCACCGACAATCTTGGATTTCCAGTCATCATGTGGGACACCCTATAATCCCGGCAACTATAAATGAGGACTCCCATGGCTAACACAGCCATCCACAAGCTCAAGGAGCAGTCGGGGCCGGCTCAGGCGCTGTATTGGACGCACCATCTTTAGAAGACAAAATCCATGCAGAATGAAAATGATGGAAGCCAATCTTCGGGTAATATCCTTCAGCCTTTGGAGCCGCCAAAAGGATAATCTTGCACTGCGGATGCGGTCTATTTTGAGTAATCTCTATAAGTCTCCTGCCAATGCCTGTCTTCTGGTATGAAACATCTACGGCGAGATCCGCGAGATAGCAACAGTAGCTGAAATCGGTGAGCGACCGGGAAACCCCGACCAGAACACCGCCATCCCAAGCCGTGCACACAAGATTCGCATGCGCGAGCATGTCGGAAATACGACCCGAATCATGAACCGGACGGCGCTCAGCCAGCGTGGAGCGTCGCAAGACATCAACAAACTGCGCTGAAGTGATCTGGCGGTCATGGAAATATTCGATGCTCATATTGGGCCTGACAGATTTTATTTCGATATCTCGTTGGGCTTCCTTCGTCAGCCCAACCTACGCTAGCTGCCGCACATCGGCGACGGCCTGAAGCCAGTTACGACGCATGTGTTCCGCCATTCCTTCGCCACGCATATTTTGCAGGCGGGTTACGATATCCGCATGGTGTAGGAGCATTTGGGGTACAAGGATGTAAGCACGACCATGATTTATACGCACGTATTGAACAAGGGTGGCAAGGGTGTGCGCAGCCCGCTGGATCAGTTGTGAATTATAACTGAGGGCAGTTTATGAGTGCTTTATTGGCGGGCTGAACGTGCTCCACGCGGGCCGCCGGTTGCAACCTGCTGTTGAGTCGCACGCGCAGCCCAGGGTTTGATCCTGACCAACTTGGGGCCGATCACTCTTGCCGCGACCTCGGTGTCATACGCGGCCTGCGCGCGCAGCCAATAGCCGTTGGACAGGCCGAAGAAGCGGCAAAGGCGCAAATCCGTGTCGGCCGTGATCGTGCGTTTTCCGGTCACGATACTGCCGATGCGCTGGGCTGGTACGCCGATTTCCTTGGCCAAGCGGTATTGACTGATGCCCATGGGCTTCAGAAACTCTTTCGAAAGGAGTTCTCCCGGAGTAACAGGTTTGATCTTGCTCATGTGCGGCCTCTTCAGTGGTAATCCACAATTTCCACGTCTTCGGCGCCAGCTTCCGTCCAGTGAAAACAGATGCGCCACTGATCGTTGATGCGGATGCTGTGCTGGCCGGCTCGATCGCCTTTCAGGCTTTCCAGCCGGTTGCCGGGCGGCACCCGCAAGTCATCCAGACGGCCGGCAATTTCGATCTGTCTGAGTTTTCGCCTGGCCACGGCAGCAATGTTGACGAATCGCCTGACGCGATAGCCTCTGGCCAGTGCCCGGGTGTCCTCATCCTTGAATGACTTGAGCATGCGATATAGTAACGCAATACGTGACTAGTGCAAAGCGTGAAGGCAACGGCTAGGCAACGGAAGCCATTAGTATTCGGCCACTTCAAGCAGGTATTATTGACAGCGCCTTTCCGAGACGCCCGAGATATATCCCCAGGGGCCAATATGAGTAATACCTCCTCACTTGCCATCGCAGGCACCGAGCGCCAGCCGCTGAAGACCTTCACCGAGAAGGCGTATCTGGATTATTCCATGTACGTGATTCTGGACCGGGCACTGCCGCACATCGGCGACGGATTGAAGCTAGTAGGCAAGCTGGGTATTTGTATTTTCGAATAGGATTGCAATGGGTCGGCTTTCGGCAAGTCACCCGAACCTGATAAATGCGTTTGTTACTAACCGTCGTTACTTATTGACAAGTAACGACGGTTAGTAACATACTGTACCTCCATGCAAAAGACTCCGGCAGATAAGGTTCTCGATCTCGCCCGCAAGAGTGGCGTCCTGCGGGCGCGGGATCTTGCGGCCCATCGTATCCCACGGGAGTACCTGATTCGCCTGGTCAAGCAAGGCGCGCTGCAGCGGCAGGGCCGCGGGCTCTATGTGCTTCCCTCCCTGGAAATTACCGAACACCATTCACTGGTCGAGGTGGCGACCCGATATCCGGATGCGGTGGTCTGCCTGCTGTCGGCACTGTCCTTCCATGGCCTCACCACCCAGTCACCCTCGATGGTGTGGATCGCACTGCCAAAAAACTCCAGGACACCCAAGCTCGATTACCCGCCCCTGAAGGTGTGCCGCTACTCCGAAGAAGCATTTTCCGCCGGGGTTACTACCCACCGCATAGAAGGCCGGATCGTGAAGGTGTATAGCGCCGCCAAAACTGTGGCCGACTGCTTCAAATTCCGGAACAAGATCGGGCTCGACATCGCCATTGAAGCTCTCCGCGATGCCTGGCGCCAAAGGCAAGCTACCATGAACCAGATCGAGAAATACGCGGCTATCTGTCGCGTTAGCCGGGTGATGTGGCCTTACCTGGGGGCGCTGGTCGGATGAATAAGAACGATGGCCTGCCGGCATCGATCCAGGCACGCCTGCAAAATCATGCGAAAACAACAGGGTTGGAATACAACCGTATCCTGGAACGCTATGCGCTGGAGCGTTACTTGTACCGGCTGAGTAAATCCAAACACGCGGACCGGTTCGTGTTAAAAGGAGCATTGCTCATGCTGATCTGGCTCGGGGAAACCGTACGCCCCACCCGTGATGCAGATCTGCTCGGATTCGGCAATCTGGACAAACAAAGCCTGCAATGGATTTTCCAGGAAGCTTGCCTCACTCAGGTCGTGCCGGATGGCCTGAGTTTCCTGACCGAGACCCTAACAGTGGAAGACATCCGGGTAGAAGACCCTTACGGCGGCCGACGGGTTACATTTATTGGAATGCTCGGCAATGCGCGAATCAAACTACAGGTGGATGTGGGTATCGGCGATGCGGTGAGCCCCGAGCCCGACTGGCTCGATTACCCTAGTTTGCTGAACATGCCTACCGCCCATCTGCGTGCCTACAGACCTGAAACAACCATTGCTGAGAAATTTCAGGCGATGGTGGTATTGGGATCGGCCAACAGTCGTATGAAAGATTTCTTCGACATTGCGGCACTCGCGCAACATGCAACCTTTGATGGTGGAATCTTGGCGACCTCCCTGGAAACTACATTCAAACATCGTAAGACAGAGTTGCCGGCGAAGTTGCCTGTCGCACTGACAGCCGCATTCTCTGCGGAACCAGTAAAACAGAGACAATGGAACGCTTTCATCGAGCGAAACAAGATCAAGAACCCGGCAAAGTTTGATGCTACGGTTGAGACCGTAAGAGGTTTTCTATGGCCGGTAGTGAAGGCTGTTGTATCACAGCGTAAATTTAAGGGAACTTGGCCCCCAGGCGGTTCCTGGGTTTAATAGTATTAGGAAGCATCAGCAATAATGTGGCCGTCCTGGAATGGCTATTGGTTTGAGGAGTCATCATGGCAGGTACATCCATGCTCACCGTCGCAGGTACCGAGCGCCAGCCGCTGAAGGCCTTCACCGAGAAGGCGTACCTGGATTATTCCATGTACGTGATTCTGGACCGGGCGTTGCCGCACATCGGCGATGGCCTCAAGCCGGTGCAGCGGCGCATTGTGTATGCCATGTCCGAACTGAGTCTGGATTATCAGGCCAAGCCCAAGAAATCCGCGCGCACCGTTGGCGACGTGCTCGGCAAGTACCACCCGCATGGCGATACCGCCTGTTACGAAGCCATGGTGCTGATGGCGCAGCCGTTCTCCTACCGCTATCCCATCATAGACGGCCAGGGCAACTGGGGTTCCATGGATGATCCCAAGTCCTTCGCCGCCATGCGTTACACCGAAGCGAAGCTCTCGAAGTATGCCGAAGTGCTGCTGTCGGAACTCGCCCAGGGCACAGTGAATTGGCAGCCGAATTTCGACGGCACCCTTCAAGAACCGAAGCTGTTGCCAGCACGGCTTCCGAATGTATTGTTGAACGGTACCACCGGCATCGCCGTCGGCATGGCGACCGACATCCCGCCGCACAACGTGAAAGAAGTCGCAAGCGCCTGCATCCGTCTGCTGGATGAGCCCAAGGCCACGGCCAAGCAGCTTTGCGAGCACATCAAGGGGCCGGATTTCCCCACGGCAGCGGAACTCATCACGCCGCACAACGAAATCCTGCAAATGTACGAAACCGGCATCGGCAGCGTGCGCCTGCGCGCTAAATGGATGCGCGAGAAGGGCGGCGACATCGTGATCACCGCATTGCCGTATCAGGTATCCGGCGACAAGCTGCTGGAACAGATCGCGGCCCAGATGCGTGCCAAGAAGCTGCCGATGGTGGAGGATCTGCGCGACGAGTCGGATCACGAAAATCCCACGCGCCTGGTGATCGTGCCGCGTTCCAACCGCGTGGACAGCGACGAGCTCATGGCGCATCTGTTCGCCACCACCGATCTGGAACGCAGCTATCGCATCAACATGAATGTCATCGGTCTCAACGGCCGGCCGCAGGTCAAAAACCTGAAGGACATGTTGAGCGAGTGGCTGGAATTCCGGGTGGAGACGGTTACCCGCCGCCTCAAGTTCCGGCTTGACAAGGTGGACAAGCGGCTGCATATCCTCGATGGGCTGCTGGTTGCTTATCTGAATATAGATGAAGTCATCGCCATCATCCGCAAGCATGACCAGCCCAAACCCATGCTCATGAAGCGCTTCAAGCTGAGCGACATCCAGGCTGAAGCGATTCTGGAAACCAAGCTGCGGCATCTCGCCAAACTGGAAGAGATGAAAATCCGCGGCGAGCAGAAAGAACTCGCCAAAGAACGAGAGGCACTCGGAAAGATCCTGGGCTCCAAGACTAAACTCAAGACACTGGTGCGCGAAGAGCTGGCGGCGGATGCAGAGAATTACGGCGACAAGCGCCGTTCACAACTGGTGGAGCGCGCGCCGGTCGCACAGGCCATCGATGAAAACCAGCTGCTGCCTACCGAACCGACCACGGTGATTTTGTCGAAATCCGGGTGGGTGCGGGCCGCGAAAGGGCATGAATTGGACCCGCGCACTCTGAGCTACAAGGCCGGCGACAGTTTCCTGTCAGCCGCATACGGCAAGAGCAATCAGCCGGCGATATTTCTGGATTCCACCGGCCGCGCCTATACCTTGCCGTCCCACTCATTGCCATCGGCCCGCAGCCAAGGAGAGCCGCTCACCGGAAGGCTAACGCCGCCGGAAGGCGCGAGTTTCGCCGGCGTGCTCATCGGCGAACCGGACGACAAATGGCTGCTGGCCAGCGATGCAGGTTATGGCTTCGTGGTGAAACTCGGCGAGCTCGTGTCTCGCAACCGTTCCGGCAAGGCGACACTGCGTTTGCCCAAGAACGCGCGCGTGCTGGTGCCGGCGCCGATCAGGAACGTGAAAAGCGATTTGATCACGGCGGTGAGCAGTGAGGGACATATATTGGTGTTCCCGGTGAAGGCGCTGCCGGAACTGGCGCGCGGCAAGGGCAACAAGATCATGGGCATTCCTTCCAAAAAGGCCGCGAGTCACGAGGAATACATGGCGGCGGTGACTTGCGTACCTGTGGACGAGGGGTTGGTGATTCTCTCCGGCCAGCGCCACATGACGCTCTCGCCGAAGGAACTCAAAGAATATGTTGGCGAGCGCGGCCGGCGCGGCCTCAAATTGCCGCGCGGCTGGCGCACGGTGGAAGCGATGTATCCCGAATCACGTATGCCGGGGAAAACCCCATCGGCATGAAAACTGGAGCAGGGAGGGGTTAACGGGCCGCAGCCGGCGCCGGTTTGGTGTCGGACATGATTACTTCCGGTTCCTGGATGTAATTGCCCTGGAAGTACTGGATGCCGAGCTGATACAGCATGGTCATGGTCTCGGGCTTTTCGACTTTCTCGGCGACCGTGTGGATCTTCAATTCGCCCGCCCGCCCCACGTATTTCTTGACAATTTCGCGCTTGTCTTCCTCGGTCGCCAAGGCCGCGGTAAGGCTGCCGTCAATTTTGAGATAGTCAACCTGCCGGATCAGACCCAGGGTGTGCAGCGGATTGTGTCCCAAGCCGAAATGTTCGAGTGCGAAACCGCATTGAAGGCGGTGCGCGCCTTCCGCAAGCGCGCGGGCATCGGTGATGTATTTTTCAGCGGATTTCTCCGCGATCTGGAACACCAATTGTCCGGCGGAAAGAAACACGCCGCTCAGCAATTTTTCCAGCCAGGGCAGCAACGTCTTGTCGGTCAGGGACTGATCCGAGAGCCGCACGAACAGGCGCGCCGGCCGGTTTTGTTGTGCACGTTCTTCTACCATTCTGAGACAGCGTTCCACCACCCAGCGGTCAACGGCAATCATCATGCCGGCGCGTTCCGCGCCCGGCAGGAAATCCTTGTTGGAGATTTCGTTGTCCTCTTCGTCCCGCAATCGCACCAGTATATCCAGGGCTTCGGTGGCGTCGCCCACCAAGCTGACGATGGATTGATAAACCAGCATCAAGCGGTTGGTTTTCAAGGCCTCGGTGATGAGGCGTTTCCACTCGGTACCTGTGGTTTGCCCCTCGGCATCCACTTTCGGGGGCGTCCAGCCGACAACTTGGCCGCTCTCGCCTACGCTTGCTTTGCGATAGGCTTCCTGCGCGTGGGCCAGTGCGCGTTCGGCGTCCCGATTGTGTGCATCCAGTTGTACGTAGCCGATGCTGCAAGTGAGGCTGGTGGACTTGCCGGTGGATTCAAAGATCCGCGTGGTGACCGTGGCGTGGAACTTTTCGGCCCAGTCGTTGATTTCCTTCAGCTTGCGCCGTGTCATGATTATCGTGAACACCGTGCCGCCGAAACGCGCCACGATGTCGTCCTTGGTGACGTTTGAGTGAATGAGATCGGCGAAGCCTTTGATTATGCCGTCGCTGGCAATCACGCCAACTTTCTCCGAGACCCCCGAGAACTTGTCTGGTTTGATGTAGATAAGCGCACGTACCGCCGATTTGTTTTCCCTGGCCAGTTCCTGACGCAACACCTCGATAAAGTGCACCCGGTTGATATGGCCGGTGAGCAGATCCAGGTTGCGGGCAGTGGTAAGTTGCTGCACGCTGGCCGCCAGCTTCTGGCTGAGCAGATCAATCTGCGCTTGCGCTTGGGTCTCGATGTGCGCTTGCGCTTCCTTGACCTCGCTGTCGTCGTGTATGGTGATTTCGAGCGCCGGCTCGCCGTCAATCTCGGCCTTGGCGATTTCCAAGGTGATGTCAAAGATTTTGCCTTGTGCGTGTTTGCCTTTCACGGTGAGGGGTTGGACAGTCTGGCCTTTGCCGGAGAGTCTGAGCGCTTCCTTGAGGGCATTCTGGGATTCAGGCGCAAACAGTTCGAGCACCGGCTGACCCTCGATTTCTCCGCTGGTTTTATGACCGAATAATTCGAGGAAGGATGGGTTGACGTTCAGGACGATACCATCGTGTACATAGGTGATGGCGTTCTTTGAATCCTTCATCACCAGATCTATGCGCTGTTCGTATTCCTTCAAGGTGATGCTCTTCTGTTCCAGGTCGCGCGCGAGCTGCAGGACTTCCAGTTCCCTGGATACCACGGCGCGCAGATGCTCGGTTTGTTCCATGGAAATCATGTCGCGTGCGCCGGTATCAATTATTTCGGCAACCAACGCGGGTTCTGTGACGTCGCTCAGGGCGATGATGGGCACGTTCGGCAGCGCCATGTCGCGCAGCTTGACCACTTCGGAAAAGGGCGCGCCGATCACGCTCATGGAACACAGAATGAGATCCGGCTTCTGTTCCTTGACGCTTTTTTCCGCGGTTTCCATGTCCGGCGCCCACAGCGGACGTACCGGATAACCGGCCGTGCGCAGCAGGCTGTTAAGTTGCTCCGCTTCGTTCTGGGATGCGGTGATGATAAGGACAGGCAGGGCGTTCCGTGGCGACAAGCTAATTCCTCAGATATCCAAGCCGGCTGTTTGGAGTTTAATGGTTAACCGTATGGTATGCACGGGCTTATGCCATGGCTAGGCCAGGGGTACCTTGTTGGGCGCTCCGGCGATTTCGCGCACCAGCCGGGGAACCAGATAACCCGGCAGCCGGGCGCGCAATCCGTCCATGAGAACGCGGGCCTGGTTCTCGGCCACCTCGAAATGGGCGGCACCCCGGACCCGGTCCAGCAGATTCAGATAATAGGGGATGACGCCGGCGGCGAACAGCGCCTCGGAAAGCGCGGCGAGCGCTTCCACCGAATCATTTACGCCCCGCAAGAGCACCGACTGATTGAGCAAGACAGCACCGGCTCCTTGCAACCGTGACATGGCTTGAGCTACGGCGGCATCCAGTTCGCGGGCGTGGTTCACATGAATTACCACCACTTTCTGCAACCGGCAGTTCCCGAGCCACGCCAGCAATGCGTCATCCACGCGCGCAGGCAATACGACGGGCTGGCGGGTATGGATGCGCAGGCGTTTTATATGTGGAATCTGCTGCAAGGCGCCGGCCAAGTCCGCCAGCACCCGGTCCGTAAGCGACAGCGGATCGCCGCCGCTCAGGATTATCTCGTTCACGTCCGGATTCGCGCGCAGATAATCCAGCGCTGCCTGCCAGTCACCGGCGCGCGCAGTTTCTTCCGCATACGGGAAATGGCGGCGGAAGCAGTAGCGGCAGTGCACGCCGCAGGCGCCGGTGGTGATGAGCAGCACCCGGCCTTGGTATTTGTGCAAGACACCGGGCTGCTGGCGGCTTTCGAGATCGCCCACCGGATCCTCGCTGAAACCCGGTGTGTCATCGAGTTCCTCACCGAGTGGCAGCACCTGGCGCAGCAGCGGATCGGCGGCATCGCGCTTGCGCATGCGGCTGATGAAGGCGCGCGGCACCCGCAGCGGGAAATCCTTGCCGGCCGCGCGCGCGGGTGCCAAGA